>NZ_JAMYLO010000093.1:0-501 GCF_040318075.1 Mesorhizobium sp. M1328 | reverse complement strand
AGGCGGGCGACCTGGCGCGCAAGCATGGGATCTCCGAGGCGACGCTGTATAACTGGAAGGCGAAGTATGGCGGGATGGACGTCTCCGATGCCAAACGGCTGAAGGCCTTGGAAGACGAGAACGCGAAGCTGAAGAAGCTGCTCGCCGACCAGATGCTGGAAGCCTCGGCACTGCGCGAGCTTCTGTCAAAAAAATGGTAGGGCCCGCCGCCAAGCGCGAAGCCGTCGCGCATCTGCAGGCCACGATGGGCCTGTCGGAGCGTCGGGCCTGTTCCTTCGTCGACGCCGATCGTAAGATGATCCGCTACCAGTCTCGCCGAGCGCCAGAGGCGGCACTGCGCGGCCGGCTACGCGACCTGGCCAACGAGCGCCGGCGCTTCGGCTATCGGCGGCTGTTCATTCTGGCGCGAAGGCGAGGCATCGGGTATCAACCGCATCTACCGGCTATACCGCGAAGAAGGACTGGCCGTGCGCAAGCGACGCTCCAGGCGCCGAGCGGTAG
>NZ_JAMYLO010000092.1:0-519 GCF_040318075.1 Mesorhizobium sp. M1328 | reverse complement strand
TGACGAAAGCCGTTCGCGGAAAAGACGAAATAATCATCGGAGCTCGCAGCTGTGGCCAGCTGCAGGTTTCATGACGCCGCTGGAAGAAAATTCACGCATTCAACAAGGGGCCTCGTCCCTTCGCCACGCTTCGAGCACGACTTCCCGACGAAATCGCCTTCCTGCAGCGCTACGATCAATACCAGCAGCAGGTTGACGCCTTCATCGAATGCCCGAGCGGCTGAACGATCTGCTCTTTCGGTTCCTGGACTAGAACGGCGGCCGCCTCTCGCGCCGCGCCCGGGCAAAGGAATTCGCCGCACTTACCGATGCGGAAGCGGAACGCATCGAGGCGATTTGTGGCGAGGTCTTCGGCGATAGCTGACGTCAACCACCCCGGAGCGGGCCGACTACCGCAAAAGAACGGTCTCGAACCGCTAGCAGGCTGTTGAAAAAGTGGCTCGCAGCGGGGCTGTGAGCGTGATTCAGTGTCTCCGGAGAGATTCGGAGAACGAGGCATGCGCGGTGGAGACGAACGGT
>NZ_JAMYLO010000091.1:0-538 GCF_040318075.1 Mesorhizobium sp. M1328 | reverse complement strand
GTACGCATCCGGTGAAGACCGCAGACGTGCGCATCCGGCAGCCAGGAGAACCTGAGCACCGGAGTGCTGGGGTCAAGCTTTCTTTGGGGAGACGCGATGATATTCTTCGAGGAGGAGTTTGACCTCCTCGATGCCTTCATCGGTGAAGGCCAAGATCCCGTCGTCATCGTTGGCGCCGTAGACCCAGATGACGCCGTCCTCGGGCTCGAGACCGAGGGTCAGGTCCTGGATGAGCGCTTCGCTGACGCCGAGGTCCCTGGCGACACGTTCGACGGTGTAGACGTGATGCACCTTATTGCGCTGCATGATCAGGCCGCCGCTGGTTGGGTCCGCAATTTTGCGGATCTCCAATTCCACGGCAGCAAATCATCGATCCGATGGGCCGGATAGGCGGGCAGTCGGGCGAGGACGTCGGCGAGCCAGGCCTGCGGGTCGACATCGTTCATCTTGGCGCTGACGATCAGGCTGTAGAGAACGGCCGCGCGCTGTCCGCCGCGATCGGAACCGCAGAAGAGCCAGGACTTTCTGCCGAGAGCGA
>NZ_JAMYLO010000090.1:0-545 GCF_040318075.1 Mesorhizobium sp. M1328 | reverse complement strand
ACCAGGACGGCTACGTTCTCGACGAGATCGTCCAGGCCCGCCGCGATACCAAGGCTGCCAAGCGATTGCTGGTCAGGCTGCTGAAGAAGCAAGGCCTGTCGCCCAAGCGCATCGTAGCGACAAACTGCGCTCATACGGAGCGGCAAGGCGCGATGTAATGCCCGGCGTTGCGGGTTTCGGAAAAGTCCGGACAGGCTTTCCGGTAATCTCCGGAAAACTGTACGGACTTTGTGAAAGCGCTGTCCGGGAATTAGCGGAATCGCTGTCCAGCTTTTGCGAAGCGCGCACGGCGTCGAACATCGATCACACAAGGGCCTGAACAATCGCGCGGAGAATTCTCACGTGCCGCTTCGAAACGAGAGCGGATGATGCAGTGCTTCGATCCGTCGGCGGCTTGCAACGTTTCATCTCGGTCTTTTCAGCAGTCCGAAATCTCTTCGTCCCGCCGCTCCAGAAACGCTCAGCCCTCGCCACCCACATTCATCGGATCCGCGCAATAGCGCATTGGAAAGTCGTGACCGGCGCAACTGCGTAAGTTCATCGGC
>NZ_JAMYLO010000089.1:0-547 GCF_040318075.1 Mesorhizobium sp. M1328 | reverse complement strand
TCGCGAATGGCTTCCTCGGTTTTGCTTGCCGTCTTTTTCACGACTTTCTCGACGCGGTCGACCAACGTCTCGGCGTCGCCGCTGGAACCCTGTCGGTCAGCCTCTTCCTTTACAGTCTCATATGCTTCGGCGGCGACCTGCTTGGCTTGCTCCACGCCTTCTTCAAAGACTTCCTCGGCACTGTCACGAAGCTTGTCGCGGTAGGGGCCGAGTTGCGCGTCTTCAGCGGCGGTGTGAGGCAGCATTACGCCGATGGCTGTGCCCACGGCAAGGCCCACCGCGGCCATTGCCAGAGGTTCGCGCTGGAACAGGTCCTGCGCCGACTGACGCACCCGCCCCGTGATATCGGTGGCGGCCGAGCCGACCTGCCCGGCCGTGCTTGTCAATCTTTCTTTGGCGCCGCTCGCAACGTCTGCCACAGCCTCAGTCGCACCGCCTGCCACGGAAGCAACCGAACGAGCGGCATCGGAGAGCATGGAGCCGGCGGAACCTTCGCCCTCGGCACCGTACTCATCGCCGCTTGAGTCCTGCCAGGCCCCGCCCAAGC
>NZ_JAMYLO010000088.1:0-553 GCF_040318075.1 Mesorhizobium sp. M1328 | reverse complement strand
ACATCCAATCCGACATATTGCTTCACTGCGGCCTCCTTGATCTCAATGCTCGGCGGCTTTTGCCGTCAGCCGAATCTTCGTTCAAAGGAGCGACGGCAGCAATCACGTCATCGTTTCCAAAACTGACCCTCGTTTGGAGTGCGCCCCTTTGGGTGGACACTGATCAGGCTGCGGTTTTGCCCGTCTGCCGGATGTGTTGATCCTCGAACTGTTGGGCTGAGATATCCCAGCGCCGAATGGAGCCTGCGTTTGTTGTAGACCTCGTCGATGAAGCGGGGAAGGTGCTCGGCAACGTCCTGGAAGGTTTCGAGCGCCATCGGATAGACCGCCTCGAGCTTCAGGGTCTTCATGAAGCTCTCCGCTTTGGCATTGTCATAAGGATTGCCTCTGCGGCCCATCGAGCCGACCAGACCATGGCCGGCGAGAAGCTGCCGGTAGGCTTGGGCAGCATATTGGGCGGATTCAAGCGGTCGTCGCAACACCGATTGTGTTCACTCACGACAGCAACTCGTCAAGCGCCTCTGCCGGCGTTTTCCAGCCCAAGGTTTTTCTT
>NZ_JAMYLO010000087.1:0-586 GCF_040318075.1 Mesorhizobium sp. M1328 | reverse complement strand
GTCATCCCATGCAAGGCGCGGCGGCAGATGAGCCAAACGCCAGTGGGGCGTCCTGGGGACGACGCGCGCGAGATCCTGATCGTGGTGGCCAGCCCAATACAAAAACCGAAGAAATGTCCGGATGTGAGAAGTTGCTGCGGTGCGGGTACCGGAGGTCGCCGATAGTGACAGCCGATGTTCGACAGCGGCAAGGACATGCTCAGCCGTCAATGCGTCGAGGTCTTGGCCGGAATGGTGGCGATGGAACCAATCCAGAAAGCGGCGGCTGCCCAGGAGAACGCCTTCGCGAGACTTTGACTCCAGTCCGCACACCCTGCTCAGATAGTCCGAAAAGGAGCTCAGAAGCGGAGCATTCGGATCATTATCTACACTGGGAACAGCAGCAAGGAAGCGTTCTGGAGCCACTCGCCGCGCGTGTCCCAGTGCCGACACTGCTCCAATGCGTGGAGTATCCGTAGTAAACGTGCACAAATAGCTGTCGACGACATCTTGAGAGATAGGCATCGGACCACAGCGCGTTGCGGCAAACTGGCTAAAGCGCGCAATCCGGCTCAGGTAAATCGTGGCAGACGCTCGCTTATAACCA
>NZ_JAMYLO010000086.1:0-592 GCF_040318075.1 Mesorhizobium sp. M1328 | reverse complement strand
CAACCTCATTCGCCACTGCCATTGAAGATCCGGGCAACTTCAAGACGTCCCGATCTGTTGGCGCCTGGATAGGCCTAACGACGCGCCGCTACCAATCCGGAGAAGTCGATTATGACGGCCATATATCCCGACGCGGCGACCGCCATTTGCGAGGGCTTCTCTACGAAGCGGCGTCGGTTATTCTGACGCGTAGCTCAACCGAGAGCACCCTGCGGACATGGGGTCTCCAGCTCCGGGAGAGGATCGGCTTCAAACGAGCCGCCGTGGCTGTGGCGCGCAAACTGGCGGTGATAATGCATTCGATGCTTAAAACCGGCGAGCTCTTTAATCCGAATGCAGGAGCCACAGCGTAAATCCGGATAGCGTTCAGAATCTGAACGCCTGAGGCGTCCCTGCCGGGACGTGAGCCGAGCCATTCCGCTGATGGGGTTGCACTGCTGACTCAGCAAAGTGCGTCGTCCACATTGAAGGCTCGTCCCGCGAAGCTCCATCATGCGGCGACCGATGTTGACCGCGAAGACAACCGTGTACCCGGCCAACGCATCTCCGAGCGCGAAGATACTTGACGTCCCCACCGCGATTAGACAACCTC
>NZ_JAMYLO010000085.1:0-666 GCF_040318075.1 Mesorhizobium sp. M1328 | reverse complement strand
CTCATGCCCACATCTAGTCAACAGGAACGCGTGCCCGCATTTAGTCAACAGGAATACCGCGAACGCACGCGTCGACTGCGCCAGCAAATGGCGGCGCACGGTATGGACGCGCTGCTTGTCATGAACGAGTCAAATATGAACTATCTCACCGGCTATGACGGATACTCGGATTATGTTCCGCAGCTCGCTCTCGTGTGTCAAGACGAGGAAGATCCGTGGCTGATCTTGCGCGAGATCGATACTTTGTGTGCAACGCCCACCTCATACCTGCCGCAATCGCGCATCCTCAGTTATCCCGAGAAATACATTGGGTCGAGCCAGCGGACGGCATGGCAGCCGATTGGCGATCTGATCCGCGAGCGCACTAAGTCGAGCCGCATCGGGGTCGAACTGACGGCCAAGACGTTTGGAGTGAAGGATCATGCCGCCCTCGGCAACAGCTTGGACTTATCGAAGGCCATCGATGCCGATGGAATGATCGGTAAACTGAAGACGGTCAAGTCAACAGCTGAGCTCGCCTATATGGAGCAGGCCGGAAAGATCGTAGATAGGGCCATGCAGGTGGGCCGGCTCGAGATCGCTCCTGGCGCGCGCGAATGCGACGTGGGCGCCGCCATATCGAATGCTTTGGTCAAAGGCACTCCGGAATTCCCTGGGGGTGTTTGC
>NZ_JAMYLO010000084.1:0-748 GCF_040318075.1 Mesorhizobium sp. M1328 | reverse complement strand
GAACCGCACCTCGGGATAGGCGCGCTCGAACTTCATGCGCAGGGTCGGCATGACGATC
The DNA here is from genome assembly GCF_040318075.1 of Mesorhizobium sp. M1328. Lineage (NCBI taxonomy): Bacteria > Pseudomonadati > Pseudomonadota > Alphaproteobacteria > Hyphomicrobiales > Phyllobacteriaceae > Mesorhizobium > Mesorhizobium sp. M1328. The sequence goes on along the minus strand of NZ_JAMYLO010000084.1, from coordinate 690 downwards.
TGCGCGAAGGTCAGCAGGCATCCGACCGCCAGCGGCCCACGCACCTTCTCGGCGATGTCGCCGGCGATGTCGTGCAGGGCATCGGCGTCGACCAGCAGCCTGGCGGCCTCCTTCAGGAAAACGCGACCGCCAGCCGTGAGCGACAGGCCATGCGAATGCTTGCGCACAAAAAGCTGGACGCCGAATTCGGCCTCGAGCTGCGCGATCGACGCCGAGATCGAAGGCGGCGAAACATTGACCTGCTCGGCCGCCTTGGTAATGGACCCGGCTTCGCCGACGGCGACGAAATATTCGAGTTGTCTCAGGGTGAAGCGTAGCGGCATGGGCTTCTATGTTGCCGGTTTGGGCGCCGCGATCAAGCGCCCCCGCGGCTTCAGTATTTGATCCATGTCGTTTTCAGCGCGGTGTACTTGTCCAGTGCATGCAGCGACAGGTCGCGGCCAAAGCCCGATTGCTTGACACCGCCGAACGGCGTCATCGGGCTCAGCGCATCGACCGTGTTGACGGAAACCGTGCCGGCGCGCAGCCGGCCGGCGACGCGGTGCACGCGCGAAAGGCTGTCGGTCCACAGCGATGCGGCCAGCCCGTACGGGCTGTCATTGGCAATACGGATAGCTTCCTCTTCATCATCGAAGGCAATGACCGAAAGCACCGGTCCGAATATCTCATCCCTGGCAATTGGGTCGTCAT
>NZ_JAMYLO010000083.1:0-1121 GCF_040318075.1 Mesorhizobium sp. M1328 | reverse complement strand
GCTTTTGTCTCGCGGTCCTTGACAAGCTCGAGCGTCATCAACATACCTCGACCGCGTATGTCGCCTACGTGCGGATGTTGATTGAACCTGTCTTGCAGGCGCTGCGCGAGCACATTCCCCGCCGCCTTCACTTGGTCGAGAAAGCCAGGGGCCCGCAGGAACTTCTGCACCGCAATTGCTGCCGCACATGCGGTCGCGTGACCCGAGTACGTGTATCCGCCTTTGAAAGTTCCTGAACCGGAGACGATGGCATCGTAGACCCTCTGGTTAACCATCGTCGCGCCAATCGGTTGGTATCCAGCCGCAACGCCTTTCGCAAATGTTAGGAAGTCGGGAGCCATCCCGTCCTGCTCGCATGCATGCAGCGTGCCGGTTCGGCCCAAGCCACAGAAAACCTCGTCCAACACGAGCAGAACACCGTACTTGTCACAGATCTCGCGGATCCGCTTGAAATAGCCTGGAACTGGTGGAGTAGCACCGTTGGTTGTGCCGGTAACCGTTTCCGCGACAAAGGCCATTACCGTGTCGGGACCAAGTCCCAGGATTGCCTGTTCCAATTCATTGGCTGCACGCAATCCGTATTGCTCCGGCGTTTCGCTCTGCAATCGCCCCCTGTATTCGTAGCAGGGCGAAACATGAAACACGCTCGGAAGGATCGCTTCGAAGGGTGTCCGGCGCGCTGCCTGGTAGCCAATGCCAAGTCCCGTCAGGCCGGCACCGTGAAAGCTGGCGCGGCGGCCGATAACTTTCTCTCGCTGTGGCTGACCAATCTCCACGAAATATTGTCGAGCCATCATGACGGCTGTTTCAACCGCCTCGGACCCACTGTTGGTAAAAAACACGCGGCTTAGGCCTTCCGGAGCATCAGTTGTCAGAATGGACGCAAGTTCCTCCAGTGGCTCCGACGTGAACATAGCGGAATGGAAGAAGGCCATTTTCCCTACTTGATCCCGAACGGCCTCAATAACGGATTCCTGGCTGTGACCAACACATGAGACGCAGGCACCCCCAGCGTAGCCGTCAATGTATCGCTTGCCGTCTTGGTCAAATATGAACATACCCTCGCCTCTGACAGCAACAGGAAGATGGCGTTTGGGAATTCGATGGAAAACGCTGCTCAT
>NZ_JAMYLO010000082.1:0-1130 GCF_040318075.1 Mesorhizobium sp. M1328 | reverse complement strand
CGGGCGACGTCGTTAATATCCCGCCTGAGATCGAGCTTTTGCGCAAATAGGCGGCCAGCCCAGGAGCCAATCAGCCCAGAAGGTTGCGAGCCGTGCGCATGAATATTCTGGATCCGATCGGGATCAGGTCGTCTGGAAAGTCATAGTCGGGGTTGTGCAGCGCAGGGTACGGCTCGCCGGCGCCGAGGAAGAACATGGCGGACGCTGCGCTATGGCCGAACAGGCCGAAGTCTTCCGAAGCGCGCATCGGCAGGGCTTCCTCTGTGCGTGGCACGCCTTCTTCGTCGAGCGCGCGCTGCAGATGTTCCACGGCATCCGGCGCGTTGACGCTGGCAACGAAGATCTCGTGATAGTCGTAGCGCGCCGAAAGACGATGCTCTCCAGCGATCTTTTCCACCAGCGCTTCCGCGGCGGCGCACAGGTCCGCCATGCACTCATCGCGCCTTGTGCGCAGCGTCGCCCACACTTTTGCATTTCCCGGCGCAATGCCGAACACAGCTTCGCCCATCAGGGCATGGGTGACGGTCACCATACTGAAATCGTCGTCAGCGAAGGTTCCGCGCCCGAGCGCGGGCAGTGCCGGCATCAGCTGGCTGACCGCCAACATTGGCGAGACACCCGTTTCGGGCATCGACGAATGCGCGGTCTTGCCCTCCAGCAATATTCGCATGCCGCGTGAAGCACAGTTGACCACGCCGGGTTTGATACGCACCTCACCGAACGGCACACCGGGCAAATTGTGCAGCGAGAACGCCAAATCCGGCGCGATCTCGGAAAAGCGCGGATCGGCGACGACGCCGGCCGCGCCATTGCCGGTCTCTTCCGCCGGCTGGAACATCAGCACGACGCGGCCGCGGGCAGGCCTTTCGCGCCCGAACTGGCGGCCAAGTGCGGCGAGGATCGCGGTATGTCCGTCATGGCCGCACATATGCGACTTTCCCTGTACGAGCGACGAATGAGAAACGCCTGAAAGCTCATAAATCGGCAGCGCGTCGAGTTCCGACCGGAACAGGACTGTCGGACCGGCTTTGCCGCTTTCATATACTGCCGCCACACCGTGGCCGCCCAATCCGGTTAGCACCTTGTCCGGCGCTGTGTCGGCGAGGAAGTCGACAACCTCGCTCGCGGTT
>NZ_JAMYLO010000081.1:0-1132 GCF_040318075.1 Mesorhizobium sp. M1328 | reverse complement strand
GGGCCGGCTCGAGATCGCTCCTGGCGCGCGCGAATGCGACGTGGGCGCCGCCATATCGAATGCTTTGGTCAAAGGCACTCCGGAATTCCCTGGGGGTGTTTGCGGCATACCATCTATGCCGGTGGGCTCTCCGGCCAACGCACCGCATCTTACGTGGTCCGACGCGCGCTATAAGATGGGCTGTCAGACTAATTTCGAGATTGGCGCCTACCGACACCGCTATCCCTGCGCCTTGTCACGGACGGTATTTTTGGGTGAGCCAAACGCTCGGGCGCGGCACCTGCATCAAGCCGCCTTGGACGGCTTCCTCGCGCAGGTCGAAACTATACGGCCGGGAGTTAAGTGCTCCGATGTTTGGCAAGCATTCCAGCGCGCCTTTAAACCATACGGCGTGCGTAAAGAATCCAGGAGCGGCTACTCCATCGGCCTCGGTTGGGTCGACGGCGGAGTCAGCTTCCAGGGGGACGACGACACCGTAATTGAACCCAACATGACCTTCCACGTCCTCATCGGCATCTTTGAGAAGGAGGACGGCTACGTCTTCAGTGAGACTGTCCGCGTGACCGAGAACGGTGCGAAGTCGCTGAGCAGCATGTCCCGTGACCTGCTGGTCAATTACTGACCGTCTCGCGTGGACGCCGGCGCATTGCTCAGCACCAATGCGCCGGCATACAGGATCATCGGCCGGGCTGCCGAGTTCAAGGACTACCTGGTCGACCGTTAACAATAATCGGTTTTCAGGCGGCGATGGATCTGGGGCAGATGCCAAGCGCGGTGACGAGAAGCCACAAAAGCCAGATCACGATCCAGCCAATCAGGACGCTCCGACGTATTCGTGACACAGCCGAGGCCAGATAGAGGAATAGTGCAAGTCGCCGGCTGTCGCGGCTTGCGATACTGTGGGACCTGCCCGCATCGCCTATGTCATGGCGATAATCGACATGCACACGCAGCAGACGGTCCTTTCGACCTTGCCCGACGTGCTTGGACAGGAGTAGCGGCATTGGTGTGAATCGGCGTGCAAAATTGGCTCTGACTCACTTTTGATGGAATTCGGGTGCCGGCTCGCGTTGGTTCACACAAGGAATCAACGCCATGGGCCATGCATTGCGGCCTTCGACCCTAGTCCCTC
>NZ_JAMYLO010000080.1:0-1220 GCF_040318075.1 Mesorhizobium sp. M1328 | reverse complement strand
TGTAAAAGTTTAAACTTTATCTGACAGACGGTGTCCTGGGCTGAAGCTTGAGCCGAGGCCGGGCGCGGAGTGGTCAGGGTTCGCAGCGCCCGGCCTCGGCGACAGAAAGGACACTGACATGACCAAGGACCAAAAGATCATCCGCGCCAAGGTGGGGCTGCTGGAGCTGGCCAAACAGCTCGGCAATGTCAGCCAGGCCTGCAAGATGATGGGCTATTCACGCGACAGCTTCTACCGCTTCAAGGAGCTTTACGAGACCGGCGGCGAACTTGCGCTGCAGGAGCTGACGCGCAGGAAGCCGCTGCTGGCCAACCGCACGCCACCGGAGATCGAGGCGATCATCCTCGAGCTGACGCTGGAATATCCCGCCTATGGACAGACCCGCATCGCCAACGAAATGCGCAAGCTCGGCCACTCGGTCTCGCCGTCGGGCGTACGCGGGGTGTGGCAGCGTCACGATCTGGAGACGATGAAGAAGCGGTTGAAGGCGCTGGAGGCGAAGGTCGCCCAGGACGGCATCGTGCTCACCGAGAGCCAATTGGCGGCGCTGGAAAAGGCCAAGCTGGACAAGGAGGCGCATGGTGAGTTCGAGAGTGAATGCCCGGGCTATTGCGGCGGCCAGGACACCTTCTATGTCGGCAACATGAAGGGGGTCGGACGCATCTACCAGCAGACCTTCCTTGACACCTATTCGAAGGTCGCCTTCGCCAAGCTCTATGACCGCAAGACGCCGATCACCGCCGCCGATCTCCTCAACGACCGCGTGGTGCCGTTCTTCGACACCCACGAGGTGAAGCTAAGCCGGGTGCTGACCGACCGCGGCACCGAATATTGCGGCAATCCCGAACACCACGAGTACGAGCTCTATCTGGCGGTCGAGGACGTCGATCATTCCCGCACCAAGACCAAGAACCCGCAGACCAATGGCATCGTTGAACGGTTCCACAAGACGGTGCTGGACGAGTTCTACAGGGTCGCCTTCAGGAAGAAGATCTACGGCTCGATCGAGGAGCTGCAGGCCGATCTGGATGAATGGGTCAGAAGTTACAATGAGGAGCGCCCACATCAGGGCCGCTGGTGCTTCGGCAAGACGCCGATGCAGACCTTCCTTGACACCGCCCCGCTGGCGAAGGAGAAAATGATCGCTGCCTGATCCCATCGGACAGGCAAAACGGACCACTCTCAGACGCCAACTGTCCGATCAAGTACAAACTTCTACA
>NZ_JAMYLO010000079.1:0-1220 GCF_040318075.1 Mesorhizobium sp. M1328 | reverse complement strand
CAGTGCCGCAGCGGAGCCGAGAAGAAGGCTCTTGATGTTCATTTTCTGACCTCCAGTCAAAAGTTAAAAAACGGGTCTGGGTATTCTTTGCTGAAGGACAGCGTTCCCTGCCCCATCCCCACTACCGAAAAAGATGCGCACCGCGCCGCTCCTTCAAACCCGACATTACCCATGACACGGCGGCGTTCAACCACGATCGTACCGGCAAAAGGTTTGTGTTGGCGCTATACCCCGGCGTTGTTGCACAAATGACACGATTTGGCCTCACTCCGAAAGCTCCTGTTAACCAACACCCCTTCGCAAGCCGTTGCAAACGGCGGATTCCGGCGATGGTCGGCCCGAAATGTGACCATGGCCCGAGTCGCGAACCAGGGAATTGCCGCAGAATCGCCACATCGCTGGGCGGCGCTTTGGCGAAGGGTCGATTTTTCAAGGATAATAGCGCCAGCTTGTTGATTGTGCCGGCGCTTTTCTTTATCCACCGGCGCAACGGAGAGGTGGCCGAGTGGTCGAAGGCGCTCCCCTGCTAAGGGAGTAGAGGTCAAAAGCTTCTCGTGGGTTCGAATCCCATCCTCTCCGCCACCCTTCGCCCTGCGGGCTTCGGGTGGCAGGCCATCCTGCTTCGCGCTGAGCGCTTCGCAGGACAAGTCCAGCGAAACCCTCTCCGCGCGAAGCGGGATGCCCTCCGAAGCCGTGGCGAAGGAGGACTGCAACCTCTTGGAACGGTTGCAAAATCAGGTTGGCATATCCTTCCTTGCAAAGGAGGATGTACTCCGATGCCTTGGCGAGGGAGGCCGGTTCGTGTGGTATGTGTACCTGCTGGAAAGCAAGAGCGCGGAAGGCGAACGCTATATCGGTGTGACCTCGGACCTGAAGCGACGGGTCGCCGAGCACAACGCCGGAAAATCCAGCCATACGTCCAAATTCCTGCCGTGGCGGGTCGTGACCTGTATCGCCTTCTCGAACCAAGCCAAGGCGACTTCATTCGAGCGTTATCTCAAATCCGGTTCCGGGCATGCGTTTGCCAGCAAACGCCTCTGGTGAACGTCTGCGGCTGTTCACGTGATCTCACAAAAATCAACGATTTTCCGAAATAACGACGCAATCCCAGATACTTACTACCGAAACACACGGCGCCAATTCCGCACTTTGGTTCGATTCTGACTGGAGGTCAGAAAATGAACATCAAGAGCCTTCTTCTCGGCTCCGCTGCGGCACTG
>NZ_JAMYLO010000078.1:0-1230 GCF_040318075.1 Mesorhizobium sp. M1328 | reverse complement strand
GCCCCGCTGGCGAAGGAGAAAATGATCGCTGCCTGATCCCATCGGACAGGCAAAACGGACCACTCTCAGACGCCAACTGTCCGATCAAGTACAAACTTCTACAGATGATGTAATCGCTGTGCCCGGCACGTAGCGTCGCCAGGAACGGCTCGACCCGGCCTTGAAGACCGCGCACTTCGCCGATCAGCGCAGCAACCAGTACGGCGCTCTTCGGTGACGATCGCTCGGCTCGAGCCACGCCGCTTCGGACCCGTTGCCGCAGGTACTGCTCCATCCCGCTCGGCTTCAGCGTCGGTAGCGGCGGTAGACCCTTCAGACGCCGGATCTCATCCTTCAGAGCCGCATTCTCAGCGCGAAGCCCTCCGCCCGCAACTGCAGGATCATGTCGAGCAGGTCCGCAGGGGTGAGCGTTCGAGAATCTGATGGCTCCGCCATGGCACGATGGAATCACGCCGCCCGCCAAACCGCCACCCACCCCAACCCGATACACCCGAGTCATAACGCCGCGTCCGCCACCGGTTTTGCCCCGGTTACACAGCGTTCGCCATCCGTTCACCTCCAACTGTTCAAGTTGGGCCTCACCGCCGAGCAGTCGACGCCTTCGGCGCGCCAGAGTTGCAGTGCCTCGTCACCGAATCTGTCAGCGCCAACGCCCGCCAGCAGTTTGCCATCTGGCGCCGAGTCGCGCAGCTCCGATAGCCTGATTAGAACCCTTTCCGCCATTTCCTAAGGCAAACCCCGACCCCAGCAGGGTTTCGCCCGGCGCTGGCACGTCGCTCACAATCCAAAACGCAACGCCGTGAGAGCCGACCACATAAGACTTCACAGGTAGCCATCATCTACTCCGCCCGATTAACTGTCGAGGTTGAGCGATCGAGGCGCTCTTGCGCTCGATCCAGCCGGTGTGAATGTAGCGATCGGCCCGGTAGGATGAGGACGAAAAGTAGATAGCCCGATCGGCCGTGTCGAAGGCGGTGCGGTCGATTTGCAGCACTGCAGTGCCGCTCGACACGTCGAGCGCTTTTGCCAGTCTGGCACGCGCAGTGCCGGCCCGTATCTCCTGCCTGACTCGCGCAAGCCGCACACTAAGACGCTGCTCAAGAATCTCGGTGAGAGAGGTGTCGGCCAGGTCGAGTTTTTCCATGTGGCGGCCGATTGCTGCGACGAACGAAACCGTCTCAACCGCGACGACCTCGTCGTCGATCGTGCGCAGGCGCTCGATGGTCAGCA
>NZ_JAMYLO010000077.1:0-1284 GCF_040318075.1 Mesorhizobium sp. M1328 | reverse complement strand
TGGTCGCCAGCGTTGAAGACGCCGCTCTCGATCTGAGACCGAATGATATCAGCGAGCTGAATGTGAAGTGGAGTTCTACCGGGCCGAATCATGCGGTCTCCTAAATTATTGCATTTATGCAAGAAGTTGACGTGCGCCTTTGATAGAGCCTTGGCGGGGTCGATCGCGCCCTGACTGAAGAGATCGCCGAATTCGTTGGCCAGGGCATTCCAGCCATAGCCGTACTCCGGTTTTCGCGCAGGCTACCGACGGTGATCGAGCCTTGCGCACCAGCATTCTCGGCGATCTGAGCACAACAGCGCCTCGATGGCGCGCCGCGCGATCTCGAAACCGATCTTCTGGTCCAAGCTGTCGACGTCGAACGCCATTGCTGCCCTGAACCGGGCCGAGCCGCTGGCAGTATGCCCTCATCGACCACTGCTCGATTCGCATGCAAGCATCGACGCGATGCTCGCGCTCCTTGATCTCGACCCCTGTCGAGAAGCCGACGCGGATCACGACGTCGCCGGGGAGCTTGGCCAGCCGCTGCTCGCGGTCGTAGTCGAAGGTGGTCTCCTCGACCTGCGCCTTGATCTGAATGATGCGGCCCTGGAACTCCTCCCTTCTTGCCGGCGTCGACGATCGCAGTGTTCTCTTTCTCGATCGAGACTTTTCTGGTGCGGCTGAGCATCTCCAGCGTGACATTCTCCGGTTTGATGCCGAGATCCTCTCTGATTGCGGTGCCGCCAGTCACGATCGGGATATCCAGCATCGCCTTACGGCGGTCGCTCGCCTTGAGGTCCAAGACTGAAGCTGGCCGGCTTCATCGCGGGCGCCTGGGCCGGCGGCGCTCACTTCGCCCTCCTGCGGTCTTTCATTCGCGGTGTCGGGAATAATGATATGCCGGCCGTCTTCTCGTCGGCTTCGTTGCGGCGGACCAGGATGCGGTCGTACAATGGACGGAACTTCATATCGTTCTCCTTCGGCGGGACAAGCAGGTTGCGACAGGGTACCCCGATTCAGACCGACAGGGTCGATGCGGGGCTCGCGCGCCTTTTTCGGCATCGCGCACATGCCGACCTAATTTTGCTCCTTGCTCCATTCAAAGGGGACTGGCTAAAGAAGTTCCTAGCGTTATGCCCTGCTGTATTGCGCCTTGGGACGGATTGACCGTTGTCGCGATGCGAACGAGACGAGTTTAGTCTAAGGCCTGTTGAGATTCAGGATTCCACATTTGGCTTGTTTGTGATTCAAGCTTTGGATGGAACGATTTGTGCTGACTGACGCCCAATGGGCGAAGATGGA
>NZ_JAMYLO010000076.1:0-1314 GCF_040318075.1 Mesorhizobium sp. M1328 | reverse complement strand
TCAATGCAGATGGTCGGCCATCCTTCGGCGCGGATACCATCATACAGCTAGGCTGCCAGCGAGCAGGCTTCCAGCCCGATGCGCTCCAGCGGCAGATCGACTTGTGAATCGGCCCAGTTGCGGGGCGATCTGAACTCCAACGATTCTGGTTGGGGATAGCGCAAGGGATGAACCCGCGAGGATGCTGCGCTGGCGGCTGGTATGTCGCAGCCTGTTGGAACCAGATTGTTCCGACAGGCGGGCGGCATGGCACCAGCGGTGTTCAGATCTTCGACCAAGCCGCCGTCCGGGCGGTACCTCTCGTTGGCGGAACGTGAGGAGATCGCACTTCTTCGCATTCAGGGTCTTTCGAGACGCGAGATCGGACGCCGACTTGGCCGATTCGCCTCGACCATCTCCCGTGAGCTACGACGCAATGCCGCGACGCGCAGCGGCGGCCTGGAGTATCGTGCATCGACAGCCCAATGGCACGCCGAGCGATCGGCCCGCCGGCCCAAACCGACCAAGCTTGCGCTCAACACAACCTTGCGCACTTATGTGGAGCAGCGACTGGCCGGCGTCGTCATGACCCCGAGTGGCGCTGCCGTTCCTGGTCCAGCCGTTCCGTGGAAGGGTCGCCGGCATGGCCCGCGAAAGGATCGGCGATGGGCTAGGGCTTGGAGCCCGGAGCAGATTGCCCGACGCTTGCCGATGGACTTCCCGGACGACAAGACGATGCGCATCAGCCACGAAGGAACGGGACGCGTGCTGCGGGTTCCCAGGGCGCGCGTACGCAGGCGAGGCAAGAGCTTGTCTCGCCGGAGATCATGATCAGTCAACGCCCCGCCGAAGCGGCCGATCGCGCGGTGCCGGGTCACTGGGAGGGAGACCTCATCCTTGGTCTTGGCAGCTCGGCGATCGGAACGCTGGTTGAGCGTACGACACGCTTCACGATGTTGCTGCATCTTCCCCGGCTTACGGGGCATGGCGAAGTTCCGCGAATGAAGAATGGGCCTGCTCTCGCGGGACACGGAGCGAAGCCGTGCGCGATGCGATTACGCGCACGATCATGACCTTGCCCAAGGAGCTGCGTCGTTCGCTGACCTGGGATCAGGGAGCCGAAATGGCTCAGCACCATCGCCTCAAGATCGATGCGGGTGTCCAAGTCTACTTCTGCGATCCGCAAAGCCCATGGCAGCGTGGCACCAACGAGAACACCAATGGGCTGCTGCGTCAGTACTTCCCGAAAGGCACCGACCTGAGCGTCCACAGCGCCGACGAGATCGCCGCCGTGGCCGCGGCCCTCAATGCCCGACCAAGAAAAACCTTGGGCTG
>NZ_JAMYLO010000075.1:0-1337 GCF_040318075.1 Mesorhizobium sp. M1328 | reverse complement strand
TCGTGCTTGCAATCCTCTCCTTCCTCGGATTCCACTAGGAGACACCATGCAGGACCAGGACGATCAGGGCCGTCAGACGGCCGATTTCGAGACCGCCAGAAGCGAGCTCTCGGAAAGACTACAACGGGAAAAGCAGACCGCGACGGAAGCGCTCCACGATGCGCGTGACGAGATCACCAGGAAAGCCGGAGATTACGCTTCGGAAGCAAAGCAAGCATTGTTCAACAAGGCGGAGGGAACGCAGCGCGACGTGAGCGCCAATCTCAAGGCCTTCAGCGGCGCATTGCGCGCGGCAAGCGAGCATCTTGCCAACAATGATCAACGGACCGCTTCGAAATTCGCCCTTGACGCCGCAGGCGGGCTCGAGCGGCTTTCCTCCTCCCTGAAGGATAAACCGTTCGACGAGGTGCTTGGCGAAATTCAGTCGTTCGGCCGCGAAAACTCGGGGGCGCTGATCGCCGGTTCGGTATTGGCAGGCCTGGCGTTGGGACGGTTCATCAAGAGCTCGCCACCCTCTGCCCAAACCGGAGCACCGGGCCAGTCGGGAACAGGCCGGGCGCCCGAGACGGGTCCTAGCTCGAATGAGTTCGGATGGCGATCGGCAGAGGCAGTTGAGCCGGCCCCGCTAGGATCCGATCAGTCCGGCGATGACTGGGCCAATGCAAGCCTGGAGCGAAACCCATGACTGACAATCAGGACACTCGCAGCCTGACAACCCTTGTCAGCGATCTGGCACAGCAGGTCACAACACTGCTTCAAACCGAAAGCAGGCTGTTGCGGGCTGAAATGTCGGAAAAGGTAAGCAAGGCCGGCGCCGGCGCCGTGGAGGTAATGGGAGGCGCCATTTGCCTGCTCGCCGCCCTGATGGTGCTTTTGCAGGCGCTGGTGATTGCCTTGGCGAGCGCCGGGCTGGGAGCCGGATGGTCCTCGCTGCTCGTCGGCGTCGTGGTGGCAGTACTGGGCGTCATACTCTTGCGCTCCGGCAAGGCAAGCATGGCCCCCTCAGAGTTGACCCCCGACCGGACACAAGACCAACTTAAACGCGACGCACGCGTGATCAAGGAACAGATAAGATGACCGACAAATCCGCAGCCGAGTTGGAACGCGATGCTGATATTGCTCGCGCCAGAGTGGCAGATACCGCAGACTCGATCCGCAGCAAGATGACACCGGGCCAACTGATCGACGAATTCACCGGGATGTTCAGCGGCGAGGGATCCGCCATGCTCAGCAATCTTAAGACTCAGGTCAGGGACAATCCGTTGCCGCTTACATTGGTCGGCGCGGGCCTGGCCTGGCTGATGCTTGGCAAGGGCACGTCGGTAGACAGTTCAGCA
>NZ_JAMYLO010000074.1:0-1351 GCF_040318075.1 Mesorhizobium sp. M1328 | reverse complement strand
ATTGCTGCCGTCGCTCCTTTGAACGAAGATTCGGCTGACGGCAAAAGCCGCCGAGCATTGAGATCAAGGAGGCCGCAGTGAAGCAATATGTCGGATTGGATGTGTCGCAGCGAGAGACCAGCGTTTGCGTCGTCGACGATGCTGGAAGGCCTGTGTTCCAAGGGAAAGTGAAATCCGATCCAGGAGCACTGACGGAGTTGCTCCGCAAACGCGCACCTCACGCGGAGCGCATCGGGTTCGAGACAGGCGCCAAGTCCAGCTGGCTCTGGCATGAGCTCAAGCGGGTCGGATTGCCGGTTGTCTGCATTGATGCTCGACATGCGAAGGCGGCACTTTCAGTTCGAATGAACAAAAGTGATGAGAACGATGCCCGCGGCTTGGCCGAGCTGGTTCGCGTCGGTTGGTATCGGGAAGTGAAGGTCAAAAGCGCGGAAAGCCAGGCCACCCGATCCATGCTCGTCGTACGGTCAAGACTTGTTGAGATCCGGCGCGATCTCGAAAACCAGACACGGTCCATGCTGAAGGAATATGGGCTGCAGTTCAGTCGATCGATTGGGTCACAGTTCCGGCGAAAGGTTTGGGAACTGGTTGCTGACGGGCATCCGCTTCGGTTGTTGGTTCAGGCGCTTCTGTCTGTCCACGAGCAGGTCTGCAGTGAGCAGGAGAAGCTCGATCGGCAAGTCCGGCATCTCGCTCGTGAAGACGAAACCACACGCCAGCTGATGACGGTCCCTGGCATTGGCGTGGTGACCGCGCTCACCTTCCGCCACACGATCGACGATCCCGCGCGCTTTCGCTCGGCCGCCAACGTCGGAGCCTATCTCGGCCTGACTCCGCGACGAAAGCAGTCCGGTGAAACGGATATCAATGGCCGCGTCTCACGTTGGGGAGATCGACTGCTGCGGACCTATCTGTACGAGGCGGCCAGCGTGCTCCTACACCGAACGAAAAGATGGTCCACGCTGAAAGCCTGGGGGATGCGTCTGTCGAGACGGATCGGCTTGAAGAAGGCAAAGGTGGCGGTCGCACGGAAGATCGCCGTTCTGCTTCATTGCATTTGGGTTGATGGCACCAGCTTCGAGTGGGGCAGCGAAAAGATGGCGTAACAAATCCGCACTCGATCTCAATCGCAGGCCCGTTTCCGAACTCGCGATGTCCCCGCCGGGACGGTGGTTGCGGCGACCTCGGTCAAACGGCCGACAGCAGTTCATCTGCATCTCGTTGGAAACGTTGAGGCGCTCGACCCGAACATCATCATGAGGCACTCGACCTCGGAAAGGACCATGACCCCGGCGATGGCAGTGCGAGATCCGGATTGACAACTCCCCGCAATTAAAGGGCCGTTTGACAG
>NZ_JAMYLO010000073.1:0-1550 GCF_040318075.1 Mesorhizobium sp. M1328 | reverse complement strand
CTAGCAGGCTGTTGAAAAAGTGGCTCGCAGCGGGGCTGTGAGCGTGATTCAGTGTCTCCGGAGAGATTCGGAGAACGAGGCATGCGCGGTGGAGACGAACGGTCTGGCGAACTGTTCAGTTATGTTGATCTCGAGGCTCGGGTGCGGCGCGATCATCCGTTGCGCCGCATTCGGGCGATTGTGAACGACGCGCTGGCGGCGTTGGAGCGGGACTTGGCGGCGCTGTATTCGCCGATTGGGCGACCTTCGATCCCGCCGGAAAAGCTTCTGCGAGCGATGCTGCTACAGGCGTTCTACTCGATCCGCTCGGAGCGGCTGTTGATGGAGCGGCTGGAATACGACCTTCTGTTCCGCTGGTTCGTCGGCATCGGCGTCGATGACGCGGCCTGGGACCATTCGGTGTTCTCCAAAAATCGCGACCGGCTGCTGGAGGGCGACATCGCGACGAAGTTCCTTGCTGCGGTGCTGGCGCAGCCCAAGGTGACGAAGCTTCTGTCTACGGACCACTTCTCGGTCGATGGCACATTGATCGAGGCGTGGGCGTCGATGAAGAGCGTCAAACCGAAGGACGGCCCAAGCGGGGGTCATGGCGAGCCACCGGCTGAAGGGGGCGGGCGAAACGCGGAAGCGGACTTCCATGGCCACAAGCGTTCTAACGACACACATGCCTCGACCACCGATCCGGATGCCCGGCTCTATCGCAAGGGCAAAGGCAAGGAGGCCAAGCTGTGCTTTATGGGACATGGCTTGATGGAGAACCGCCACGGCCTGCTGGTCGACGCCTGCCTGACACTGGCCGACGGACATGCTGAGCGGGTGGCCGCACTGCACATGATCGAGCCTCGAGCGGAGCGGCCACAGGCGATCACGCTCGGCGCCGACAAGGCCTACGACGCGGAAGACTTCGTCAATGAGCTACGCTCGATGAGGGTGACGCCGCATGTAGCGCAGAACACGAGCGGCCGCAGTTCCGCGATCGACGGGCGCACGACGCGACATGGCGGCTATGCCGTCAGCCAGCGCATCAGGAAGCGCATCGAAGAGGCGTTCGGTTGGATCAAGGTCGTGGCCGGCCAGCACAAGACCAGGTTCCGCGGCCGCGACCGTGTCGGATGGGCCTTCACCTTCGCAGCCGCTGCCTACAATCTGGTGCGACTGCCAAAGCTCATGGCGGAGACCGGCTGATGGCCAAGGTTCCCGGCTTCGCCAAGGCCTTCGCCGGCCGCTGGCGCATCATCGAGATGGATGTTTGGGATAACGACTTCCTCGATCTCGTCGAGGAAGCCCATCTGACATTCAAAGGCTCGGCGGATGGCGAGATCGCCTTCGGCGCACTCAAGGGCTTCCTCGATGTCCGCTATGGCACCCGCGATGGTTCAGCCTGCGCGGAATTCTCGTGGGAGGGGCATGATGAGAACGACCCAGCCTGTGGCCGCGGCTGGGTTGTCTTTGGCACTGCAGGTCGCCTCGTCAGCCACTTCTACATCCACAACGCCGACGATTCCGGCTTCGTTTGCGAAAGAGCCTGACTTCTTCAACGGCCTGCTAGG
>NZ_JAMYLO010000072.1:0-1576 GCF_040318075.1 Mesorhizobium sp. M1328 | reverse complement strand
GATCAGAACGATGAAATTGCTCTGGAAATCGAGATAGGAGTTCTCGTTGACGTCTAACGTACGCTCCCTTTCCGGATTTCTGATAAAAGGGCGCCTCATGGACGCTGCTGCTAGTGTTGCCCCCGGGCGTGACCTCTTTTGCGCGCTGGTGCGCAAGGCGGGAAATGCTAAGTTGATTACGGCTGATCATGATCCGAAACTCCGAAAATCCTTGGTGTCCGGATGAGACTCCTTCGGCGGAACACTCCCCCGATAAGTCGTCCCGGTGGGAGCGGGCCCGGGCGTAGCGCCAGCCATTTTGGGCTTAGGCTGTGGTAAACACGGGTTGGTAGCTCTCAATCCTGCTGCAGAGCCTCTCTAGATTCGACAGGTTGTGACTTGCGGTCAGGCAGATGCGTATGCCCGCGTGGCCGCGAGCGACCGTCGGAAAGAACGTGACGGATGTATAAAAGCCGTCATCTAGTAGGCGCTCTGCGAAATCGATGGCTGCGAATTCGTCGCCCACCTTGACCATACGAATTGGCAGAGGGGCGCCTCGCTGATCTGTCTCGATGAGCTCGTCGAAAATGGCGATGCGCTCGACCAACTGACCCTGGCGGACCTTAAGCTCGCTCGTCCGGTGAATTTCCGCCGAGGCTATAGCGGCACCGACAGCTGCGACGTTGGGCGAAGCTGAGAAGGCATGCGGAATGGAGTAGGAACGAAATAGCTCTTCCTGATATGCCGTTCCAAGCATGAGCATGCCACCCGACGCGCCAAAGCCCTTGGCGAGGGACGCCGCGACAATCGTGCGCTCACCGAGCTCACGGGGCAATTGAGAGCGCGCAAAGCCTTCACCATTTTCGCCAAAGAGGGAAATTCCGTGCGCGTCGTCGATGTAAAGAAAAAGACCATACTTCTCCTGCAACTGGAGAAGCCCTTCGATCGGCGCGAAGCCGCCCATCGAATAGACGCCATCGCACACATAGGCGACGATTGGATGCTTGCGGCAGATCTGCTCCAAGGCATCGAGGTCATTGTGAGGAATTGTCTCCACTTGGGTCTCCTCGGCCACGACTGGCTTATGAAAGGCGAGGGAGGCATGGGCCAGATGGTCGAACACCATGACAGGTCTTTGGCCTTCCGTTAGATGTCCGGAGGCGATGATTGGCAATGCGCCCATATTGGCGATCATGACTGTTGAATATGCAATAACGCGCGCCCCAAAGAGTTGGGAAAGCATGTCCTCAAGATTACCAATGAGCCCGAAATTCAGCCGCGTGCGTGCACATGACCAGTGGAGTGATCCATATTCCTCTATTGCGGCAACCGCGCCGGCAACGATAGCCGGATGATTGTCCAGACCGAGGTAGCAACAACGTACATAGTCGATAACGGTATCGCCTCGACGGTCGCCTCTTGTGAGCCAGACCGTCCTCCCCTCCATCGACCGCCCGTAGACCGCCATGAGGCCACGTTGGTGAGCCCGTTGGAAATGCGTTCGCGTTCGGTCAATGACCGAAGCGGTGTTGCGGAAACGATTGGCGCGCACAGCGCCTGCTGCGGATTCTACTGCAGACATCAGGACGTCCTTTCA
>NZ_JAMYLO010000071.1:0-1587 GCF_040318075.1 Mesorhizobium sp. M1328 | reverse complement strand
ATATCATCGCGTCTCCCCAAAGAAAGCTTGACCCCAGCACTCCGGTGCTCAGGTTCTCCTGGCTGCCGGATGCGCACGTCTGCGGTCTTCACCGGATGCGTACCAGGCAAGGGGCGAAAACCTTGTCATAGAGTCAGATTCGGCCAACCGCGCCCGTTTATCCGCCTTGCCCTTCAAAAACCGCGGTAATCGATCTGTCCAGTTGCCGATCTGGATGACGGAGGATCGTGCGGAGGCGATGATGGTGACGGAGAGTCCCCGTCTGCCACTGGCGAATCTGCGCGAACTAGCGACGATTCCCGTTGCGCCGGAGGAGACAAGACAACCTCATCACTCCACCGCGCGCGGCTCATCCGGCTTCGTACACGCTGATCACGCGATCGATGGGTAGCCAGCGGCAGCAGCTCGAGCGCCGTAATCGGCGATGGTCAACGTCAAGGCCTCCGAATTCGGCTCGATGGTGCGCCTTGCCTTCCTGCGAGGGAGACTCGGCACCTGCGTTGCAAGAACCCAGCGCCCGACGATCGGTCTCCCGCCGATGTTGTGCTGCCGCGGCACCAGGCCATCGTGTTAGTCTAAGTTCATCGAGGGGTAAGCAGCGCACCGATAACGCGGCTTGGTCGTAGCGCTATTTACTTTGAATGACGTCTGGTTCTGCGTAATCCAAAACAAGTAAATTCTCGATTTTTATATATGTTTCTGGATAAACCTCACAATACCTCATGGTACGGTTATTATAAATTCTGTTACCGACATAGAAAAACCCGAGCTTAAGGTTTTTACGAAGCGAACGCGTGTTCGTTGGGCGAATGAATACAGTCACTTTCTTAAGTTTTAAATGCTCGAAAGCAAATTGGACTACTGCCCTGCCGGCCTCGAGCGCGATCCCCTTCCCCGAGGCCGCAAGGTGGAGGCAAGTTGCCATTTCCACGTTATTCGGATCTTCGGGCAGATACAGGCCGCTGCACCATAATCCACAATAGCCAGCGAATTTTCCGGCTTGGCTTTCATCTTTGACGAACAGCATCCATAAGCCGAAACGATTGTGCTGCCAATGACTGATGAACTGAAGCAGTGCAGCTTTCGACTGCTCTATCGTCGGATAGACTCCATCTCTGACGGCGTTTACCACGAACGGATCGCTAAGAAGTCCATGTAGAAGAAGCTCGTCGCTATGCGACGGCGGCCTTAGGATTAGGCGCGGCGTTTCTAAGATGTGCATGAGAAAAGTCCTTTTCTGAGCCGGCACTTCTAATTGAGCAGCGTGGACTATGATCTCCTAGAACGCGCGTTCCTTGGGTTAAAGTTCTAAGAAATCTCTGCAATAATCTTGTTTCCGGGATGCTGAAGGTTCTCTAAATTCGCTGAGAGTCTGTTTTGAAATTCAGGGATGAGCGTTTCGTCGGATGAGATTGCCGCCCATTGCGACAAGGATCATGGCGTGAGAGACGTCGATGCGCTGCTCGTAGTCGCGCACGAGGCGGCGAAGAAGTTGGCAATTTCGTTGTTGCGGCCGATCAAGTACTCGACTCTTTTTGCTTCTTCGGGATCCGTCAGAGTCGAGGCAGAAGGAGTCAGGATCGGGAC
>NZ_JAMYLO010000070.1:0-2114 GCF_040318075.1 Mesorhizobium sp. M1328 | reverse complement strand
CTATGCGGTCTCGCCGGTTTCAAGCCATCCGAGAGGCGTATTTCTGCCCGGGGCGTCACACCCCTCTCAAATACATTCGATACCATAGGTCCGATCGCGCGCACAATCACCTGTTGCGCAATCATGGATGCCGCTCTGGCTGATCAGCCATGGCGCCCGCTCCCCGACATCCCGCTTCGCGGGCTGCTGTTCGGTGTGCCCACCACATTAGTTCTTGACGATCTTCACCCGCAGGTCGCCGATGCTTTTTCGACTACGTTGGAATTGCTCTCACGCGCAGGAGCGACCATCATCGAATTTCCGTGGACGGAAATAGGCCGGCGACAGTGGCAAAAAGCCTATACAATCATCTGCCGCAGCGAAGTCCATACCAGTCACGGGCGCCTTGTTGAAGAGCACAGACAGGCGATCGAGCCGCACGTCGTGGACGTGATCCTCTCAGGCAGCACAGTCTCTATGAGAGAACGGGCAGAGGCGCGGCGGCTGCGAGAGACCTTAGTTTTGGAGGCGCATGACCTTATTTCCCGCTTCCATGCCGTACTGATGCCAACGGTCCCGATCCTGACTCCTTCTGCCTCGACTCTGACGGATCCCGAAGAAGCAAAAAGAGTCGAGTACTTGATCGGCCGCAACAACGAAATTGCCAACTTCTTCGATTGTTGCGCGGCGACTGTCCCATGTCAGAGCATAGACCAACTTCCTGTCGGCCTGTTGATAATGGGCAAGAACGGCGAAGATCGGCGGGTGCTCGCAATCTCGCAGTCAGTCGAAGCAACCTTCAAGAGGGGTGCGCTCGCCAGAACCAATGTCAATCATTGGAGCCTGAGAAATCAATCGAGCGAGACGGATGCGAACGTGAATTAGCGCGGCGATGATGCGCAAAGGGAAGCGAGATGACAGCACCTATGATTGAGTTCAAAGTGTTTCTGAAAATTCGGAGCGCTGGAGGTTCTGCGCGACCTCACTTTTTCGGTGTTGCCAGCCGAAGAAGCTGCGCTGATCCGGCCACCCAAGCAACTTGGCTGTCGTCGAACAGGATTCGGCGGCAGCCGCTTTTTTTAGGAGGTGTCGACAAGCCCAATGCTGAGCGAACATGCTGGAAGTCGGATGAAATCGAAACCGGACGTTATTAGTGCGTGTTTCAGAAATTCGCGGACACCCATTCCGCTAATTCGCGGACAGCGATTTCAGTAATTACGGGACAGTAATTCCGCTAATTCCCGGACAGTTTTTGGGGCGGATATAACGGTCGGTTCTCGGGAGCGCCGTTCTGGCATTTTGCCCTCTCATCATCGGGTTGAGAGGGGCCATGCCAAGACGGAAGCAAGCGAGACGAACGACAGTGAAAGACATACGATCAATCCTGCGGCTGACGTATGAGCAGGGCCTCTCGGTGCGTCCGGTATCGGAACGGCTGAAATCCAGCAAGACTTCGGTTTCGACCTATCTGTTGCGGGCGTGCGAGGCTGGCATATCGGACTGGCCGCTGCCGCCGGGCTTTCCCGAAATCGTCTGGTGATGTGTCTATGGCGGGTCGGTCGGTGGTCCGCGCGCCGCCGCCGATCACTCCGGGTCGTCATAACGGGTGACGTAGTGGAGTTCGCGTAGGACGGGGATGACGAGGGCGATGTCTTTGTAGGCCTCGTGCTCGATGAAATGCGCGGTCTCGGGCCCCGGCCTGGGCTTGCCGAGGACGGACTTCCCCTTTTTGTCTACGCAGTAGATCAGGATTGGCAGCAGCAGGCCGTGGTTGGGGTTGTCGAGGTCGACTAGCCGTCTCCAGCTTTTGATGAGATTCAGGGCCGCGTAGAACCCCTGGCACCACGGCCGGGGGTCGATGCCGCCGCTGGGCTTGGTTGCGAATCGGGGCGCATTATCCTGCGGTCTGTCGAAGAGCGTCTCGTTGATCCGGTTGTGGATCCTGGCGCCGCTGGCAAACACGGCGTGATCGGTTGCAGACCCTTTGGCCAAGACGTCGCGCCGCGGTCCGGGAACCGCGGCCCGGTGACAGCTGTCAAACGGCCCTTTAATTGCGGGGAGTTGTCAATCCGGATCTCGCACTGCCATCGCCGGGGTCATGGTCCTTTCCGAGGTCGAGTGCCTCATGATGATGT
>NZ_JAMYLO010000069.1:0-2118 GCF_040318075.1 Mesorhizobium sp. M1328 | reverse complement strand
GATCCCGCGCTCGCTCAACAAGGATGTCAGCGCCCGCGCCAGGTCCTTAGCAATGGGGACGACGCGGTCTCTGCGCCCTTTGCCGCGCAGCAGCACTTGTGGGTGCGGCCGTTCCAACTGAAGGTCGTTTGCGTTGACGCCGGTGGCTTCGGAGACCCGGGCGCCGGTCCGTGCCAGAAACAGTAGAAACGTTCGGTCGCGCCGCCCACGGGACGTCCTCTGATCGGGGGCCGCAATAAGGGCGTCCACTTCGGCCTTGGTGAGGTGGTGCGTCACCTCAATGTGAGCCCGTTTTATGGGAATCGTCAGCACGCGTTGGGCGACACCGAAGGACGCCGGGTCAGCGGCTGCTACGTGATGGAAGAAGGATCGGATGGCCGCTAGTCGGGCGTTGCGCGTGGCGATGACGTTCTTGCGCTTCTCCTCGAGCTCGTCGAGGAAGGCGAGAACGAGGTCTCGATCGAGGTCTTCGAGTGCCAATGCGGCCGGCTTCTTCGCCAATCGGGTGGCGGCAAAGATGATCAGCATGCGCAAGGCATCGCGATAGCTGGCCACGGTCGCGGGAGTCGCATTGCGTTGTTTGGTCAAGCGCCGGCGAAAGTAGGACTCCAGGAGCGGCGCCAGCAGCAGGTGTTCGCTCATGCTGCACCTCCGTCGAGGAAGGCGCGCTCCGCCGCAATGGCGAGAAGATCTGCCGAACCGGTGAGATAGTAGGCAGTGTCGCTGTAGCTGGCGTGACCGAGATATGTGGCGAGCAACGGGAGCAACGCCTGAACGTCTGCGCGCTGCTGATGCCAGAGGCCGAGACGGGTCACGGCGAACCGGTGCCTGAGATCGTGTGGCCTTAATGGCTTGCCGCCATCGAGACCAGCAAGCTTGCGGGCCTCGGCAAAGCCGTTTTGCAGGCCTGTCGCCGAGAGGCGATTGCCACGAGAGCTGAGGAAAAAGGCCTGGTCCTTGGGCATGGGAAAAGCGGCATCCCGTTCATGGACGTAGCTACGAAGGGCAGCCTGGGTCGTCGTGTGAACTGGAACGAGACGGTCCTTGCGGAACTTCGTCTTCCGAATGAGGAGAATCCCGTTGGCCAGATCAACGTCGGAACGATCAAGTCTGACCACTTCGCCTGATCGCAGCCCCGAGCTCGCCAATAATCCGATCAGCGTGGCCATTGTCCGCCCCTTGAGAAGGATTCCCGGCGAGATGCGGCGGCATGCGTCGATGAGTGATGCCAACTCGGCCTCGCTGAGGATTCGCGGAGGCGGAATCGCTCTGGATCTGGGGAAAGCTCTGCGCTCCAAGGCTTCGGTTCGCGCGTCATAGACGGCGAGATATTCGTAAAACCGGCGCAGCACGCCGTGACGACTGACACGGCTGTTGGCGGCGCCGCTGAACGACAGGGCAAAATCCAGCGCCAAAGTTCGAGTGGCAGGCCCATCGAACTGAGCGCGCTCAATGTACCTCACGAAAGCCCGCAACGTGCCGGCTTGCTTGCTGAAGGCATAGCCGAGGGAGTGGCGTAGCTCGATGTAACACTCGGCCTTCTCGCCGAGGAATCGGGCAAAGGCGGTCATGCCACGCCTCCCGGAAAGGGAAGTGCGACCTCGGCAAGTTGCGACGTCGCGACCTTTACGTACAGCGCCGTTGTGTTGATGCTGCGGTGTCCCAGGAGATCGGCGACCTCGTTGATCGGCCTTCGCTGCTTGACGAGCTGGGTGGCAAGACTGTGGCGCAGGAGATGCGCACCTGCGACCTGCCCGAGTTCAACCCCGCCATGTCGCAACCGCTTCCGCACGATCCTCGAAACAGGCGACGCGCATTTGAATGGTGCCACGGGCGGCGTGAAGGACAGGAACAGATACGGACTATCCACCTTCGGTCGAGCGCGCAGGACGTAGTCGGCGAGCGCGGCACCGGCTTCCTCGATGAGCGGGGCCACCCGATCACGCTTGCCCTTGGTGTGCCGGACAAAAACCTCGCCAGTTCGCCAGTGGATATCGTGCAGTTGAAGGGCGCGCAGCTCACCGTTGCGAATGCCCGTGGTGGCGAGCAGCAGCAGGACGGCTCGATCGCGGACGTCAACCGGTGCCGTTGCGCCGATCATATCAATTGCACGCCGAA
>NZ_JAMYLO010000068.1:0-2193 GCF_040318075.1 Mesorhizobium sp. M1328 | reverse complement strand
AGCCGATTTGGCGCGCAATACTCCACGTCGCACCCACGACGACAACCAGGAATCGCTGTTTTCCGCCATTTGAAAAGGAGGTGCATAATGAATCAGTCTTCGCGATCGGACGGATGGAGCGCTCGACGGTGTTGCTGTCGATCTCGATGCGGCCGTCTTCGAGGAAGCGCGAGAGGCCTTCCCAGCGTGAGAGCGTATAGCGGATTGCCTCTGCGAGCTTGGTCTTCTGACTCGAGCAGATCGAGGCCGCCGGTGACGAAGAGCAGGCACAGACCGCTCATGGCGAACGTCAGGCGCGTGTCGCAAAGCGCCGAGCGAACCGGGGCGTGCTGCCATCCCATCTGCCGCGCGTGGAGATGGTGGTCGACATCGAGGACCATGCCTGCCCGTGCTGCGCTCAAGGCGATGGTCCTGGCGCGCGACGTCGAGAACGCCCGGCTGATCCAGATCATCAAGGAATTGCAGCGCCACCGCTTCGGCCGTCGTGCTGAGACGCTCCCCGAGGATCAATTGCTGCTGGGGCTCGAAGAGGCCGCCGCAATGACTTGCACCGGATCGGTGAGGATGTGAGCGAGCGGCTCGATATCGTTCCGGCGCAGCTGCGTGTGATCGTCGTGCGCCGGCCCAAATATGCCTGCCGCGCCTGTGAGGATGTGGTCGTTCAGGCTCCCGCGCCGGCGCGGCTGATCGAGGGTGGTCTTCCGACCGAGGCAACGGTCGCCCAGGTGCTGGTCTCCAAATACGCCGATCACTTGCCGCTCTATCGTCAGGCGCAGATCTATGCCCGGCAAGGCATCAATCTCGATCGCTCCACGCTCGCCGACTGGGTCGGCCGCGCCGCCTGGCACCTGCGTCCGGTGCATGAGCGGCTGCTTGGCAAGCTGAAGACCTCACCAAAACTCTTCGCTGACGAGACCACGGCGCCGGTGCTCGATCCCGGCCGCGGCAAGACCAAGACTGGGCAGCTCTGGGCCTATGCCCGCGATGACCGACCATGGGAGGGGAGCGACCCGCCGGGCGTCGCCTATGTCTATGCGCCGGACCGAAAGGCCGAGCGGCCGATCGCTCATCTCGCAGGATTTGGCGGAATCTTGCAGGTCGACGGTTATGGCGGCTATCGCGTGCTGGCCGAGAAGAGCGGCGTGACGCTCGCCTTCTGCTGGGCACATGTGCGGCGGCGCTTCTATGAACTGGCGGCAGCCGGTCCCGCGCCGATCGCCAGCGAGATGCTCAGACGGATCGCTGAACTCTACAAAATCGAGGACAGCATCCGTGGCCGATCGGCCGACGAGCGCCGCGCTGCGCGTCAGGAAAAGAGTACTCCAATCATCGCGGCACTCGACCCATGGCTGCGTGAGAAGCTCGGCCTGATCCGCATCCGGATCGTCGGGAAGCTGGTCCGCCGTCATCCCATGACCGGATCAGACCATATTCGCCGACAGCCCGCGACAGCGGAATCCAGGCTGATTCACTTCGTCGCGGGTCAGCCCGCCTGAACTGGAACGCGGGTCTGGCGCGCCTCGTGGACCCGCCGCCAGTCGAGCCCTTCTAATAGCGCCGACAGTTGCGCGGCCGTCAGCCGCATCACGCCGTCCTGCACTTTCGGCCAGCGGAACTCGCCGTCCTCCAGACGCGATTGGCTCAGCACAATGACAAAGGCCATGAGGGGGCGTCGCGCCCTGCCGATCTGTATGTGTCCGAAATGGCCCCAGTCGGCCTGCGCCTGTTCGCCGGGAAGTGTGCGCAAACGCAAATAAGCCTCAGCCTTTTGACGCGGCCGATAGCGGGCGATCATGTGGCGGAAGTGGCCGCCGTCACCGCGGTATCCCCGTTCTTTGACCATGCCGTAAAGACGCGCGGCGGTCAGGCTGGGGAAAGCGTTCAGGGTCTCAAGGATGAACGGCAAATAGGCATCGATCTGGCTGGGTCGTCCTCGTGGGCCATGGGGTAACAGCCCGGAACGAGCCAGCACGCATTGAACGGTGTGATGGTGGACGCCGAGCTGGCGGGCAATGGTGTTGACCCGCCACTTCTCGACATGGTGATAGCGCAGGATTTGAGCCTGCAGTGCAATAGAAATGGCCATCGTTATGTGTAAAAGTTTAAACTTTATCTGACAGACGGTGTCCTGGGCTGAAGCTTGAGCCGAGGCCGGGCGCGGAGTGGTCAGGGTTCGCAGCGCCCGGCCTCGGC
>NZ_JAMYLO010000067.1:0-2310 GCF_040318075.1 Mesorhizobium sp. M1328 | reverse complement strand
GATACCCTCCGGCGAAGGCCGCCTTGCGAGAGGACGGCACGGTAGCGAGGCTGCGCTCTTAAGGTCGCCCTTACGAGCGAAGTTAGCAGCACAGCATGAGCCATGTGACGTTATTGACCGGGCCTGAGCGTCGTCGTCGTTGGCGTGAAGAGGATCAGTGCCGGATACTGGCCGCGGCATTCGCGCCCGGGGCCACAGTGGCGGCGGTAGCGCGTCAGTACGATGTCGCGACCAGCCTGATCTATAAGTGGCGCCGCACGGTGAGAGCCCGCGAGACGGGCTTTGCCGAAGTTGTCGTGGCTCCCGATGAGCCTGTCGCCGTTTCGCGGCCGGCGGCATCCCCAGCGGTGATCGAGCTGGAGGTCGCCGGCAAGGTGCGGCTGCGGATTCCGCTGACCACGCCGCCAACACTGGCGGCAGCGATGGTGAAGGCGCTGGGCGTTTCATGATCCCGGTTCCGAGCCAGGTGCGGATCTGGTTGGCGGTCGGCCGGACCGATATGCGTCGCGGGATGCAAGGCCTCGCTCTGCAGGTTCAGGAGACGCTGGGCCGGGACCCGCATGCCGGCGATATTTATGTCTTCCGCGGCCGCAGCGGCAATCTGATCAAGATTATCTGGCATGATGGGCTCGGCATGTCGCTGTATGCAAAACGGCTCGAGAAGGGCCGGTTTCTATGGCCGTCGCCGGCGGACGGCACGGTTTCCATATCACCGGCGCAGCTCGCCTACATGCTCGACGGGATCGATTGGCGCAACCCGCGTCACACGTTCCGCCCTGAGCTCGCGGGCTGAGTTTTTCTTTGAGTTTGCGCCATTTTCCGCGAGTCAGCGGACGCGTTTTATGATTCACTCCAGGGCATGGTTGCCACCGCCCAGGATGCCGTTCCGGACGATATTGGCGCGCTGAGAGCAGCGCTGACCGCGGCGCTGGCCAGAGCCGAAGACGAGGCCGCGCGCGCTGCGCTGGTCGAGGCCGAACTGGCGGTCGCCAGGGCCAAGGCATCGGATGATGCGGCGCTGATCGCGCATCAGCATCTGACGATCCGGAAGCTGCAGCGGGCGCTGCATGGTCAGAGTTCTGAACGCTCAGCCCGCCTGCACGACCAGATGGAACTCACCTTCGAGGAACTCGAGAGCACCGCGACGGAAGACGAGATCGCCGCCGAACAGGCCGCGGCCCGGACCACCGAGGTGGCGCCTTACATGCGCAAGCGACCGGCGCGCCAGCCATTTCCCGAGCATCTGCCGCGCGAACGCGTGGTCGAGCCGGCGCCGGCCGCTTGCCATTGCTGCGGCGGTCATCGGCTGCGCAAGCTGGGTGAGGATATCACCGAGACGCTGGAGGTGGTGCCGCGGCAATGGAAGGTGATCCAGCACGTGCGGGAGAAGTTCACCTGCCGCGACTGCGAGACGATCAGCCAGGCTCCGGCGCCCTTCCACGCCACCCCGCGCGGCTGGGCCGGTCCCGGCCTGCTGGCGATGATCCTGTTCGAGAAGTTCGGCCAGCATCAGCCGCTTAACCGCCAGGCCGAACGCTATGCCCGCGAAGGCGTGCCGCTCAGCCTGTCGACGCTCGCCGACCAGGTCGGCGCCGGCGCCGCGGCGCTGATGCCGCTGTTCAAGCAGCTCGAAGCCCATGTGCTGGCCGCTTCGCGTCTGCACGGCGACGACACGACGGTGCCGGTCCTGGCCAAGGGCAAGACCGATACCGCCCGATTATGGACCTATGTGCGTGATGACCGACCGTTCGGCGGTGTCGATCCGCCGGCGGCAGTGTTCTATTATTCCCGCGATCGCCGAGGCGAACATCCCGCGACGCATCTCGCCGGCTGGAGCGGCATTCTGCAGGCCGATGCCTTTGGTGGTTATGGCGATCTCTATGCGACGGGTCGTCAGCCGGCGCCTGTTCTGGAGGCCAGCTGCTGGGCCCACAGCCGGCGCAAAGTGTTTGAGCTGGCCGATGTCGAAGCGGCGGCGCGCAAGAAGGCGCACGGCGAGAAGCCCAACCTGGTCTATCCGCTGGCGGTCGAAGCCGTGAAGCGCATCGATGCCCTGTTCGATATCGAGCGCGCGATCAACGGCCTGTCGCCGGCCCAACGCCACGCCGTGCGCCAAGAGCGGAGCGCGCCGCTGGTCACCGAGCTCGAGCGCTGGATGATCAAGACGCGCGACAAGCTCTCGCGCGGGCACGACCTGACCAAGGCCTTCAACTACATGCTGCGCCGCTGGTCATCCTTCACCCGGTTCCTCGACGATGGGCGGATCTGCCTATCCAACAATGCAGCCGAGCGAGCCCTGCGCGGCATCGC
>NZ_JAMYLO010000066.1:0-2588 GCF_040318075.1 Mesorhizobium sp. M1328 | reverse complement strand
CCATCTCGGGGTCATTCTGCCCATGTTGGGCAGGAGGTCGAAGTCCATTATCGTTGGCATCCGTATTTCGGACGCCGGCTTCGCTGCGAGAACAGCGAAGAACGCGCGAACGGTCGGATCATTCATCTCGTCGTCGTGCCGGGGCATGTCATTACCGCTCCCGCCTGGATGGTCGATCCGGTGGCTTGCGCGACAATGGACCTGGGCTCCCCGCGCGTATCGCTTGCCGCGCTGCTTGAGCTTCACAAGCTCTTGATCGAACGCCGTTTCCGGCGAGGCTCTCCGGATGGTTTCACCATCGCGGAGGCGCAACATGAGAACCCTGCCACCCCCGACACGATCTCTCGTGGTCGTTCGCCAACTCAGCTTGCCGCTCGACTCGCAGAAGCTGAACGGGCTGAGTTCAGCGCAACGGACCATAGTGATCGCCCGGCTCGCCAACGTACTGATGGCCGCCGCCGGCGTGGCAACGGAGGAGGAGAGCTGCGATGACGAGCGGTAATCTGATTCCGACTGCCGTCCTCAAGCGCAAGGCCGTCGTCTATGTCCGTCAGTCCACTCAGGCGCAGGTCCAGCTCAACCTTGAGAGCCAGCGTCGGCAATATGAGCTTGTCGACGTCGCGCGGCGCTGGGGATTCCGCAAAGTAGAGGTGATCGACGAGGATCTGGGACGAACCGCAAGCGGGGCCGTGGAGCGGCCCGGTTTCGAGCGCCTGGTCGACGATCTGTGCACCGGCCAGGTCGGCGCCGTGCTTTGCCTGGAAGCGTCCCGTCTGTCGCGCAACGGGCCGGACTGGCATCGGCTGCTCGAGTTGTGCGGCGAAGTCGATGCACGCGTGATCGATCTGGACGGGATTTACGATCCAGGATTGCCGAACGATCGACTGCTGCTCGGTATGAAGGGCAGCATCAGCGAGTTCGAGCTCGGCGTGCTGCGTGCCCGCATGTACGAGGCCGCCCGCGCCAAGGCACAGCGCGGGGAACTGCGCATCTCCGTGCCCTTCGGCTATGTCTGGCACCGCGATTACGGTCTCGGGTTCGATCCCGACATGCGCCTGCAGGAGACCATTCGCCTGATATTCGCGCGCTTCCGCGAACTCGGCAGTGCGCGCCAGGTCCTGATCTCGATGATCGACGATGGCGTGCATTTCCCCAGACCCTCGGACGGCAAGAAGATGGTGTCCTTCGACTGGGTTCCGATCCGCTACCGCAACGTGATCTCGATCCTGAAGAACCCATTCTACGCCGGCGCCTATGTCTATGGTAAGAGCGAGAAGCGCACTGAGATCGTCGATGGCCGCGTTCGCAAGAGCTATGGCCATTACAAGCCGGCTAGCGAGTGGGCGGTGGTGCTCAACGACCATCACGAAGGCTACATCGGATGGAACGAGTACGAACGGAACCAGGAACTGCTCGCGGCCAACGCTTATGGCAAAGCCGGCGGCGTCAAGTCGGGCCGCGGCGGTCGCGCGCTGCTCCCGGGTCTCATCTCCTGTGGTCGATGCGGGCGAAGACTGGTTGTCATGTATGCCGGACGCGGCCAAGGTTATCCGGTATATCGCTGCGAGCGCGGCAACCTCATGATGGCACAGGCGCGATGCATGTCGTTCAACGGCTTTCGCACCGACGCGGCGGTGACCCGCGAAGCGCTGGAGGCGGTTGCGCCGATGGCGATCGAAGCGGCGTTGGAGGCTGAACGGATGCAGCTGGAGAGCGAAGCCAAGCGGCGGCAGATGATCGAGATGGACCTGCAGCAGGCGCGCTATGAGGCATCGCTCGCCGAGCGCCGCTATGCCGCTTGCGACCCGGAGAACCGGCTTATTGCGGCCCAGCTCGAGAGGAGTTGGGAAGCCACGCTCAGGCGCGTGGAGACCTGCGAGGCCCGGCTGAGCGAAATCCAGCGTGTGGAGCCTGTCGACGCGGTTCCGGACTTCACGGGTCTCGCCAAGGATCTTGAAGCCGCTTGGAATGCGCCGGGTGTCGACATGCGCTGTCGTCAGCAACTGCTGCGCGCACTCATCAAGGACATCGTGGCGGACGTCGATGACGATGCGCGCGACGTGATCTTGACCATCCACTGGCATGGAGGCCAGCACTCGCAGGTACGGGTTCGCAAGCCCAAATCCGGAGAGCATGGCCAGCGTACGCCTGAAGAGGCCCTGGCGATCATGCGATCCATGGCAACGCGGTGGTCGGATGCCGAAATCGCGGCCACGCTTAACCGCATGGGCATGCAGACCGGTCAGGGAAAGACCTGGACTGCTCGGCGCGTCCAATCGCTACGCACAGTGCACAAGATCAGCGGCTATCGATCTTCCGACAAAAATGGCGAATGGCTCACCATGTCGGACGCGGCCGCTAGGCTCCGTGTGTCGCACGTCAAGATCCGCCGCTTCATCAGGGACGGCATATTGCCCGCCGAACAGGTCATGCGCGGTGCGCCCTACCAAATCCGCGCCAGTGACCTTGAAGATGAACGGATCCAAGCCGATTTGGCGCGCAATACTCCACGTCGCACCCACGACGACAACCAGGAATCGCTGTTTTCCGCCATTTGAAAAGGAGGTGCATAATGAATCAGTCTTCGC
>NZ_JAMYLO010000065.1:0-2681 GCF_040318075.1 Mesorhizobium sp. M1328 | reverse complement strand
GCCGGCAGGCCAGAGGGGGTGCTGTCCCGCCAGCCTTGCGTGACAACCGAATGATCGAGGAGCAAACTTTGCCCAAGGCAGCCGCTATTGCGCCCTCTCCCGCCCTGCTCACCGTCGAGGGTGTGACCAAGCGCTTTGCCGGCGTCACCGCGCTGAACGACGTTTCGCTCGAAGTCCGCCCCGGCGAGATACTCGGCCTGCTCGGCGAGAACGGCGCCGGCAAATCGACGCTGCTCAAGATCCTGTCCGGCGTGATGCCGCCGTCCAGCGGCCGCATCGTTTTCGACGGGGTCGAATTCAGCCCGCACAATCCGCAGGATGCCAAGCGCCACGGCATCGTTACCATCTACCAGGAACTGAGCCTGATCCCGACGCTGACCGTGGCGGAGAATATCTTCATCGGCCGCGCACCGCTCGGCCGGTTCGGGCTGGTCAGCTGGCGGAAGATGGAGGAAGATTCGCGCGCGATCATCGCTCGCGTCGGCCTCGACCTCGACCCGGCGACGCCGGTGTCGGCGCTGTCGGTGGCCGAGCAGCAGCTGGTCGAGATCGCCCGGGCGCTGTCGCTGAAGAGCCGCTTGATCATCATGGACGAGCCGACCTCGGCGCTGACCGAAACCGAAGTGCACAGGCTGATGTCGATCATGGGCCGGCTGCGCAAGGACGGCGTCGCCATCATGTTCGTCACCCACCGGCTGGAAGAGGCATCGGCGATCTGCGACCGCATGACGGTGCTGCGCGACGGCAGGCTGGCCGGCCATCTCGACCGCGAAGGTGGGCCGATCAGACTGCCGAAGATCATCGAGAAGATGGTCGGCCGTGCCGCTTCCGAGCTCTATGCCAGGCCGACCCAGCGCGATGTCGCCGGCGACGTCCGGCTCTCGGTGCGCGGCCTGCGCACGGTGCGCGATCCGCAGGCGCCGCACGCCATCGTGCTCGAAGGCGTCGATCTCGACCTCAAGGCCGGCGAAATCCTCGGCGTCGCCGGGCTCGTCGGCTCCGGCCGCACCGAGCTCGCCCGTGCCATCTTCGGTGCCGACCGCATTGCCGCCGGCACCATCAGGCTCGACGGCAGGCCGATCGCGCCGGCCTCACCCGCCGATGCCATCGAGCTCGGCATCGGCCTGGTGCCGGAGGACCGCAAGCACCAGGCAATCTTCGCCGCACTCGCCATCCTCACCAATTTCTCGATCGCCGCGCTCGACCGCTACTCCAATGTCGGCTTCATGGCCGAGCGGCGCGAGCGCGAGGCGTTGGCGAACTACAGGAAGACGCTGTCGATCCGCATGGCCTCGCCCGAGCAGGCGATCGAGGGACTGTCGGGAGGCAACCAGCAGAAGGTCATCCTTGCCCGCTGGCTGGCACGCGATCCCAAGGTGCTGATCGTCGATGAACCGACGCGTGGTGTCGATGTCGGCGCCAAGGCGGAGGTGCACCAGATCCTGGTGGAGCTCGCGGCGCGCGGCATCGCCATCATGATGATCTCGTCGGAGCTGCCCGAGGTGCTTGCGGTGTCGGACAGGATCGTCACCATGCGGCGCGGGCGCATTACCGGCGAGATGCCCGGCATCGAGGCGACCGAGGAGAAACTGATGGAACTGATGGCGCTCGACCAGAAGCAGGAAGCAACGCAATGACCAGCACGACCGAACGGAGCCAGCGCGGCGGCGTCAATATTGCGCGCCTGCTGATGAGCTTCGGCCCACTGATGTTCCTGGCGTTGCTGATCGTCGTCTTCACCGTGCTGAAGCCGAGCTTCATCGACCCGATCAACCTGTTCAACATCATGCGCCAGATCTCGATCACCGGGCTGATCGCGCTCGGCATGACCTTCGTCATCCTGACCGCCGGTATCGACCTGTCGGTCGGCTCGCTGCTCGCCTTTTGTGGCATGGTCGCGGCCGTGGTAGCCAAAGGCGGCACCGCCAACACGCTGTCGCTGTCGACAACGGGCACGCAAGGCTATGGCTGGTTCGCCGCCCTTCTCGCCGCCGTCGTCGTCGGCGCCGTGGCCGGCGGCGCCCAGGGCTTTGCCATCACCAGGCTGAAAGTGCCGCCCTTCGTCGTCACGCTCGGCGGCCTCACCGTGTTTCGCGGCCTGACGCTGACAATCTCCAATGGCGGTCCGATCTCCGGCTTCGACGCCTCGATGCGCTGGTTCGGTACCGGCCTGATCGGCCCGGTGCCGGTGCCGGCGATCATCTTCGCGATTGCCGCAATCCTGTGCCACATCGTGCTGCGCTACACGCGCTACGGTCGCGCCGTCTACGCCGTCGGCGGCAATGCCGAGGCCGCGCGGCTCTCCGGCCTGCGGGTCGACCGCATCCTGATCTCGGTCTACATCATCGTCGGCTTCTTCGCCGGCCTTGCCGCCTTCGTTTTGTCGGCGCGGCTCAACTCCTCCGAAGCCGTGGCCGGCATCGGCTACGAGCTGACGGTGATCTCGGCGGTCGTCATCGGCGGCACCTCGCTGTTCGGCGGCATCGGCAGCGTCGGCGGCACTGTAGTGGGCGCAGGGCTGATCGGTGTGCTGCAGAACGGCCTGCAGTTCAACAACGTCTCGTCCTACACGCAAAGCATCGTCATCGGCCTGATCCTCATCCTCGCCGTGGCCTTCGACCGCTGGCTGAAATCGCGGGTGAGGCGGTGATGGTGGAGGAGCGGTAGCTATCCAGGTCGGC
>NZ_JAMYLO010000064.1:0-4038 GCF_040318075.1 Mesorhizobium sp. M1328 | reverse complement strand
CGCCACATCGGCCACCTCGTTGCGACGATCGAACCCGGCGAATGCAAAAACTACTTCGCAAACGCCGGATACGCTTCCGTCAAAACGTGAAAGACTCTAGTGAGGGAATAGATGAACAAGCCCCGCATTTTCCTTGGCTCGCCGGGAGCGCAGATGAAGCTGGTGCAGGCGCTGACGCCCGGCCTCGAAGACGTCGCGCATGTCGATCCCTGGACGACATCCTTCAATCCGGGCACGACCACGCTGACCGTCTCCTCGAGCTTACGCGTGAAGTGGACTTCGCGGCGTTCGTGTTCGCCCGCGACGACTGGACGACGGCCAGCCTGCCCGCTTCCCCTCCCGCTGGTTCCGGCCAGGCTTCTCCGCGCGACAATGTCGTCTTCGAAGCCGGTCTTTTCAGCAGCGTCCTCGGCTTGCGCCGAACTTTCATACTGCATGCGAGCGGTTCGAAGCCTCCGACCGATCTCCTCGGATTGACGTGCGTACGATATGGCGAAGCGACAAACGCTGCCGAGATGCGGACCATCAACCAGAAGCTTCGAAAGGCCATCGAGAGCGAGGGCCGCCTCGCACGCATTGAGGGCCTGTGGTGGCAATTCTCCCTCTCGGCGCGCGGCCCGCGAGAGCCTTCCGCCGTAAGGCCTCCTGCGCATCTCGCGAGCCCTCGACGGTACGCTGGAGCTGCGTGGCCGCTCATGGCAGGAGGACGGCACTCTGTCCGCCAGATACTGGAGCGAAGCCCTGAAGGAGAGGAAGGAGCCTGCCGGCGTTTTCTACTACTGGAACGGAGAACGGCCCCGCGACCCTAATGCACCGCAAAATTGTACGGTACGGGAGAGATCCTGCTGGAGTCCGTCGATCGCGCCGCCGGGTATTTTACGACCCGTTCGGATGGCCCCGAGGGCGTGAACGCGCGGACGTCCGGTGTCTACCTGCGCGCCGATCCGGCGGATTTGGCCATCCTGGACGGAAACGACGATCGCCAGCGCGCGGAGTTGATCGCAGAGCGGCTGGCGCGCTGGAAGTCGATCGCGATCGCCTGAAATCAGGCGTTCGGCATCTCCTTCGCCCACCACGGGACAAGCCACCAGCGGCCTTGCCGGAGCTTATGGGCGCTGTTCTCGCTAGCTGTCACGAACGGGCACTGGATCGGTCGGAGCGACGTTGTAGGATAACATCACACGATATCCCTGCTGCCAAAGAGATCCAACACAGTTTATGACGCAGTAGAGCTAGTGCATCGCTCGAAAAAGTGATCACCGGTTTTTCGAACAAAGCGATGCGCAAACAAGAAGCTACAGTGGTGTCGCGTGATCTCGTTCACGGTACACGACTCAGGCGTGTTTTGAGACCGTAATCGATCTTCGGGGTGCTTTAGCGAGCCATGCATGGGCAGCTGCTTTGGGGCTGTTGAGTATCCAGTTCCTCCAGCGCGTCGAGACCGATACGGAACCACGACTTCTCCAGTCTACCGTGGCTTTTGCGCGGTATGGCCTTCATGCCATGGGTCTGGGTGGCGCATCGATAGGCCCATGTGATGGCGAGCATGACGACGACGATGAGGCTTGCGAGCTTCTCGGGATTGGTGATGTGGGTGTCCTCGAGATTGAGGCCTCGTGTCTTGGTATCACCGAACAGGCATTCGATACCCCACCGCTTTCGGTAGTCGTTGAGGGGCTGCTTCGGATCGGGGCGATTGGTGGCCACGATCAGCCATTCGCCGTTGCCAAGGCGTTTGGCGGCAAGACGAAGAGGCTCGCGCGTGGCGCCTACTGTGCCGTTGATGTGCCCGACGAGGGTTGCGCATCGGGCCCGCCTGCGCCGCAAGAGCGTGGCGAGCGACCATGCGCGACCGTCCTCGAGGGTAACGGTCATGTCGACCTTCACCCGGATGGCAAAGGGGATATTGTTTTCGTTGAGGAAATCCATACATTCGGCGCCGATGAACTCACGGTCGGCGAGCAGGCAGCGGATGGAGGCAGCAGGAAACAGGCTAAGATAACGGCGCGGCAGTGCGATGCGGTGACCCGTGTCGGAGTTGGCCTGATGCGGTAGCAAGGCAAACAGCAGCGGCACCCGGAAGTGCCTTGTGACGATCGCCAACATCAGGATGTTGATGTCGCGCGATCCAAGCTTCCAGTTGGTGCGATCGAGCGCCAGATACTTTGGTCGCTCCAGGTTGAGCATGTGCACTACGAGCCGCGCCGCCACGGCCTGGTCGAGCCGGACGAACTGGAAGAACCGCTGTAGCCGCCGATATTTCGAGGCATGGCACGCCGGGCCGCACAGATGCACGGCCAGATGCGAAAGGTTGACGCTGCGAGACTGGGCAAGCCCGGCGATCAGCGCTGCAAGCGTCACAAGCCGGCTCTTGCTCAATGCAAAGTGCCAACCTAACGTCTCGATGAGAGCGGAATGAATCAGTGGCATGGGCGAAGATCCTTTTGCTGAGGAATCCCGTTCTCACCCTGACTGTCGTGTACCGTGAGATCTCGTTTTCACGCGCACCGCCGTAGGCGCCGGATCAGATCACGAAAAAATCGTCGGCCAGCAGCGTCGGCCTGTTCGTCAGCGTCGCGAGCTGTGTCACGCCGCCTGCGACGTTTCCGTTGGAATCATAAAACAACGCACCCGTAACCTTGTCATAGACGATGTGGTCGTCGGCGTCGTGCGCCCTAGTTCCAGCGAAGAAATACCTTGGCTCGAGGGCTCCGGTGGCTCCAAGCCCCTGCATGCCGCATTGAAGGGCGCGTGCGAAATCGGCTTCACGGTTTTGTCGATCAGCATTTCGCTCGTCGCGGTGTTCATCCCGCTCTTGCTGATGGGCGGCATTGTCGGCCGTCTGTTCCAAGAGTTCGCCACCACGGTAAGTGACGAACTGTATCTGGGGAGCGTCCTCGATACCGCTACAGTCCATGCCAGCACATCTGCACTTAACGAAAGAGGCTGGCGGGGTGCTGGTTGTCCACTTGGTCCTTGTTCGTCACAGCAGCGCCTCGCGCGATGTCGCTTCCCCGTCGGTTCTTCAGGTCACGTAGAAGGAGGCTGCCGAGAGAGATGGGGGGAAAAGCGTGGCGAACTGTGTTTGAGCTGTGCCGCCGATCCCGTCGCTGTCGAAAGAGAGCGCCCCGGTTGCACTATTGTAGATGATATGATCGGAACTGTCGTGCGCTGCCGTCCCGGCATAGAAAGCAGCCTGGGAAAGCGCCCCAACCGGAAGCCCTTTGAAAATGCCATCGTCGAGGTGGATCTTGTCCTGCGAGGAGTTGAAGTCGGTAATCCTGTCGACATTGCCGCTGCTAAGGGTGCTATTGAAGACGAAAGTGTCGTTGCCGCCAAAGCCGGTCAGCGTATCGGCGCCACCGCCGCCGTTGATCACGTTGGCGCCGGCATTGCCCTGGATGGTTTGGGCGAACGCATTGCCGGTGAGGTTGATTGCCGTCGTGCCGGACGCGTTGGTGGTGGCAAGAAGTTCAATCTCCGAGCCGGCCGAAAGCGCATAGCTCACAGAGGTCCACACCCTGTCGTGACCGCCGCCCGAAGCCTCGTTTACCTTGTCGCCGGCATTGTCGACATAGTAGGTGTCGTTGCCGCCATAGCCGGTCATCGTATCGGCGCCGCCGCCGCCGTTGATCACGTTGGCGCCGGCATTGCCCTGGATGGTTTGGGCGAACGCATTGCCGGTGAGGTTGATTGCCGTCATGCCGGACGCGTTCATGGTGGTGAGAATCTCGACCTGAGAGCCGGCGGAAAGCGCATAGCTCACTGAAGCGAAAACCCTGTCGGTGCCGCCGCCCGAAGCCTCGTTTACCTTGTCGCCGGCATTGTCGACATAGTAGGTGTCGTTGCCGCCATAGCCGGTCATCGTATCGGCGCCGCCGCGGCCGTTGATCACGTTGGCGCCGGCATTGCCCTGGATGGTTTGGGCGAGCTCGTTGCCGGTGAGGTTGATTGCCGTCGTGCCGGACGCGTTGGTGGTGGCAAGAAGTTCAATCTCCGAGCCGGCCGAAAGCGCATAGCTCACAGAGGTCCACACCC
>NZ_JAMYLO010000063.1:0-4425 GCF_040318075.1 Mesorhizobium sp. M1328 | reverse complement strand
GCTGAACAGCATCTAAATATTATGTGGCGGAAAAATCCGGACCGGCGGGCCTAGGCTGGCACCAGGAAGGCTCCGCCACATAATCTCGCCCGACGCATAAGAATGGTTATGTGGCGCGCCACATAACCGCATAACGGCGCACTTTATGTATTCCGCGCCAAAAGAGCGGACAGGATCAAGATCGTCTGGTGGGACGGCAGCGGCGTGTGTCTTTATGCCAAGCGGCTGGATGAGGCGAAGTTCTGCTGGCCGCGGATCGGCCACCACCGGGTCCAGCTCAATCATGCTCAGCTCATGGCTCTGGTCGATCACGCATGTTGATGCCCCTCCTGGTGAGGCTGAATGATTCTCAGATCAAGGTGGCTGATGGTGTGGTTGCGGAGGTCGCGGACCGCATTGATCACGGAAGGGGAGTTTTGGAACAGGTAGGCTCCGGTCAGCTGACGGTCGATCAGGAGGCGCTTCTGCCTGATCTGCACATAGATCCAATTGACGGGGATGTTCAGTCGTGCGGCCAATTGTGTGGCGCTGAGCGAAGTGGACTCGTGGGTCCAGCGGTTGCGCTGCGTCGTTATCCTGATCCCGGCACCGAGCCGGATCCGCTGCACCGTGATCGGCAAGACCTTGTCGGCGCAATTGGGCGAGCGGTGCCCCTCCCGGGTGAGAAGGGTGGCAATCTCATAATCAGGCATGCCAGCTCTCGCGAGATCGACCAGACGGGCGCGCATTTCCTGACCATGGGTGAGCTTGGTGATGGAGTTGACCCTCATCTTCACGTCAAGTTCAGTCACTGCGCCGCCTCGCCAGATGATCCTGACCAGAGCAACGTCGTGCTCGCCGCGATCGAGAACGACCTTTTCGATCAGGCACCGCAATAGCGCCTTGCGATGAGCATCCGTCGTGGCGTCGTTCGCCCAGATCTGCGGCAGGCGGCCGGACAGGATGACGACCTTGCTGTTGAGGGCCCTGCCCAACGCCATTTGCGTAACGGGCTCGGCCGAAGCTTGCCGGGCAAGCGCTTCCTCGGCAGCACGGACTTCGCTCAACGCAACTTCCCACCGACGCTCGAGTTCGCCGGCGACAAGACGATTGTCGGGATCGACGCGGTTGAACTGCCGCTCTGCCAGCGCCGCAGCATAGCGCTTGCGCTCAAGCTCACGCTCCGCGCTCGTGCGTAAGGCCTTGTCGACCTGCTGCTGTGTCCGTCGCGCCCGCGA
Organism: Mesorhizobium sp. M1328; assembly: GCF_040318075.1. Classification (NCBI taxonomy): domain Bacteria; kingdom Pseudomonadati; phylum Pseudomonadota; class Alphaproteobacteria; order Hyphomicrobiales; family Phyllobacteriaceae; genus Mesorhizobium; species Mesorhizobium sp. M1328. The sequence goes on along the minus strand of NZ_JAMYLO010000063.1, from coordinate 3,208 downwards.
CAGCGCATCAATCTCGGCGGGCGCCAGCGCCGTCAAGAATGCGTCGGCGACGGCGGCATCCACACGTGAAGCACGGATGTGCTGGCATGCCGGCAAGCCCGTGTGGGAGCGCAGGTGATTGCACACATACTCTCCGCCACCCTTGTAGCGAACGTACATCTTGTGGCCGCATCGCCCACACCAGGCGATGCCATGCAGGAGAAGTTCGCCGTTGCGAGGAGCACCTCTCGTTTTGATGCGCATGTATTCGGCCCGGTTGTCTCGTACGATGTCGCGGATCTTCTCATAGGTTGGCCAGTCGATGTAGGGTGGATACCGGCCCTTCACGACGATCCGCCATTCATCGATTGGCCGCGCCACCTTTCCCGGCGGACCGCCTTCACCCGTGGCGGCACGAAGGCGGGTTCGTCCATAGACGAAAGCACCGACATAAGCGGGATTCTTCAGGATCGCCGCCACCGCCGAGACTGTCGCTCGTGCCCAGCGCGGTTCGCCGTGCCAGTCGCGGCGCGGCAGAGCCAGGCCACGATCGTTCAGCACACGCATGACCTTGGCGATGGTGCGGAACTTCAGGAATGTCTCGAATACAAGCTCAAGCCGTCCCTGAACAGCGAGATCCGGATCTTTGACAACTACCCCGCTTGGATCACGCACCAAGCCGACCGGCAGCGTGAGGGCAAGCTCGCCGCGCTCGGCCTTGGCAAGCAGACCCGCGGTCAGACGGCTGCGGATCGTATGCAGCTCAAGCTCTGAGATTGTTCCCTTCAGGCCGAGAAGCAGGCGGCCATTGGCGCTGCCGGGATCATAGACGCCATCGCGATCGGCAATGAGGCAGCCGCGCACGCCGCAGATATCCAGGAGCGGGTACCAATCGGAACAGTTGCGAGCAAGCCGCGTCACGTCGAGGATCAACCCGATCTCGCTGAGGCCAACCCGTCCGACAAGTTCCTTAAAGCCGCTCCGTTTTGCAGCGGAGGCTGCGCTCAAGCCGAGATCGGCATCGATGACATCGATGTCGGCATCATGCCAGCCGAGTTCGCGAGCGCGTTGGCGAAGCGCGTACTGCAGCCGCAGGCTCTCTTGGTTGCTCACTACCTGGTGTGGCGTCGACTGTCGGACGTAAACAACCGCTCTGCGCGCCAGATGGGTTGGCTTGACCAGTTCGGACTTCACGAGCCACCTCCGCCAGAACCGCGGCGACGTCGTCGAGGATTTGACGCCGCAAAGCTGGTGGCAGCGTCGCCCACAGGCTCTTGGGGTCTATGGTCATGACCTTCGAGATATTCCGCCACCGCGACAAGATCCCGAACCGCCTCGACGCTCAATTTACTCTGATTCGTGTCCTCTACATACTTCTGCGTTGCTGCCACCGCGATCAGCAATGTTGATCCATCACGATGATCGACTTCATATGATGGTGGAAAGTTGCCGCCTCCATGCGCCACTCTCCGGATCACGCGGAAGGATCGCCTGTAAAGCGGATGATGTGGGTCCATAACCCGGATCAGCTCACCCGATGATTCGTCAGACTCACCAGCAGGGATATTCCTGGATGCCTTCGGTTGACGGAATGGACTGGAAACGGGTTCGAACGGAGACCGTCAGGCGGCCGCAATCGGATGGGTAAAACCCTGCGGCATGATGAATCACGGAGCTGAAAACGCGGGAAAATTGCCCGCGAATATGCTCTGATTTTGGCCATGTCGGCACCCGATCTCGCGCTCCCGGACGACGTTGACGCGCTCAAGGCGATGGTTGTTGCCATGGCCGAAAAAGCCGCCGGTCTGGAAGAGCGTAATGCCGATCTCGAAGCCCACAATACGCATCTCGAGTTGGTCAACAAGAGCGCCGAGGAGCGGATCGCACGACTGACGGCGGTGGTGAAGATGCTGGAGCGGGCGCGCTTCGGCAGCCGCTCCGAAAGGTTGCGGGCCGGTGCGCTGAGCGAGGAGCAGTATGCGCTGGTCTTCGACGAGATCGAAACCGGCGTGGCGGCCATCCAAGCGCAGATGGAGAAGTCTGCGGGCGGCTCGAAAGCGAAGCGCGCTCCGCGTCCTCGCAAAGGCTTTGCGGCCCATCTCGAACGGGTCGAGGTGGTCATCGAGCCCGAAACGCCTGCTGGCTGCGAAGCGCTGGAAAAGATCCTGATCGGCGAGGACGTCTCCGAACGGCTCGATGTCACCCCGGCGAAGTTCCGGGTGATCGTTACGCGTCGCCCCAAATATGCCTACAAGGGTTGGGACGGCGTCATCCAGGCAGCCGCGCCCGCCCGCATCATCGAAAGCGGCATTCCGACCGAAGCGCTGCTGGCGCAGATCGCGGTGTCGAAATACGCCGATGGCCTGCCGCTCTACCGCCAGGAAGCGATCTATGCCCGCAATCAGGTCAAGATCGACCGGTCACAGATGGCGCAGTGGATGGGCAAGCTCGGCTTCGAGCTCGAGCCGCTCGCCGATTACGCACTGACCCGCATCAAGCAGGGTGAGCGGGTCTTTGCCGATGAGACCACGCTGCCAACGCTGGCGCCGGGATCTGGCAAGGCCAAGACGGCCTACCTCTGGACCTATGTCCGCGATGATCGGCCCTTTGGCGGCAGTGGACCGCCCATTGTTGTCTATCGCTTCGAGGACAGCCGCGCCGGCGAATGTGTCGCCCGTCATCTGGACGGCTATCGCGGCATCCTGCAAGTCGACGGATACGCCGCCTATATCCGGCTGGCCCGATCCGATCGGGGCAATGACGGCGTGACGCTGGCGGCGTGCTGGTCGCACGTGCGGCGCAAGTTCTACGAACTGCATGCCGCAGGCTCCTCCATTATCGCCTCGCAGACGGTGGCGCAGATGGCCCCACTGTGGGCCGCCGAGGAGGCCGTACGCGGCCAGGACCCGGCAGTACGGATAACTGCGCGTCAGGAGAAATCCGCCGCCGTCGTTGCCGCTCTCTTTGCGCTGTGGGAAAAGGAGCTGCCGAAGCTGTCGGGAAAATCGCAGCCCGCCGAGGCGATCCGCTATGCGCTCGGCCGGCGTGCCGCGCTGGAGCGCTTCCTCACCGACGGCCGCATCGAAATCGACTCCAACACCGTCGAGCGCGCCATCAGGCCACAGACCATCTCGGGGTCATTCTGCCCATGTTGGGCAGGAGGTCGAAGTCCATTATCGTTGGCATCCGTATTTCGGACGCCGGCTTCGCTGCGAGAACAGCGAAGAAC
>NZ_JAMYLO010000062.1:0-5361 GCF_040318075.1 Mesorhizobium sp. M1328 | reverse complement strand
CCCTCCCCTCGAGGGGGAGGGAAAGCTGCACCTGGTTCAATCCACCGCCCTCAGCACTTCGCGCACATGGTCGATCAATTCGTTGATCTGGCCCTTGGTGATGATCAGCGGCGGCGACAGCGCGATGATGTCGCCGGTGGTGCGGATCAATGCACCACGCTCGAACGCCTTCACAAAGGCCGAGAAGGCCCGCTTCGTCGGCTGGCCGGCGATCGGCGCCAGCTCGATTGCACCGATCAGGCCGATGTTTCTGATATCGATGACGTTCGGCTCGCCCTTCAGCGAGTGCAGCGCGTCCTCCCAGTACGGCGCCAGTTCCTCGCCGCGCGTCAGCAGCCCCTCTTCCTTGTAGGTGTCGAGCGTGCCCAGCGCCGCCGCGCAGGCGATCGGATTGCCCGAATAGGTGTAGCCGTGGAAGAACTCGATCATGTGCTCGGGGCCGGTCATGAAGGCGTCGTGGATTTCCTTCTTGACGAACACCGCGCCCATCGGGATGACGCCGTTGGAGACGCCTTTGGCGGTGGTCATGATGTCCGGCGTGACGCCGAAATAGTCCGCGGCAAACGGCGTGCCGAGACGGCCGAAACCGGTGATGACCTCATCGAAAATCAGCAAGATGCCATGCTTGGTGCAGATCTCGCGCAGCTTCTGCAGATAGCCCTTCGGCGGCAGGATGACGCCAGTGGAACCGGCAACCGGTTCGACGATGACGGCGGCGATGGTCGACGCGTCGTGCAGGGCGACGATGCGCTCCAACTCGTTCGCCAATTCTGCGCCGTGCTCGGGCACGCCCTTGGTGAAGGAGTTCTTTTCCGGCAGATGCGTGTGTGGCATGTGATCGACGCCGCCGAGCAGCGTGCCGAACATCTTGCGGTTGGTGACGATGCCACCAACCGAAATGCCGCCGAAATTAACGCCGTGATAACCGCGCTCGCGGCCGATCAGGCGGGTGCGCGAGCCCTCGCCTTTTACGCGGTGATAGGCGATCGCCATCTTCAGCGCGGTCTCGACCGATTCCGATCCGGAATTGGTGAAGAACACATGGTCCATACCCTTCGGCGCGATGTCGACCAGCCGGTTCGCCAGCTCGAACACGATCGGGTGGCCCATCTGGAAAGCGGGTGCATAGTCGAGCTCGGCCGCCTGGCTCTGAATCGCCTCGGTGATCTTCGGACGGCAGTGGCCGGCATTGACGCACCACAGGCCGGCGGTGCCGTCGAGAACCTTGCGCCCGTCGCTGGTCGTGTAATGCATGTCCTTGGCCGACACCATCATGCGCGGCGCCTGCTTGAACTGCCGGTTTGCCGTGAACGGCATCCAGAATGCGCTGAGATCGTTCGGCGTGACTTTCAGCCGGTTGGACATGACCAAGACTTCCCCTTGTAACCTGTTTCGGTGCGGCTGACGCTTGGTCTTTCCAACACTTGGTCTTCGCGACGTTTTCGTGCTACGCAAATTTTTGACCGGTTGGACAAACGTTAGCACCGCCTTATCAGCGGTCAAGGGATTACTAGCGGAAATGCGGCTTTCGAAGTGCGCTCCACAGGGCGGAGAAAAACTGGTCCAGAGAATTGGTCCAGACACTCCTCGCAGTGAAGGTTTTTCGAGGTGACGGGGGCGGTCGAAAGCTCCGCTCCTCGCCGCACCCGCATCCAGCTGGAAAAGCGCGAGCTCATCCTCGAGGCGGCGCTCGAAGTCTTCTCGACCAACGGTTTTCGCGGCTCCACCATCGACCAGATCGCCGAAGCCGCCGGCATGTCGAAGCCGAACCTGCTCTATTATTTCCGCCGCAAGGAGGACATCCACGAGACGCTGATGCAGCGGCTTCTCGACACCTGGCTGGCGCCGCTGCGCGAACTCGACGACATCGGCGATCCCTTGACCGAACTGCGCAGCTACATCAGGCGCAAGCTCGAAATGGCGCGCGACTTCCCGCGCGAGAGCCGGCTGTTCGCCAACGAGATCCTGCAGGGCGCGCCGCGCATCATGCCGATGCTGGAGGGCGAGTTGAAGACACTGGTCGACGAGAAGGCCAACGTCATCAAGGGCTGGATGCGCGCCGGTAAGATTTCCCGCACCGACCCCTGGCACCTGATCTTCTCGATCTGGGCGACGACGCAGCATTATGCCGATTTCGACGTCCAGGTCCGCGCCGTGCTCGGCCCCGACCGCGGCGGCGATGGCCGCTTCGAGGATGCCGCAAGATTTCTCGAGCAATTGTTCATCGAGGGGCTGAAGCCGAAGGGCTAGCCTTGATGGTTCACGCGCTGCGCCGCTCGGCCGGAAGCGTCTCCAGCAGTTGTTCGAGCTTGGCGATCGAGTTCTGCTCGGCGAGCGGCGTGTAGACGATCAGCTTCATGTCCGAGCCGTCATCGATCGACAGGCTCATATGCTCGAACGCCATGGCGCCCGCTATCGGATGCCTGACATGCTTCACACCCGATAGGTTGCGGGCGACGTCGCGTAGCGGCCACCAGGCGCGAAACTCCGGGCTCGAGCGCGTCATCAGCGCGATCAGCCGCTCGAAATCCGGATCGCCGACATATCTGGCGCTTTCTGCCCGGAATGACGCCAGCACGGCACGCGCCAATTCCTCCCAGTCGACGAGCAGGCGCCGATGCTGCGGGCTGGTGAAAACCATGTGGACGATGTTACGGGCATCGCCTTCCAGCAGACCATAGTCGCCGAACACGGCTGCCGCGGCAGAGTTCCAGGCCAGCACGTCCCAGCGCCGCCCAACGACATAGGCCGGCTGCAGGACCAGGCTCTGCAGCATGTGCAGCAACGGGCCATCGACCTTTTCCGGCGCGTCGACGCGACGCTCCGGCTGCGGTCGGCCGGCAAGGATGAACAGATGCCGTTGCTCGGCCGCGTCCAGGCGCAGCGCCTGGCTGAGCGCCGTAAGCACTTCCACCGACGGCCGAACGTCGCGGCCCTGCTCCAGCCAGGTGTACCAGGTCGTGCCGACGCCGGCGATCATCGCCACCTCTTCGCGCCGCAGCCCGGGTGTGCGCCTGCGCAAGCCGGTCGAGATGCCCGTGGCCGAAGGCGTCAGCCTTTCGCGCCGCGAGCGCAGGAAGGCGCCAAGCTCGCGGCGGCGGCTGTCTTCGGCGGAGTGCGTGGTGGAATCCATCGGCGCTATTATAGCAGTATCGATACCAGGATAAAGTTTGAACTGTTTGGCAAGTGGCTGGTGCCCCATCTTTCCGCTCAGAACGATGAGACGGAGGCTCTGAACATGGAACTGAAAGACAAGACAATCCTCATCACAGGGTCGACCGACGGCGTCGGCCGCGTCGTCGCGCAAAGGCTCGGCGCCGGCGGCGCCCGCATCCTGGTGCATGGCCGCGACGCGACTAGGGGCAAGGCGATCGTGGCCGAGATCGAAGCCGCCGGCGGCAAGGCCGAGCTTCTCGTCGCCGATCTCTCCTCCCTGGCGGAAGTCCGCCGCCTCGCCGAGGCCGTGCGCGCAAGGACCAAGCGGCTCGATATCCTTATCAACAATGCCGGCGTCGGCACCGCCGGCCCCAACTCCAAACGGCAGGTCAGCGCCGACGGCTACGAACTGCGCTTTGCCGTCAATTATCTCGCCGGCTTCCTGCTCACCACGGAGCTGCTGCCGCTGCTCAAGGCCAGCGCGCCGGCGCGGATCGTCAACGTCGCCTCGGCAGGCCAGCAGGCGATCGATTTCGACGACGTCATGCTGACCCGCTCCTATGACGGCGTCCGTGCCTACTGCCAGAGCAAGCTGGCGCAGATCATGTTTACCATCGATCTGGCGGAGCAACTGAACGGCACCAATGTGACCGTCAACAGCCTGCATCCGGCAAGCTACATGAACACTACGATGGTGCGGCAGGCGGGCATCACGCCGTGGAGTTCGGTCAAAACCGGCGCCGAGGCCATCATCAATCTCGCGACGTCGCCGGCGCTCGAAGGGCGAAGCGGCCTCTATTTCGACGGCCAAAGAGAATCCCGCGCCGATGCCCAAGCCTATGACGCCAAGGCGAGGCAGCAGTTGCGCGAATTGACCCTCGGCCTAGTCGGGCTCGCACCCGCTTCCGCAACATCGAAGAAAGAAAATTCATGATCGAGAAAACCAGTCACACCGTGGTCGTCGGCGGCTCCTCCGGCATCGGCCTCGCCACCGCGAAAAAGCTGCTCGGGCCGGGCATGAAGGTGACGATCACCGGGCGCAACCGGGAAAGGCTCGACAACGCATGGCACAGCCTTGGCGGCGCGGTCGAAAGAGCTGCCTTCGATGCCGCGAAGCCGGACGAGGTTCGCCGGTTCTTCAGCGATCTCGGCCCTTTCGATCACCTGGTGCTGGCCGCCAGCGGCGGCAAGGGGCTCGGCCCGTTCGAAACGCTTGACCTGACCGACATCGGCGGCGGCGTCGACGAGAAGGTCCGGCCACAGCTCTCCTGCCTGCAGGCCGCCTTGCCGACGCTGAACAAGAGCGGTTCGGTGACTTTCATCTCGGCGGTGTCGGCGCAATTGTCGGCGCCGGGTGTCGCCGGCATCGCCGCCGTCAACGGCATGCTGCTGACCGTGGTGCCGATCCTGGCGATGGAGCTGAAGCCGTTACGCGTCAATGTCGTGGCACCGGGTGTCATCGACACGCCATGGTGGGATTTCCTGCCCAACGATCAGCGGCAGGCGGTGTTTGCCGAGTATGCCGGCAAGACGCCGGTCGGCCGTATCGGCCGGGCCGAGGACGTCGCCGAGGCGATTGCGTTCCTGGTTTCGAACAGCTTCGTCACCGGCCAGGTCCTGACCTGTGATGGCGGCTTGCGGTATGCGGCGTAACGGGCTACGTCGACGCGATGATCGCTGTCAAAGCAAGTGCGCGATCAGCGCCAGAAATCCTCCGGTCAGCGCGACGTTGCCGACAAAGCCATTGATACGGGACGCGCGCTCGGGCCCCTGGTGATCCCAGAAGTTATGGAACATCGGCGTGGCGACAATCAGGAACAGGATCAGGCATGCCGCCGCCGGAGCGGTCCAGATGCCCGCGATCACCAGCACTCCGGCGACGATCTGCAGGACAATCCCCAGCCACAGCACCAGCCGTGCCTGGGGCACGCCGCGCGTCGTCATCAATTGGGTCACAAAGGCCGCGTTCTGAATGTTGCGCAGGCCGGCAAAGACAAAGGCGCCGCCGAGCAGCAAGCGGGCGGCGACTAAAATCTCACTATCAAAGTTTGAAAACATGCTGTCGGTCCTTGGGCAGAAAAGAGGCGCCCGGGCGAAAGCCCCCCCCCCGGGGCAAAGTTCAAACGCCAAGTAAGCCCGCCGACGGTGGGTTTGAATGGAACGGACCCAAAAACCCGTGCCAGGTGTTGTTAATGCCGCGCCCAC
>NZ_JAMYLO010000061.1:0-5791 GCF_040318075.1 Mesorhizobium sp. M1328 | reverse complement strand
GATGATCTGCTCTTCCGTAAACCGCTTTCTCTTCATCAGTCCGTCCTTCAATCGAGGCCGGACTCTAATCTCAGATGGAGGAAATTACCCGTGGCAGGTCACCAGGGCGGCGGTCGAAATATCGCTGAGGGAATGTCGCCGCTCAAGCTCTTCGAATATATGGCGCACGGCAAACCCATAGTATCCTCCGACCTGCCAGCTATCCGTAAGTCTTGAGGGATAGCGTCAACAACGTTCTGGTGTCGCCGGACAACCCGTCTGACTGGGTCAAGGCCCATCAGCGGCTGCGTGAAAACGAGGTGTTTCGGGATCAGATTGGCCTACAGGCGAAGGCGGACTTTCTGGCCAAGTATAGCCGCATCGCACGCGCAACCAACATCCTAAAGGAAATCGAGAACCGGATGTCGTCGAGCCGAAGCTTATAGGCTGCACAGTTTTTCTTATTGAAGGCGGCCGCGCCGTCAGCAGGTTTTCCTAATCCACTTCCCGCGCCAGAAGAAATCATGCGCTCATAAAGATCCGGCGACTGAACCGGCGCGAACCCGAATTTTGGGGCTCTATATACTCACTGGCGCGGGATCGCTCGAGCATCAAAATCAAAACTATCAGTTCAATCCCGGACGATGGATTGCCTATCCATGCCGCTTCTGAGGCTGAGAAGCTGCTATACATCAATAGACATTACGATCCGAAAGCACCAGTACAGCGGTTGTCCAAATTATCTTAAGATCGAGCTGCACGCTCCAGGACTGTATGTACCAGAGGTCATGCTCTACGCGTTTTTCCATCCTCCACAGCTCCTTCGTTTCCCCTCGAAAGCCATTGATCTGAGCCCAGCCTGTCAAACCGGGTTTTACACGATGGCGATAAGCATAGCACGCAATAATCGTACTATAGGTATCGTCATGAGCGACGGCGTGGGGTCGCGGCCCCACGAGGGACATTTCCCCCCGAAGCACATTGAATAACTGCGGCAGCTCGTCGATATTTGACTGGCGCAATATTCGGCCAAGTCGGGTAACCCGCGCATCATTACGCTGAGCCTGGCGAATTTCCGCGCCGTTCTCCTGCACGGTCATTGATCGGAACTTGTAAATATTGAATGGCTTACCACAAAAACCCCGCCGCGTCTGCCGGAACAGCACTGGGCGACCGCTCTCCAGCGCGATGGCACACGCGACTACGGCCATCAACGGAAACAGGAACAGCAGTAGCAGTGATGCAAAGGCAACGTCGAATAACCGCTTCAGCAGGCGTTCGGCAGGCCTCAAAGGCGCGCGCTGGACTTCGAAGGCTCGCTGCCAGCCGGTGTGAAGCGGGCATCCGGCCAGAATCTTATCTATGTAGGCATCGGCGAAAAGATAGATCGGCAGCGGGAGGCGGGATATTTCGTCCAGGATGCCTGCGATCAACTTCCGCTGATCCCAAGAGCAAAAGAGATAAACTGCCCCATACGGGTCACTACGGAACGCAGCCTGCGCAGCTGCGACGGCGGCTTGCACCGATCGTGCTGCGATCGTGCCATCATGGTTCTCGATGTTCGAAACGCCGCAAACCGCGATGCCCTGTTGCCCGAGCTTGCCGATCATCCCCTTTTCCATTCCAGGACCGCCAGCGTAAAACAGATAAACTGTGCGCAGGACGAGCTTCTCGGCGGCCAGAAGCCGTTTCAGCACACGCGCTAGAACCACGTGGCCAGGCAGCAGGGTTGGGAATCCGACCGCAAACGCCAGCGTCAAGGAACCGCGGGAGAACGTCGACGTCGTCTTCGTGAGAAAGGCGAGCCAGAGAATTGAAAAGAAAACGAATAGCCACCCGGTGAAGAGTGTTTTGATCACGCGGTGATCGTCCAGGATGCCACTGATGGTGTAGGCGCCTCTGGCCCCCATGAATGCGACAAGCAATAGGCCGGCGGTAACACTTAGATAAATCGTCTCCCAAATATCTGGCGGGCTCACGCCGACGTACCTATGATAGACGTCATTTGACGCAAGAAGTATTGTCTCTCCGAGGAGGAAATCAGCAGTTGCAAGAAACACGCAAACTGCTCCCACAGGAAGCCGTAGCGGTTCTACGCTCCGCTTCAAGAACGCACGCGACGCCTGGGTTGGTGCATGCCGCATGGAGACAAGCCCCCGAATCCTGTTGTATCCCTTCTCCTTCTTGGGGCATGGCACACGCCGTCCCATAGAAGGGGGTTATCCCAACGGCTTTCAGTCGATCACATTTGATTTAAACTCTCTCAGAGACAGGGTCGCTGTTACCCCGGGCACATAGGAGTGACTATTTTATGCTATCCTAATATGGTAACACTTCTGTCTGAGCGCTCTTGCGCGAGAACGGCCCGAAATCGGACTCGTTCTAAGAGTTAGTCAAGGCAACGCTTTAAGGGACCGGGGCGCTTTACCCTATCAGGGGGGCAGTAGCCATGGCAGAGTGCGGCGCTGAGGTTCGGGTCAAACAGCTCGATAAAATACGCTTATTTCAGCAATTTGACCAAGATATTCTTAGTGAACTGGCGAAAGTCGCCGTTCTGCGAAGGGTTCCGAAGAATAAAATCTTAACTCGCCTTGGCGACGTGCCAATTTATATTTACTACATAATTCAAGGAAAAATTCGGCTTAGTGCTCCCCTCTCGGACGGACGAGAATTCATCTTTGCAGATCTTGGTCCCGGTGACACTTTCGACCTGACTAGATTGTTCATCACGCGAAGAAGTAACATGAATGCTGAGTCAGTTGCGGACAGCGACTTGCTGCAAATCGAAGTAGCTTTCATGGTTAGGGTCTTCGACAAACACCCCGATCTCGCATTAAAGGTGATCCCGTACTTGTGCGAAGCAACCCACGACGCGCAGGAGCGAGTGATCCACAGTGCGGCCAGTGCCCTATCCACTCGATTGGCGAGCACGCTCTTGCGATTGACAGAGAGGCCGCACAGCACGGCTACCGTGGATAGAGCTCTGAGTATCCACATTTCGCAGACCGACCTCGCGGCAATGGTCCCGGCTTCTCGAGCGAAAGTGAATCGTTGCCTGAGAGAATGGGAACGGCGGTATATGACGCGATACGACCATGGCTCGCTGACGATCCTCAATCGCGCCGCGTTAGAGTCTGTTGCTCTTGGCGAGATCGCCTTTGATCGTTCAATGATGCATATCCCACGTGCTCGAGCATCTCCGTGGCATGCTCCGGGGAGACAATGAAACCGGAAGTGGTGCCGGTCGTCCTCGCATCCCTCGGTAAAGTCCTTCTCGTCGGCGTCGTAAGTCGCCGCACCGGACATATGCGCCTTCTCACCGGCGTCAGCGCCAATGAGACAGAATTGGGCTAATTGAGAGCGGAGGGTTTCTGAGTCATCGTAGCCTTTCAAAGGCGCAGAAGGTTTTCGCGAATGGATTCCGCCGGCCAGTCGCGCATGGGGCGGCTGCACGGGGACCGTCGCGACAAACTCGAAATCAGCCCGAACCCTGTGGGCCGGCCGTCGGCCTAGCGCGGTGGCGCCGGCACCGCCCTGGTCGGCGACGCGGCGACAATGGCGGAGCGGATCGACGAATACCGCGCATTGGGATCGATACCTTCATCCTGCCCGACTATCCGCATCTGGAGGAAGCCTATCGCTTCGGCGAACTGGTGCTGCCGCTTTTGCCGCTCGATCACGAGGTTTCGACGCGGCCAACGGCCGTTGAACTGGGGCCGTTCGGCGAGACGTGGCTGGCGACCATCGGCCGTCGGCGCTGCGCACGAGCCAGTCTCGGGCGTGCGTCGTCTGCTTCCAGCGTCGTGATGAGGGGAGCGGGGCCTTAAGACTACCGGTAACAAGATGCGGCTCAGTTTTTTCAGATCACTACGATCAGTGAATGTCAGTATCGATGGTTGCGCGTCCCTGATTTGAACCTGCGCCGGCCAAGAGCCGATAACTATCAGGCAGCACGTTTGATGGTCCTCTTGCTCAGCTTTACGACGAAAGCGTTCCTATAGCGCGACAATCTGGGAGAGACCTCTCATCCTGATCGCCGCGCCGCACGTTCCCCTTCTTCATGGCTACCGTTTTCCGGCATGTAGTTCCAAGTGGGGCCGCCAGACGGGTACGCAGGGTTAATCCTGCGTGATCAAGATAGGTCGAGATGAATGTGCACCAGCCTCACGGTTGATCGCGACATTTCGCGAACCCGTCTGCTCGCAATCGCATTGCGCGTGTCTGCTTTCCGGTGCAGGGCCAATGTTCGTACACGGCGTAATCCCGCCGTGTGCATGTCTTTTCACGATGCCGCCGCCGAATCTAGGATGAGGGCTTTGCAGGCCTAGGCGAGGGCAGGGCGCTACGCTAACTTATACCAACGGCCCTCACAAATGACCTGAATGTGCCCACTTCCGTATTCCGATTGAGGTGATTGCGTCGGGCTTTGCGGCAAGCCTTTTCCATGCGTCGCAGGCAGCGTCGATGATGTCGTCATATGTGTCGAAGACGCGGTTGGAGAGGAAATTGGCGCGCAGATATTGCCAGACCTGCTCGACCGGATTGAGCTCCGGAGAGCGCGATGGCAGCAGGATCGGCGTGATGTTCTTTGGCCAGACGAGATTGCCGGTGGTGTGCCATCCGGCTCGGTCCAGCAGCAGCACGGCTTGAGCGACATCGCGGTGGAGGGAATGCCAGACCGCTCGTTGTCGGATTTGTTCAAGAGCTCGCGCGCCGTTGAGGCGACGACGGGATGCGGGCCGATCTCTCCGAGATGCGGCGTCGTCATCATCGCTGCCAGAGTGGTCTCGATCGGCCGCTTTGGGTCTGATAGGAATCCCGCGACGCCGGCCAGCGTCTTGTCGGGCTCGGAGTAGAGTACGTGCAGGATCGCCCGACGAGCAGCGAGTGGCTGGTCTTCTCCCAGTAATTGCGCTTTTCGAGCGGGCCTTCGGGATCGACCAGCACGTCGGCGACATTCTGGACGTCACGCACCTCCCACTCGCCGCGGCGCACTTCGAGAAGCGGGTTGTAGGCGGAGGACTTCCTGTTCGTGGGATCGAACAGCAGCACCCGCCCGTGCCTGGCGTGCCTGGCGCGAAATCCTCCCGTGAGCTGCCAGTTCTCACCCTTGATATCGTGCACGATGGCCGAGCCCGACCAGGTGAGAAGCGATGGCACGACGAGGCCGACGCCTTTGCCGCTTCTCGTTGGCGCGAAGCACAGGACATGTTCCGGCCCGTCGTGACGGAGATAATCGCGATCGAACATGCCGAGTACCACGCCGTCAGCGCCGAGCAGACCGGCGGACTTGACCTCATTCGGTTTCGCCCAGCGCGCCGATCCGTATGTCTCGACGTTCTTCGCCTCGCGCGCCCGCCAGACCGAGATGCCGATCGCCACGGCGATGGAGATGAAGCCGCCAGAGGCGGCGATGAATGCGCCCTCGACGAAGATCGGTGGCGCATAGCTGGCAAAGGTCCTCAGCGGTTCAAATCGGGACTAGCCCTTGCGAGCCGTCGCCAACTAGCGGGGCTCCTTCCACCTCGGCAGGTCATTTCAGGTCGCGACAGCCTAACGCTGAACGCGCGCGCAAGTGCAGTTCTCTCGGTGGCTGCTCTCCACAAGTACCCTATAGACTCGGCCGCGGGCGGGGATCGTTTCCGTGCGTGTCTTGCGCATTCAGCGTGGTTGAGACACCGTGGCAGCGGGGACGGCGGTGGTACGACCTGCTTTAGAGCGGTTCCCCCTTTGACGGAATCAAAGGGGATTCCAGATTTATCTGTTTTGTGATTCAAGATGCTGGCTGGAGTGGAGGCCAGCATCGGATGAC
>NZ_JAMYLO010000060.1:0-6401 GCF_040318075.1 Mesorhizobium sp. M1328 | reverse complement strand
GGTAGATAACGCTTGCACTACGACAATCTACCGGCGTTGTGATCCTCAATAAATGAAACAATGTGCGGATGCAGTTCGCGCTGTTCCCGTCAACTATGCGCCACTTGGCGTTGGATTCACCAACATAAAGTCGCGAACTGTGCCATCGCTTTTCTAGATGACAGACGACGTTCCCCCCTTTGGAATGCGCTCGGTTTGAACGCGATCATGGTCGAGTAGCTCAGCCATTCGGCTTTCGCCCTCACAGACCCGGGCGGGCGGATTTCCCGCACCCGGCTCTTCCCAAGAGTAACCTGTGTCATATCCGTGCTTGCGTCCAAGTTCGCGTGGTGCGCGGAGTTGGCAGGGGGGGGCGCAACGTCAGGGTCTCGAAGTCCGATCAGCCCATGCGCCGGCTTTTCTGGCTGCACCGTCTCAGACACCGTAGCCATATCCGGCGCATTTGCCCATGGAATCCATTGAGCGCTGGGTAGTTGTGCGGCCTGCCGTAGTAGCCGTAGTGTCCATGCAGAACGGCGGCGAACCACCTGTGCTCCGCAGCCATTGGCGCATGCATGAGCCGCTAGGCGCAGCGCCGTCAGCTTGCGCGTCAGGCGTTTCCCTTCCGTCTTGTGCTTCACGATGAACCGGCCATCCCGGGTCCGCCCGCAGTACTGGGCGGAGCCCAAAAAGGCGAAGGTCTCGGGTCGCCGCTTGCCACGCCGCTGTCGTGAGAGGGTCGCGAACCGCCCAAACTCGACCAACCGCGTTTTGTCTAAGCGGGGTGGCAGGCCAAAGCCGGCCAGCCGCGCCTTGAGGGCCTGTCATCTGAAAACGCGATGGTACCGTTCGCGACTTTATGTTGGTGAATCCAACGCCAAGTGGCGCATAGTTGACGGGCAGTGCTTCGAACTGCATCCGCCCCGTCAACGCAAAGTGAAGTGCAGTGCAGTGCAGATAAATGAGGTCATTCTCGCGCCTGGCAATGGCCCATTTTTCTCTGGGGACCAAGCTGCTATCCGGACCGGCGCGACTCAGGAAGGCTTCATCTATGTTGGTGAACTGTTAACGTCCATCCGCGTTCCGGCATCTTCACTCAGCGTTGGGCTTCTTGCCGGCGCCACTGTTGTTGGGGGCGACCTGATGGGCGCCCGTTGGGCTGATCCCAATTACGACGTCAGTGCAGTTCAATATTGTTGATTGTCCAATGCGCTATTCCGGTTTCACTGTAATCGCTCAAGCCTTGAAAGGGCATACCGGCTGGCAGCCGGTTTGGCGTGATGCTTCGCCCAAGTCCGCATACGACGTCCTGATTATCGGCGGCGGCGGGCACGGCCTCGCGACCGCATTCTACCTCGCCGAGAACCACGGCATCCGCAATGTCGCAGTGCTGGAAAAGGGTTATGTCGGCGGTGGCAATGTCGGCCGCAACACCACGGTCATTCGCTCCAACTACCTGCTCGACGGCAACACCCAGTTCTACGAATTCTCGATGAAGCTCTGGGAAGGCATGTCGCAGGCGCTGAATTTCAACGTCATGTTCTCCCAGCGCGGCATGCTGATCACCGCCCATTCGGCCGACCAGCTCTATGGCTTCGGTCGCCGCGCCAACATCATGCGGCTGAACGGCGTCGACGCCGACATTCTCGACCGCGACGAGGTGCGGCGGCTCGTCCCCTACCTCGATTTTTCCGAAACGGCGCGTTCCCCGATCCATGGCGCGATCTTCCAAGGCCGCGCCGGTACGGCACGTCACGACGCGGTGGCCTGGGGCTACGCGCGAGCCGCCGACGCCCACGGCGTCGACATTATCCAGGGCTGCGAGGTGACGGGTTTCGTCCGTGACGGCGAGCGCATCGTCGGCGTCGAGACGACGAGGGATCGGATCGGGGCCGGGAAAGTAGGGCTTGCGGTGGCGGGTCACACCTCGGTGCTCGGCCGGAAGGCGGGCCTAGAACTGCCGATCGAGAGCCATGTCCTGCAGGCTTTCGTGACGGAGCCGATCAAGCCCCTGGTACACCACGTCGTGGCCCACGGCAAAGAGCATTTCTACGTCAGCCAGTCCGACAAGGGTGGGCTGGTCTTCGGCGGCGGTCTCGACGGCTATAATTCCTATGCTCAGCGCGGCAATCTCGGGATGATACGCGAAGTCGCGGAGGCAGCAGTCGACGTAATGCCCTGCATTTCCCGCCTGCGCATTTTGCGCCACTGGGGCGGGGTGATGGACATGACGCCGGACGGCAGCCCCATCATCTGCCCTACGCCAGTCGACGGGCTCTACCTAAACGGTGGCTGGTGCTATGGCGGCTTCAAGGCCACGCCGGCCTCAGGGTGGTGCTTCGCGCATACCATCGCCACCGGAAAGCCGCATCCACTGAGCGCCGCCTACAGCCTGGATCGTTTCCGGACTGGCCGCACGATCGACGAGGCCGGCGTCGGGCCGTTCGCGTGGCTGCAATAACCGAGAGACCCAAAACCATGCTACGCATCGAATGCCCCTACTGCGGCCCGCGCGACCACGACGAGTTCCGCTACGGCGGCGACGCGTCCGTCGTCCGTCCTGCCCACGACGACGCGGATTTCGAGGCCTGGTACCGTTACGTCTTCGTGCGCGAGAACCCGGCCGGACCGCATCGCGAGTACTGGCAGCACGTGATGGGCTGCCGTCAATGGTTGGTGGTGGGGCGCGATACACGCAACCATGAGATCGGCTCGGTCCGCTCCGCACGGGCGGCGCGCGCATGAGGCGGCTTCACGAAGGCGGGCGGATCGATCGATCGCAACGGATCGAATTCATCTTTGACGATAAGGCTTTAGCCGGTTTCCGAGGCGATACGCTCGCTTCAGCGCTGCTGGCGAACGGAATCGGCCTGGTCGGCCGCAGCTTCAAGTACCACCGGCCGCGCGGGATCTATTCGGCCGGGCCGGAGGAGCCGAACGCTCTCGTGACGGTGGGGACGGCTAGTCGCCGCGAGCCGAACCTGCCGGCGACCACGGTGGAACTGGCCGACGGGCTGGTTGCCGAGAGCCAGAACCGCTGGCCGTCGTTGAAGTTCGACATACAAAGCGTCAACGGACTGTTCGCACCGTTTCTTTCGGCTGGTTTTTACTACAAGACCTTCATGGGTCCGACACGGCGGGCATGGATGTTCTATGAGCATTTCATCCGCAAGGCCGCCGGGCTCGGCCGAGCGGGCGAGGAGCCCGACCCGGATCGCTACGAGGTACGCCATCTCTTCGCCGACGTGGCAGTGATAGGGGCCGGACCGGCGGGGGTTTCGGCAGCGCTGGCGGCGGGCGAGGCGGGCGCCCGGGTGATCCTCGTAGAACAGGAGTTTTTGGCTGGCGGTGCGCTTTTGTCTAAGCCGGCGGACGGCGAGGCCCAGGCCTGGCTTTCTGAAACGCTCGCTCGGCTCGCCGACATGCCAAATGTTTCGGTGATGACGCGCACCACCGCGTTCGGGGCCTATGACAGCAATGTGCTCGGGCTCGTCGAGCGGCACGGCTCCGCAACCACCGATCCGGCAAAGGGCGAGGCGCGCCAGATGATGGCGCTTTTGCGCGCGAAAACGATCGTCTACGCTACGGGATCGATCGAGCGGCCGCTTACCTTCGCCAACAATGACCGACCCGGCATCATGCTGGCCTCCGCGGCGCGGACCTATCTGAACCGCTTTGCCGTACTTGCAGGTACGAGGGTGATGGTCGCAACCGACAACGACAGCGCTTATTCCGCAGCCTTTGATCTTGCGGCAGCCGGGGCCGAAGTGACGATAGCTGACAGCCGCGCCGAACCGACACGTGAACTTTTGGAACAGGTGCGCCGCCGGGGCATCGCCGTCCGCACGAAATCGCTGATTTCCAATGCCTTGGGCCGTCACACCGTACGCGCTATTACGCTTTCCGAACCGGGCGGTACGGCCACCGTCGAATGCGATCTTGTCGCGGTCTCCGGCGGCTGGTCGCCCACGGTGCATCTGACCTCCCATCTCGGGGTCAAGCCGGTCTATCGTGAGGACATTCGCGCCTTCGTTCCCGGAAAACTTGGAGCGGGGCAGTTGGTGGCCGGCGCAGTCACGGGAACCTGGACAAGTGCGGGCGCGATCGAGGACGGGCATCGTGCAGGGGCCGAAGCATCTGCATGCTGCGGTGCAACGAAATCAGTCCGTCCGCCCGTCAGGCTGAATCTTACTAGGGTCAATGCGGGACCGAGCTCCCTCTCCGCCTCACTTCGCTCGGCACATCTCTCCCACTTGATGAGGGGAGAGGATGGGAGCCCTGCTATTTGGCCGGAACATCCTCTCCCCCATCGATCGGGGAAGACGTGGTTCGCCGGAACCGGAGAGGGGGTCGAAAAAATGGCGGAAGTTACCGGAGGCAAGGCCTTCATCGACTTGCAGATGGACGTGACCGCCGCTGACATCGCGCTGGCGCATCGCGAGGGATACGAGTCAGTCGAGCATCTGAAGCGCTACACGACGCTTGGCATGGGCACCGACCAGGGCAAGACAAGCAATTTCCATGCGCTCTCGGCCATGGGCGGCCTGCGCGGCATGGCGGTGTCGGACGTTGGCACCACAACGTTCCGGCCGCCCTATACTCCAGTCGCCGTCGGAGCGCTGGCTGGGCGCAGCAAGGGCCATCATTACAAGCCGTTCCGGTGCACGCCAATGCATGATTGGCATGTCGCCAATGGCGCGCAGATGCTGGAGACGGGCGTCTGGATGCGGCCCTGGTTCTACCTTGCTTCCGGCCGCGATGTGGACGAGGCCTACATCGCAGAAATGCGAATGGTGCGCAAGGCGGCCGGCGTGATGGACATCTCCACGCTCGGGAAGATCGACGTCCAGGGGCCGGACGCGGCTGAATTCCTCGACCGCGTCTATGTCAACGGTTTTGCCAAGCTGCCGATCGGCCGCGCGCGCTACGGCATCATGCTGCGCGACGACGGCATGGTCTTCGACGATGGCACCACGACTCGGCTCGGCGAGCAACACTTTTTTATGACGACATCGACCGCGAAGGCCGCAGACGTAATGTCCTGGCTTGAATTCCTGCTCGATATCGCCTGGCCGGGCCTTCGCGTCTCGGTGACCTCCGTTACTGACGAATGGGCGGCGATGTCGGTTGCCGGTCCGAAGAGCCGCGATATCCTCGCCGCCGCGTTTCCCGATCTCGACGTCTCCAACGAGGCATTGCCGCATATGGGGCTGCTTGAAGAGAAATATCGCGGCAGGCCCCTTCGTATGGTCCGCCTCAGCTTTTCGGGCGAGCGGGCTTACGAGATCTATGCCGGCGCGAGTGTGGGCAAGGAGGTGTGGTCCCTGTTGATGGAGGCCGGCGTGCCTTTCGGCCAGAAGCCTTACGGCGTCGAGGCACTGGGCGCCCTGCGCGTCGAGAAGGGCCATGTCGCGGGGCCGGAAATCGACGGCAGGACGACGCTCGATGACCTCGGGCTCAGCCGCATGGCGGGCAAGCGCAGCGGCTTCGTCGGCGAGGTGCTTGGCCGCCGCGAAGCCTTCAACGACCCGGCGCGCCCGCGGCTTGTCGGGCTGCTCTGCGTCGAGCCGGGCAAGCTGTTGCGCGGAGGCGCGATCCTGTTCAGGCTTGGCGACCCGCTGCAGGGCCACGGTCTCGGCCGCATCACCTCGGTGACCTACAGCCCAACGCTCGACACCTGGGTCGGCCTCGGACTTCTTGCCCGAAACGCCGCGGACGAGGAAGACTCGGAGATCGTCGCCACACATCCGGTCGAGGGAGAGACGGTGCACGTCCGCATCGTCTCGCCCGTGTTCCTCGACCCGAAGGGAGAGCGGCTGCATGGCTGATGGTTCGAACATGGCGGGGTTCGAGATGGCGGCGTATGACTGCGCGATCGTCCAATTCGAGGGCTGGGACGGCGCCATGGCGCCATTCGAGGCGGAACTTGACCGGATGCTGGGCGGGCCGCTGCCGAAAAAAGTCGGCGAGACCGCTCGTCATGACCGCTGGCTCGTCATCCGCATTGCGCCGCGCCGGTTCTGGCTGCTTTGCGACGGCCCGCCGCCCATTATCGATGTCGATCCGGAACTCGGCTGCGCGCTCCCGCTCGGCGAGGGCAGGATGCGGCTGCGGCTTTCCGGCGAGGGCGTCAAACATGTGCTGGAGGGGTGCGTCGCGGTGGATTGGGAGACACTGGGCGATGGACGCGCGGTCCAGACCGGCCTCCATCGCGTGCCGGTCCTGCTGCTGCGCAGGAGCGCATTCGAATGCGACCTTCTCGTCCCGCGCAGCTTCAGCAAGGGCCTGACGGAGTGGATTGCCGACGCCACCGCGGCGAGTACCTGACTACTACCGCCTCGAATCGGTCGAATCGGGCTGCCGACCTGTCCGCGTTTGAGGCCAATTGATTGCCTCGTGAAATCGTCATCTATCAAGATAAG
>NZ_JAMYLO010000059.1:0-6498 GCF_040318075.1 Mesorhizobium sp. M1328 | reverse complement strand
TGCCGGACGCGTTGGTGGTGGCAAGAAGTTCAATCTCCGAGCCGGCCGAAAGCGCATAGCTCACAGAGGTCCACACCCTGTCGTGACCGCCGCCCGAAGCCTCAATGACTACGTCGAATGCGTTATCGACGCGGTAGGTATCGTTGCCCAGACCGCCGGACATTCTGTCAGCACCACCTCTGCCGTCCAGAACGTCATCAAAATTGCCGCCCTTCAGGATATCCGCCGCATCCGTCCCGGTCAGGTGCTGCTCCATCACGTTCGGCGCGGCATAGGCGCGGACGTAGTCGACGACCATCTTGTACGTGCCGGACGCCTGCTCGACCTCTTTGGGATTCATGGCCAGCGAGACCACCATATAAAGTGGCGTGCGGAAGAACTCGTTCATTGGAAAGCGGCTCAACTCTTGGCCGTCATAGTAGACGGTGATCCAGTCCGTCGTGATCCTCGCGCCGTAGGTGTGAAACGCCCCATCGAACATCGAATCGGCCAGGCGCGTATAGTCGCCCCGAGCGTAACTTTCCGAAGTGCGCAAGTGCACCGCCCGGTGATGACCATCAGGATCGCCGCCATACGCTTCAACGATGTCGACCTCAGGACGCGGTACGGAGGTATCCTGCGGCAGCATCCAGAAAGCCGGCCAGGCTCCCGCCCCGCCGTGAAAGGCGGCGCGCATCTCGAAATACCCGTTCACTTGCGCGAAACCCTGGCCGGCGCTGTTAACCGTTTGCATCGTTCCCGACTGCCAGACGCCGCCCGCCTGCTTCATGGTAATGGTCAGCTTCCCGTCAGAGACAGAGAACGGATTCGTTGCTCCCACCGGCGACATGAACGTAGCGGCCCCGTAGGGGGCGTGTACCGGCGCGAACCACTTGCCGATGCCGTTGTTCGGCACAACATCAAGCGTGTTGAACTCGTCAGAAAAGGAGAGCTTGAACCCCGAGAGGTTCAGTTTCGATCCCTCGTACTGTCCGGTCCAATCGCCAGGAAGATCCGTCGCAGCCATTGATGGGCACCTCGTTCTCTCAACATTCTTGCGGTTACCCCACCAAGGCCTAATCGTGTAGTGGACACCCATTCCGTCGCAATGCGGCCAGTACGGTTATCCCCAACATTTCACGAGAAATTTGGGAGATGTCGCAAATCGGTTGACGTAGCCGGCACACGATACTGCGAATCCTCCGATACCGTGACGCCGGGCTCGAACGCGCCGCAACCAGCCGCTCCTTCACCGCCCGCGACCAGCGCCGCCGGCGCTGCACCGAGGTGATCACTTCCACGCGCGGAATCGTCATAGGATTCCTCCCAGGATTATTCCCCGGACTTGCAATGTTCGTCCTAAGGCGACAAGGCGGCCTTCACCGTAGGCTTGTAGGCCGGCGGAGGCGGCCTTCAGTCGGGGTTTCAAGAGGCTCACGGGCGTCTCGCCAGCGGGGTGGCGCGACGGTCGGCGCAGATAGGATGGCCGAACGTCCGTTTTCTCAATCCGATTCGGACCTGCAATCTCGCCTCCGGAATGACCATTAGGGGTCAGTGAACGATCCGCTCGCGGGATGGCGCGGGCTTCGAGGCTTGCGCTTTATCGGCAGCATCGGTGAGGTGATCGATCAGGGGTGACGGACGGCCATCGGCCTCCGAGCATGAAGTGTCAACCTTCAGCCTGAGAGGAGCATCCGATGACCGTCCCTTCGCATCCATCCGGCAGCCCGCTTCGCGAGCGCATGATCGAAGACATGTCTCTGCGCGGTTTCACCGAGAATACGCGCCGTAACTATATCCATTGCGTGAAGGCGTTTGCAGCCTTTATCGAGCGATCGCCTGATACTGCGACGGCTGAGGACCTGCGCCGTTTCCAAGTGCACCAGACCGAGAGCGGCATGCGGCCGCCGGGGATCAACAGCTTGGTCTCGGCGCTGCGCTTCTTCTTCACCGTGACGCTCGACCGGCTCGATCTCGCGCGCCGTCTCGCCGTCGTCCGCCAGCCGCGCAAGCTGCCGCTGGTGCTGAGCGTCGAGGAGGTGGCGCGGCTGCTCGAAGCTGCACCCGGGCCCAAGTACAAGGCCGCCCTCGGCACGGCCTACGGGGCCGGCTTGCGGGTCTCCGAGATCGTGGCGCTCAGGGTGACCGATATCGACTCGACGCGCATGCTGATCCGTGTCGAGCAGGGCAAGGGGCGCAAGGATCGTCACGCCATGCTGTCGCCGCAACTGCTCCATCTGTTGCGCGCCTGGTGGCGGGTGGGCAAGCGCCGCGGCGTGATGCTGCCGAGCTATTCCCGAGCCGCAACCCAAGGCCTGACCGAGCGCGCCATCGCGCGCACGCTCGGGGTGAGCAATGGGGTCGTGCATGGTTACCTGCGGCGTGCCCGTCTTGCCGGGCTGAGCTGGCCGCTGCCCGAGGGGATGGATGACGAAGGGCTTGAGCTGCTGCTCTTCCCGGCGCCGAAGGCGGCTTCGCAAAGCCCTCGGCGGCCGGTGCCCCATTGGAGCTATGTGGAGAAGGAGTTGCGCTGCCAACCCTGATGGCTTGGGCTATACGTGGTTTTGCACGACCTTCGAGGCCTGGAAAGGGCGCGCGCGCCTGACGATGCGCCAGACGCATCTGGGCGGCGAGAAGGTGTTTGTCGATTTCGCTGGCGACACTATCGACATCTTCGACCCCGTCACCGGGCGAAGCGCACCCCATGAAGCTGTTCGTCGCGGCGATGGGCGCCTCGAACTACACCTACGCCGAGGCGTGCCCGAGCCGACTGGATCGGCGTGCACACGAACCTTTTTGCCTTTCTGGGCGGCGTGCCGAAGTTCGTGATCTGCGACAATCTCAAGGCTGCCGTCACCAACCCCGATCACTACGACCCCGGCCTCAACCGAACCTATGCCGAGATGGCAAGCCATTACGGCACCGCAGTGCTCGCGGCGAGGCCGAGACGCCCGAAGGATAAGGCAAAGGTCGAGGTTGCCGTGCAAATTGCCCAGCGCTGGGTCCTGGCGCGGCTACGCAATCAGCGCTTCTTTTGTCTGGCGGAGCTGAACGCCGCCATCCGCCTGCTCGTCGCCGAACTCAACGCCCGCCAGATGCGCGGCTTCGGCTCCAGCCGCGCCGAACTCTTCGCCGAGATCGACAGGGAACTGCCGGACCAGCCATACGTCTTTGCGCGCTGGAAGCGTTGCCGCGTCGCGCCCGACTATCACATCGAGGTTGACGGGCATTGGTATTCCACGCCCTACCGCCTGATCCGCGAGCTCGTCGATGTGCGGGTCGCCGACAAGACCGTCGAAGTCTTCCACAAGGGGCAGCGGATCGCCAGCACGCCCGTGCGCCCAACCGGCGCGGCCATACGACCGTTGCCGATCACATGCCGAGCGCGCATCGCCGCTACGGCAAGTGGACGCCGGGGGAACTGATCGCGGCCGGCGAGAGGATCGGGCTTTCCACCGCCGCCTTCTTCCAGACTGTCATCGCTGACCGGCCGCATCCCGAACAGGGCTTTCGCTGCCCCCGCTCTTGACGCAGCCGCAAACACCTGAATCAATGAACAGGTCGGTCGAAGCGGCTGCTCATGATCGCGTGAAATACCTGCTCGCGATCATCCGAGGCCTCCACCTCAGCGATAATCCAAGGGAACATTGATGATCCTGTGTCGGGAAAAATCAAGGGGAATGTTTGTAGGAAATTTTCTAAGAGGGGATCAGAGAAACCAGCACGGAGCGAGCCTCTGTTTAACGCTTAGCCAGCCCGCTAGGCACCTTCTTCGGTCGGCCCCTGTTTGGCCCGATCAATAGCCGCGAGTAATGACGCTAGGGTCGGCGGCAGTTCTGGTTCGACTTCTAGCCTTAACAGCTTGTGTATGTGACGACGATTGTCTTCCGAATGAATCAATTTCCGAACTGCTTTGGAGACAGACGCATGACCTTCTTTGTTTCTCTTTGTCATGTTCGGGGCGTCCCTTCCCAGTCAGCCGCAACTCGCGTAGGCGCGGATGAGGGAACGATGTAGGCCCTCGCGGGTTTAGAGCTCGCAGCGGTCGATTCTTCGTGGATGTGCAGCCACTGTGGGGGGCCATCGCCTCTCCCTCACCGGCGACGGGCTCCTTTCGCGAGGCGGTGTTGGTCAGAGACACATAGAACCTCATACCGCAATCCAATTTAGCTAGTTGTCCTTGGGGGGAGTAACGTCCCCTCCTCTTTTGCAGCAGCCAGGAATGCCTTGCGGGCCTCCTCAGGTTCCATCTCGTCGAAAATCACTGCGATGCAAACGCGCACCGCGAGGTCCCAGCAAGGGCCACGCTTGGTCCACTTCATCAGCTCCTCGCCGGCTGCCTCGGCGTTGTTGACGTTGCGGATGATCCCGAGACGCTCGGTCTTGACGGGGACCGGAGGGTTGAACCAGTGGGGGGCCATGAAGGGACCTCAGGGCGGCTAGCGGGTTTCGTCCTAACCGGCTCAGCGATGAGGACGGTTAACCGTTTGTTAGGCATGTCTGAGTCCGTGACGGGCTGTTTCCAAAGGTTCATCGACGGTTGTCCGAGCGGTCGGTACGAAGCCGGTATACGCTTGCCGCGGTGGGCACTTGCATATATTTCGGCAGCGCGCCGGTCCTCGCGACAGACCGTGTTGCCGTCGCGGCTGCCGCCGTCGAGACATACGCGGCCCTGCCAGGTATGCGGCGCACGACCAGTTGTCCGCAAACGTCGTCTCTCCCAGCGGAAAATTTACTGATGGCCGATGCACTGCCGCTCGAACAGAGACACCCGTTACCTGAGATACTCTTTATCGAATCCGGCTGTTTCAACCAGCTTCTTGCGGTTGATCACCTCTACATGGCCTGACTTGAAAGAGACGAGATCGGCCTTGCGAAGTTCCCTTAATGTTCGGTTGACGTGAACGGTGGTCATTCCAAGAATGTCGGCCAGTTCATTTTGGGTAAGGGAACAATCATATCTTCCATGGGCCGACAGCCCAACCATGGAGAGCCTCTCCTCCAACTCGAGCAGGAAATGGGCCGTGCGCCTCATCGCGTTCCGCCGCCCGGTATTCATGAGATGTTCGGCAAGGATGGCGTTCAGGCGGGCCACGGAGGAGGCGATCTTCTTGCCGAGGCGGCCGTCCGACAAGATCGCCTCTACCAGTTCCTTACTGGAAATTTCATAAACGGCTAGTTCGGTTATGGCCGCCAGTGACGCTAGACGGGGTCCGTCCGCACCACGGAAACCGACAATGTCCCCCCTAAGAGGAGTGTCGATGATCTGCCGTTCTCCGTCCAGTAATCCCTGGTAAAGGATAGCCCAACCCGATTTTACGATGAATATCTCGCTGTTGTCGTCATCCTGGCGGCATATCACCGAATGGGGTTTGTAGATTTTTGCGGTAACACCGAGAAAATCGTCGTTCCCCCACTCGTTCTTCGACAATGTCCCCCCCTATGGGATGAGAGCTTATGAACTGCAATAATGTTTGCATGGAGTATCACGAGGTTGCTTCTATTTCCCATCACCTTCAATATAAATCTCCATTATCTCCCAGATAATTTCGACAGAACGACCTGTTACCCTAGGGGCGGGCTGGCCTACTGTCCTCATCTGTTTGAATGAGGTAAACTGCGTTTAGCTAGGAGTGCTGCAAGGGCGGTTAAGCCTCCGAGTATCCACCGTAAGGAGGAGTGCCTGCCGCGTCCTGCAGTTGCGGGATCTTAGGCTACGCCCTTTGGCTCTCTTGCCCGGAATACCCCCCTGCCGAAAGATGAGCCGTCGAACAGCGTCCTGCGTGCGCATAACCAGGGCCAAACCAAGCGGGAGGCTCGATCAACAATGCAGGTCTCTTTACCGGGCTTGCTGGTGTGCGCGGCTATTTTGGTCGTTGCCTACTATCCATATCAGATAAGCCTAATGTAAATCATGATCTGGTCATTGAGCGGACACGGCGGCGCACTCGGGTTGGCGCTATTCATCCGGTGAATATGTCGAACACGCAAAGGGAGGACGAGATGGGACTGGTTAAGTCATTTGCCGCCAGATGCTCGCCTCGCCCAGCCAGGAATATACCAAAACGCTGTGGGCCGTGCGCAAGCTCGCCAAGCCCGAAGTTCCGGCCGATGAATATCTGCTTACGATAGACAACGCCGTGACCAGGCCGAGGCCAAGGCGACCTGCGCTTGCCCGGTCCATGCCGCGCCAGTCCTTCGGCATTCAGGATTGCGCCGACGCGGAGCAGCCAGCCGACCCATTATAGACCGCGACGGACGATGTACGGCCGATGAGCCGCGAGCGTAACCATTGGCGTAAGTGGAGTGTTTCACGATCTCAATTGATTGGCTCCGCCAGGTTTCCAGCTGGCTGCCACCGGGCACGTTCCAGCTGGAGTAGACAATGAAATATTCGAAACTGACTTTTTGGGCGGTGACCTGCCACGGGTAATTTCCTCCATCTGAGATTAGAGTCCGGCCTCGATTGAAGGACGGACTGATGAAGAGAAAGCGGTTTACGGAAGAGCAGATCATCGC
>NZ_JAMYLO010000058.1:0-6795 GCF_040318075.1 Mesorhizobium sp. M1328 | reverse complement strand
TGGTCGCCAGCGTTGAAGACGCCGCTCTCGATCTGAGACCGAATGATATCAGCGAGCTGAATGTGAAGTGGAGTTCTACCGGGCCGAATCATGCGGTCTCCTACAAGCCGAGTCATTGCTACCACACGGCTTGGGTGGCTGGCAATATTAGGATATTGCATTCTTGCAAGAAAGCACTTAGCTTGCGCTTTTAAGTCAAGGGAGTGGTTCCCTGATTGTGGGTCCGCAAAACGGACGGGAGGAAACAAGATGACTATGACGAGCTATCGCTTGGGTCGGCGCGGTTTCTTGACCGGCATGTTGGGAGTGTCGTCGCTGCCACTGCTTGGATCATTGCCGGCCAGGGCGCAGGACAAGACGGTGCGGGTCTTCGGCAATGGAGACGGCGCCGGTTATAAGAGGCTCTTCGATGCTTTCGAAAAGGTGTCTGGCAAGAAGGTTTCTTTCGAAGGTGTGCCGTTTTCCGACCTTCAGAACACGATAGTTCAGCGCTTCCGGACGGGGAATTCCGGGATCGATGTCTTCCTCGTAGATCCGACTTATATACCGACGTTCGATAAGCTGGGCATTTTGACGGACTTGACGAGTGCCTTCGCAGAAAAGAGCAAGGGCGTACTGTTCCCCAGTGATTTGCAGGGCGCTACCTATAACGGGAGGATGCTGTCAATGCCGATCGGGGAGTCTACTCAATTCCTGTTCTACAACAAGAAGCTCTTGGCCCAAGCCGGTGTCGAAGCGCCGGGTGTCTCGCCGGATGCACGCATCACTTGGGAAGAGCTCATTGATCTGGCCAGGAAGGTGCAGAAGGGCGGAGCCGAGATCGGCTTTGGATTCGAGCAAGTCGATCGCTACTACCAGCTACAGGTTCTGCCAGAGTCGCTCGGCGGTGGACCGGGCGTTAAAGGTGAGGACCTGCTGACTCCCGATGTGGCCAATGATGGCTGGCTACAGGCAGGAAAATGGTATGGAAGCATCTTCGCCGATGGCGTGGCCTCGCGTGGTCCGACCAGCACCACAGAGATGGCCGACCTATTCAAAGCGGGCCGTCTTGCATTTTTTGTTAGCGGTCCGTGGCAAATCGCCGGATTCAACAAGGTTGAAGGTCTTGACTATGCTGTGGCGCCTCATCCGTATTTTGCCGGTGGGAAGGCCGTGACGCCTTCTGAATCATGGCATTTTGGAGTGGCGGCGGGCGCAGCGAATCCCGACCTGGCTATGGAATTCTTGAACTACGCCGGCTTAGATAAAGACGGGTCACTATTTGCATCCGACGAAGACTTTCTATCCGCGAACATCGAGACTTCGGCCGACATGCTGAAGACCCTTCCCCAGCAAAATCCCAACCTGAAGGGTATTGATCTTTTGATAAGCTATGAGCTCGCGAATACGGCTATCCGGCGACCGCGTACCCTCGGATATCTCCAATTGGAGGAGCTGGTCACGCGTGCATGGAGCGATATCCGCAATGGAAGTGATGCTGCCCAGACCTTTCCGCAACTGCAACGTGAACTTGAGCGCAGTTTCAAGCGGATCGAGCGCTAAAAGCGATGGCGATGGGAGCGATTACTGAGGCACAAAGCGTCAGGGATGCACCCATAGTTAGGCGATTTTCAAAATGGAGAGCGGCCATAGCGCCGCTCCTCTTCCTGACGCCGGCTCTGGTTGCGCTCATCGGGTTTCGGTTGTTGCCAGCAGGTTGGCTCGTGCAACAGAGCTTGTCCGGCCCCGACGGCGAATTCGTCTGGCTCGATAATTTCGAGTTTCTTTTCTCGGCGCCTTCATTTGCCAAGACCCTCCAGGCGACCGTAACCTTTGTCGCGGTGACCGTGCCGCTGCAGACGGCAATGGCTTTTGGCCTCGCTTTGCTGTTTGCCGAAAATTCACGGATCCTCTCGCTGCTGCGAACCTTGGTGTTCCTGCCGGTATTAATCCCATCGAGCGTCGCAGCCATACTGTGGGGTGCTGCATACCGCCCGCAGGGACTGGCAAATGCTCTGTTGACGTCTATAGGCGTGAGCGCTCAGCCGTTCCTCACATCGCCAGACCAGGCACTGATGTCGATCGTGGTTATGTGCTCGTGGATCGGATGCGGCTTCTGGATGATCTTCCTCATCGGGGGCCTAAAGGACATTCCTCGCGATCTCTATGAGGCAGCATCGATCGATGGGGCCGGGAAGCTTTCCTCGCTATGGCACATCACTATTCCGCTAATGCGTCGGCCGCTGGCCTTCGTAATCGTCGCTGACACGGTGTCCGCATTTCTGCTGTTTGCGCCGATCGCGATACTTACCCGAGGCGGGCCCAGCGGCAGCACGCAGCTCGTCATGTTTGACGTGTATCAGCAGGCTTACTTTTTCAATGACGTGCCATTGGCTGCTGCGGAAGGGTTGACCTTGATGGTCATCATGATGGTCATCATCCTCATCCAGTTCCGGTTACTATCGCGGGAGAAACAACTGTGATCGCCAGAGGAAAGAGCTCGGCCGGGCTCGAACGCATGGTTCAGCTCCTGTTCGGCATCGCCGTCGCCGCCGGCTTTATGCTGCCGATCGTCTGGCTGGTTGCCGGAAGCCTCCGGCCCGGTAGCGAGATATTCACCTCGCTCGATCCGCTTTCCACTGGCAGCTTCATTCCGCCACGGCCGACTCTGGCAAATTTTGGCAGCGCGCTCGGCGGAGCGTTCCGGACCGGATTGATCAACTCGATCGTCGTGGCCGCATGTACGGTGGTCGTGGGTCTGCTGGTGTGCGCAGCCGCAGCCTTCGCGTTGAGCGCCATGCAGTGGCGCGGCCGCGAGGTCGTCTTCGCCATCATCGTCTTCAGCTTTTTGGTCCCCGAGGAGGTCGTGGCTGTCCCGTTGTCGGCCATCTTCGCACGCGCAGGGCTGCAGAATACCTACATTGCACTGATCTTGCCCTTTGTGGGCAGCGGCATGGTGATCTTCCTGCTGCGGCAGTTCTTCCTCGCCATACCGCGTTCGCTGATTGAAGCCGCTCAAATCGATGGAGCCGGCTGGCTAAGGATTTTCCTCGAGGTTTTCCTGCCGCTTTCGCGTCCGGCTCTCATCGCCGCCGGTGTCATCATTTTCAATGGGCAATGGCAGGCTTATCTCTGGCCGCTTTTGGTCACGACGCGCGCGGACATGTTCCTTGCCCCAATCACCCTCGGTCTTATGGCGGGGGAGCACAGCACCGACTACGGCCAGATCTTCGCGGCATCGACCATTCTGAGCCTCATCCCTGCAGCCATCCTGCTGGGCTTCCAACGCTTCTTCACCGACTCGGTCGCGATGTCGAGCGTCAAAGAATAACGCGCACGTTCGAATTCGAAGACAGCGTTCGAGCGTTTGAAATCGCCGCATCCGCCCCAAAGGGCGACGTGAAAATGCAAATTGCTTGGCCCAATAGAGGAGATGCGAGTTGGCTCAGGTCACCGTCAGGAACATCGTCAAGCGCTATGGCGCCGCGCAGGTCATCCATGGCGTGAATGTCGATATCGCCGATGGCGAGTTCGTCATCCTTGTCGGCCCATCGGGTTGTGGCAAATCCACCCTGCTGCGCATGATCGCCGGTCTCGAAGCCATATCGGGCGGCGAGATCAGCATCGGCGGCCGGGTGGTGAACGATGTCCTGCCGAAAGACCGCGACATAGCGATGGTGTTCCAGAACTATGCGCTCTATCCGCACAAGAACGTCGCCGACAACATGGGCTTCTCGCTCAAGATCAGGGGCAGGCCGAAGGCCGAGATCGAAGCCAAGGTGAAGAAGGCGGCCGAAATCCTCGATCTGGGCAATTTGCTCGACCGGTTTCCGAAACAGCTTTCGGGCGGACAGCGCCAGCGTGTGGCTATGGGACGCGCCATTGTGCGGGACCCGGAAGTCTTCCTGTTCGATGAGCCTTTATCGAATCTCGACGCCCAACTTCGTGTCGCGATGCGCGTCGAAATCAAGGAACTGCATCAACGTCTCGGCACAACGATCGTCTACGTTACCCATGACCAGATCGAGGCGATGACCATGGCCGATAAGATCGTGGTGATGAAGGACGGTAAGGTGGAACAGGTCGGCGCGCCGCTCGATCTCTACGACAATCCGGGCAATGTCTTCGTCGCCGGTTTCATCGGCTCGCCGGCCATGAACTTCATCAAGGGCAGGATCGATTCGAAGGACGGCAGGCAGGTCTTTGTGTCGGACACAGGTTCCGTGCTGCCGGTCGAGAGGGGCAAGGCGCAGGACGGGCAGCCGGCCATCTATGGCATACGTCCCGAGCATATCGACATCGCGCCCGACGGCTTGCCGGCAACGGTTTCGGTGCTGGAGCCGACCGGCTCCGAGACACAGATATTCGCCAACCTTGGCGAAGATCCTATCGACGCCATCGTCAAGGATCGGCTGACGGTCCGTCCTGGTGAAGAAGTAAGACTGAGGATCGATCCGCGCCGGGTCCACATCTTTGACAGGCAAAGCGGCGCGCGCTTGTGATCCTTCGCTCCCGGAAAATCGGTGCTGGTCACCGGCGCCGGCAAGGGCATTGGTCGCGCGGCCTCTTACGCGGCAGGGGAGCCACACCGTGACCAAATCATTTGATTTTGGAAATGAACCTCACCAGGACGAGCTTACAAGCTTGGTTGCAAGGTCCAGCGCGTTCTGGCTCAGCACCAGGAGGTTATGAAGGAACGCGGTTCAATCTTCATCGCATATGGGGACTAGCAATGTCGCTGCTGTTGGTTTGCTTTCGCCAATTTGCCAACAGGCTATCCATGACGATTTGACCGCCCTGGCCTTCGAATTTGTTCGGAGGCTCGCAGCCGAAGCAGTGCGTCGTTCTAATGAAAGCGCCCGTGAGGCGGCTTCGCTCACGGCGCGGACCGAGGACGCAGTCCTAGAAGCGCGAGATCTGCAAAGCGATTGCCTGCGAATTGAAGACTGGGCCGGTCAGGTTGCAGGGCCAACTTATCTGGAACAACGCTTCGGGATACCGCGATCGACACTGCATTGGTGGCAACGGCACAACGACGTAGTCGCATTCCGGAAAGGCGCCCGCAAGCATTGTTCCCCTTGGCTCAGTTCATCGACGGCAGGCCTGCGCCAGGGATACGACAAGTGCTGTCCTTGATCGCCAATCCCAGACCGGCGTGGCTTTGACTGAATGCTCTGATCCCTGAAAACTGGATCGTTCGAAAGTGGAGTTTTCCGCGGTAACATCCCTTGGCTGGGAGGAGCGGAAGGCGATGAAGGCATCGAAGTTTTCGGACGCGCAGAAGGCGTTCATTCTGAAGCAGGGCACGGACGGGATTCCGGTCGCGGAGATCTGTCGTCGGGCGGGGATCAGCCAGGCGACGTACTTCAACTGGAAGAAGAAATACGACGGACTGCTGCCGACCGAGATGAAGCGGCTGAAGCAGCTTGAGGACGAGAACGGCAAGCTCAGGAAGCTGGTGGCCGATCTCTCCTTGGACAAGGAGATGCTGCAGGACGTCATTCGCCGAAAACTGTGAGGCCTGGTCGCAAACGCGAGTTGGTGGCGCAGACGTGTGATGAGTGGAACGTGTCGATCCGGCGGGCATGCCGGGTTCTGGAGTTCGACACGTCGACCTATCAGCCGCCGCGATCAGGCCGGCATCGAAGCTCGGATCAAGGACATCTGCGCCACAGGGGTCCGCTACGGATACCGGCGCGTGCACGTAATGCTCACGCGCGAGGGCTGGGACATCAACATGAAGCGAACCTACCGAATTTATAGGGACTTGGGCCTGCAGCTCGGATTGAAGGGCAGTCTCAACGAGTATGAGCTCGATCTTCTGCGTCAGCGCTCCCTGTCGGCCCGCTATGAGAAGGCCCGGCGCGGTGAACTCGTCGTCGCTGCCCCGGTCGGCTTCGTGAAGGTCGGCGACCGGCTGGAGAAGGATCCCGATCGTCGCATGCAAGAGGCCATCACCCTTGTGTTTGACAAGGTGGCGGAACTCGGCAGTGCCGGCCAGGCCCTGCTCTGGTTCCTCGAACATGGGCTGGATTTGCCTGCCAAGCGCAACAATGGCGATGTGGTCTGGCGCAGGCCAAGCTATGCGACCATCCACCGAATGATGTCGCATTGCCTCAAGGAAAATGTTACCGCGCGGGTTCGTTGCCTCATGCGGCGCGGCAATCAACGTGAGAGCGCAGCGTCAATCAGGCAGGATGAGAATGCCGGCGGGTTGGAACGCAGGGAGGGCGTAGCCCGACTGGAGTTTCAACCCGCCGGCGGCGCGTTCCTTTTCGCGCGTCGTCTGGTGATCACGGTCGACCGGGTATGCGGTGGTTTTTCCTGTTGGGGAGGAATCACTTTGTGCCCGGCCGCCACGTAACCGATCACCAATTGAGGCTTTTCATGAAGTTCCGGAAGACCAATACGACGGCCGTCGCAGCGGCGAAGGCGTCGATCAGCACAGCCACGGCCTATCGTCTCGAGAAGGATTCGAGGCTGCCCTCGCAAAGGAAGGTTCCGCGGGAAAGGCGCCGGCCAGACCCGCTCGCGAAGATTTTCGAAGCCGAGATCGTGCCGCTGCTGCGGGCGGCTCCCGGCATCCGGCCGGTCGCCATTTTCGAGGAGATGATCAGGCGACATCCCGAACTGGGCAATGGCATTCGTCGCACGGTCGAGCGCCGTATTCGATCCTGGCGCGCCGTCCATGGCGAGGAGCAGGAGGTCATTTTCTGTAAAAGTTTAAACTTTATCTGACAGACGGTGTCCTGGGCTGAAGCTTGAGCCGAGGCCGGGCGCGGAGTGGTCAGGGTTCGCAGCGCCCGGCCTCGGCGA
>NZ_JAMYLO010000057.1:0-7411 GCF_040318075.1 Mesorhizobium sp. M1328 | reverse complement strand
CGGATCCGCGCAATAGCGCATTGGAAAGTCGTGACCGGCGCAACTGCGTAAGTTCATCGGCAAACGCCTTGTCGGGGATTAAGCGAACAACGTGACATCGCCCGCGCAAGCCCTTCTGGTTTCAACTCTACATCAATCGCGACCGAGAATTCGCGCTGAACCTCATCGACCGCGCAAAGGCTGCGGGCTGTTCGGCGCTCGTGCTGACGCTCGATCTGCAGATCATGGGGCAGCGTCACAAGGACATCTGCAACGGTCTGTCCGCTCCTCCCCGCTTCACAATGGATCATCTTATCCAGATGGCCCAACGTCCGATGTGGTGCATGAAGATGCTCGGCACGCGACGCAGGACATTCGGAAACATCGTCGGCCACGCGCGCGGCATGAACGACTTGGAGGCGCCGGCTGCGTGGACCGGAGACACGCTCGATCCGACGCTCTCATGGGATGACATCGAATGGGTCAAGAAGCGGTGGGGTGGCCCCCTCATCCTCAAAGGCGTCCTTGATGAAGAAGACGCGCGCATGGCGGATCGCACGGGTGCCGACGCCATCGTCGTCTCCAATCATGGCGGCCGTCAGCTTGACGGCGCACCATCGTCGATCAGCATGCTGCCCAGGATCGTCGATGCTGTCGGCGACAAGATCGAGATTCATATCGACGGCGGGATCCGCTCGGGCCAGGATGTGTTGAAATCTCTGTGTCTCGGGCAAAGGGCACGTTCATCGGCCGGCCATTTTGGTCTTGGTGCGGCCGGCAAGGCTGTCGTCACGCAGGCACTCTACATCATCAGGCGCGAACTCGACACCACCATGGCCCTCTGCGGAGAACGCGATCTCCGCAACCTTTGCAAAAGGAACCTCGTCAGCATGTGAAACGGACTGCGAGTCGACAAAGTCGGCTTGCAGCGACTAAACACGATCAGCGTGTCCGGCGATGCGAGGCTGACCAAGGCGCTGCTCGACCGGCCACTGGTTCGGCTTGCGACTACTGAATGTTCGTCAGTAGCGTGGTCATGGCAGCAGTCATGGCGCTAGCATAGCTATCGGGATCCTTCACCTCAAACAGGAAGCGATTTGACTCCGCACCGGCGTTCGTCCACGTCGTCACCCCATTCGGATCGCACTTGATCTCGACCGGGCGGAAGCCAAAAATCGCATCGTCTGCGTTGGAGCCTGCAATAATCTTGCCCGCCTTATCAACCGCTTGGGACACCATGTGGAAAAAGCCGGCGGTGCAATACATGTCGCGATCCGCACGGAAGGTCAAGTAGCTTGATACATCGCTCCGCGGTGCCAGCAGCGGCTGTAAGTACCGCGCGTCCGTTCGCGCTTCGAGTGAGTAGGTGAAATAGCTTTGCAGTACGGACGACAACTTGGGAAGAACGTCGCCCTGCTTGAACTGAAAAAAGGTGCCGAACCGCTCCACCTTTGGATCGAGGTAGTAATCTGACCTCAGCGTCTCGAAGCACGGCATCCAGTAGATCGGGCACGGGATATCGAACGTGGCGGCGTAAGCGGCCGCATTGAGCATAACATTGTACTCGGTACCTCCCTGTTTCGCGACATCGGGATGGCCCGTGCCCGCGTTGAGGTAAATCCCGGCACATTTGTTGCGAAAAAGATCCGGATCAAGCTTGGCAGCAACGGCGAGATCGCGGCAGGAACCGACAATGCTGATGTAAGCCGGCCCTTCGCTGTCGCGAAGATAGTCGAGCAGGAACTCCGCGCCGGCGCGGTCTCGCCTGGGAAGGGCAGCAAGCGACGCCCGGTCATGCGTGTAGGGAACGGAGGAGCCGACAGCCATGCGGGTTGGCAACCCCGTGAGGTAGCTTAGCTGGGCAATGCCGGTGACATCCGGGCTGCGGCCTGGAGGATCATCTGGCGGGAAGTCGACCAGTACGCCGCCGAGCTCAAGTTGGCCCGATGCGGCAAGAGCATAGACGCAAGCAAGGTCCCAGTGATCATCCGGATCGGCACACGGACGAAACAAGTCGGTCTGATGAAGCAATCTTATGGTCATGCGGAATCCCCGTGATTATCCATTGACGCCCGACATCGCGGTCGAGTCGGTGAAGAAGCATGCGCACGCTAAGTGATTTCTTGCAAGAATGCAATAACCTAATATTGCCAAGGCGATGGTCTGTGATAGCAACGACGCTGTTAAGGAGGCAGTTTGGAATAGCCCGATTAAAGCGATGGTGGGCGAAGGGGCGTGCGCGTGCCATGATTCCGCGCTGTTTTCCGTGCCGTTACAGATGCAATTGATGGGTGCCGCTAATCACGTGCACGTCCGAATTGGAAGACAGTGTTACAGTATACGAAATCCGCGGCATTTGCCCCCAAGGCCGATGTCAAGATACAGATTGCTCTGCCCCAATAGGAGATGCGAGTTGGCTCAGGTCCCCATCAGGAACATCGTCAAGGGAGATGTCACGTTGTTCGCTTAATCCCCGACAAGGCGTTTGCCGATGAACTTACGCAGTTGCGCCGGTCACGACTTTCCAATGCGCTATTGCGCGGATCCGATGAATGTGGGTGGCGAGGGCTGAGCGTTTCTGGAGCGGCGGACGAAGAGATTTCGGACTGCTGAAAAGACCGAGATGAAACGTTGCAAGCCGCCGACGGATCGGAAGCACTGCATCATCCGCTCTCGTTTTCGAAGCGGCACGTGAGAATTCTCCGCGCGATTGTTCAGGCCCTTGTGTGATCGATGTTCGACGCCGGGCATTACATCGCGCCTTGCCGCTCCGTATGAGCGCAGTTTGTCGCTGACGATGCGCTTCGGCGACAGGCCTTGCTTCTTCAGCAGCCTGACCAGCAATCGCTTGGCAGCCTTGATATCGCGGCGGGCCTGGACGATCTCGTCGAGAACGTAGCCGTCCTGGTCAACCGCGCGCCAAAGCCAATGTTTCTGTCCGCCGATGGACATCACCACCTCGTCCAAATGCCAGATATCCTTTTGCGACGGCTTCTTTCTGCGCAACTGCTTTGCATAAGCCGCCCCGAATTTACGGCCCCATCGCCGGATCGTTTCGTACGATACGACAGCTGCGTGGCGCTGATGTTGGGGAATTCCTCCAATCGGCACCAAACGATCGGCCACACCATGCGGAGCGCCTGGACGCGGGCTTGGCCAGGCTCGGCGGCGTAGACCGGCTTCGGCTTCTCCTGCATCTTCGCGGCTGTCGCGGCAGGAGTGGGTGGGATCATTGGTTTGAGCGCCGGCGAGGGACTCGCAATAAGGGTTTGTGTCGAGACCTTTTGTAGACTTCGCAGGTAATGCGGTTTGGCCTCGGTGGAGAACGTCGGACGGATTTCGCCCTCATGCCAGGCGCTCGATAGACTTGCTACGAACGCGGCCAGGTTGGGCGGCTCCGATGGCCGGTGGCGGTGTTTGGCCGTCAGCCAATGCCGCCAGATAAGCCTTTACAGCTCGCATCTCCTCCAGAAGCTTCAGCGGACCGAGGTCGGCGGCGATTTCGCGCAGCTTGCTCTTGGCGGCCTTGGGATACCCTCCGCCTGCAGGAGACGCTCGCAGGCAGTCTGCGGTGGATGATAGCGCTTGGCCACCTTCGCACCGTCGCGTTGCTTGGCAGCCAGTTTGAACGAGGGCTGGAAGAAGTTCACGAACAGCCTGGATGCCCCGTAGAGGCGCGTGATCGCCCTGGCTGCCGCCAAGCCCTCAAAGCGCCGATAGCCCAAGAGCTTCCGTACAACGGCGCCATTTTTCTGCTCTATCCACGCTTGGTCGTTCTTACGGTAAGGCCGCGAGCGAGTGAGTTCGATGCCGTGACCAAGGCAATATTTGATCAGCCTGTTGTTGACGAACTCGCTGCCATTGTCCACATCCAGCGCTCTCAGGGCAAAGGGCAAGCCCGCACGGATCCGGTCGAGTGTCTCGACCACAAGGGTACCTTCTCGGAACGCGATGAGCGCGGCCTCCGTCCATCCGCTCGCGATATCGGTTAGAACCACGCTGTGAACGTAGCTGCCGCGGTTGACCTCCCCGCAATGAGCGACCAGGTCCATTTCCATGCTCGGGCAGCGGATCATTCCAGTCAGCAAAGGTGCGCATTTTGATGCGCCGCCGTGGCTCCGGCACAACCCTTGGCGGCTTTCGTTCGCATGGTGCGCCTTGGCATCTGGAGCAAGCGGTCGATCGTCGCGGCGCAGAAGGCGCGCCGGGGCGAGCTCTTCCTGACAGTGGCGGTCGGCTATGTGAGGGCGGGCCGCGATCGGATCGAAAAGGACGCCAATCTGCGCGTGCGCGAAGCGATCGCCCTGGTGTTCTCCCGCTTCGCTGAGATGCAGAGCATCCGCCAGGTCCACCTCTCGTTGCGCAGTGATGGCATAGTGCTGCCTTGCGTCAGCCACTCGCGAGAGGTCGGCCGCGCTATCGTGTGGAAGCTGCCGGTCTACAACACGGTGCATCACATCCTGACCAATCCGATCTATGCGGGCGCCTATGTCTTCGGGCGGACTGGCAGTCGCGTGACGATTGAAAACGGCCGCAAGCGCATCGTGCGCGGCTTTCGCAAGGAGCAATGCGAATGGGAGGTCTTGCTCGTCGACCATCACGAGGGTTACCTCAGTTGGGCGGAATACGAAAGGAATCAGCGCCTGATCGCGGACAACGCCAACGGCAAGGGCATGATGATGGCACGCGGCGCATTGCGACGAGGCGAACTTCCACTCGGCGGTCTGCTGCGTTGTGGCCATTGCGGGCGCAAA
The DNA here is from genome assembly GCF_040318075.1 of Mesorhizobium sp. M1328. Classification (NCBI taxonomy): domain Bacteria; kingdom Pseudomonadati; phylum Pseudomonadota; class Alphaproteobacteria; order Hyphomicrobiales; family Phyllobacteriaceae; genus Mesorhizobium; species Mesorhizobium sp. M1328. The sequence continues at coordinate 2,678 of NZ_JAMYLO010000057.1, read as the reverse complement.
CTCCATGTCGCGTATAGCGGCAAGAACGGCAACACAGGCCGCTATCACTGCCGCGGCGCACAGCTGAACCACGGCACTGACCCGTGCATCTCGTTCGGCTCGCTGCGGGCCGACCTTGCGGTTGGCGCGGAAGTCGTTCGGCTGCTCCAGCCGCTCGGTGTTGAGGCCGCACTCCAGGCGATCGAGGCCCGCCGGATGGAGGTTGGCGAAAGGCGGCGACAGTTCGAGTTGGCGCTTGAGCAAGCGCGTTATGAGGCCGCGCTGGCGCGGCGCCAATACGATGCGGGTCGATCCCAACAACCGTCTGGTGGCCAGCGAACTCGAACGACGGTGGAATGCGGCGCTGGTGATCGTTCAAGAACGCGAGGCGGAATTGCAGGCTTTGGGGCGACACCAGCTGGAGGCGCTATCTGAAGATGAACGCCAGGGGCTGTTGCGCATGGGTGCTGATCTTGAGGCGGCTTGGCACCATCCCGCCGCCATGGCAGCCAGCCGCAAGCGCATCCTTCGTGCCGTACTGCGCGAGATCGTCGTGCGTATCGAAAACGAACAGCTTCAATTGATGATACACTGGCAGGGCGGCGACCACACGGTGCTTGCCGTGAAGAAGAATAGAACGGGCCAACACCGCTGGATTGTCGAGCCCGAGACCGAGGCGCTGATCCGTCATCTCGCTCGGCTGATGCCCGACAAGGCTATTGCGTCACTGTTGAACCGCCTGGGCAAGAAGACAGGGCGTCTCAACGGATGGACGCAGTCGCGCGTATGCAGCTTCCGCAGCAAGCATAGTATCGCGGTCTACCAGGAGGGGGAACGGGCCGCGCGCGGCGAAGTTACCTTGAACGAGGCGGCTGACATCCTCAATCTCAGCCCGATGACGGTGCGCATGATCCGCAGCCGCATCCTGCCGGCAGAACAACATTGCAAAGGGGCACCCTGGGTTATTCCGCAGCGAAGTTCTTGAGAACCCAGATGTAGGGGATCGCGCCAATGCCAGCCGCAAGCGCCCGCTAACATCAAATCCGGATCAACAAATCCTTGTCTTTCAATGACATACCAAGGTGGGCACTGTGACGTGGGATCGGTCGGGCCGAACAGGAGCAGGTTCGCTCCCTTCTCGAGCCAACTATCGCCGGCGGTGATGGCCATCACCTGGGCCTTGGAGATCATCGGAACGGCTTCGAACTCGAATGTGTCGAGGGTCTTGCCCGGCAGGAGGTGGGCCTCGGCGAGATGGCGTTCGATACGCCGCCGGTCGCGCTCGGCCAGTTCATGTTCGGTGATCGCAGCCAGGAAGCGAGCGGCCGGCCACCCTTCCTTGTCGGCCTGTTCGGCAAACTGCGGCCATATAAGCTTGATGGCCGGCAGGCGCAGTTCGTTGAGGAGCAAGCTCAACCTGGCGGAATCGACAGCGGGGTTCGTCTTCATGCCGCGTCTCCTGTCAGGTGGCGCCAAGCAGGGCTTCATAGACGTTGAGCGGAGCAAGACGCACGACAACACTCGGCAGCCGGGCGGGATCCGGAGCGAACCGTCCGCGCAAAACCCCCATGTCGGGCAATCGCCGTGCCCGTAGCGAGGCGGTCAATTGATCTGCCAGTTCGCTCTCGCAGCCGCGCTCATGCGCCATGGCGAGAAGCTCGACCATGGTGCGGCAGGCCTGCCGCTCAGGCAGTCGCTCTATGAGCATGTCGAAGGTTCGCCGGTAGGCCTCGCGAGGGAAGAGCTGGTCACGATAGACAAGGTTGAGCAGCGCCATCGGCTTGCGGCGCAGCGAATGGATGACATGCCGATAATTGACGACCTGGTCGTGCTTGCCGGTTGAAGAGGCGCGCCCCCGCGGCAGTGTCATGAGTTGCGTGCCGCCGATGAAGATATCCAGCCGATCATCGAAGAGCCGCACTCTGAGGCGGTGGCCGATCAGGCGTGAGGGCACGGTGTAGAACACCTTGCGCAGCGTGAAGCCGCCCGATGATGTGACGCGCACGGTGACCTCCTCGTAGTCGGAAGTGCGCCGGACGGGCAGTTCCTGGAGTTCGGCCCGCTCGATGTCGATGCGCTTGGAGTTGCGAGCATTCACGCGGCTGACGATCTCGTCGACAAAGCGACGGTAGGCTGCCAGGTCGTCGAAATCGCTCGATCCTCTCATCAGCAGCGCGTCATTGAGCGCTCGCTTGAGATGGCCGTGCGGCCCCTCGATAGACCCGTTCTCATGCGCGATGCTGCGATTGTTGCGGGAAGGCGTCATGCCGTAGTGGCCGCACAGTTCGTCGTAGCGGCGCGTCAGGTCCTCCCGTGCGTCCTTGTCCAGGTTGCGGAATGCCGCCGAGAGGCTGTCGCTGCGATGTTCGCGGGGAGCCCCGCCGAGCGACCACAGCGCGTTCTGCAAACCTTCCGCCAGAGCGACGAAACTCTCGCCGCCGAGCACGACATGCGCATGCTCGAAGCCGGAATAGGCTAGCCGGAAATGGTAGAGCCGGTGATCGAGTGGCTGGCCTGCGACCGTCACGCCGGTGGCGGCCATGTCGGTGAAATCCGACAATCCCATGCGTCCGGGTTCGTGGACCTGTCGGAAAATGTGTAGAAGTTTGTACTTGATCGGACAGTTGGCGTCTGAGAGTGGTCCGTTTTGCCTGTCCGATGGGATCAGGCAGCGATCATTTTCTCCTTCGCCAGCGGGG
>NZ_JAMYLO010000056.1:0-7483 GCF_040318075.1 Mesorhizobium sp. M1328 | reverse complement strand
AACCCGAAAAAACCCGGTTCCCTCCCGCCGTGTGGGCGCCCCTCTTAAATTTGTTTTCCCCACTCTCCGCTTCCCCCCCCCCCCAGCCCCCCCAAAGGGGGGGGCGCCCGCCCCCCCGCGGCCCCCCGGTACTCAACGCTTACTTCAGTTCAACCTTGGCGCCGGCTGCTTCCAGCTGGGCCTTGAACTTGTCCGCGTCGGCCTTGGAAACGGCTTCCTTGACCGGCTTCGGAGCCGCCTCGACCAGGTCCTTGGCTTCCTTGAGGCCAAGACCGGTGATGGCGCGAACTTCCTTGATGACGTTGATCTTCTGAGCGCCTGCCTCGGTGAGGACGACGTCGAATTCCGTCTTTTCCTCGACCGGAGCCGCAGCAGCCGCAGCACCGCCGGCAGCGGCAACCGCCACCGGAGCAGCGGCGGAAACGCCCCACTTTTCTTCAAGAAGTTTCGACAGCTCGGCCGCCTCGAGGACGGTCAGCTTCGAAAGGTCGTCTACGATCTTTGCCAGATCAGCCATTGCAATGTTCCTTCATAAGGTTCGAACGTGTGTTTGTGATAGCGAGGAACGGCCTCATGCCGCCTCGTCCTTCCGGGCGTAAGCGCCGATGACGCGCGCGACCGAAGCCGCAGGCGCATTGACGATCTGGGCGATCCGGGTTGCCGGCGTGGCGATCATGCCAACCAGTCTGGCGCGCAGCTCATCGAGCGACGGAAGTGTGGCGAGTGCCTTCACACCGTCGGCATTGAGCGAGGTGGTGCCCATTGCGCCGCCGAGAATGACGAGCTTGTCATTTCCCTTGGCGAAATCGGACGCGACCTTCGGCGCCGCAATCGGATCCTCCGAATAGGCGATCAGCGTCTGTCCCTTGAACAGCTCGATGATCGATGCGGAGTCCGTGCCCTGAAGAGCGATTTTGGCGAGACGGTTCTTCGCGACTTTGACGGTGCCACCGGCGGCGCGCATTTTCGACCGAAGGTCGTTCATTTGCGCGACGGTGATACCGGCGTAGTGGGCCACGACGACTGAACCAGCGCTTGAAAACGCATCATTCAGGCCCGTGACGAGTTCGCGTTTTTCCGCTCTGTCCACTGCCTATCTCCAGTTGACCCCTGCCCTCTACGAAGGACAGGCGTCGGGTTGCCTTTTGCCGGCCGGGCCATCCAGTAACGGATCTCCCGAACGACGCTCGAGGATCCTGCCCCCTTTCGCCACACCTGCCGGCAAGCCGGACGGTGCGCAGACAAAAGGCAAACACGGTTCGAACCTTTCATTGGAGCTTGTGGCTCCTTTGTCCGGTCTTCACCCGTCTCATGCAGGCCCACATGAATTAAGGCCCACATCACCTAAGGCTTGGGGGCCGCCTGCAATCTCGGACAGGATGTCCGGAAGCCTTTCGACTTCCGGCACCGGGCCGCCGACATGTCGGAGGCCCGGAATTCTTTCACGGATCAGCGTTTTAGCGGCCGATCCAATTGTTCGTATCAGGACGCTGCGAGCGTCGAGACGTCGAGCTTGAGGCCCGGGCCCATCGTCGAGGTGACCGACACCTTCTTGACGTAGTTGCCCTTGGCACCAGCCGGCTTTGCCCTGGTCACCGCATCAGCGAAGGCGCGGACGTTTTCTTCCAGAGCCTTGACGTCGAACGAGACCTTGCCAACGCCGGCATGAACGATGCCGGCCTTCTCGACGCGGAACTCGACGGCGCCGCCCTTCGATGCCTTGACGGCGGCGGTAACGTCGGTGGTGACGGTGCCGACCTTCGGGTTCGGCATCATGCCGCGCGGACCGAGCACCTTGCCGAGACGGCCGACCAGCGGCATCATGTCCGGCGTGGCGATGCAGCGGTCGAAGTCGATCGTGCCCTTCTGGACGATGTCGACCAGATCCTCGGCTCCGACGATGTCGGCGCCGGCGGCCTTGGCCTCCTCGGCCTTGTCACCACGCGCGAAGACGGCGACGCGAACGCTGCGGCCGGTGCCGTTCGGCAGGTTGACCACGCCGCGGACCATCTGGTCGGCATGGCGGGGGTCGACGCCCAGGTTCATCGCGACTTCGATCGTCTCGTCGAACTTCACCGAGGAGCGATCCTTGAGCAGCTTCAGCGCCTCACCCAAAGCGTAAGCCTTGTTGGGATCGATGCCTTCGCGGGTCTTCGATACACGCTTTGCAATCTTTGCCATGATCTCAGCCCACCACTTCCAGACCCATCGAGCGGGCGGAGCCCTCGACCATGCGCATGGCCGCCTCGACGTCGTTTGCGTTCAGATCCTTCATCTTCTGCTCGGCGATGGCGCGCACCTTGTCGCGGCCGATCGTGCCGGCCTTGACCTTGCCCGGCTCCTTCGAGCCCGACTTCAGGTTCGCGGCCTTCTTCAGGAAGTAGCTCACCGGCGGCGTCTTCATGACGAAGGTGAACGACTTGTCCTGGTAGTAGGTGATGACGACCGGAACCGGCGAGCCCTTTTCCATTTCCTGGGTCTGCGCGTTGAACGCCTTGCAGAACTCCATGATGTTGATGCCACGCTGACCAAGCGCCGGGCCGATCGGGGGCGACGGCGTGGCCGATCCCGCGGAAACCTGGAGCTTGAGCTGGCCTGCAATCTTCTTAGCCATCTCTCTTCCTGCCTTTTCTCATGCCGGTCTTGCCGGCGGTTGCAGTCTGGTGGTGCGGTCCGCGCGGCCGGCTAAAGCCGCATTCGCCTCCCACCCATTTTTTGGCCGCGCGATCTCCGCGCCGCCTTCCCTGCCGCCGAAACCGGTGCAGGGATTTCGGATCAGCCCTTCTCGACCTGTCCGAATTCCAGATCGACTGGCACAGCGCGCCCGAAGATCGAAACTTCCACCTTGAGCCGCGCCCGCTCCTCGTCCACTTCCTGGACGAAACCGTTGAAGGACGCGAATGGTCCATCCGAAACGCGGATCGCTTCGCCGATCTCGAACGTCACCGACGGCTTCGGCCGCTCGACGCCTTCCTGAACCTGGTTCAGGATACGCTGGGCCTCGGCTTCGGTGATCGGCACCGGCTTGGAGTCGCCCAGGAAACCGGTGACCTTCGGCGTGTTCTTGACGAGCGAGAACACGGCGTCGGTCAGATTGGCCTTCAGCAGCACATAGCCCGGAAAGAACTTGCGCTCGGCATCGACCTTGCGGCCGCGGCGGATCTCGACGACCTTCTCGGTCGGCACCACGATCTGCTCGATGTCGGCGGACAGGCCCTTCTGCTTGGCCTTGTTCTCGATGTCCTCGGCGACCTTCTTTTCAAAGTTCGAGTAGGCGTGGACGATGTACCACCGCGCGGTCATTTCAAGACTTCTCCGTAATCGCCGGACTTACTGTCCGAGGCCGAGGATTTTTTCGACCGCAAAGCCCATGGCCACGTCTGCGGTAAAGAAAAAGATCATCGCGATGACCGCGAACACAAGGACCATCACCGTCGAGATCATCGTTTCGCGCCGCGACGGCCAAGTGACCTTGGCGGTCTCCGCGCGAACCTGCTGGAGAAAGGTGAAGGGATTTGTGGTTTTCGAAGCCATATGCCGCTCTGTCTGCAAGACCCGTTGGCCGGGTCTCCTGGATGATCCCGCTGGCCGGGACGTGCCGCTTGAGCGTGCGTTCGCGCCGAATCAGCGCAATCATTTCGCCCATGCAAATCAGACGCGTAAAGCCGGCTTCCCAGCTCCACGCGTCGCGTGTCTGTTTCGTCTACATAAAACCGATTCTTGATCCACGCAAGTGGCAAGTGTCCGCTTTATGGCCAAACGCCGCCTCGGAACCATCCAGTCGTCCCGTCCCGGCTATGCGGCCCTTATGCCGCGACTTATGCTATATGGCAAGTCACAAGCCGATTTTCAAAGGCTGCACTGCAAAAGAATCGTTTTAGGCATCCATTCAAAGAATGGCACGGGCAGCAGGGCTCGAACCTACGACCTGCGGTTTTGGAGACCGCCGCTCTACCAACTGAGCTATGCCCGTATGCGCATGTCGGCGCAGCAGGCGCTTCCTAAAAGCTTCCGCGCGCTCTGTAAAGAGCGACGTGCGCTGCCCGGCCTTCATCTTCGAAAGTCCAGGCGTCCTCCCGGCCATTTCCCGTCGATCCGTCGATTGCTGACGATCAAGCCGACCCAGGGACGCGTTATTCGTGGGTCGGTCAGATTGATATATTTTCCCACCAACCCTTTAGCACCCTCGCGCCGCGCATCGATGAGCCCCTTGCGCACGCCACCATGCCAATCGAACAGCAGGTAAACTCTCTCTCCCGCCGCCTTCACCTCGCCCCGGCCAGACTTCCATTTATCCTTGCTATCGCCTGGAATCGTGGGGTCGGCACCGCCGTTCCATCGGCTGGACCAGCTGCCTTCGATGGTGTCGTTGCGGTCGCTGTCGCTTTCGGTGCCCCAGGCTGCGGCATTTTCATCGCTTGCAGTTCCCTCCAGTTTCACGCCGGCGGCGAACGCCGACACCTCCTCGTCGTTGGGAGTGGGGACATCCATGACGCCGAACGGGTTTCGGGTTCCGCGGTTGCCGTCAGAATTTTCTTTGCTTTCCGATCCCATCGCAAACCTCCGGTTTTCAAGGCGGCGCTGCCAGTCGACGACGGCCTCAAGCCGTAGCCTGGAGGACCGAAGCCTGCATAGCCACCCGTTTTCCTGGGTTTTCGACCGATTCGCGCCCGGTCAGTTTCCCGAAGGCGGCTTGTAGGGGCCGCCCGGCACCCCCCAACCCCAGGCCGGCATTGGTTCCGTCTCGGGGTCGCAGGTCGGGCCCTTGTTGGAGTTCATCTTGGCCAGCCGCGATCCCCATTCGACATAGGCCATGAAGGCCGAGCGGAATTCAGGATCGTCAGGCAACCCGATCTCGTCGGCGGCGTCGGCGAGAAGATTGATCCAGCGCTGGCGCTGCTCCTCGGTCAGATGCTTGCCGAGATGATGCATCACCATCTCGCGATGGCCGCCGTGCTTTTCGCTGTAGGTTTTCGGTCCACCAAAAACTTCGCCGATGAAGGCCGCGACGTGAGCGGGATGATCCGGCGACATATGTTTGAACACCGGCCCGACGATGGGGTCCCGGGAGACGTTGTCGTAGAAGGTCTGGGTCAGACGGTTCAGCGCTTCGGTGCCGCCGGCCCATTCGAACAATGTTGGGACATCCTGGCTCATTCGCGATCCCTCCCGCTGGTCTTCAACCGCGCTGGACGATAGCGGAAATATCGAGCGCCACTCAACCTGCCTCGATGGCCAGTCGGCCGCGGCTATCATGCCTGTCTTACGATTTTACCGGCCTATGATTTCACGGGCGTGCTGGCCTGAGCCTTGGCGCCCGAGGCTTCGCGGCAGTTCTCCGGCCGTGGCTCCGATCTGCAGATGCCGGGGCCTGTCAATTCGTCTGCCGATTGATGCCCGGTTGTCAGCCCGTATTTCAGCATCCTGTCGAGTTCGAGCTGCCGTTCGACTGAATACAGCTGAATTGCGGTAAACAGACCGGGGCCGATGGCCATGTCCTCGAGATAGGCCTTGACCTTTTGCTCCTGCCCTACCGAATGCACGCTCAATTGCGCACGCGGGCCGACCAGGCGTTTGACACCGCCGGCGAGCATGATCGGACAGGCCGAGCCGCAACCGCCGCCGGCATCGACCGTGAGCCCGTTGTAGACGCCGTCTTCGGCCGTGCAGTCGGCCTGCCGCGGCTCGCAGCCAATGAAATCCGTCCGCGCCACGGCGACGTCGAGCTTGCGTTCGCGGATCAGCCTTCCGGCCGCCAAAGCACCGAGCACGTCGCCACCCGGCGAGTTGATGACGATGGGCAGGCGCCGGTCGCCGACGCTATCAAGCAGTTGGCGCAATTTTTCGGGCGTGTCAGCGGTAATTGCGCCTTCGGCCGAGATCCATTCCGGGCAGTTGGGATTGCACAGCGGGTTGCTGCCGCGGACGAGGACGAAGCGCATGTCAGCGACCTCCTTCGCCGGCGGGGTTTCGAGCCCTAAAGGTGCAGGCTCGGCGCTCGCCACCACTTGGCCGGCCGGCTTCGCAATATTCGCCGGCGCCGGCACTTCCCTGCAACTCGACGGCAACGGATCGGATCTGCATAGCGTTGGCGCGATCAGCAAGTCGACGGCATCCAGGCTGGTGACGAGATTCATTTGCAGCATGTCGTAGGGAACCAGTTGCTGGATGCTGCTGGCCGGCGTGCTTTTCATGGTCTCGAGCACGCCCAGGCCGACGCCCATCTCCTTCAGATAGGCCGCCAGCTTCCGCTCCAGCGGCTTATTCATCTCGTAGGTCTTGTAGCTGCCGGCGTTCTTCCGGCTGACGACCCTGGTGCTGAGTATCTTCTTCTTGCCTTTCACCATGCGGTAGGTGGTGCGGTACAGCAATTTCGTCCGGATATAGGTCGTGGTGATCTGATGGACGCCGAGAAAGGCCCGTTCCCCGACCACGCGCCGGATGCCACCGGAAAACATCAATGGACAGGCGGAATTGCAGATGGCGCCGTTGGCATAGGCATTGCCGAAATAACGGGCGCCCTTGCCGTCGTTCTCCTTGCAGTTCTTCACATCTGGCAGACAGCCGACGAAGCGGGTTTTGCCGACGGCGATATCGAGCTTGTTCTTGCGGATCAGGCGACCAAGTGTCAGCGCCGCTTCGACATTGCCGCCGGGGGAATCGACGACGATCGGCAGCTTTCGGCCGCCAAGCGCCTTCAGCGTGCGTTTGAACAGGGCCGGCGTGCCGGCTTCTATCGAGCCTTCCGCCGATATCCATTCCGGGCAGGTCGGCTCGCAGCCCGGCGCGCTGCTGCGGACGACGACGAACCGCATCGTCGGGCCGAGATCCGGCGTGGATTTTTCCGACGTGGATTTCTTTGCATTCGCTGCGAAGGCAGCGTGGCCCATGACAAGCAACGACACCAGGCAGATCAGCCCTAGCGACCACCATGCCTGACTATGCAAACGGCGCCATGGAACCATTCGGGCAGCCCCCTCGATGCAACCTATACTAGTTATGGCTGAGGCGCTTGCAACAGGATTTGAAGCAATGCGGTTAATCCATTGCCAGAATATCAGAATCGAAAAGGGCGGCCCGAAGACCGCCCCTTTGCATCCGATCTCAACCGGCAGCGCCGGCGATTACTCTTTGATGGTGACGACGATGCCGGCACCGACGGTGCGGCCGCCTTCACGGATGGCGAAGCGCAGCTTCTCTTCCATGGCGATCGGCACGATCAGCTCGACATCGACGGTGATGTTGTCGCCCGGCATCACCATCTCGGTGCCTTCCGGCAGCGACACGATGCCGGTCACGTCCGTCGTGCGGAAATAGAACTGCGGACGGTAGTTGGTGAAGAACGGCGTGTGGCGGCCGCCCTCGTCCTTGGTCAGGATATAGGCTTCGGCAACGAACTTCTTGTGCGGCTTGACGGTGCCGGGCTTGGCCAGGACCTGGCCGCGCTCGACGCCTTCCCGGTCGACACCGCGCAACAGCGCGC
>NZ_JAMYLO010000055.1:0-7625 GCF_040318075.1 Mesorhizobium sp. M1328 | reverse complement strand
TCATCGGATCCGCGCAATAGCGCATTGGAAAGTCGTGACCGGCGCAACTGCGTAAGTTCATCGGCAAACGCCTTGTCGGGGATTAAGCGAACAACGTGACATCGCCCTTTCCAGTGAGGCACCAGCAAAGCATATCACGCTTGCTGACGCCGATGGTGGAGGCGTCCACATCATCACTCCAAGGCTGTCCGGGGTTTACCGAAACACGCAATGTAACGGCGGGCACCAGCGATTCTCGCCAACCATTCTGCCGACGCCGAGCGGCTGAAACGCGCCTTGCGCACGCTGGGCGGCGGCGTCAGCATCATAACGGCAGGGGAGGGCGAGACCCGCACGGGAGCGACGGTCACGTCGGCGACCGCGCTTTCGATCGAGCCGCCGCGGATGATCATTTGCCTCAACCGTTCCTCCTCGACATGGCCTATCGTCAAGGCGCCAGATCGGCTGCAGGCTTAACATCCAGATGGAACGCCTGCGATCCGATGTCGGAGTTACGACATTCTGTCCGGCACGCGACACGTGCCAGACGGGATAGCCGAGACAAATCAGCACTGGGCGCCTGGCACGCGTCTTGAACGCGTCGCCTGGTCAAGGGGCCAGCGTTATGGCTCGCTCCGTCGAATCTTCGTAACGACAGTGCTAGCCGGCGATATTCGTTCCGTGTAGCGCTGGTGCAAAAAGGTGATTTTACGATGAGCGTTCCAAATTTGACGAAACTGGCCAATGCGCTCGGAACTGACAAGGGCGATGAGGTTTACCACGCCCATGGCTACACCAGCTTTTACTCGTTTCTGTTCGAGGAATTCCGGAGCGAACCTTTCACGATGGTCGAGATTGGACTGCAGCGCGGCTGTGCCGATCCCGAAGAACTGCCCATTCGCAAGGTCGAAGACATGCCGTCGATCAAGATGTGGTTAGAGTTCTTTCCCAAAGCTAACATCATCGGCTGCGACATTTCAGATTTCAGTGCCTTCAAGATAGACCGCTTTGGTTTCGAGCGGCTGGACATGGGCGATCCGGCAGCCCTGGAACGCCTTGCGGGCTCACTACCGCCCGTAAGGATCATCATCGACGATGCCTCGCACGCCGCTTACCATCAGCAGCTTGCCCTAGCAAAGCTTTTTCCTATCGTTCAGCCAGGCGGCTTTTACATCATCGAGGATCTGCACGTCGAGCACCTAACTGCCGCAAGATTGCCGTCCTGTAACCCGACCGCTGCGGTAGTCGAGAGGTTCAAGCACACGCGCCAGCTCGACATTGCCTTCCTGTCCCCGATCGAGCGCAGAAATCTCGAGACATCGATCCGAAAGATGTTCATCCATCGCAACGACAAAGGCGGTGTCAGCCGCTGGGCCATGAAAATGGTCGGGTTTGAAAAGTATTGAGCGCTAATCACGCAGCTTCTGCTCGCTAAAAGTGATCATGAGGTATTGGTCGAAGCTTCAATCTTTGAATCAATCGAATTAACGATATGGCGTCACTATGCGAATTTACGCCATCAAGCTGACGCATGATGGGCTATTGCCCTTGTTGAAGACGGACGGCCGGTCTACAAATTTCGGATTCAGATGGGCGCTGGTGTTGGTGCAGAATGAGGAGCAACCTTGCGTTTCGCATCATGGCCCGTGGGCGCTGTAAAGGATGTGTTGCAACGATTTTGATTACTGGCGGCGTGACGAGGAACCCTCGATCATTTTCGGAGGGTTACGATGTTCAGGCACCGTAAAGTTAACCGACGGCTGAAGAGTGCTTGCATGGGCCCTGTCAGAGGTTGCTCGTGATCCGCTCTATCGCCGCACCGCTTTCCCGCCGAGATCAATGCGCACGCGGTATCACTCCGCTTTCGCTTTCCGCTCGGCCTGCGCATGGTTGAGGACATGCTGGCGGCCCGCGGCATCATCGTCACGCATCAGCCCATTCGAAGCTGGGCGGAGAAATTCGGACGGCATTTCGCTCGGGAGATCAGGCGACGGTCAGCCGGCTGCCTGGGCGACAAATGATGCGCAAACGACAGGCGAGTTACGCCTTCAATCCGAACCCCTCTCTAGCCGAACAGTTCGCCATTCTTGCCGCCTGATTGGCCTCGTTTCAGGCCTCCCAGCGCCCCTATTCAGCCGTTGCAACAAAACCACAGCCACCCATGCTCGCTCGCATTCGGATCTCCTTTGCACGCATTACCGGCGCTACGGCCGACGCCATCAAGACCGCCCGTCGGCGCAAAACTCCTTGCCGCTCCGCGAGCGCGGAGCGGGTTAGTCCAATTACGCAAGTCGACCGGGTGGCTTGCGAGAAGAACCTGGGCGCCGCTCGGGATCATGCCGAGCGAACCGTACGGATCACCCGACGCGGATGGGCTTCCGACACATCAGCACCGGCGCGCACAACAACGCCGTCAATCAGGATCTCGATCATCGATGAGCTTGTCGTTTCCACCTCGACGAAGTGCGGGGCTCGGGCTATCGCCCGGCGTCACCTTGCCGTTCTCGATCGCCTTGCGCCGCCAGGTGAACAGCTGCGGGGGCGCAATTCCCTCGCGCCTGGCGATGGCCGAGACATTCGCGCCGGGCATCAGCGTTTCGGCAATGATGCGTTGTTTGAACGCATCAACGGCCTCAATTACATGGAAGCTTCTATCATCAGACATAGTCGCAGACATGGAAAAATGACACCGGCATCTTGGGCCTCGGCGTTGCCGTCCATCACGGCGGTTCTGACCACGAGAACAGAATGAAATCCAGAATTTGAGTGTATCCGGAGGGCATAGTCAACTTATTGATGTTACTGCAGCTTTCGTGGGTGATTATCGGAGAAGCTCCAGCATCGTCCGGTAGGGTCCCATCGAAGCCTGCTCAAGGTACTCAGGCTGCGACCGACCAGCTACGCTCTCCCGACGATCGGGTTGATCGTGTCGTCGCAGAGCCTGTCGCCGACGTTCAGGCTTTCGAAGTAAGCCGTGGGCAGAATGTCCTGGCGCCCGTTAAAGGTGCAGCCATCGGGCATGAAGGCCGCCGTCATCGCGATTCGGCGGCGGCGGGTCATGTTGGCCCCAGCGCCATGCGCCGTAAGGCCGTTGTGAAAGCTGCAATCGCCCGCGGGCATTGGCACCGCGACAGGGTCCGTCTCTGCCATCCCGGGGTAGATCTTGAAGAGTCCCGCAAGGTCTTTCCCGATGCCGATGTTGTCGTAGCCGGCGAGCCTGTGACTGCCCGGCACGAACGACAGGCAGCCGTTGAGGGGCGTCGCATCCTCAAGCGCGATCCAGATCGAAATCGCGTCGCTCGACTGGAATGACCAGTAGGGATTGTCCAAGTGCCACGCGGTCGGGTTGCCGTAGGGCTCCTTGATCAACGCCTGGTCGAGATAGATGCGCATCGCGGGCTGACGGGCAAGGGCGCTGGCCATGTTGCCGATCTCGGGGCCGCGGATGTAGCGGTGGATCGTCTGATTAAGTTTCGAGACGTTGATCCGCTGGGTAAAGACCTTGTCGTAGTAGCGGTCATCGCCGTCGAGCAAATCAATACCGCCTGGGGCTATCTTGCGGCCAGCCATCATCTCAACTGCCTCGAGGACGGCGGCTTTGAGTTCGGCCACCTCGGCCGGCGACAAAAGGCCTGGGATGTGCACGAACCCTCGTTCCTGGTATTCTCGGACCTGATCCTCGGTAACTTCACTTTTCATTGCGTGTTCCTTCGCCTGCTAATCCAATCAACGTTCTTCGCCTTAGCCCACTGCTCGCCTTGATCGCCGCCACCGCCGCGCAAATAAGTAGCCTTTTTCGCTGCGCAATATATTTGCGCATGCATAACCTTTATTCGCCTTCTCGCGATTATTTTATTAATAGAACGTCAACAACCAAAATGATGTCAAGCAGATTATTTCTTCGATTCATACGCGCCGAAGCGCATGATCTGCGCTCCTATGGAGCAGCCAGGTGACAGGTGATGCCGAGCGTCGAGCATCGGTCGCACAAGGGATTGAACAACCGGGCGGAGAATGCACATGTGCCGCTGCGAAAACGGGAGCGGATGATTGCAAGGCTTCCGATCATCAGGAGCACTGCAACACTTCGTTTCGATCTTCTCGGCTCTGCGCAATCTCTTCGTCCCGCCCCGCTCAAAATGCTCCGCTCTGGCTACACATATTCACCGTCTGCAGGCCATGGCGCAATGGAAGGCCGTGGCCATGGTCAGCTGACATCAGCGGCCGCAGGTCTCAACGCGTGTATATGCAGACAATGTGCTATCGCCATCGCTGCTGATATTTGGGACGAACCGACTGTTGCGCCCAGTTTTCTAGTTTGCCGTCTCGATTGCTGCAACGCAGGCCGTCAGGCGGTCCGAGAACGGGGCGCTGAGTTGATCGGCCAGTCCGTGATCATCTTTGACGAAATCCATTCCCCCCATTGCGAAGTCATGGGAAAGCGTAGCAAGCGCCTCCACGTCGAGCCCAACCGGCTTGATTGCCGACATGAGGAACGGTCCGTATGCAACGCCGACTAACTCGCGGAGCCCGGGCGTTCCCCAGCGCGGCTTGCATAGAGGCCGCGAACATAGGAATTGAACGTTACCCGTTCCACCTTGGGGCCGCGATACATCGAGCATTGCCAAAAACAATGTAGGAACTGCACAAAGTCCCCGCCTATGCGTCATTGCTATACGATATCTAGGCCTCGAAGCCACGACCACAGCCGCTCTGCTCAACGCTAGATACCTTACCGAGAATGAAGCCGTGAACGTAGCCCGCAGGAACGACCTCGCGCGGCACTTCTCTGTCTGCTCTACCGGCGACCTTTTGCGCGAATGCGTCCGCATCCTTCTTGCTGACGCGTCGATCAGTAGTTAACGGAAAACCGCCCCTCTTGGACACTCATGCGTCCCCCCCCCCGGCAAAAGCCGAAAGCTTCGTGTAAAAGTCACGCATCATCGCGTTGCGATCGATCCACTCGATGTTGGTGATCTGGTGCCGGTGATTGTCGCCCACGATCCATCGCCCCTCCGGTGAAATCCCGGGTGACGGCCCCATGCTGCTCTTGATCCATTGATCGTTGATGACGTAGGCGACGGCCCCCATGTCCCAGAGTGCTTTGGTCCACCCCGCGTGGTCGGCAAAGGTGCACCCCTCGAAGTTCTTGAACCTTTCCGACAGGAATTTTCCTATGGCGCCATGGGGCTCCACATATCGCTCAATTTCCGGAACGGAAGCTAGCAGATGCGAGGTGACTGGAAAGCAAGGCACGTGAACGACCCGAACACCGCAGTCGAAGATCGTCCGCGCTGCACCAGGGTCTTGACCCAAATTGTCCACCGCGGTGTCCGCCCAGTACATGGCGTTGCCCCCGAGCCAGACGACCACGACGCGGTCAATAATGTCGGGCGCCAGCCTGAGGGCGACGGCGATGTTGCTGATAGCGCCAATCGCTACGACATAGATCGGGTCAGCGCTAGATGCGGTACGCGCCCGAGTAATGAGGTCGTCCACCGCAGCGGCCGACCTTGGTCTCGGCTCGTCGCGCGCATAGTCCGTCACCCCGCGGAACACTCGGCCAGGCTCGAAATTGCCAAGCAAGTCAACGATCTTTAGTATCTCGTCGTAGCTCTTGATCATACCATCTTCGGGGCTGCTGCTCCTCTCGCTTGTAGGGTAGGTGCCCTTCTCGCTGTAGAACGGCGCTGCATAAATGGCCTCTACAGTCATTTGGCTCGGTGAAAGGATAGCCTGCACGATAGCAAACTGGTCATCGACCTCATTGAAAGCGTCGGTGTCGAGTACCACCCTCACTGGTCGCTTGACGGATTTAGGTTTCGTTGCTTCCAACGCTCGGTCTGCTTCTGTCACTTACAACTCCCCTCTCATTCGCGTCCGCCGCCTGGCAAAGATTGAATTCCCTGGTATCCGGCCATTCAAGCGCATGCCCGCCAAGCCAAACAACAATCCTATCGATGATGCGGTCTTGCCGGCTTGCTGCTACTGGATCGCCGTCAATCGCTCTCAAACCCACATCATATTATACGAACACTGTTCTGTTTACAGGCAATTTGCCGAATGTCAACGAGGCAGCCGTTAGAATGATGCTAGTCTCGTAATGCAGAGGTACGTGGCGATGCTGGCGTGATCCATGCCCAGGACATCCTCTGCCGCGCATGCGCTCGAACCGCACCATGATGTCCTACAGGGTGTTGTTCAGCGCATGGCCCATGTGCAACGAGCCGGTAACGTTCGGCGGAGGGGTGGCTGCGTAGTCCGTCGTGAAAGCAGCTATTCGATGGCCTAGAATTTAGCAGCGATGGCCTCAACCTCGACCAGCAATTCCGGCCCCGCTAGCGCAGGTACCAGAAGAAGCGTGTTCGCGGGGCGATGGCCGTCAAGAAATTGGTTTCGGACTTTAACGTAGGCCGGAATGTCTGAGGCTGAGACTATGTATTGATTGATCTTGACGAGGTTGCCGATCTCCATTCCGGCTGCAGAAGCGCGATTTGGGTCCAAATTGTGCGCGCCTGGGCCTCACACGAGCCCTCCGCGCAAATCTGTCCGGAGATATGTAGCCAAGCTGCGCCGGACGGCGTGAATATGGCCTGGCTAAACGGGGCCGAGGGATTGCGCAAAATTGCAGGTTCGATTGAGGTCGATTTCATGGCCTTTCCCTCACTAAGTAAACCGATCGGCTTTTGCATAGAATTAATTGTAAGCGCCAGTCGCCTTGGATATAAGTAAGGCTGTAGTAGATAATGATTCCCCTATATCCACAAACGAAACCGGCCTGGCCGGAGGTCAGACCGGTTTTCTTTACTGTCTTATTGAGCCAAGGCGCCGGACTTCTTCGCCGTCCAGGTGGCGATGTAATCCATCAGCCCAGGGTTGAGGCAGTCATAGGGCTCGAGCCCTAGTGTCTTCAACTGGGCGCGGATGCCGTCCATCCGCTTCGGGTCGACGCCGGATTCGATGATCGACGAGACGAAGGCAGTGAAGCCCGGAGGCGACCAGCCTTCCTCGACGAAGCGCTCGGGATGAACAAAGGTCAGGCCTTTGAACGGATGGTCGCGCTCGACCGGTCCATGCATATGGACGCCGCAGCCGGTGCATGCATGGCGCTGGATCAGCGCGCTGGGGTCGACGACCTTCAGCTTGTCGCCATTCTCGGTGACGGTGACATCGTCCGTGCCGGCCACGGCAACGACCGAGAACACCGCACCGTCGGGCTTCCAGCATTTTGTGCAGCCGCAGGCGTGGTTGTGGGCAATCTGGCCCTTGACCTTCACCTTCACCGGCTTGTTGGTGCAGGCGCAGACCAGCGTGCCGCCGGCAAAGCTCGCGCTTTCCTTGGGCAGCCCGTTGTCGATCTTCGGATGCAGTTTTTCCGCCATGTCTTCTCCTCCCATGTTGTGAACCACAGAGGTCGCGGGCCGATTGGTCCGCGGCATGTCGCTCTTCCAGCGTATGACCCGCCAAGTTTTGGCTGGTCATACGCAGATTCGGTGGAGCGCGACCGGACGCCGACTTGCATCCGCTCCTGTTGGCCGCGCGTTCTAAGGCCTGTTGAGATTCAGGATTCCACATTTGGCTTGTTTGTGATTCAAGCTTTGGATGGAACGATTTGTGCTGACTGACGCCCAATGGGCGAAGATGGA
>NZ_JAMYLO010000054.1:0-8117 GCF_040318075.1 Mesorhizobium sp. M1328 | reverse complement strand
GGTGGTCGTCAGCGTAGCGTGGCCCAGCTACAGCGACACCTTCCGGATGTCCCTGGTCGCTTGCAGAACGACCATCGCGCAGGTGTGCCTGCTATCTCGATCCAGACATAGCAGGCACTCCCTCGCCATGAAGCTTCTCCAGTCCGGCGTGGATCTTTTGACGATTCAAGCCTGGCTCGGGCACGCACAGGTCGCCACCACCCACCGCTATGCCGCCGCAGATGTCGAGATGATGCGCAACGGACTCGAAAAGGCGGGCATCGAGGGCAATTACGGGGCGCGCTTCCGGCCCACCGATGCCGTTCTGCTACTGCTGAACAGCATCCGCCAGGACGATGCGCAGTGCTGTCGGATCGACGATCCCGTCGATCCGCAATCGCGTGCCGCTCGCAAAGGCCACGACGATCCTGCCGGCCGGGTCCAGGCAATCGGCGACGGGCGTTCGTCACCGGGCAGATCGCTCACGTCGATGCGCGCAAGGTCGCCATCGCCTGATCGGCATCAAGCTCGCCGCCGGCCATCTGCTTGCGCCAGGCATAAAGCTGTGACGGGGCTACGCCGAACGCTTCCGCGACCTCCGTCACCGACGACCCCGTCGCGCTTGCCAGGTCGACCAACGCGCGCTTCTCAGTGCAACTCGAAAGCCTTCGTTGCCGCACGCGCCCGGGCACCGCTGCAAGATCTTCGGACGCCGCGGCGCCGCTTAACTCGGCGACCACATCGCCCCTTGCATGTTCCAATGTCATGGCCCGAAAACTCCATGTTCATCGGCCTATTGCAAGGTGCTTGGCGCACCGCTTACCATCATCGTCAAGGGCAGCCGCGACGTCGATTATGGCCATAAGCTCAATTTGACCACCGGCCGAAGCGGGCTGGTCCTTCACCTCGTCATCGAAGCCGGCAACCCGGCCGACAGCGAGCGGTTCCTGCCGATGCTGGAGCGCCACATCGCCTTCTACAACCAGGCGCCGCGGCAGGCGGCGGCCGACGGCGGCTATGCCAGCCGCGAAAATCTGCGCCGGGCCAAGGCCTGCGGCGTGCGCGACATGCCTTCCACAGAGCGGCCTCAAGGTCGAAGACATGGTCAAAAGCAATTGGGTCTATCGCAAGCTGCGCAACTTCCGCCCCGGCATCGAGGCCGGCATCTCCTGCCTCAAACGCGCCTACGGCTTGGGGCGCTGCACCTGGCGTGGGCTCGACCACTTCAAGACCTATGTCTGGTCCTCTGTGGTGGCTTACAATCTCGCACTCTTCACTCGCCTCAAACCGGTCTGACGCCACTCATCGGGTCGCGCTCAGTGGCACGCCGGCGGGCGCCAGCCGATACCCTATGCTGGCATGTCCCCCTGCAAATGCTCTCGCTCGCTACCCCCACGCTCGTGCATCACGCGCTGCCAAGCAGCACCGGCTGCGCGGCCAGAACGACCCACTCATGATTGCTGACAATGGCCTTTGACATAAGCTGCGGCCCGCCGATCAGATCGGCGGTCGAGACACTTGTACGACGGATATGAAGAGCAAGAGGCGGGACTTGAACGTCGGTCAACAATCTCTCATCCGCGGGTCGAGCCGCATGACCTGGTTTCGTTTGGGGCTGCCTCTGTCTAGGTTTCAGGAGGTTGTCGATTCGGTCGGCGCCGCATATCGCGCCGAGGCTGGTGTTTGGGTTTTTGCGATCTGCTCTGCTGGCTGTCTGTCAAATAGGGGTCACGCCGCCGTTGGCGCGGATTGGACCGTGCAGGCGATCGACCAGATGAAGCCCACCATCTCGCGTGCGATGGCGACATTGACGACGTTCGCATTCTTGCCGTGCGCGCTCAGCCGACGATATCGAGTGCACAGTCGAACTTGCGCTTTCCATCCGATATCGCGCACGACTTTTGGCAGCGCCTCGATCCGGTCGACCTTGTGCCGGCCGATGCGCGCTCTCATCCGGTAAGCCCAGGCGCCCTCGACCAGCGCGCGCCGGGCATGAGTGTTGCCGGTCTTGGCGATGCCGCCGCGCCAGACGGTCTCGCCACTCGATTGTTCTCCTGGGACCAGGCCGAAATAGGCCATGAGCTGGCGTGGGCTTGAGAAGCGTGTGAAGTCACCGACCTCCGCGACCAGCACCACGGCATTAATCAGCGCGATGCCGCGCATCGCCTGCAAGGCGTCAACGACCGGGCGCTGGTTCCATTCCGGGAGCAGGCTGAGTATCTGTTCCTCGACCTGCTGCAGGCGCCGTTCCGCATCCATGACGGCATCGACGTAGTCCTGAAAAGCGATCTGCTGCGCGGGATGATCGAAGGCCAAGGTCGAAAGCCATCGCCGGTAAGCCTTTCGCCAGGCTGTCCCACGCTCATGCTTGCGCCCGTGACGCAGCAGAAATCCTTGAAGATGTTGGCGCGCTCGCGTCACCACCTGTCGCACGACGCTGCGCAGCCGGATCAGGTCGCGCATGGCTTCATGATCGGCGTCGGGCACCCAGACGGGGGTCAACTCTCCGGCCCGATGAAGGCGGGCGAGCATGGTGGCGTCGCGACGGTTCGTCTTCACCCGATCGCCAGGCTTCCGCGGAATCAGCGATGGCGCCACCACGTCGCACCGATGGCCGAGGCGCGTGAGTTGGCGATGAACGCCATAGCCGCACGGGCCGGCCTCATAGCAAAACGCCAGTGGCTTGCCGGACCGCCTGAGACGATCGCACAGCTTGCTGATGGCATCAGCATCATTGGCAATCTCGCCGAGATAGTCCACCGCGCCGGAGCGTCCGCTCTCCGCCACCGCGACCGAGATCCGTTCCTTGTGAATATCCAAACCGACAAATCTGATATGGTCCATATGGCCCGTCTCCTATGCATGAGGCTCTGCGCCGGCTAGCCGGCTTAACCCTCGTACCGTTGCATATCGGATGACGGGCCGCCCTCAGGCCCAGCAATCATAGGGACTAGACTAAAACTAGACTCTGCAGCCGAAGGGCGGTCGGCCAGCCGGCCCGACCTTTACGTGGAAGAGGTTGCCGGACTCGGGAAATCGAAGAAGTTCATCGGATGATTGCCTGGTACGCCGCGACGTTATGAACAGCGTTCTCAGATCTGCGCCGCCAAGTGCCACACAGGTCGGCGCCATACTCGGGATGTCGACGCGGTCTGTGAGGTGACCGTTTTGATCGATGCGGACAACACAGCCGCCTCGTAGCCTGGCGCTCCAGTAGCCCCCTTCAATGTCCACGGTGGCGCCGTCAGGCGATCCCGGGGCGATGTTCGGACCTGCCAGCGGGCCTATCTCGCCGAGACCCGCAAATTTCGGAGCCAAGGTGAAGCGCCGGATGGTACCCTCCGCTGTGTCGGTGAAGTACATGATCCGGCCGTCGGGTGAAAATTCCAATCCATTGGCGGCCGCTACACCACCGAACAGCGTAGTGACCTCGCCATCAGGCGCGACGCGATAGACGCTGCCGACAGGCTCGCGGCTTTGTTGATTGTATGTACCCAATACGATCCCACCGTAGGGATCGATCGCGGCGTCGTTGACACGGGTTTGCGCAAGATGCGGCTCGATTTCGGCCACTTGTGAGAAGTCGGTAAAGGTCGGGTCGGTGATAACAATAGACTTAGGAAAACCGAGCACGAAGCCGCCACGCGCGCGTGGAAAGACGAACGCAGCACGATTGGGAAGTTGCCGTACTGCTGCAACCCTCCGTTTGTCGTCCCAGCGGAACACGCTCTTTGCTTCGATATCAGTCCACCATAGGCTCTGGTCCAATGCGCTCCAGTTGCATCCTTCGCCGAGCTGGTTGTGGCAATCGAACGCCGTGTGCGCGTGATAAATCCGCATTCACTTTGCACTCTGCAGATTCCGCTTCCGCAGTTCGGCAGGATCGACAGCAAAGGGTTTAAGCTTTTCTTGATCGAACACCACCCCATGTCCGGGTGCCTCAAAGGGGAAGGCCACTCCGTTCTCGAGGCGAAGTTCCGTCTGAAGCACACCCATCTCGGAGAAGCTCCCGCCGTGTACGCATTCGAGGATGTCCGCGTTGTCGATCGCACACATAACTGCGACGGAGAGTTCGGACATGTAATGAGGCGCCATGTTGCGGTGAAAGGAAGCTGACAGATTGGCAATCTTCAGCCACTCGCTAATACCCCCAACTCGGCACACGTCCGCTTGGACGATGTCTACGGCGTTAGCCTGTAGATAGTCAGCAAATTGATGGCGCGTGTATAGGCTCTCACCGATCGCGATGGGCAGCGATACGAAACGGCGCAGGTCGGCGTGCCCACGAACATCCTCGGCATGGAGAGGCTCTTCGATCCAACCAAGATCGAACGCCGAGAGCTTCTGCAGTCGGGCCATGCAGTCGGCGACATTCCAGCGCTGATTAGCATCGACGAACAGTCGTCGCGTTGGACCGATCAGTTTCTTCACGGCTGCGATACGATCGAGATCTTCTTCCGCGTCATCCCGACCGATCTTGATCTTCACCGCCATGTGGCCTGCTGCCAAGAATCCTTCTACCTGATTGAGTAGAGCGTCGGGGTCGAGGAAGAGGTCTATGCCACTGCCATAGGTCGGGATGCTGTCGCGCCGCGCGCCGAGGAGACGGAATAGTGGAACGTCGTACCACTTGGCCGCAATATCCCATAGCGCGATGTCGATCGCACCCAATGCGAGGGTGTTGGTTCCCCCGGTTCCGCTGCGATGCAATTGGCCATAGAGGAACGACCAAAGCCGTTCGATTTGTCGCGGATCCTGTCCAACAAGCATCGTTCGGCAATAATCATCGATCAGGGCGAGGATAGCGCTTCCGCCGATCCCTGTCGTGTAGGCAAAGCCCTCGCCGACGATTCCAGCGTCTGTGGTCACGCGGATGATGATGAATTCGAGCTTCGCGACTCGGTGTGTGGCGTCCTCCCAGGAGACCGTCGGCGGGATGTGATAGAGGCGCGATGCGACATCGATGATTTTCAAGGCACGGTCCTCCCCGCCATCGCGAGAACTTCGGGGTTCGACAGATTGCCAGGCTTGCCGGCCAAAAGCCGCTGCAGGTTTTGCACAATGCTCCGGGTGTGACGTACACGCATCTCTTCGGTCCACGCGGCGATATGAGGCGTCGCAAGGACGCGCGGATGAGTAACAAGCGGATCCCTCGCCGAAGGCGGCTCCGTATCAAAGACGTCTAGCGCGGCCCCAGCGATCTGTTCGCGATCTAAGGCCTGTAGTAGCGCGCCAGTGTCGATAAGGCCTGCCCGACCTGTGTTGATGAGATACGCGCCGCGCCCCATCCGATCGAGCTGGTCTGCGCCGATCATGCCGCGCGTTTGTGTGCTGAGCCGCGCGTGCAAGGTTACAATTGCCGAGCGTGCCAGAAGTTCGTCGAGTGAGACCGGTTCGACCCCGAGGGTTCTCAACTCGGCGCTATCGACATAAGGATCGTGGACGATAGTGTTCATACCAAAGCCGGAAAACTTCTCGGCGACGACACGACCGATTGCCCCAAAGCCGACGATGCCGAGTGTTCGACCATGCAGCTCGATGCCCGTGAATGCGAGCTGGGGAGAACCCGCGCCGCGACCCCATACCGTGCCACGATAAAAGTCCTCCCCGGCGTTGAAGTCAGGGGAGCGGGACCTAATCCATGCACCGGCAGGGATAAGGTGTCGAGTAAGCCCCAGCGCGAGAGCAACCGTGAACTCTGCAACCCCGTGATCCGTGCGCCCGACAGTGTGCAAGACGGCGATCCCTCGCGCCGTCGCGGCCGCCACATCGATGTTCGCTTGCGGGGCCGAGCGCACTGACAGGATGGCGCGAAGCTGAGGTGCGGCAGCCAGCAGTTCCTCGTCGAAACACTCGTATCCCGCTATCACAACCTCCGCATTAGCTATTGCGTCCATCAGCTGCTTGCGATTGCAGAACCACTCGCCGGCTGCCCAGCCGACCAACTTGAGCTCACTCATTTCGCGGAGCGAGGCGATGCCTTCCGGGCTAAGATCTGCTGTGGCCAGGACGCGAGGTCGGCCACTGATCAATCTGATGGCGACTGCGCTACTAGGCATCGAGGAGATAAACCGGATGATCGGAATCTTCGCCGTACGCGGAAACGACCGGAACGATTGTAGATTCATTGACGCGCGCACAAAACTCCACGTCGTTTTGCCGACAGTTACCGATGAAGCGGCGACCGGTCATCGAGCTCAGTAACACCTTCACTGCACTATCTTGCGAGATTGTGAAGCCGTGAGCGAGCGACGCGGAGTCGTCTAGTTCAACAGCGTGATCCTTCGCAAGTTCACAAAACCGTGCAACGATCATTCCGGCGCAATAGCTATCCTCAATCGCGACACGTGAGTTCCGCAGTTGGCCGGAGCAAATTATCGTGATGTCTGCATTGCGCGAAGACGCCTCCGCGAGCGCACGCCGGGCAACCGCATCCAGATTTCGCAGCGAACCAAGCAGTATTAAGGCTGCGCCTTCGCGAACTGCCGCGAGAATGGCTGGCGTGCCATTGGCCGTTGCCAGCATCGCGGAGCGACCCGACAGATCGAGTCGGGACAGGAGGGACGGCGAGGGCTCATGATCGAATCCGAGGGGTGTTGATCCATCATCCAGCTCCGCGCAAATAACGCCATTCTCGCCCACGGCGGCGCGCGCTTTGGAGACGTCAGAGCCAAATCCTCCGACAAACACACGATCGCAGCCGGCGTCGAAAAGTCCGACGAGAGCTGTCGTGGCACGGATCACATCCACGACAATGCACACGTCTCCGGCAATAGCCAGAGGGCTGGCGGGAAGGAAAGCAACCTTAATCTTCATGCGCAAGCGGCCCGGTTTTCATCAAACCTGCGATCTGTCTCTCATCGGGCAATGCCGGAACCACGAGCTTTTTCGTGACTGCGAGGGCGCCCGCAGCAGTGCCGCGGCGAACGGCGTCAGCCAGCGTCAATCCACTGGCCAGCCCTGCAGCGAGTGCTCCGTTGAACGCATCTCCGGCCCCGGTGGTGTCGACGACGTCGACTGGGTAGCTCGCGATCTTGGTCAGTCCGTCCGGTCCGGCAATCAAGGCACCATCCCTTCCCAGCGTCATGACGACGTGCCCCACGCCGAGACCGCGCAGTCTTGCCGCTAAATCGGCGTCGGCCTGCCGATTGTCCGCGTCGAGCCCCAGCAGAATGCGCGCCTCGGACTGATTCGGCGTTAGGATGTCAACGTCGGCAAAGATTTCCTTCGGCAGGGCGCGGCCAGGTGCGGGATTAAGGATGGTCGTCAGTCCCCGTGCCTTGGCGATGGCAAGCGCGCGGGCCGCCGTCTCGACTGGGATCTCGAGCTGTGTGAGCAGGATGCCGGGGCTCGTCCAGGTGGCGGCGAAGGTGTCGACATCGGTCGCCGTGAGCCGCGCGTTGGCGCCGGGATCGGTGATGATGCGGTTCTCGCCTGCGGCGTCGAGAATGATGATCCCGGCCATCGTTGGCGTCTCGGCCATCTGCCTCACCGCCAAGCAGTCGACGCCTTCGGCGCGCCAGAGTTGCAGTGCCTCGTCACCGAATTTGTCGGCGCCGACGCCCGCCAGCAGTTTGCATCTGGCGCCGAGTCGCGCAGCTCCGATAGCCTGATTAGAGCCCTTGCCGCCATTTCCGAAGGCAAACCCTGACCCTAGCAGGGTTTCGCCCGGCGCTGGCACGTCGCCCACAATCCAGAACGCAACTCCGTACGAGCCGACGACATAAACTTCGCAGGTGGGCATCATCTGCTCCCGCCGATCAATTGGCGTGGTTGAGTAACCAAGGCGCTCTTTCGTTCGATCCAGCCGGTGTAAATGTAGCGATCCGCCCGGTAGGACGAGGACGAAAAGTAAATAACCCGATCGGTAGCGTCGAAGGCGGCACGATCGATTTGCAGCACCGCAGTGCCGCTCGACACGTCGAGTGCTTTTGCCAGTTTGGCACGCGCGATGCCGGCACGTATCTCCTGCTTGGCTCGGACAAGCGGCACACCAAGGTGCTGCTCAAGAATCTCAGTAAAAGAGCTGTCGGCAAGGTCGAGTTTTTCCATGTGGCGGCCGATTGCTGCGACGAACGAAACCGTCTCAACCGCGACGACCTCGTCGTCGATCGTGCGCAGGCGCTCGATGGTCAGCA
>NZ_JAMYLO010000053.1:0-9444 GCF_040318075.1 Mesorhizobium sp. M1328 | reverse complement strand
CGATGATCTGCTCTTCCGTAAACCGCTTTCTCTTCATCAGTCCGTCCTTCAATCGAGGCCGGACTCTAATCTCAGATGGAGGAAATTACCCGTGGCAGGTCAAGCTTCACCAAACCTGCTTTCTCGGCGAGCTTCAACACCTGCACGAACAGCGAGGCCAGCGCCGGCAAGTGCCGCTTGCGGAAGTCCGAGATCGCGCGGAAGTCCGGCGGGTCGCCCGCCACGATCATCATGAAATCCGCACGCTCCAAGGCAGCCTTGGCGATCCGGCGTGAGGAGTAGAGGCCGCTCGCGTAGCCCTGCAAAAGCAGCGCCGTCATCATGCGCGGATCGAACGGCGGCTGACCAAGCACGCTCGTGTAACTGCCGCTAATCGCGGATAGATCAAGCTCCTCCCTCACCAGCGACACGATCAGCCGAGAGAGGTGGTTCTTGGGCACGTAGTCCTTCACGCTCGGCGGCAGAAGCTGTGCCTCATCGATCTTCCAGGGGCGAAATTCCTTGCTCATAGTCCGCAAGGAATCAGACTCGTCCCAACTTGACCAGTGACTACTCGGACAGGCTCCTAGCGTTGAGCGCCCCGATATTCGTCGACAATGCTGCTTAGTGAGATACTGGTTCCGGTGAGCCTTCCCAGGAAATAGGCCCCATTGCTGCCGTCGATCTTGTGATCCTCTCCGATCATGCCGTCCATGAGCGCGGCCAGCGCGAAGGGAAGACTCAAGACGTCACCAAGCCGCCGGCTCCGGGTAAGGCCACGTAGGAAATATTTCGCCGCCCAGTAGAGTGACAAGCCGGGTCCACCGAGCGCTCCGCGACTGATCGTTTCGAAATTCCGGAACAGCCAGCGATGTCCGACCTCAGTGAAGCGCGTAAAATCATAAGCGCCCTCATGCACTTGCTGCATGAATGGTGTCTCGGCGTAGACGAGACCGCCGGGCCGGAGCACGCGGGATATCTCTGAAACGACCTGTTCCGGGTTAATCACATGCTCGAGGACCGCCTGAATGCAGACGCCGTCCACCGAGCCACTGGCAAGCGGAATTTGATGGGCGTCCGCGATGAAATGCGTGTGTGCGGACGGGTAGATGTCGAATGCAATCTGTCGGACGGCCTCGGTTTCATAAAGTCCGTCGGTCCCCGCGCCCTTGGTTGCGGCGCCGATCATGAGCACGAGGGGGCACTCAACGCCGTGCGAGAGAATGTGATCGCGAAAGCTGACAACGTTTTGCGCGCTGAGATTCGCAGTTCCGAAGAGCCATCCCTTGGTGATCCTCAGCCAGTTCGGTCGCCTCTTTATGGGTGAGATGCCACTTGCCGTCAGCACATCGGCACGCACGAGACTGCAAGAGAAATCGATCAGTGCGGGCTGACCACGCACAACCGGATAATCGGCCGTTCGCGCATCAGAGAGCTCGGATTTCGTCTCCGTTATGGTCCTGCCGTTGCGGTACAGAATAATCGGTACGGAAGGATTCCCGGGCTGCCGCATGAGATGCTCGAACTCTCGCCATTCCGCCAGCATCTTTAGGAGCCCTCAGCAAAGTCTTTTGCGCAAGGCGCGGTAGAACAATAGCTTGGCTGCGCGGCGCACCTGCGGATCCATGCCCCTCGGCAGGGCGCAAAGGAAAATGTAAACGTACACCCGCCAGGACAATGGATCGTGCCGCATCGCGCGAATGAGTAAGCGCGCTCCGCGTTTCTTTTCGCCTTGAGCCACGCAATCATTGCCGGCTTTCGCGTACAAACGCGCGTTGCGCCGGCGAGCGAGGTGCGCAAGCTCCGGCCGTCGCATGACCCATTCTCGCGTGAGGCGTTCGGCGACCGACAGAAGCGCGTCGAGTCTGCGGGTTGTGTTCGAGCCATGGCGCCGTTTATAGACGAGGGCTCCGGCCACATGTTGAAATGTCCAACGCTCGGCTACGCGCATACAAAACTCTGTATCCTCTCCAACCCTGAATGCCTCGTTGAATAACCCGATATCTTCGACAATCTCCCGCCGCATAACGATACTGGAAGGAACAATCGGCCCATCAAGCAGAAAATATGTCGGCAGCGTATCGCATTGGTCCGCGCGATAGCGGCGAACGGTGACGTGTAGAGCATCGGAAAGATCCGGAGCGGAAAAATCGACAAAATCACCATAGACAAGACCTGCCTTGCAGCCATTGCCAAAGGCGGTCAATTGACGCTCAAGCTTGTCCTCAGCCCAGAGGTCATCGCCGTCGAGAATTGCAATAAAATCACCGGTAGCATGCCTGAGGGCAAGGTTCCTCGCCGATGAAGGCCCAATACCCGCCGCCGTCAGGACATGTATGCGCGGCTCCCGATCGGCCAGCGACGCAATCACTTCCGTCGAGCCGTCCGTCGAGCCATCATTGACAATGATGATCTCTTTGATGCGGTTCGATGCGGTCTGATTGATCACGCTTTCCACTGCCTGCACAATGAAGCGTTCTTCATTGTGGCATGTCATGATAGCCGAAACACTCATCTTGTGCTTCCTGGCAAGGGGCGCCCAAGAAATCGAGGATGCCTCATGCTTGTCGGGTGACTCCTCCGCGCCCTGTTCAATGATAGGCAAAGCCCGTGCCGCGTCAATTCCGGCAGGAGCGAGACAAGGATCAGCGTGACGAAAGCTCGTGTGCCTGAGGCTTCTGTTCCAACGTAGAAGGCGCAGGGAACAAGGAACATGAGGGGCAGAAGCCGTGCCTGGGCCGCTCCGATCAATCCGTGAAAAAGTGCCCAGCTTAGAGCACGGCTTAACCGAAACCATGCGGCGACCCATATCAGAACGTAGAGGCTGAGCCCAATGATGCCGTTCTCGGTGAGGATGCGTTGAAACTCGCCATGGATTCCCAGCCGCAGCTCGGCAGGAAGATCGCGGAACTCAGTATCGATAATATTTTTGAATTGGTTCGTCCCCACGCCCATTATTGGATGTTCGGAGATGAGCCGTCTGGACAGAGTCCAGGAAAACGAGCGCTGGACATTGCTCGGCGTGTCTCCAGGGGCATATTTCCCCGTTGCGGCCAGGTGTTCGTACTGCCCCATGCTCAGCGGATCGAGCATGGACTGCAATTGCTTCTCGACATAGGGGTTGTCCACCATGGTCGACACCGCAAGAAGAGCCACGAAGCCGGCGACGATCGCCGGTACCATCGCAGTGAGCCTTCCGCGCGTCAGAAGTGCAGCGGTCAGAAAGAGATAGATCAAAAACGCCTTGCGTTCCCCAGATAGCACGAGCAGGGGAAGTAGCCCTGCCCATACAAACCAAAGGGTGCGCCCCTTGGCCCGGTTGGCGAAGAGGAGGAGCCCCGCGAGCGCAATTGGAAGGAAGGTGAACACGAGCCTTGGATCGAACAGATGCTTCCAACCGACCGGGTAGCCATGATCCACATGCCAGGCGATCGTATAGGCGAGGATCAACACCATGCCGAAAAGCAAGATGTTCACGGTCTTGTACGTCTCAAGCCGTCTGGTCTCCTGTGCGAGCGCGAACGCAAAGGCGCCCACGGCTGACATCTGCAACAGCTCGCGCAGGCCATTCTCTATGCCCACGCTGAAGGCCGAGACCATGTGCCAGCCCAAGAAGGGCAGGAGCAGTAGAAAACCGGCTGGAAAAGCCAAGCTTTGCCAACGCCCCGTGGCCAGGCCGTTGATGAGCGCCAGCAATGTGATCAGCTCGAACGGACGCAGCAATACAAGACCCGTCTCGAGCCTGATTGGCAGGAAGAGGCTTAGTATCGCGAATGTGAGGAGATAACGCATCACAGCCCCTCGCGGCGCGATATTCTTTTAACACGTTCTCTTTCCGGGAAACAGAACCTTGTTGGATGTGTCAATGCCGGCAGGCGGAGAAAGACTCCGCCATGCCGCACGCGTGTCTCACCAGTAAGCGGAACCCGCGATGCCGTATTGGAGGGGAAGCTTGGCATCATGTTCCTACCGGATTAGGAAACCTCCCGCTTCTAGTTTGCGGCCAGGACTGCTAATCAAACACCTAGCCGACGGTCTCGCTTTCCGGGGTCCAGGCTTCTGGCTGGTCGAGCACAGAGACCGCGCGAACATGGCAGCGAATCTTATGCCCGACATCCCGCGAGCTGAGCTCATAGCTTGTGCCGGTTTCGCCCACGATCGGAACGCCGTCACGATACCATAGACACTCAATTTGCGACGCAATAACGTTCGCTACGACGGTCAGCGCCTGGCCCGGTGAAGCCTGGCCCGAGAAGGCCGGCAACGCGCTGAACCCCGTCGGGACCCTAGCCAGATCCGTTTCCGTCTGCCGGACCCTTATATAGTCAATCACCATGTCATACGTCTGCGACAGGTCCGGTTGAGCGCGGCCCTTTTTTTCATCGTAAGCGAAATCCACTATGATGTATTTTTTCGCTGTGAGTTCCGGCGTCGTCGGAACGCGCGCCACTTCATAGCCATCGATCACGAAATAACTATAATCATCCTCGATCTGTGCGTACCAAGTATGAAATTCGCCATCGTATACGTCGATCGTCGCTGGAAAGCCATTTGATGGATCGACTTGATAGCCGGCGATTTTCCGGTGCATGCCACGTGGCGCGAGATTTGGACCTGCATAATCGAGTCTGGGTTTGTGGACGTGCTGGCTTATGTTGATATAGGCCCCATTGAGACCGTCATATTCCCAAAAGTCAGTCTCAAGGCGATTACGCGTCCGCCAGATTAGATGCTCCCTGCCATACGCCCAAAAGGCAGGAAAAAATCCGGGGCGGGGCGCTGCGATCTTCGGTAGTTTGGCGCGGATCTCGAAGATCCCCTTTCCCCAACACCGACCCTGGCCATTGTTGTTCACGGAAGAGAACGCACCTGTTCTCCAACGGCGCTTGTACAAGAGCCGGAGCGCCAGCGTGTGGCTGGCGGCGTCGTGCACATAGGAGGACGGCGACGCCGAGACCCGCTGGGCATTGGCGTCAACACCGACGCCCGCGAGATGGGTCGGCGCATACCAGATGCTGCCTTGAGCGCCCTTGTAATCATCGACAATCGTTCCGGAATCGAAGTCGTCAAGAAAGACCGTTGAATAACCGCGGATCGGGGGCGCCGCCTCACCACGATGAGCGTATCGCTCATTGCCAATGGCTGCCCAGGACGCCCACGAGGCTGAATCGAACTCATAACGTGCCGGTTTGTCGTTCGCATCCACGGCTGAAGGAGGGCTCTGGCGATAGGGGTGATCGTCGGGCAGGGCGGATTGCCGGCCGACGCGCCACATCCCCCATCCGATCAGCTTGTCGATCTGCGAGTCATTTAGTTCACCTTGTCCAATGATGACACAGTCGATCGCGACTTCGGCCCTCATCGGATTGTTCACATCGCCCATGAAGCTCTGCGATTTCATCCGGTTGGGTGCCAAAGCATAAATCGTCTGGCCGGCCGTCTTGACCCCATTCACCACGGCCTGCATCACGAATCCGCGGCGGTACCCGACCATGACATTCCAGTCGCCAAAATCCTTCGAGCATTGCCCTTCCTCGCTCTTGAGCTTGCCGTCATGGAGCCGCGAAACGAATGTGCCTGCCGAGGGCTTGAAACAGACCTGCGGCTGGCGATGCAGCGGGCCACCCTCCGCTCCATTGACGCAAAGAACGGAAACGTTATTCGCATCGGCGTTGACTGCCGAATTGCACCGGGCGATCACGAACCACCAGCGGTGAAGGTACGGGGCATCGTTATCGACGGGCCAAGTCAACGCCTGTTTCGTGTCCTTTTTGAAGAGGACGCCGCCGTTATTCGGAAGCTTTGTCGGGCGCAGGGTGGGCTCGGCTTGCACCGCAGCCACCGGCTTCACACCGCCGGATTGCCACGAGGAGACTTCGCCTTCGGCCAGGTCCTCCTGAAACCAAGATTTCACGATCATTTCCGGGAACAGACCAGGATGCCAGGAGTGAGCTTTCGGTTGCGAGCCTTGCGCTGGACCGGCGGCGCGAGCATCCCGTCCTGGGCGACCGGATGCCGTCAGCACAAGGGCGGCGCATGCGGCCCGTGCCAGATCCCGGCGAGAAATGCGGTGGGTCATTATCGTGTGCCTTACCTATCTCACGTCGCGCCAATATCCGCTGGTTTCGAGCTAAGGCTGCACCAGGACGCCCGTTACCGATTATTGCGCTTCTCCTCGCAAAACAATTCGCCGCTTTAGTTTGGCTTTTCAATGACGCCCTGCGGCGCGCCGAAGGGCAACAGAATCCTTCGAAACGGAGTGGTCTGCGAGCATCGAGGTACTTATGGAACGAGCCGTTATCGTCATTCGTTCGGTCGAGGGGGCTCGAACATACGGTCAACATGATCGCTGCCTCTCTCTCGACGTAAGATGGCCGCAGACAAGTTCTGGCAATTCTGCTACAAGGGGCCCAGCTTGCTCCGAAGATCTATCCGCGCGCCGGAACCCACTTGGTTCCGGTCGTCTCCCGCGAGTTCAATGTGATGGACTCCGCCCGTCCTAGTACCTCCTTCGGAAATCGGATTTCCCATGCGTTTTCGTGTGGTACGCTCCTGACGATGGTCGATAACCAAAAACACGCGCGCTACAGGTACAGTGACACGAGCCTTTACGACGCGAGGGTTAGGAAATACTATCGCCCAATACACTCAGACAGTTCAAATAGCGCACCGAACCGCAATCCCTGGACCCCAGAATGGATCGAGCCATTGTCATAAATTCCTTCGGCCGCGGCGGGTCGAACATTCTGGCGAATATGATCGGCTCTTCGCCCGGCGTCCTCATGACCTTCGATGAGTTTTGGCAGTTCTACTACAACGGCGGCTGGAATCTTCCTCCAAAGGTCTATCGGCGTCTGGGAGTCCAAGCGGGCAAGCTTGCCTCCAGGTCAGTGTTCTACGCGAAGCGATTTCAGAAGCGTCTGGAAAGAAGCATCCAAGCGTCGATCGCCGCTGACTACCAGCTGCGGAAGGAAAGGGGGCTCGATCTCGCGCTCGCGCGCCACGTCCTCTTCAAGGTGACTGAGTACGACATCTTCCTGAACTCTGAAATCGAGAAGCAGTTCGAAGAGACGATCTTCGTCGGGCTGGTGAGGAACGGGTACGGCCTTTGCGATTCATGGAAGCGCCGAGGGGTGCCGGCCATGATGGCGGGTCGAGTCTACAGCCACATTGCCGGCAAGATGCTTGAGGAACAGGCTGCCAGAGACAACTACTTGCTTGTCAGGTTCGAGGATATGGTTGCCCATCCTCTCCGCTTTCTGGATCGCCTGTACGGGCGCCTGGCGCTGCCGCGGCCCCGTGAGGACGCCTATATTCACAAGCCAAAGGGCTATGGGCCCGGTCAGGAGGCCGCCGCGTCTGCAAGTCGCACCATGCGCATAGTGGACAAAAGCTACTGGGCGTCACTCCTGGCCGAGAACATAAACGCTGCTGCGATCGAGCGACTGACGAGCGAGGACCTGAAGGACTTCAACAGGTACGGCTCCGGCGTCATGGAGACCCTGTACGAGGTCCGGTGGAGCAGCCCGGGCCCCTGAATTCGCACAGAATGGAGCAAACGACGAGGTGAACGGTGATAACGATGCGGGCCTGTGGCGACAGACCCTCGCACACTGTAACTAGCGGATGGGGCATGCTCGCCGATGCGTCCGAATGAAGCCAAGCACGTTCAGACGATCTTGGCTTCGCTTCCGAGCGAAGCAATGAATCCCTGCCTGAATATCGGCTCCTCGACCGCCCACTTCCGGACGGTGGAACAGCCCCACGTCGACTTGGTTGGAGATGTGCTGGATCTGGCTTTGCAAGAGCAACGGAGGGCGCTCCCTCTACCCGCGCTACTCCACCTACTACCACGAGGCAAGGTGCCACAAGCGTGGCTCCGTCTCGGGCGGATGATGAGACTAGAACAGCATGAACATCGCGGTTATCATCCCGGCCCGGAACAGACAGGCCGTTATTCTGCGCGCGCTCCAGAGCGCGCTTTCGCAAGGCCTGCCCGAAGGCGCTTGGACTCCCAGCCAGTTTCACCGTATGCTATTGATCCGTGGAGTGTTAGTAGATGCATTCAAGATCCGATACGCTCTATACACGTCTAAAAGGCGCGCGGTATTTTGAGCAGCGGAGCAGTTACCGAACAGATACCGTCCAGAAGTCTAGAGCAAGGCTTTTCGAGGGTTTCAGCAGCCACGCGGACGTCGTTCTGGATTTCGGCTGTGGCACAGGCGGTATCCTCTCGTGCTTGCCAGCGGTGAAGCGAATTGGCGTAGAGATCAACGAGACCGCTGTTAAGGAAGCGTCTGCGCGTTTGGACCTTGTTGTTGGCTCACTTGCGGATATCCCGTCCGGCACGATAGACAAAATCATTAGCTATCACGCTCTCGAGCATGTTGACAGCCCGTCGACGGTGCTCCTGGAAATGTTGCGCGTCCTAAAGCCCTCTGGCGAAATGAAGGTATTCGTACCGTGCGAGATGCCGATCATTGCCCCGCAGCATCGCTCATGGTCAAACAATCCCCACATGCATCTGCATTCTTGGACACCGCTCACCTTGGGCAATCTGCTTACGGTGCTTGGCTTTGAGGTGATTGCGGCCCGCATGCTTCCGGGTTCTGAAGGTGGAAGGCTCGGTGTGCTCTTTCCGAAGGACTCGGCCCTTCGTAAAGCTGCGGCTTTCTTAAAGGCATGTAGGACTGGAAGGTTTCATACGGCTGTCACCGCGCGCGCTCCTGCTGATTTACGGCATGACAAGTAGCACCACCGTGAGGTCTCAACGAATTAACTTTCAAGTGTGAGACGCTGAATTGGCGGCATATGCTGGTATCGGAGCGGGCCACCGAAGAACTTGCTCAAGATCAAGGACGTAGTCGAGAGCGAATTCGTATTGCTCGGGGTTGCTGTCAGGATCCAAGACCGGCCAACACCGAGCTCGCCCGCCTTGCACGAAAGAGCCTGCCGTTCCGGGCCGTCGCTGTAAAAGATCGAGGTTTGCCGAAATTCCGCGGTCTTGGAGCCTTCGGATGGCCTCAATCAGGCGGTCAAAATTCTTTCGCGCTGTAAGGCGTCCGGCAGCGGCAAGCTGCAGGGGTGTACACGCCGGCAACTTCCGCGTAGTCGTCCGTCTCGCAGATTGCATCACCGCAAGGCCCCCGATCATCGTACGGCAGGAGTGTAAACGCCTTCATCTCGGGGTCCTGCCGCATTGCCGGGTCGACAAATTCAAGCCAAAGCCCGAAGCCATGCCCGCACCTGGTCGAGCATGGATCGAATTGTGAGGAAAAGTCGACCATACCCTGGCATCTGCGACTGACCTGCCACGGGTAATTTCCTCCATCTGAGATTAGAGTCCGGCCTCGATTGAAGGAGGACTGATGAAGAGAAAGCGGTTTACGGAAGAGCAGATCATCGCGGTTCTGCGTGAGCACGAAGCGGGGGCGAAGGCGGGCGACCTGGCGCGCAAGCATGGGA
>NZ_JAMYLO010000052.1:0-9517 GCF_040318075.1 Mesorhizobium sp. M1328 | reverse complement strand
CGTCAATGTATCGCTTGCCGTCTTGGTCAAATATGAACATACCCTCGCCTCTGACAGCAACAGGAAGATGGCGTTTGGGAATTCGATGGAAAACGCTGCTCATCAAGCTCTCCTCGACTTGTTGTGATTGTGAAAACGCACTCCGCATTTCGCTTAGTGCGATAATTGTATTGTCCGGCCTCCTTCAGAGGCCGACCTGTAAGCCGCTTCTACCAGCTGTAGTACGGCTGCTGCGTCCCGGAAATCTGCAATGGCTAAGCTGTCATCCTGCAGTGCCTTGAGCACGTGTCGGACAAAATCGGCGTAGTACAAGTCGGTTTCGAACTCAGCAGGCACAAATTCGTGCTCAATTCCATTCACTCCGTCCCTGATAACTTCGATCCCCTTATCAGCGGAGCGAAAGAAGTGATTGCCGGCACGAACAGAAAACGTAAACTCACGTTGCTGACCAGAAGCGCTGGGGAATGTGTACCCACACTCAATTGTACCGATAGCCCCGGATGCACATTGAAGTGCAACGGTAATGAAATCTTCGATCGATAAGTTGTTGATGAGCGCTGTGGAAAAAGCGGACACAGCTACGATTTTGCTGCAACTTAAAGTTTGGAACAGGTCGATCATGTGCACACCAACATTGATCAATGGTCCCCCGCCTGCGATGTCGCGCTCCAGCATCCAAGGATTGCCTGCTCGCAGATAGCGGCTTGGCGGTCCGGCAATAAACCTGAAGCTGGCGTGGTCGACCCTGACTGGTTCCTCTCCACCTTGAATGACCTTCATTGTGTCACTCAGGCGGAAGACAAAAGGTATCGCTACGAATGCTTGCTTTTGAGCTGCCTTCAGAGCCAACTGTTGAACATCTGCAGCCCTAATTCCGCAGGGTTTTTCCATTGCGAATGGGACGCCGTGGTCGAGCAGCAGATTGGCTGTCCTCGGCATGTCGATGTGCCTGCCGAAGACGAATGCCAATTCAGGGCGCTCGTGCGCAAGAAGCTGTTCGCAGGTTGCAAAGCATGCCGTTCCGAATTTTCGAGCGAGAGCGGGCCCGGTGGTATCCGTCGGATCAGAGATGCCTATAATTTCGACGCCAGATTTCTCCAACGCATCGATATAGAGCGGGACGTGCCAATGCGCTGTGTCGATCAATGCAACCTTTTTCACGGATACACTCCTCCAGTGCTTGGTCTGAATCTTCGCGTCCACACCGCACGATTGATCGAGCGGTCTCCCAGGGGGGCAGCCAGCCTGCTCAGCCGTACCGTCAACAAAGCAGTTCAAAGATGGCAGCCGATAAGGTGCCAGAGGGAATCGGGAACTCCGCTAGGAAGATGATAACCGCTAAGAGCGATTTTCAGCGTGAATTCTTTGTGTAGTTTTCCTTGCGTGGATATGAAACATCACCAGGGCCCTCCAGAGGCTATTAGACACCGCTACCGTCTCCCCGTCGGCTTGTTTGTCGCGTTGCACCTGACCGATCCGAGTGCGCCGGCATGTGTCGCCGACCAAGCAGCTTTTCCTTCGACAGCAGGCCGACGGCCCGTGGGAGTGTCTGGCCGTTCTGCTTTGAGGGAGCGAGAGTCCAATCCGCTCTACACAACCGGCCTCTATGAAGGCTCTTCATCCCTGTCGGAGGTGACTTCCTCGCGGAACTCGAGAACAAGCCTGCAGCACCTCGTCTAGCAGGCTTCTCTGATTGGGGTCGATGAAGTCAAGCATTTCCTGTTATTTTTCCGGATCAAGTCGCCCGCGGTCACTCGCGAGGCATCTCAATCTGTTGAACGACCTTGGAGAACTCGCCCAGGATCGTGCCTGCTAACGAGATCGCCTTGCCCACCGTTCCCACGGGAACGATCCGGATTGCCCTCTCGGGCGAACGACTATATGTGTTCGTATTTGTCCCTTTGTTCCTTGTCATATTTGATGTCGATGCGGGACCGCCGGCTTCCTTTCCAAAGCGGAATTCGGTTCCGTCGGCCCACATGCGGTGCAGGATGACAGCCAGCTTGCAGGCTAGCGCCACGCGGGCTCGCGCCATGCCGCAGCGTTTGGCGATGTTCAAGCTCGACCATTTCCTCGAGCACACGAGCAGCGAATGTGCTGTCTCGGAGACGAGCGAGTTCGTCGCCCCAGCGGCTGACTCTGCCCGGTATGTCGGTTTCACCGGACTGGTATCGCGCCGGAGAGAAGCAAGGCCGCTACCACAAGATCGGCCACGACACGCCGGCGATCGAAGCTCTGTTCGTCGACCTGTTCCTGGAGGCCCACGACAAGTCGCCGGGCGAGATCGTGCTCGATCTCGACGCCACCGATGACCCGCTGCACGTCAACCAGGAAGGCCGGTTCTTCCACGGCTGCTAGCTCAAGCGCTTTCGAGCTTTTCCGCGTCTCCGGCGTTTGGCATCCTGTGGACTGTCACCCGCTTGTCGATGCCGGCGGCCCGCACGCGCCGAACGACAGGCCGAATACAACACCTGCACGTCGATAGGGCGATCGGCGCCGCGGCCGGGAAACAACCAGCCCTGCGGCTTCGCCAGCCGCCAGTAGACCCGCAGGATACGCAGAAGCTGCGGCGACAGCATCACGGTGCGGTTCTTGCCGCCCTTGCCGTGCTCGACCCGGATCACGCCGCGACCGCTGTCGATGTCACCGACCTTCAACCCGACGGTCTCCGAGGCGCGAAGACCAGCAGCGTAGGCTGTCGTCAGGGGCCGTGCGCGTCTTCAGGCTCGGGACCGCTTCCAGGAACCTGACCACCTCATCGGCGCTCAACACCACCGGCAGCGTCCGTGGTAAGGCGGGCAGAGACGATCCGCTCCGGGATCTCGGCATGGTCCAACGTCACGCCATAGAAGAACCGCAGCGCTCACACCGTCTGGTTCAACGCCGCCCACGAAATCCCCGTCGAGACCAGATGTACCTGGAAGGCGCGGACGTCCTCCAGACCGAGCCGGTCAGGGGAGCGGCCAAAGTAGCGCGAAAACTTCGCCACCGCATGCACGTAGGATCGCTGGGTGGCCGGCGACAGATTGCGGATCGTCATGTCCTCGATCATGCGCCGGCCAAGAAGGCTCAACTCGACCATCGCTTTGCTCCTGTCGTGCTCCAAACCCACGGGAGTAGACGAGTTCCAGGGCATCTTCCTCCGGCAATGTGGAAAACCAAGCCTTTCCGTTTGCAGTTGCATTCACCACTATCCGTACCGCAAATCGGTGATGGCACCCGGTGCTCTGGCGACCCTGACCAAGTCACGACCTCCCAAATAGCAAGACGGCAAATCTTTCCGCGTTCAAAACCGATTTGACCACGTCCGTCAATTGCTGGCATCCAGATTCCGTAAGGCCAGTGTGCTCGTTCGCAGCGACAGCACATATCTTCGGCTGCCTTCGTCTTGAATAGCTTGGTGGTGCGTCGGGCCAAGTAGTTCCGTCTAGTCACCAAGAGAATGATACCGTCCATCGCGGTATATCAATGAACCGCCATTGCCGATGCGTATACCGACGACCTTGCCGATGACGATAGAATGGTTGTAGCGGATGATCGCCTCCTCCACCTCGCAGTCGATGGCCGCCGCTGCATCCTCAAGGACCGGTGCTCCGCTCAGGAGGCAGGTCCATGCAGCACCGCGGTAACGTTCTGGTCCCGTCAACCCACTCCGTCCGGCGAACTGGTTTGCGAGCGTCTCATGGTTTTGGCCCACCACGTTGATGCAGAAGTTCCGGTATTGCTCGACGACGGGCCATGTTGAGGAGGATCGGTTGAGGGAAACGAACATGCGCGGCGGCTCGATCGAGAGTGCGGTCGCCGACGTCACCGTCGCTCCCGTGCGAGTCTCTCCCTCACCTGCCGTTACGATACTGACGCCGCCGCCCAGCGCGCGCAGAGCGCGCTTCAGCCCTTCGGCGTCGGCCGCAGGGCTAGCAAGACGGCTGGTGGCGGGCTCCTCGTCGGAGGTGCTTGGGTAAGATTGTGCGGTCATCTCGGTGTCTCCTTCGTTCAATCCTCTTTCCGACCTCGCCCAAATGCATCCCGCTCTCAAGCGCGCCAAAATCGGAGCAACCCAACGCTGGTGCCCTTTCGAGCACATCAAAACGTGACTTCACGGGACGCAGACCATTGTGAGCACTTGCGGTCACCAGGTTGCTAGCACCTCGCTCGAGAGAACCAAAAATCGTGCCAGCAACTGTGGCGCATATTTTCCCGGGCTCTTCGAAACGTTAAGTGAGTGTGCGTCGTGGAGGATACCGAACAATCTCGTCGCGGAGCCGACAAATCCGACAGCGATGCATCGGACTCTCACGCGACATCTCGACTTCTGCGATCATCGCTTCGGTAGTGACAAGCAGGCCAGCGATCGAGCCGTACCCTGCAGCGCGGTGCGGACGACCTTGGCGGAGGTCGATAACGCCCATCGAGAAGAGAGCGTCGAATTCGACCGTCTGCGCATTGCGGCCATGGGAAAAATTCGGGCTTCTGGCGCCGCTTGCCGGCAACGATCGATTCTTCCGCTCAGCGTTCTCGGCGATTTGCCGCACTGGAGCTTCGATGGAGCGGCGAACGATCTCGACCCTCCGGGTCGTTATTGACGGTCTGCACGTCATCGAGAGCCATGAATGCTTGCAGCAGCGAACAGATATTCCAACTGTCACAAGACTATAATAATTCCTTACATAATTTTTAAAAACCGAAAACCATCGATATGGTATCAACGCAGTATGAGCTTAGGCAAGGCTGAAAGGGGGTAGGCCGATTTACACTCAGAAGACCAAGAAGGCGCACTTAAGCACTTAACAAGCTTTGTCTGCCTCCTGGTAGTCTCTCTCGTCAACGTGCACGAACAGCCGAACCCGTTGCGCGAGGGCAGTCCAATTGAACGGAGATCCGGTATGCGACGCAATGATGAAATGAAGCTCGGG
The DNA here is from genome assembly GCF_040318075.1 of Mesorhizobium sp. M1328. Classification (NCBI taxonomy): domain Bacteria; kingdom Pseudomonadati; phylum Pseudomonadota; class Alphaproteobacteria; order Hyphomicrobiales; family Phyllobacteriaceae; genus Mesorhizobium; species Mesorhizobium sp. M1328. The sequence continues at coordinate 4,604 of NZ_JAMYLO010000052.1, read as the reverse complement.
CTATATCTCACTCGGGGGGCGGGATACCACCCAGGTGCATGGCGCGATCCAAACACGCCAGCGAACCGCGGAGTTGATGTCGACCAATATGCTGAACTAGCAGCACTTGCCGAAGGCGCGGCGTTCCACCTCGTGTTTCTCGCCGATCATCAAGGCGTGATAGGCGATCACGCAGCCATAGCCCGTGTGAGTGGTATCGAAGGGTTCGAGCCTATTACACTACTGTCGGCGCTTTCATCGAGAACACAGAACATCGGCCTAGTCGCGACAGCGACGACGACGTATTACCAACCTTATCATCTTGCACGCATGTTCGCATCACTTGACCATTTGTCGCGAGGGCGCGCAGCCTGGAACATTGTCACCTCCGCAAGTAACTTCGAAGCCAATAATTTTGGTGAAAAGGAACTTCCAGATCATGACACGCGCTACGCTCGAGCGAAGGAATTCGTAGAAGTCGTCAAAGGTCTTTGGGATACGTGGGAGGACGACGTTTTCATCCGGGACAAGGAAAGTGGTATTTACGCTGATGCTACGAAGGTGCATCTGCTTAACCACCGAGGGAACCAATTTTCAGTCAGAGGGCCACTCAACATTTCGAGACCGCCGCAAGGCTACCCCGTGCTGGTTCAGGCTGGCGCGTCCGATGCCGGAATTACGCTCGCAGCAGAGGTCAGTGACGTCGTGTACACCGCCCAGCCCTCTTTAGAGGGCGGTAAACAATACTACACTACTCTTAAAGAGAAAGCGCGCGCACTTGGACGAGAGGACGATCAGGTACTCGTTATGTCGGGCATTATCCCGATTGTTGGTAAGACTAAGCAAGAAGCGTCTGAGAAGCTTCAAAGACTACAATCATATACCCATATTGATGTTTTATTTGAGGAGGCCTCTCTTTGGCTGGGGTCTGTCACCGACCTGCGTTCAATTAACCTTGACTCATTAGTCCCCGAGGCTTTGCCGCAGACCAATTTAATCCAGAGTCGTCAGAGAGTGCTACTCGACTTGGCCGCAAGCCAGAAATTTACCTGGAGAGAACTAATCCGCCTGGTATCGGATTGCCGTGGCCATCGGCTGGTTGTTGGGACGCCGGATGAAATTGTAGACACCATGGTTGATGCATTTGATCAACATGCGGCTGACGGATTCAACATATTGCCGGCAACCGTTCCTGGCGGACTCAAGGATTTTGTTGAACTGGTCCTTCCAGAGTTGCGCCGGCGAGGAAGATTCAGATCCGGATACTTCGGAGAAACTCTCAGAGAGAACCTCGGTCTCAAGCGATCACTCAATCGACTCACGCAGCCAAGTGTAAGCGGACGCGCGTGAAAACTGCCCAATCTGTCGGCGCGGCAGTAGGGCCTCTGAACCCGCTACTGCGACCCAAACTGCGGCTCGAGCCGAGCTGCTGCGCTTTTTCGAAAAGCTTCCGCCGTGTCTGGTTGGTTTGGAGGCGTGCGGCGGTTCGCATTATTGGGCGCGCGAGATCGCGGCGCTCGGTCACGACGTGCGTTTGATCCCGCCGATTTAGTGAAGCCCTTCGTAAAACGGGGCAAGACGGACGCCGCCGACGCAGAGGCGATTAGCGAAGCCGTCACCCGCAAGACGGGCGTTCGGCATCCGCAGCTTGCGGCTGAGCTTCCGCAGCGTGGCGGCCAGGCTCGCCAGCATCCGCACACCGGAGGGGACGCCGCTGCCGGACAACACCCGCGCCGAGCTTTACCGCTTTCTGGAGCGGCTCCAGCTCGTGCGCGAGCAGATCCGCGCCATCGAGCAGGTTGCCTGCTGGCCGCCGCTCCGGCTGCTGCGGCGAGCGGCCCGCACGCGATGGTGCGTCTGCTGGCGCGGATCCGCGGATCGGGATCGGCGTCGAGACCGCCGACATGCTGGTCCACGAGTTCCTGTCACGCGGCTTGCGCGATCGCCGCGCCGTGGCGCGCTATACCGGACTGACGGGGTCGCCGGACGAGAGCGTCAAACGCCGCCGCGAGAAGGGGCTGGCACGCGCTGGCAATGCCCGCGTGCGGCACAGTTGCCCTGGCGCTTTCTCCTCTTCCAAAAGGACAGTGCCTGGGTCCAATGGTTCCGGGCGCGCAATCTCGGGACGATCGAGAACGCGCAGGAGTTCATGCTTGCGCGATGCAGCCTGGCAAGAAGCCGGTCGAGCATGACGTAGCCGGTTCGTCGTTTGAACAGGCGCTCGAAGCGGGCGCGCAGGGCCGCCGCGCGGCGCGGACAAGGAGCACGCTGGTAGTTCTTGAGGTCGCGATAGAACCACCAGATCAACTGGCGCATGATGTCGACGGCCTGACGTTGATCCGGGGTCACGGGTATCAATTTGTGGACGAGCCGTTCGGCGTGGACCCAGCACAGCGCATGCTCGCCAATGCGGAACTGGCCGACATCATCGGATACGATGACGGTATCGGCGAGAAAGCCGTGGTGGCGTATCGCCCCCCACATCGCCCCTTCGGTGGCGATCCTGACTGGGTTGGACTCAACCGCAAGCTGGTCAAGGCCCAGCGCCGCCAGATGCGCCTGCCATGCGGCGCTGTCGGCAAATGCCTTGCGCGGCGCAGCCGCCAGCCGCGTGATCGCCGGACCGGCGAGGTTGCGGCCGCATTGGCCACGGCCTCTTCATTGATGAAGTAATCGCTGTGCCCGGCACGCAGCGTCGCCAGGAACGCCTCCCGTGACTTCGATCGTCCGGTGCGGAACGCGGTGAAGCGGCGATCGCCGATCTGGGTGGTGTAGCCGTCCTGGTGGACGTGGCGCGCCGACCGTATCATCGACGGTGATCCAGGGCGGCGCGCAGCACGTCACGGTCCTCCGCCGCGAAGGCCTCCAGGCCCTCCGAAATCAGCCCCACCACCTGGCGCTTCGAAATGTCGACCCCGATCCCGGTCAACAACGCCGTCAACCGCTCCGTCGTCACCTGGCCTTGAATGTGGCAGGCCAGAATGAAGCGGCGCAGGTTCGCGCCCCAGCCGCCGATGATCCCCGCCGGCAAGGGCGCCACCATCGTTTCGCCGGTCGGTGTCACCCAGCGCTCGCGGCGATAGCGCACCACCTCGGCCGACAACGCCAGATCGCGCACCAGGATCGTCTCATACCCCTTGAAGCGAGGGCCCGCGGGTGCGCTCACCGCAACCGCCACCGTGCGGCTCACGCGACCGCCATCGCGCTTGGCGCCGCGCCGGCGGCGCTTGTCCTTGCCAGATGTCGGCTGCGTCGCCTTCTCCTTGGTCGGCGTGACCGGGGGACGCGGCGGCAGGTCCTTCAGCCGGGCGATCTCATCCTTCAGGGTCTTGTTCTCGGCGCGTAGCGCCTGGTTGTCGATCTCAAGGCTCTCGACCCGGCCTTGAAGACCGCGCACTTCGCCGATCAGCGCAGAAACCAGCCCGCGGAGTTCCGCAAGCGACAGGCCTTCAGGCGAATCAGTCGGTGGTAGCGTCACGCAAAGGGTGAATCACGAACGCACGCGCCTGCAAACCCCACCGCCCGGAAATCTGCCCCGATTGCGGCCCCGGCGACGTTTCATATCCATGCAAGGAAAACTACATGAAGAATTCACACTAAAAATCGCTCTCAGCGGTTATATCTCTCTAGGATTTCTTACTAATAGGAGGATCTCACATGGATATTGATAGGGTGTCGTACGTGAGAAAGCGCCTAGCGGAAAGTCAACAGGACGAGTTTCCAAAGTATACAAATTGCCTTGGCTTGGATATAGAGGTGCACAAGGGTGTTTTTTGGGACGACGATAATAATGTTACCGGCCGTTGGGTGACTGAGAATGTGCCCTCAACGACCGGAAAACGCGTTCTTGAGATCGGATGCGGATGCGGCCTGACGGCACTATTCTTGGCTAAGAATGGCGCGTCCCACGTGCTTGCCACCGACGTAAATCCGAACGCTGTTACCAACACGCTAGCTAACGCTCGCCGAAACGGGCTTACTAATGTCACAAGCATTCGAAGCGATCTCTATGAGAGTGTTGATCAAAATGAACGTTTTGACTATATCGTGTCCCATTTGCCGTCCACTCGTGTTCCAGAGGATTTTGAATACTCCAGCATGATCGAGTACAGCAGTTTCGATCCAGGCGGGACGCTACTGCAGAAGTTCCTCCTTGAGTCGGAAAAATATCTAGCGACAAATGGCACTATGATATTAGGTTACAATGTGTCGCGAAATGAGTGCATGATCATGAACAAGTTGGCCCACTTAGATCTGCGGTATAGGCTGATCGCGAAACGGAAAATTACGCCTGATGGCATGATCAATGTTCACGTGTATGAGATTTGGCCGCATCACGGTGAGTGATGTTTGGGATATCATTTACGATTCTCGTACCTAGATCTTGTGTGATTATAAAACGTTCTCGTGATGGGCGCCGCTAAGCGAATGCCAGGCACCGCATGACGGACTGGCGATCGATATACTAGCAAAATTGTTGTGGATTAGCTTTTCATGGCTCACAGTTTGGAAGGACAAGTTAATGAGCAGCGTTTTCCATCGAATTCCCAAACGCCATCTTCCTGTTGCTGTCAGAGGCGAGGGTATGTTCATATTTGACCAAGACGGCAAGCGATACATTGACG
>NZ_JAMYLO010000051.1:0-9691 GCF_040318075.1 Mesorhizobium sp. M1328 | reverse complement strand
AGCCGATTTGGCGCGCAATACTCCACGTCGCACCCACGACGACAACCAGGAATCGCTGTTTTCCGCCATTTGAAAAGGAGGTGCATAATGAATCAGTCTTCGCAATTACCCGAAAGAACAGCCTCTTCGCTGGCAGCGACGGCGGCGGACGGACATGGGCCACCATCGCCACGCTGCTGACCACCGCCAAGATGAACCAGGTCGATCCGCACGCCTGGCTCACCCAGACCCTCGAGCGCATCGCCAATGGCTGGCCAAACAGCGCTATCGAGGCGCTCATGCCTTGGAACTACCACCGCTGAACGGCATCAGCTACCCGCTTACCAAAGGATCATGGTTTGACACATCGATGCGCTGCTCGCAGCACGAGGCGGCGCCGTCTTGAAGGCGTAGATCAAGCGTGAACTCGACCGGCTCGGGATTATCCGGGAGTAACTCAAGGCTGAAGCGGAACGCACTCTGGTCGGAAGAACCGTCGCTTCTCGAACGCCACAATGAAGCATGTTAGGACCATCGGACTGGGCCTGGCTAAACACGTTTTCCAGGTTCACGCCCGATATCCGTTCAACTCGCTAGAAGCGATCGTCGATACCTTCTTGACACGTGGGATCGGCCAGATTTCGGATAGTTCTCTTGCTGCAGAGAGCATATCCGGTACGATTGCTTTGATCCGAGCGGGAGTCATCCGAACGGTTGGGCCGGCGACGCTAACAGACCCCAGCGCAGGGCCTCCATTCTTGTCCGGAATTGGTGCTGCAAGCGCAGCGATACCAATAACACTTTCATCCGCCGAGATTGCATATCCAGCCACTCGAACTCGGTGCAACTCTTCAGAAAGCTCCTGCTCTTTCGTCACGATAGAGCGTTCGTAGTTGCGGGGAAGAATGAACCCCAGTCGGCGGACCTGCCCAAGAGCATCGTTGCCATCTAAGGTCGACAACCAGGCGCGGCCATTGGCCGTGGCATGAAGAGCTGGGCCGGCTTCCATCGTCGGATCGTAGCGAAGACCCTCTAAACTGCCTTGGGCACTAGCTATCCAAACCAGTTCACCATTTTCCGCGGCGCAGATACGAATAAACTCGCCTGTGGAATGGGCAAGTCGGTTGATGATTGGCTGACAGACCTCGTTCAATCCGATATTGCCAAAGAAACGAAGCCCCAAGGCGGCCGTCCGAATAGCTAAACGATAATGTTGCGTCACCTCATTATGGACCGCGAAAACCCGGCTAACCAGAATTGAAAGAAGCCTGTGAGCGATGCTCTCCGGAATTTTCAGGCGGCGCGCTATATCGCTGATTGCGAGCCCCTCTGGGTGGTCGGCTAGCAATTCGATAATGTCAAGAGCGCGCTCTGTCGGCGAAACATTTCCCACTTTTCGTCTCACTGGTAAAGGTTAAGGCTTCCTGCCAGACCACACTTAATAGCAGAACGACGATCCAGCTACCTGTATGTGGCCGCTGAAACCGCACATTCCAAATTGAGGACCTTTCTCGGCCACGAGCTGTCAATCGAGTTGGCGCCGCGTGAACTGTCGTTACGCAACGCCCGATGGTCAAAGCGTCAGTCACCGCTTTTTGCATGCCGCTCCTGCGCGAACCGTCAGAAACCGTCCCGTCAATAGTTTCACCCACAGTTCCACGATAGTGTCGATGTGCTTACTTTGCGCGTCGGCTGAACCGCCGAGGAAATGCGTGATGAGACCCCGTTCCTGCGCCTTGTGATATGTTTTCGAGCTGAGGCCACTAGACGCCGCGAACGGAGCTTTTGGTCACCCTGTTTTCCACGAGTTCCACTGTCATCAGCATGCCCGCCCACGGATATCGCCGATGAGCGGGTGCTGGCCAAACTGAACCGCGCCGGGTTTGCTGGAGGCTGTTTCGTTTGAGTCAGGCCGTGATCGTGGTTTTCCAGCATGGCGTAGTCGCGTTCCTCGCTTCAGCCTGCAGGATGTTGCCGATGGACTCGAGTAGCAGGCGATTGTCAATACTCCACCCATTCCAGCGTCGCGAACTCAACCGCCTCGAACGAGCGCCAGGGTCCGCGCCGATGGATGACCTCGGCCTCGGCCGCCACCCTCTGTGTATGGCCATGCCTATGATCAGGGATGGCTCTCCCTGGTTAGTCACAAGCGAGGGTGTTAGCGGGCGACACGACATATCGGTCAGACGTGTCAGCCCTCGACACACGTTGATGTTGCCGGGCAGCGGGCCGCGTGCGGTTGAGACAGCCGCCAACCGGAGATTTTGTTGGTGTAGAACGCCAAGCCCCGCAGCGATCCCTGACTTGACCGCGTGTCCGGTACGAGCCGGTGGAGGATTTTGAGCCCGAGTGATGTGAGCGCCATTTGGGCGGTGCTTCGGGCGGAGCACGGCTGGCCATGGTAATCCAGGAGACGGGCCAGCTAAGGATGCAGACCACTGAAGGCTATTGACATCGACAGCCAGATAATAGGCCAGCTTCGATCGAATCAAACCAGTTGTCGAAAAAATAGCCCGTCGCCTCATCCCCAGGATGAACGGCTTCGGCATTCATGGTAGTCCTTGTCATGGCATAGTCTCCTGTCCGGCGCTCTAACGCCGGATGATTCGAGGTTGAACAACCCGGAGACTACGCCAACTCCCAACTCCAACCACTCCCGCTAAGGCACCATTGAAGTTTCGCCGGGCGCTTTGTTAATCTACGAGGATTGAAGCAATCTTTTAAAACGCGGTATAGGCCAAATCTCGCCTAGCTCTTTGGCTGCGGCAAGGAGATCCGGGATAATTTCGCGTCCCCGGGATTGCGACATGCGTACAGACGGCCCGGCAACGCTTACACAACCGAGCGCAGGGCCCCCCTCGCGATCTGGAACTGGCGCCGCGAATGCTGTAATCCCGATCACGCTTTCATCGGCTGATACAGCGTAGCCACGTTCTTTTATCTGCTTCAACTCTTTGGAGAGCTGTTCCTCACTGGTCACTGAGGAACCTGCATAGTCGCGCGGCAAGATGAAACCTTTCCGGCGGACTTGTGCTAGTGCGTCTGTCTCCCTCAACGTGGATAGCCAAGCGCGACCATTTGCCGTCGCGTAAAGGGTAGGTCCCACTTCATTTGTGGGATCGTATCGAAGTCCTTCGGAGCTCCCCTGGGCGCTAGCGATCCACAACAGCTCATCGTTTTCTGCCGCGCAAAGTCGAACGAACTCGCCGGTGCGTTGTGCCAATCGAGTCAGGATGGGCTGGCACACTTCGTTCAGACCAATGTTCCCAAAAAACCGAAGTCCGAGCGACGCAGTTCGGATCGCCAAGCGGTAATGCTGTGATGCGCTATCTTGGATAGCGAAGTCGCGGTCTGTAAGAATTGAGAGGAGCCTGTGGGCAATGCTTTTGGGGAGCTTGAGCCGTCGCGCTATCTCGCTGACCGCGAGGCCTTCAGGATGATCGGCGAGCAACTCAATGATATCAAGTGTACGCTCTGTTGGTGAAACGTTTGCCACGGTTAACTCTCAACGGTGAACGAATCCGAATCTGAAAGATTACAATCAGAACGACAAGAGCGCAACTCCACACACACGCACACCGTGCCGCCCGCATTAAGCTAGTTCATTTACGTGGTAGCCCCTTAAAGTATATTCAATCAAGACTGGTACATCGTGGGTTTGCTTCCATGACACCCATTGGCGCTAGAGCTTTTGCCCTTGATCTACAGTCGGTCCACCTTAGAGCGAACTTCCAGCACGGCTGCATCGATGGCCTCACCGAGCAGCCCGACGATCGTCTCTATGCTCTCCCCAGTCGCCATCAACGGCGGACAAATAACGACGTGATCGCCCACGTAACCGCCAATTTTGCCGCTAAGCGCGTGTGTACTGAGTCCTCTTCGACAAGGAGGGCAAGCGGTACATCCATGGCAGGCCTCCGATCGTTAACCGAACAAATTGCGTTAAAGTGCAAACGCAGAGTCGATACTGGTGCCAAAACCGTGAGAGCGGGGATTTGCGCAGCGTGTCCCTTCATAGCTCGCCGAGTCTGGATCAAAAGCCGGCCTCCGTTGCATAGGTTCTAAGCAAAGAAGCGAGAAGCGCAAACGAGACGAGAGCCAGCCATATGGAAGCGATGCGGTGCGCAATACGCAGGCGAGTTTCTCCCGCTTTGCCCACCTGCGTTAGCGCTCCGGCCAAACCCCATATAAGGGCTACTGCGGTTGCGGAAAGACACAATAGTCCCAGTTTCGGGAGGAACTGCGCGTCCACTGGAACGGGAAGGAGAACAAGACCGAAGATCAGGGCCTTGGGATTCAGGACAGTGGTGATATAGACCCGCAGTGAGGTTACCTCGGCATTCCCCCCCCCCCCAAATCGCACTCCCCAGAGTTTCAGTGCGAGATACATCATCCAGATTGCGGCCGCTACTTTTAAGGTGACTCCCACATCAGGCCAGCGCTCGAACAGCCAATTGCCTAGCGCCGCGAGTGGCAAGATCGTCGTAAGGTATCCAAGCAACTCTGAGGGCAGAAGACACAGCACGCGGCGAGGCCCCCTCTGGGCAGCTGCAAGCGCCATCAATGTGTTTGTCGGACCAGGCGCCAGGAGAAGCGCCAGTACTGCCGAAAAGAAAAACGTATAGCTCATACTAGTCTCCACGGCTCTAGCGAGACGTGATTTCCGCGATAAAAAATACGCTAAATGGTACCTTTCGCGACCTTTGCACTAGGCTTGCAGACGCCATTGATCTGTCTCCGCCCGCAAAAGGAATACTCATCTGGCTCCCCCTGAGCGAACAGGAGATGCCCGCTGCGGTTACCGCTCGACCGGCGGCGGCCTTATTTGACAAGCCGCAATCTAATGCGGGTGCAAGGACACCTACGAAGCAGTCCCCATTCGCTGAATTCGGCCGGCAATACAGCAAAAGAAATCCTTTCGCCGGCAGCAAAGGCTTCCGCTCCATCGCCCCCAGGTGTCCGTAGCACGTCAATATTCAAGCACGTGGACAAATCTTGAACCGCACGCCATCCAACCTGCGAGCGCCTCTCCTCCTCCTCATTGACGATTATAAAATCGCAGATCGAGAGAGACTCGCGGTCCAATAGAAATGCGGGTGCGACGTCGAGAATTGACCGGCCTACATTTCTGACGCGTCGCATCAGCCGCTCAATCTGCGGTCGGTCATTCTCCATCTGCATGACGGCGGCGCTTGCGTTAGAAATGGGGCCATCATCCACAATGTCTGAACACGCAACAAGATTGGCGCCAGCAGCAACTGCGACAATGTTACGGCCCTGGCTGGCGATTAGGATCGATGCACAACCTGTCGGCTCAGTCACAGGCGCTATCCGGCCCAATCGACTGAGTGGATCAAGTTCTGCATGGCGACATCGGCCAACGCATCCTCACCGACCGCCCATACCATGACTACAGCGGCCCCATCGCGCGCGGTGGCGATGGCCTGATTGGCTCCTTTACCACCTGCTTCGGTCCCAAACTGCTTTGCGAGTACCGCCTGGCCTGCCGTGGCATATCGTCAACCGCGAAGATAAGATCCGCATTGATAGAACCGAATGTGATGATTATGACCCCTGCAGCAGTCATGCATCGGCTTGCGCAGGGCAGGCAAAGCGCGGCCTGATACGGCTTCCACTACACGTGTTCAGCTATCCTGTGCCTGAAGCGTTCTGTCCCTGTATGGATGTGGTCAAGCAGACTCATTGCTGCCCAGTGGCGCTCAGCTATGTTGTAATCGGTGACGCGCGAATGAGCGCTCGAGAAAGTCCCGAGGCGGGTATGATAAATCTTGGCGAGGCCAGGATAGCCCATTGGCTCGGCCATTGCTGAGAGCGCTAGAAATATCTCCAACTCGCGGCGCAAATCGGTCTCATCGGCAGCGTGGCGATACAGCCAAGCATAGAGATCGGGATGAATGTTCGTAAAGACGCCGGCGAAACCCTTGGAGCCCTCGCGGATCGCGGCCGCCGCGATCGCGGCATTGGCGTTAACCACGGCAAATCCCGAGTCTCCTGACAGCGCAACACGGCGCCGGATCGTTTCAAGGTCGCAAGAGACATCCTTAAGCGTGATGAAACGCCCCGTATCGCGACATTCTTTGAATTCCTCGTCAGTCAACAGCCTGCGATAGGGTGCGGGGCATTCGTAAAGCCCTAATGCCAGATCACTTGGCACCCAACTCAACACGGCATCGAGACCGTGACGGAAGGCCTCTGTTCCGTTATTGCCGATGTCTAGTCGATTGGTGACAAGCACTAACGCATCGATACCAGTGTCCGCCATTGCCATCAATTCGGTACGCTGGTCGTCGGGGCGGTTACTGATGTGACCGGACGCTATCACTGGTACGCGTCCGTCGGCCAACGATACCACTCTCTTCGATAGGGCAATTCTCTCGTCAAGTGTCAGTTTTTGCATCTCGCTTGACTGGCAGACGGCGAAGAGAGCGTCGGCGCCACTTTGAACGTACCATTCCACCAGTCGCCCCAACCCTTCCCAGTCAACGCAATTGTCGGCGGTAAAGGGCGTGAGCATGACCGGTACGATTCCATCGGCATTTTTTCTCATTGGGCTCTTTTCCGTAGATTTGAAACCACATTTCGTTTTAGAATAGCATTCCATTATCGATCCGAACAAGGAGAAAAAGCGTGAGCGTCAAAAGATGGGAGGACGATGCAATCGTGTGGCACGGCCCAGACTATGGCTCTGAGGCACTGAGGTATCATCCCAGAGTGGCGTCAGCGCCAGTTGCCGGGCGCATCATCAGCTGTGTCGAAGTTGTAGACTGGACTGGGACAGGCACGCGCGACCTGCTTCTTTCAGCTTGGGACGCCTGTTACGATGGACGCGTATTTCTTCGGCGCCAGATCGGAACGAACCCGGATGGCACGCCAGTTCTCGGCGAGCAAGAGCTTATTGAACGCGTCCGAGGATACGTAACTGCCGTGAAGGATGGCGACATTTTTCATCTCGTATCTGCCTCGCGTATGCGTAAGCAGATCTTTGTTTACCCGAATATCGGCGAGAAAGGAGCGCCGGAATTCGGTGAGCCTCTGCGCCTCGATCTTGAGGCGGACTGGGTTAAGGGCAACGAATATTTCCACATGGCCCGCTTCCACGATATCGACGGGGACGGCGTCCCTGCGCTGATCGTGGGCAGCGACAATTGGGACGACTACTGGCCCAACGGGCTGGAATGGAATGACGAAGGCTATCGCGGCTATGACGACGCCGGGCGATGGCTCGGCGGACCGCTCCGCGGCTTCCTCTACGCCTTTAAGAACAAGGGTACGTTGGCCGACCCCGTGCTGGAGCGTGGCCGTCCCCTCATCTCGGGTGAAACTCCGCTGGAAGTATATGGCCAGCTCGCGCCGGCCTTTGGCCGCTTTGGCGGATCGCGCTACAGCCTAATCGCCGGCGAGTTCTGGAACATCCTGCATATTGCGCGCCAGCGCGAAGACGGAGAATTTGAGCCGACCAGCTTGCTTCGCACTCCCGACGATACGGCCCTCGAGCTCGATCAATGCATCCATCTGCCTTGTGTGGTCGACTGGGACGGCGATGGCCGCGAAGACATTCTCCTCGGCGCCGAGGACGGTTACGTCACCTATCTCAAGAACTGTGGCGATGGGCAAGATGGACTTCCGCGGTTCGAGAAGCGTGGACGCGTGGAAACAACCAAGCCGCTGATCCACGCCGGCGTATTGCCGTGCCCGGCAGCGTATGACTTCAGCGGCGACGGCCATTTCGACCTCGTTGTCGGCAACAGCACCGGCGAGCTTCTGTTCTACCAAAGCCGGGAGGAGAACGGAACAATTTACCTGGATAAGGAGATTATGCTGACGGCTGATGGAAGGCCGATCCGGCTTGCCGCCGGACTTACGGGCTCCATTCAGGGGCCATCGGAAAAGATGTTCGGCTATTCCTGCCCGACGATCGCTGATTGGACGGCCTCTGGACATATGGACCTTCTCGTCAGTGACGTGACCGGCCGTCATCGGCTTTTCCGCAATACGGGCGAGAAGGCGTTGCCGCCGCGCTTTGCCGAGGAAGAATTTCTGACCTATAAGGGCAAGCCCCTGAAGACCGTCTGGCGCGTGCGTCCGGCAGTCGTGGATTGGCTCAAGGACGGGGAGCTTCATTATCTTGCTTTGGATGAAGAAGGCGTTCTCAGCGACTGGAAGCGCGCTTCCGACACCGAACTCGTGGACAAGCGCGATGTTTGTTGGGCAAACGGCGACTCGATGCGATTCACCGTCGATGTCGGCGGTGGCCGCGGCCGCGTGAAGCTCTGCTTCTGCGACTGGGAAGGCACCGGGCGCACGGACCTGATCTTCGGCACCCATGCCCGCGCCTGTGTTCCGCCGAATCCGAAGACCGGCGCGCCGCGAAATACGACCAAGCAGGCCGGCCTGTTCTATTCACGCAATGTCGGCACGCGTGAAGAGCCGCGCTTTGCCCTGCCGGTCCCCTTCAAGTTCCGAGATGAGACGATCGCCATGGCCATGCATGTCGCATCCCCAGAAGCAGTAGACTGGGCGGGTCGTGGTGTCCTCGATCTCATCGTCGGCATCGAAGATGGAAGCATCGTTTGGCTCAAGCGTGAGGAACTCTCATGGTGAACTGCTGCCAGATCAAAGGCACCACGCGATTGTTTGGCATCATCGGAGATCCGATCGCGCAGGCGAAAACCCCTGCCACGATCAATGCGATCTTCAGCTCACGTGGCGCCGATATTGTTTGTGTACCACTCCATGTCCCAGTACAGGAGCTTGACACGATCTGGGCCGGGTTAAAAGGCATGTCGAACCTCGTAGGATTCGGCATAACTATACCCCATAAACAGACCGCCCTCGAGCTTTGCGATAGCCTGGATCCCCTGGTAAAACGCGTGGGGGCGGTAAATCTCGTGCGGCGTGAGCGGGACGGTAGCTTTCGTGGCTACCAATTTGACGGGAAAGGTTTCGTTCGCGGACTTCAGGCCAATAGCATCGCGATTGAGGGTCGTGATGTGCTGATCCTAGGGGCGGGAGGAGCTGCCGTGGCGATTGCGTTCGCACTGGTGGAAGCGGGGTCGAACAGCATCACAGTTTCCAACCGCACTCTCGAGAAAGCAGAGGCATTGGTGAAGACAGTGAATGCTGAATTCGGGCGCACTGTTGCCAGAGCTGGTCCCGCGAACCCCGTAGCTGGGCAGCTCGTCATCAACGCTACATCACTTGGCCTCAAGGAAACCGATGTGTTGCCGCTGGACCCCGACCTCCTGCAACCAGGTATGACGATGGCGGAGGTCATTGCTCAGCCGGAGACGACGCGGCTGTTGGCGGAAGCCAAGGCCCGGGGTATTGAGGCCCATTCGGGCATCCAAATGATAAGAGGGCAGGTAGGGTTGATCGCGGAACACATCTGCGAGATCTGGGGTTAAACCGGGTCCTACGTTCCATCCATCCGCCGCGCATCTCCTTCGACGGGCGGCGGATTCCCATTATTGCAAAGCCCTCAACGCTTTGGGGGCAGCACCACATCCGCATTCGCCTGGTTCGAAGCGACGGACCTGTCGCTCGGCGCTTTGGATGTGAGGGCCGTGAAGAGTGATCATCAGTCCTAGAGGCGATGTCACGTTGGTCTGCAGCTTAACGGTTGACGGATAATTGGGCGAGGATGAGCTCGACGACGATCAGTTACAAGAACCACCGCTTTCCACCGCAGATC
>NZ_JAMYLO010000050.1:0-10663 GCF_040318075.1 Mesorhizobium sp. M1328 | reverse complement strand
GGCCGATCCGCCGCATCAGGCGCGGCAAGTCGCGCAGGATGGCGCTAAGCCCCATCAGTGCGATCTCGCTGCCGTCGAACAATGGCGCCAGGCCGAGCGCCTGCAAATGGCGGCCGCCGATGCCGACAAGCCGAACTTCGCGCCCGGTCATGCGCTTTAACGCCTGCACAAGGTCGGCGCCAAGCAGGTCGCCGGACTCTTCGCCGGCGACGACGGCTATCTTCAACGGCCGGTCATTCGCCATGCGCCGGCTCCGCAGCAGGCAGGCCGACCACGAAAAGGCCGAGCGCGTTGGCACGTCCGATGGTGGCGGGACCTTCGAGCACCAGCGAGCGACCGGCTTCGACGGCAATGCCGGCCAGTCCGGCGGCATGCGCCGCATCGACGGTCAGCGGACCGATAGAGGGCAGATCGGCGCGCAGTTCCTGACCAGGCTTGGCGCATTTGACCAAAACACCACGGCTCCTGCCAGCCAGCCTGCCGTGCCCGCGTAACTGTTTTGTCCGCTCGAGCAGCCCGTCGGTGCCTTCGACGCCTTCCAACGCAATGGCGCGGCCACCGACCGCAACAGCCGCCTGGCCGATATCCAGCGCGCCAATTGCTTTTGCTGCAGCGTGCGCCGCCTCGATGTCGCGCCAGTCGGATTTGCGTGGCGCCGCCTTGGTCAGCAGGCCTTCGGCGGCGACCAGCTCCGGCACGATCTCGTGAGCGCCGACGACCTTGATGCCGCTGCGCTCGATCCTGCGCACGAACAGTTTCAGCACCGTATCGTCCCCCCGGGTTACACCGACGAAGAGGCTGGGCAGCCAGGCGAGCAGGCCCAAATTGAGGCGCATGGCGCTCAGCCTGGGGCGGCGCGTGATATGACCCGCGGTCACCAGATGCGTAACGTGATGCCGCTTGAGCATCGGCAACAGCGAGCCGACGTCTTCCAGCCTCAAGGTTGCCTGCTCATAGGGCTCGAAATCGGCTATGCGGTCGACCTCGCCCGCCGCCATCACGACGAATGGCAATTTGCCTTGCCGGGCGAGCGCTCGGGCAATTTCGACCGGGAGACTGCCGCCGCCGGCGATGATGCCGACCTTGGCATCTGGCGCGAGATCAAGGCCCTTTCCGGCAGCCTCAATCTTCGTCATCTGCTCTCAGTCTTCATCATCGGTATCGTCGCCGTCGCCACCCTTGAGCGACGGCACGGCATAGTGCCGCTTGCCGCGACCGGCGATGAAATCGACGATCTTCATGGCAGTCGGCGACGAGGCGAACTCCGCCTTGGCGAATTCGATGTTTTCGCCGACGGTCCGAGAACGATCGAAGATCGTCTTATAGGCTTTGCGCAGCAAGTGGATCTCCGAACGCGGCAAGCCGGCGCGCTTCAGGCCAATGATATTGAGGCCGCGAAGGCTGGCACGGTTGCCAACGGCGATGGCGTAGGGAATGACGTCGCCGACGATCGCCGAGCAGCCGCCGAGAAAGGCGTTATCGCCGATGCGTACAAACTGATGAACCGCGGTAAGGCCCCCGATGTAGACATTGTCACCGACTTCGCAATGCCCGCCTAACGTCGCTTGATTGGCGAAGGTGGCGTTCTTGCCGACCACGCAGTCATGGGCAATGTGGGCATAGGCAAGGAAATTGCCGTTGTTGCCGATCGTCGTTTCGCCCCGGCTGGAATCGGTGCCGACATGCATGGTGACGCCTTCGCGGATCGTGCAGTTCTCGCCGATCACCAGCATGGTACGGCCGCCCTTGTGCTTGGTGTTCTGCGGCGGCCCGCCCAGTATCGCCATCGGATAGACCTTGGTCGATGCACCGATGGTGGTCGCGCCCATCACCGAGACATGGCTGACCAGTTCGACACGGTCGCCGATCACGGCGTCGGGGCCGACGTGGCAGAAGGGTCCGATGCGGGCGCCTTCGCCGATTTGGGCGCCTGCCTCGATGACCGACGATGGATGGATGACTGTCTGGATTTTCATTAGCATTCGTTTGTCAGCCGCTTGCGACCATCATCGCCGAGATCTCGGCTTCCGCCGCCTTGGCGCCATCGACGAGGGCCTCGCAAGCGAATTTGAGAAGATTGCCGCGTTTCTTGATTTTCTTCACATGAATTTTCAACTGGTCGCCTGGAACGACCGGCTTGCGGAACTTGGCATTGTCGATGGTCAGGAAATAAACCAGCGACGGCTTTTCCGTACCGAGGCTGCGGATGCAGATGGCGCCGGCCGTCTGCGCCATCGCCTCGATGATCAGCACGCCGGGCATGACCGGCTGGTCGGGGAAATGACCTTGGAAATGCGGCTCGTTTATGGTGACGTTCTTGATGCCGATGGCGGATTCGTCGCCATCTATGTCGACAATACGGTCGATCATCAGGAACGGATAGCGGTGCGGCAGGAGCTTCATCAGCCGCATTATGTCAACCGCTTCGAGCGTCGCCGCTGCGATGTCAGCCATTTCCCCCCTCACCCTGTTTGCGCGTCCGTGCAAGTCTGCGCAAGGCCGCTATCTCGCGCATGGCTTCCGCCATCGGCTGCGCCGGATATCCTCCCCAAATCTCACCGGCAGGCACATTGCTCATAAACCCGCTTCTTGCCGCAAGCTTGGCCCCGGACCCGATGGTCAAATGATCCGCAAGGCCGACGCCGCCACCCATGGTGACGTTGTCGCCTACCGTCACGGAACCGGAAATACCCGAAAGCCCGGCTATGATGCAATTGCGGCCGATGCGAACGTTGTGCGCGATCTGCACCAGATTGTCGATCTTGGTGCCCTGGCCGATGATCGTGTCGGACATGGCGCCGCGATCGACGGTGGTATTCGAGCCGATCTCGACATCGTCCTGGATGATGACGCGGCCGATCTGCGGAACCCGCTCCGGACCCTTGGCGCCGGCTACGAAACCGAAGCCATCCTGGCCGATCCTGGCACCGCCATGGATGATGACGCGATTGCCGATCAACGCATATTGCACGCTGGCACCTGGACCGACATAGCCGTCGCGGCCGATCTGAGAGGACGGACCGATGACCGCATGCGGAGCAATGACGGTTCCGCTGCCGATGGCAGCGCGCGGTCCGATGACCGCACCCGCTTCGATGATCGCGCCGGCCTCGACATGGGCGGTCGCATCGATATGGGCGTGCGGCGAGATACCGGTTTCGCCGGTCATCGGTCCAGGCGTCGCAGCCGCGGGGAAAAGCAGGCGCCCTACCATTGCGAAAGCCTGCTGCGGGCGCGGATGCACCAGAACCGCGATGCCCACCGGCGCCTTGCCGGCAAATTCCGCAGGGCAGAGAACCGCTGCCGCCCGCAGTGACTGCATCAGCGCGAAATTGCGCCTGCCATCGACGAAGACAAGCGCGTTCTCGCCGCCTTCGTTGGCGGGCGCCAGAGCCTCGATCGATACATCGGAGAGACCGGAATCGACAAGTATCGAGCCGGTCAGATTCGCGACTTCGCCGGCCGTATACCGGCGTGATGGCGCGAAGAACACCGGATCGGTCATTCCAGAAGCAATATCCAGCTAGCGCATGACCCCGAAATCGGAAATCGATCCTCGGAAAGGATCATGCGCAAATCAAAGTGCTACAACGTCCTTTGCGCGTCCGCTAGGACGCGCTGCGCTGTAGTTTCGGATCACTGCCATCCGGATCCAAACGAGCCGGAAGCATCGTTACCCACGCATCAGAAGCGGGTCGATATGCCGAAGTTGAATTCCTGCACGTCGTCGGTCTTTTCCTTCTTGACCGGGATCGCATAGTCGATGCGGATCGGGCCGAAAGGCGATGCCCACATCAAACCGACACCGACGGAAGCGCGCCATTCCATGCCGGTTGTCGAAGAATTGACAAGGCCACTTGCGATTTTGCTGCCGTAGAGCGTTGCCGCATCGGCGAACACAGCGCCACGCAAACCGAAGCTTTCGGGGATGACCGGCAGCGGGAACTGCGCTTCCGCCGAGGCATTGAAGTAGGTGGTGCCGCCGAGATGGTCATTGCTGTTGTCCGAAGCAACCGGGCCGATGCCGCCGTATTCGAAGCCGCGGATCATACGGTCGCTGCTCTGGAAATGGTCGAAGACGCGCAGATCGCCGTTGCCATACCCTTGGACATGACCGGCGCCGCCCGAAATGAGGCCCACCAGATCCAATTGTTCGGACAGCGTCTGATAGATGCTGCCGCGCGCCGTGACCTTGATGAACTTGGCGTCGCCGCCGAGGCCTGCCACTTCCGTGCCGACATTGGCATAGATACCGTCATGCGGGTTCTTCATGTCATCGATCGTATTGTAGATCAGGCCGAGACTGACCGAAGACTTGAGCCATGGGCTCTCGTTGACGCCGTTTTGGATCGCCTGGGACACGTCGCAACCGGCCGATGGGTCGCAGCCCTTGTCGAACTCGTACTTCTCTTGCGCGATGTTATACGCCAGCTGCGTCGAGATATTGTCGGTGATCGGCAGGCCGAAGCGAACGGTCGCGCCTGTCGTGTCGCTGTCGTAATGGTCGTAGTTTCGGCTTTGCTTGTAGATGTCGAAGCCGGCCGCGATGCGGCGTCCGAGGAAATAGGGTTCGGTGAAAGAGAAGCTGTAGTCGCGCGAGTTCTTGCCACCGCCCGCCGCCACCTTGATGAATTGGCCGCGACCGAGGAAGTTGCGCTCACTGATGGAGCCTTCGACGGACGGACCTGACGTTTCACCGCCGCTCGAATAACCGGCGCCGACGGTGAACTCACCGGTCGATTTCTCGACCACGTCGACCACCAGCACAACCTGGTCCGGCTCAGAACCCGGAACGGTAGAGATTTCGACTTTCTCAAAATAATCGAGCGCTTCCAGCCGCCTCTTCGCGCGCTGGATGAGGACCTGATTGAAAGCGTCACCTTCGCTGACATCGAACTCGCGGCGAATGACGTAGTCGCGAGTCCGATCGTTGCCGCGAATCTCGATGCGCTCGATATAGGCCTTGGTACCCTGGTCGACCGTATAGACGACCGAGATCGTGTGGTTCTCGAAGTTGCGGTCGCCGCGCGGCGTCACCTGGGCGAAGGCATAGCCGGACCCAGCCACCTTCTCGGTCAGCGCGATGATCGTGTCCTCGACGTTCTTGGCGTTGTAGACATCGCCCTTGTGGGTCTCGACTACTGATTCAAGCGACTTGCTGTCGACCTCGGGGATCGTGCTTTCGACGCTGACATCCCCGAACGTATAACGCTCGCCCTCCTGCACCGTGATGGTGACGGTGTATTTGTTGGTGGTGTCGTCGAGTTCGCCGACGGCCGAGACGACCTGGAAGTCCGCATAGCCGTGATTGTAATAGAAGCGGCGCAGCAGCTCCTGGTCGGCGCGCAGCTTGTCCTCGTCATAAACGTCGTCGCGCAGCACGAACGAAAGGAAGGACGAGCGCTTGGTGGAGATAATGTCCGACAGCCGGCGGCTCGAATAGGCGCTGTTGCCGACGAAATTGATCGCTGCGATCTGGGTGCGGCCGCCTTCGTTGATGTTGAAGACCACGTTTACGCGGTTGTCGCCGAGATCCATGATCTGGGTGGTCACGGCGGCGTCGTCGCGGCCGATACGCCGGTATGCGGCCTTGACCGCCTCGACATCGGCGTCGAGCTGCTGTTGCGAGAAGGTGCCGCGCGGCTTCAACTGCACCGCGGCTTCAAGCGCGTTGTCCTTGAGCTTCTTGTTGCCCTGGAACAGCACCTGGTTGACGACCTGGTATTCGGACACCTTGATGACCAGCGTCGATCCAACCTGGTTGATCTGCACGTCCGAAAACAGCCCGGTGCCGAACAGCGCCTTGACCGCATCGTCAATGTCCGAACTGGAAAACGCCTTGCCGGGCTTGATCGTCACGTAATTGCGGATGGTGTCCGCGTCGACACGCTGATTGCCGGTGACTTCGACTCTGGAGACGACAGCCGCCTCGGCGGCCGATGTGGCAACGAACTGCACTGCGAGCGCGCCTGGTACAACCAGAGCGGCGGACATAGCCACCGCGGACGCGGCGCTCAGAAACTTGGATGCTGCCTTCATCGGGCTTTTGTACCTTTTCTCGAAGTCCCCACGGCGAGAAAACCGGACGTGCGGTAATTTCCCCTACCGTATTAACCGGATTTTCCCTACACGCAAGGCTTCTGGTTAATTTGTATTTACTTAACCCTGCGGCGTGGCTTTCGCGTCACGCATATCCCCACGCATGGTAAACGGCGTCTCAACATTGCTCGTGCCGAAGCCAAATTCCTTCATGATTTCAGCACCCAAACAGATCGTTCCAGAAAACAAAGCCCATGAACCCGAGCACCAATATGAGGCCGCTTCGGTAAGCCATTTCCATCATGCGTTCGGACACCGGCCGCCGGATGACAGCCTCCACGCCGTAGAACAGAAGATGCCCTCCGTCGAGGGGGGGAATCGGCAAAAGGTTGAGAATCCCTATCCCGACTGACAGGAATGCAACAAGCTGCACGAGCCATTCAAAGCCAAGCTTTGCCGCCTGACCCGACATCTTGGCGATCTTGATGGGGCCGCCCAGCTGGCACTTGTCCTCGCGACCGACAACGAAACGTTGCAGGAACTGGCCGGTACGCTGGATGACGTGTCCGGTTTCCTGGACCGCTGCCCCGACCGCCCCGGCCGGACTATAGGTGATCAGCCGTGGCTGGCCGAGTTCCTTGTTGTTGACGACGCCGATCACGGCCACCTGGACCTTGTTGCCCAGTGCGTCTTGTTGTTCCATCAAGCGCGGCGTCGCCGTGACGGTGATTTCCTTGCCGCCGCGTAGCATGACGAAGGTGATGCTGTCGCCGGCGCGGCCGGAAACCAGACGCTGGACGTCGGCAAAGGTCTCGACCTTGCTGCCGTCGACGCTGACGAATCGGTCGCCGGGCATGATGCCGGCCGCGGCGGCCGGACTGCCGACGGTGACCTCAGCCACCATCGGCTCCAGCACGGGCCGGCCATGGACGGAAAATAGCACGGCAAAGACGGCGATCGTCAGCAGGAAGTTGAACAGCGGCCCCGCCACGACGGTCGCCGCCCGCTTCCAGATCGGCTGCGTGTGGAAGGCAACCTTGCGTTCTTCATCGCTCAGCGCCTCGATCTCCTCCGAGCTGGGCTGGCTCGATGTCGCGTTCATGTCGCCGACGAACTTGACGTAGCCGCCGAGCGGTATGGCGCAAAGCTTCCAGCGCGTGCCGCGGCTATCGTTGAAGCCTATGATCTCAGGGCCGAAACCGATCGAGAAAGCTTTTGCGCCGATACCGCACCAACGCCCGACGAGGTAATGGCCCATTTCGTGGACAAAAACGACCACGGTCAGCACGAACAGGAAAGGCACCAGCGTGCCGAGGACAAAGCCCTCTGTGCTGAAAACCGCGTGAAGAATCTCGTTCAATTCATGCCCTCAAATTCATCCACGGCACAGATCACGCCGCGACTGTGACATCAATCCAGGCGAATCCATGACGCAGCCCCGCGCCCGGCCCACCGACGATGCCGCTCAAACCGGAAACAGCCCCTGTGCCGGATGATCGGCGGTCGCGGCAATCCAGCCGATGACGTATAGGGCGAAAGCCGCCGCGACAAGCCCATCGACCCGGTCCATGATGCCGCCGTGGCCGGGTATCAGCGTGCCGGAATCTTTACGGCCGTGGCGTCGCTTGACCCATGATTCGAACAGATCGCCGGCCTGCGCGACGATCGAAAGTACCAGTGCGACCACGCCAAGCACGACGAGGTTGCCCGTTCCGGCTACGGCGGCCAGAAGCAGCCCGGCCACTACGCCGCCGACCACCCCACCGAGCGCCCCGCTCCGCGTCTTGCCCGGCGAGATCGACGGCGCCAGCCTTGGGCCGCCGACGGAGCGGCCGACGAAATAGGCAAAAATATCGGTCGCCCAAACCACGGCGAATAGGAACAGAATGGCTAGCAGCCCGGAAAGGTCGCCGTCGCGCAGCAAAGCCAGCGACAGGCCGGACGCGGCCGCATAGGCCAGGCCGGATGCTTCCCACGGTCCTGCCCTGCGCATGAAAGCCGCGACGGCAGCGACAGCAACCAGAGCCGCGACGAGCGGCAGCAGCAAAGACGCAGGCAGGCTGGCGACGAGGGCACCAATAAAGACCACGATCAGCGCCTCGGGCAGAAAGCCGAGACCTGCCGTAGCATTAGCACCTGCCGGGGCAACGGGGCGGCTCATCCGCGTCCACTCGTAGAAGATCCCCGCCGCCATGGCAGCGCAAAGCAACCGGAAGGGCAGTCCGCCGAGCCAGGTCAGGCCAAGCGTGACGATGGCAAGCACGACGGCCGAAATGACCCGGAGCTGAAGGTTGCTCATTCCTCAGCCTGAGGCGACATCTTGGGCGGCAAGTCCACCGAAGCGGCGCTCGCGGCCGGCGAAATCGCGCAGTGCATCGGACAGGTGCTCGCGACTGAAGTCGGGCCAGTAGCAAGGCAGGAAAACGAGCTCGCTATAGGCTGCCTGCCACAACAGGAAATTGGACAGCCGAAGCTCGCCGCTGGTGCGGATGACCAGTTCCGGATCCGGAATGCCCTCTGTATCGAGCGAGCTGGCAAAGGAATCGGCCGTGATCGCCTCGCTCTCGATCTCACCGCGCGCCACCGCCGCTGCGAGCTTGCGCGCAGTGCGCACGATCTCGTCGCGCCCGCCGTAATTGAAGGCAATGACCAGTGTCAGCGCCTCGTTGCTGAGAGTGAGCGTTTCGGCTTCCTCGAGCAGGCCCCTTATGTCGGGCTGCAGCCCTGCCCTGTCACCGATGACCCTGATCCGCACCCCACTCTGGTGCAGCTCGGCGAGGTCACGTCGGATGAAAAGCTTCAGCAGGCCCATGAGGTCGCTGACTTCGGATTTCGGCCGTGACCAGTTTTCCGATGAAAAAGCATAGACCGTCAGGAAGGAGATGCCGAGGCCGGGGGCGGCGCGCACTGTCTTGCGCAGCGCCTCGACGCCGGCGCGGTGACCGGCCAGCCGCGGCAAGCCGCGCGCCTTGGCCCAGCGTCCGTTTCCGTCCATGATGATCGCGACATGCGCGGGCGTTGCCATATTCTCGCTTCCGGGCCAGCCGTGGCCAGACCCTAGACCTGCATGATTTCCGCTTCCTTATCGGAAAGCAGGTGGTCGATGGTGCTGATTGTCTCGTCGGTCAGTTTCTGAACCTGGTCGGCCCGTTTGCGATGGTCGTCCTCACTGATGTCGCCGTCCTTTTCTGCCTTTTTCAGAAAGTCCATCCCGTCCCGGCGAACGTGACGCACGGCGACGCGGGCATTCTCGGCATAACCGTGCGAGATCTTGACCAGCTCCTTGCGGCGCTGTTCGTTGAGCTCGGGCAGCGGAATCCTGAGATTGGTACCGTCGACGATAGGATTGAAGCCGAGATTGGCTTCACGGATGGCGCGGTCGACGGCGCTGACCATCGACTTGTCCCAGATCGAAACCGAAATCATGCGCGGTTCCGGCACCGACACTGTTGCCACCTGGTTGATCGGCATGGTGGTGCCATAGGCCTGCACCTGGACGGCATCGAGCAGGTTGCTCGACGCGCGGCCCGTGCGCAGCGAAGCCAGATCATGCTTGAACGCGGCGATCGCCCCGTCCATGCGCCGTTTGAGATCGTCGTATTCGCCACTCATCATCGTCTCCTCGACCCGTTAACCCGGGTTCACTGCTTAGGGTAAGCCCTGTTCGAGCCTCATCCGCAACCGGTCCCTTTCGGGTTCATGGGTCCGGTCAATCGTCTGCTACAACCGTGCAACGGCCGCCGCCCCTCAGGATATCGCCGAAACCACCCTTCTCGTGGATCGAATAGACGATTATCGGAATGTTGTTTTCGCGCGCAAGTGCAATCGCCGCCGTATCCATGATCGAAAGCCCGCGTTTGATGACTTCGTCATGGCTGATCCGCTCGAAACGTGTCGCGTGCGGGTCCTTCTTGGGATCAGCCGAATAGACTCCGTCGACCTGGGTGCCCTTGAACAGAGCATCGGCGCCGATCTCGGCGGCGCGAAGGGCTGCAGCCGAATCGGTGGTGAAGAACGGATTGCCGGTGCCGCCGGCGAAGATAACGACCTTGCCCTGGTTCATGTAGGCGGTCGCCTGACGCTGCGAAAAACTTTCGCAAAGCTCGGGCATAGCGATCGCCGACAGCACCACGGCGTCGACGCCGATCTTGTTGAGCGAGGTGCGCAGCGCCAGCGAGTTTATGACGGTGGCGAGCATGCCCATATGGTCGCCGGTAACACGGTCGCCGCCCTTCGAGGCAACCGCGACGCCACGGAAGATGTTGCCGCCGCCGATGACGACACCGACTTCGATGCCCAGTGCGCGGGCCTCGGCGATGTCGGCGGCGATGCGGTCGACCACCGATACGTCGATGCCGAAATGCTGCTCGCCCATCAACGCTTCGCCCGATGCTTTCAGCAAGACACGTCGGTAGAGGGGCTTCACCGTCATCTGGTCCTCGTCATCGTGCGTGTGACGCGTTTCGGTGCGCCCCGAAACACTGGGCGTTCCGATACACGAAGGGGGCCCCCCGGTGACCCCGCGCCCCCGCCCCGAAATTGAGAGAGTTGGGCCCGGTAAACCTGAGCACACCCCCGCCAAAATGCCAGTGAAACGAACCGGCGCGCCAAAAAATAAACGCGT
>NZ_JAMYLO010000049.1:0-10754 GCF_040318075.1 Mesorhizobium sp. M1328 | reverse complement strand
GATCTGCGGTGGAAAGCGGTGGTTCTTGTAACTGATCGTCGTCGAGCTCATCCTCGCCCAATTATCCGTCAACCGTTAAGCTGCAGACCAACGTGACATCGCCGCGCACACCGCTTCAGCGCGTTCATACGCACACAACGCGACAGCCCCTCCGAGTGCTGGTTGCCCTGCCGCACACCAATGGCGCCAGCGGTGTATCTCTCGCCGATCACCTGATGTCGCGTCAGATGGAGCTTATGCTAACCCCATTTTGCATAACATTTAACACTTCTTCATCAAAACATCACAACGATTCGGCGCCTACACACACAGTTGTTCCTAACATATTCAAATACTTGGCATACGATATCGTACTCCCGTCGCTACGTTGACGGGAACTCTATACATGATAGTATTTGGCCAAGGGTTTGGTGCGACGCAGAGCTTCAACCAACGGTCGGATGCTTTAGTTTCTGCAAGAGCAGGGGTAAACGATGAGATAAGGGATCGTCTGGCGGTAGGACAGCGGAGTTTTGCTCAGCAGACCCTAGTTCGAATCCACATACCTCAACCAGTTTAGGACATCTCTATTTTAGTTGCCCGCTGCTTGGAAACTCCGTAGCGAAAGCGGTTACCGCTACATCGACAATTTGGCGATGCGGAGCGCCTAGACCCAAGGGCGGATGATGACAACCGACAAGTTCTCAACCAGAAAAACTGCGCTTGCGCGAAGGAGAAAAACTATGCAGCTTATACTGCAACGCTTGGCCGCCAAGATAAAGCAAGACGATGCTAATCCGAAATCCTCCGAACGGTTGCGTATTGACGATATGTTTGATCCCGAATTCGCGCCGCGCTTTCCTGGAGACGACGTCTATCAGTTTATCGGCCATGCGGATGCAATCTTTCCAGACGGGGGCCTCCTGACAGAACAGATCCAGAAACTGCAAAAGCCGGCGGATTGCCTGCTCTGTAGCGACATGCGTGATACTGGCCATCGGGAGCAAATAAAAACCCACGATATACCCAAGATTATGGAGGACTTCGATGATTCCATTAAGGTACTCTCACTTGACTGTTTCGATACGTTGCTATGGCGCGAGACAGCGACACCTAGAGACGTTTTCGCCATGCTGGCCGATCATCCCGTCGCGCGAAGGTTAGGGATAACTCCTCACCAACGCATTAGCGCAGCTGCACGCGCCCATCGAGCAAAGCCTTTAGAGAACGGATCCACGGAGATCGATCTCGGTGACATTTATCGGCTTTTTACATCGCTTTCTGGTAAGGAACGGGAGCTATTGGCCGAGGCGGAAATCCGGACCGAAATGAATGTTTGCTTTGCATTTTCACCGTACGTAGAACTAATCAGGCTGGCGCACGCCCGTGGTATCAAAATTATCGTCGTGAGCGATACGTATTTGCGCGAAGGCGAGTTAAGACGCCTCTTGGCTCGGCATTTGCCTGCCGACGTTATGCAGGCAATCAGCAAGATTTACTGCTCTGTCGATTATGGAACGTCGAAGAGCCATGCTCTTTTTCAGGTTGTAATCAAAGAGTGTGGCGTGCCTGCATCGCAACTACTTCACATTGGGGACAATGACGTAGCCGATGCGCAAGCGCCGCGGAAATTGGGCGTACGTGCGCTGCATTTCCTGCCGTTTGATCGTGAGGTCGCAGACTTCTTGCGCCTACAGCACGCGGCATCTTCGTTGATTGCACTCGAAGAGGCGGCACCCAAAGCAGTTGTTCTACCCTGCTATAGTCCATTTCGGCCAATCTTTTCTATAGCAAACCTGCATCCGTACGCGCCGGAGACAGTGATAGGCTACATGTCGTTCGGCCCTGTGCTATACGCCTATGCCCGTTTTCTTATCGACGAGGTGGAGGCACTACAACGGCAGGGCAGGCGGGTAAGAGTCTTCTTTCTGTTGCGTGATGCTTATCTTCTTTCAGCTGCGTGTGAAGCCTATGCGCGCAAACCCGTCGGCAAGCTGGTACGAATCCGCAAATTCTTTGCTGTTGCGGCGTCTTTCAAAACCCGCGCCGATGTCGATTATTACATCAGCGGGATCGAGCCCGAATTTGACAATCTTCATGCCACTGCAAAACAGCTTTTGCTTCCATCCGAAGTGGCAGAGTTGTTAATACGGATCGCCCATCAATCTGACGATCCAAAAACGGCATTCCATCAGTTGCTGCACGACGACGATGTGCTGGAGCTGATATTCAAGAATTCATTTGCTTTACGTACGCGCTTGATGCGCTATATGTCAACGGAATTGGAGTTGACGGAAGGAGATACCGTTATCTTTGCAGACATTGGTTATAATGGAAGAACGCAGGAATATTTGGCTCGCACATTCAAAGACGAATTGAAAGTAGACATACTTGGCCGCTATTTGGTCGCCTCCGACGAACCTTACCGTTCGGCGAACAGCAAGGCACTCATTACGTCCCCATGGTCTACCTTCACTTTATTTGAGGAATGTTGCACCTTCAAGGAAGGGGCGGTTGTAGACTATGATTTGGACGGCAGGCCCGTTCTTGGGGAGATCAAACTTAGTGAGAAGCAGTACGGGAAGGTTGCCAATGTTCAAGCTGAATGCTTGCGGTTCGTCAATGATGCGAGGGCTTTTTTTACCGAGTCTGGTATGACTCACGAGTATTCTACTTTGCAGCGGGCCGCCCATGCAGCTCTATTCCGTCATACTTACATGCCTATTGAAGCGGAGCTCGAATATTTCAAGGACTTCCAGTCCGCGAGGTTTATGGGACCAGATCGCAAGAAGACGATCTATCATCTAGAAAGTGCTTGGAGAACTGTGAGGTGCCTGCCCTCACCTTATAGGCTGGGTGCATATGAAACGCGCAGCTTGGGGCTTGACTTCACATTAAGCGGTTTGGTGCAGAGAAGATTCCAGCTTGATCTAGATCCAGAAGATATGAATGTGCGTTTTTCACCTCTGAAAGTCTTGATAGTCGGCACCCACGTGTCCAAGGTCTTCTTGCTTAGAGCACACCATATGCATGACGGATATTTTTCAATCATGATCCCATTTGTAAGCGGCACCAGCGTGAAAATGCTTTTCGGGGAGCACTACGAATGGTTGCAGATCACAGATATACAGCTTTTGAATGAAGCAAGAAGCGCGTGTAGGAATGTGTCGAGCTCTCTCGATCTGGAAGAAATCAACCGGCAGGGAGAGATTTACCGGTGCCTGTCACAAGCAAGTGCGGCGACAATCCGTCTCGTTGATTTGCAACAGTTCACAACGCCTCATTACTATCATATGATATTTCGCCCATTGGTTTCGAGGTAATTGCCCACGCCTTTGTCAGGGACAAGAATCCCTGAATCTATTGAGATATGGATCGCACCGATTTGCTGCATCTGACGAAGGAAGAGTTGATCGATCTGATGCTGCGGATGCAGCGGCCAGAGAAGACATTACGCACTTCGTTCGAGCCACCTTCGAGCGACCGGCTCGTCGGGGCAGGCGAAGCCTGGCGGCCAGGGCGGGTCATGAAGGTCACAGCCGCGCCATCAGTGAAGAGTACCAGATCGACAGCAGCATCGCTTTGAACAAGGCCGTTGGCGGCCAGGCAGGCTCGCCCTTCGCAGAGCAGGAAATCACACAAAGGGCTTGATCGATCGGCACCCAATAAATCAGTCCGGCAAGCTCATCCAAAGACGAATGCTGGCCGTGATCAACGGCGAAACCGAACTTTTCCTGACCAATGCGCCGACGTGACATCGCATCCCTCAATCCTTTGTTCAGATTGAGCGAATCACAGATTAACACGCCAGTCCAGACACCCGCGCACAGGTCTCCTAAGAGACCGGTAATTTCTCTGTGGTCAGGCGGCACGCAGTAGTGGCGGTTTGGGCTTGAATATTTGAGGCACGTTCAGTTCTGGCTGTCGGAAAGGCGCCCGCAGCTGGTTGCGAAGTTCGCCATTGATCTCCGCCGCCCGGACCTGCATGAGCATATGCGCACCGTGGAGCGACCAGCGCATCTGTTGCTTCTTGACCATACGTTTTCCGATGACTGAGTTCACCGCCGACTCGGCGAGAGTGGTGGCGACGCGAAGCCCAGCCCGGTAGCGCCTTCCATAGTTGACGATCGCGCCGCGGTTCGAACGGACATAGGTCAGGAGCTGCTCCGCGAGGCTGTGAAGCCGTGCGATCGAGAACTCGCCTTCCTTCAGTTTTACTAGAATTTGCTCCAGGTCGCGGATCGCGCGGCCGACCCGTCCATGCCACAGACGCCACTTCACGGCGCTGATGGGTCCCGGTAGGGACGATGGTTACCCATCGCCCCCCGGTCAGATCCGTACGTGCGGCACTACCGCCTACGGCTCCTATCGGATGTTGTGACTGTAAGCCGAGCATCTGGATGCGGATGCATCAGGCGGCACGGTGGCAGGTATTTGCGAAGCAGCTTTTGGAAACGGTCCCAAGGCATGCGGTGTCGCTGGCTTCGACGCATCAATGCGTGTCGCCATGCTCGACCGACCTCCCATCGGAAACCTCCCAACCGTCTTAGATTGTCAGGCATCACTTGGTAGTTCAAATACCCCTGTAACACTTGCCGTAACCACCGACCGACCTTTGCCACCGGTTCATGGCGTCGTCGCATCAATGTCTCCGGAATGGCCGCCAGCGTCGCGCGCATACGCTTCTTGATCGTCAGTCGGACGATTTTGAAACCCCATCATTGCGTCGTACGCCGCAGCAATGTGTGAACCCCAGAAAGTCGAAAGTTTCTGGCTTGTGGATTCCGCGCTCCCGGCATTGCTGCACA
The DNA here is from genome assembly GCF_040318075.1 of Mesorhizobium sp. M1328. Classification (NCBI taxonomy): domain Bacteria; kingdom Pseudomonadati; phylum Pseudomonadota; class Alphaproteobacteria; order Hyphomicrobiales; family Phyllobacteriaceae; genus Mesorhizobium; species Mesorhizobium sp. M1328. Next base: position 5,967 of record NZ_JAMYLO010000049.1, on the reverse strand, counting down.
GCATACCGCCCAAAGCGTATCAGCTGTGTCTTTTCCGGGTGCAGTTGCAGGCCAAAACGGGCGAGACGCTCCCGCAGTGCTTGCAGGAAGCGCTGAGCCTCTCCTTCGTACTGGAATCCCATCATGCTGTCGTCGGCATAACGTACAATGATTACGTCGCCTTCCCCGTGGGTCGGTCAAAATCCCCCGGGTATGGTCACTTGAAATTCCCCCACCTGATGGTCACCGGCAGCGCTACTGAACAGCGGTAGCCGGTAAGGCAGGACGTTTATTTTCATCCCCTTTCATACAGCGAGGGGACCGGAGTTGTACGTCTTGAAGGCACATCTGCAAAGCACCGTACTGACATTACTTGATCGCAACACCAGCCAGCGCGAGATTCAAAGGCTGACGGGTGTCGATCGCAAGACGATACGGCGTTACCGAGCGCAACGGGCTGCTACGGAGGCAAATTCCCCCGGGGAAGTGACCACCGGCTCGGCAAGCGCGGAGGACCAAATTCCTCCACCCCGACCACCGGCTTCTGGGGTGTCGGGAGCGACGGTCACCAGCAGCCTGGCCCGCTCGGCCTGCGAAGTGCATAGGGCGTGGATCGAAGAACAGGTCCGCCTGAAGCGAAATGCGCAGGCGATTTACCAGGACCTGGTCGATCAGTTTGGCTTTCCGTCCAGCTACCAAAGGGTCAACGGTTTGTGCGCACGTTGCGACAAAGCGATCCCAAGCAGTTTGATCGTCTTGAGTTCCTCCCCGGCGAGGAGGCTCAGGTCGACTATGGCGAGGGCGCGCTGACGATCGATCCCAAGAGCGGCCGGTATCGTCGTCCCCGCCTGTTCGTGATGACGCTGCGCTATTCGCGGCGCAGCTTCCGGCGGGTGGTCTGGCAATCCAGCCAGCAAGTCTGGGCGCAGCTTCACGAAGAAGCGTTTCGGTATTTTGGCGGGGTGGTCAGCTATGTGGTGCTCGACAACCTTAAGGAAGGCGTCCTCAAGCCCGATCTGTACGAGCCCGAGCTCAATCCGATCTACAGTGCGATGCTGGCTCATTACGGCGTCGTCACCGATCCGGCCCGCGTGGCGGACCCCAATCGAAAGGGGAGCGTCGAGAATGCGATTCAACATACCCAGGGGACCGCGCTGGCCGGACGGCGCTTCGAGACGCTGGAAGCCCAGAACGAGTTCTTGAGGCATTGGGAGGAGAACTGGGCTTCCAAGCGCATCCACGGCAGCACTCGTCGTCAGGTCGAGCCCATGTTCCAGGAGGAGAAGCCGCACCTGCGGCCGCTGCCTGTCGCACCCTTCCGCATCTTCACTGAAGTCGTTCGGACCGTCTGCGACGACACCACCGTCCGCGTCGACAGCAGCTATTACGCCGCGCGGCCCGCGGCCATCGGCAGTCTGGTGGTCGTGCGCATCTACACTTCCACGATCGAGATCCGTGATCGCCACACCCATGCGCTGCTGCGGATTCATCCCCGGATGACGCACCCCGGTTCTGTCGTCTTGCCGACCAACGAACGGCCGTTCAATCCGTCACGGCAAACCGCCGTGCTGCTGGCGAACGCCGGTCGCATCGGCCCCCAAACCAAAGCCCTGTGTCAACACATGTTCGATGCCGAGGGACGCCCCGGACAGCGCGCGATGTGGGGCATTGTCGGGCTGAGCCGGAAGTATCCGACACGGATGGTCGAGCAGGCCTGTGCTCATGCCATCAGCAACCGCATCTACCGTTACAAGCACGTACGCGCGACTGTCGAGCGGCTGTTTGAGCAGGCGCTCCAACAGGTTGAAGAAGTCCCACAGCCGGCATCGCAGCTCACCCAGGATCATCCACTGATCCGCGCCCCCGCCGAATATGGCGACCTCTTCAGCCGTGCTGTGCGACACGAGGCCGGCAACAATGGCCGGCAGGCCGAGGCTGACGACGACCGCGCCTCTCCGCCCCGCGCTCGTGGCGCCTGCGCAACCCCGACCAGCTTCGCCGCCACGAGCGCTCCCGCTACCCCTTCTCACCTCAAACTGGAGACCCAACCCCATGATGACCATACCCGAAATTGAACGCTGCCTGCGACAGCTGCGCCTGTCGGGCGTCCGCGACACGTTGCAGACGCGCGTGCTGCAGGCGCAGGGCGCAAACCAACCCTTCCTCGAGACCTGAACTGGATCGTCGCCAATCCCGCCTTATCGAGCGGCGATATCAGCAATCCGGGCTCGATGAAAAACTGACGCTCGCCGAGTTCGACTGGTCCTTCAATCCCAAATTGCCGCGCCAAACTTGCTTCCAGCTCCACACCCTGGCGTTCGTTGCCGCCGGCGAGAACGCGATGCTGGTTGGCAAACCGGGCACCGGGAAATCCCACATCGCCAAGGCGATTGCCTATCAGGCGATCCTGCACAGCCACAAGGTCCAGTATCTCGAGACCGATGACTTCTTCCACCGCCACGCTCTGAACGCCCCCGCGCAACGCGAGGCCCGGATGCGAACAATCATCGACTGCGATCTCCTCGTGCTCGACGATCTGTTCCTCGCACGCGCCATCCCCGACGACGCCGGCGCATGGCTGCAGACCCTGATCCATCAGCGCTACAAACTGCGCCGCAGCGTCATCGTCACCTCCAATCGGGTCGTGCAAGACTGGGGGACATATCTGCGAGACAACACCATGAGCACGACGATACTCGATCGGCTGATGCATCATTGCCATCTGCTTGAGTTCGATGGACGCAGCTATCGCCTCAAAGAGGCCGCTGAAGCCCTTGCTCGGGAAACAAAGTCAAACTAACAAGTCCACTTCTGTCCTGTCTTGCGGGTGGGGGATTTTGACTGACCCTACCCGGGGGAATTTGAAGTGACCCGCGGGGTTCGCCTTTGGCATTTCGAGTACGCCATTGCTGGACCCATAAATCCAACGCGTAATGCAGGTAGTTCCTCGCGTTGCCTGCCGGTTTCCCCTGTCAACGCTTCACGAGCCGTGTCACACAGTCGGGCTTGGAACCTGGAACCGATACTTTGAGGATGACGATATGTTTTAACTAACTTGACACAGATGTTCCCATGTGAGGATTCTCCGCATGATTCATGCTGAAAATGAGCGATCAACCGCCTGCACGCTACGTGGGGATGCCTACGCGCTTACTTTCATCAACTATCTTTCATCGGCTTTGCAGCCGCACTAAGCGCTAATTTCCCAGTGCCTTTTCGCGTCGAGGTCTCTGCCGCATGAAGTGTCCACTTGAAACAGGTGGACACCAAATATGAGTGACGAAGAGCAGAAACTGCGTGTGCGGTTGGTGGGGCGTGATGGGCGACGCCGCTATGATCCAGGATCAAAGGAGCGGCTTGTTGCGGCCTGCCTTGAGCCTGGTGTGTCGATATCCGGCCTTGCGCTTGCGCATGGGATCGATGCCACCTTCTGCGCAAGTGGGTCAAGGATGCCAGGGAGGCTGGCTTGTCGGCGGGATCTGCAAGCTCGCCGTTTATCCCGGTCGTCGCAGCAGGCTGCAGCCTGCCTGTCGGGACCTCCTCGCTGGACATGCCGGGTATGCATACGACGAAGGCTGCCTACTGACGCGTACCTTGAGAGGTTAATGTCCGCTTAGATTTAAGTGGACGCTTAGCGAATGAAGTATCTGGCTATGGAGCAGCCCTCGACGGTAGAAGCGAGCACGTCCGCGGCTCTGCCGCTGCCGGCGGGTGCGGGCCGACAGCGGACGCGCCGCTCCTGGACGGTCGAACAGAAGCTGGCGATCGTGCGTGAGGTGCAGGAGACGGTGATCCGGTGTCGGTTGTGGCGCGGCGCCACGACATGAACGCGAACCACTTGTTCATCTGGATGAAGCAAGCCCAGCAAGGGCGATTGGGGCGGTCCAAGCCGTTGCCCGAGAGCCCACCGATCGCCTTCATTGACATGGGTGTTGTCGGTCCCAACCTGCACGATGTAGAGCCGGAAGAGTCGGCTCCTGCGCGATCGCACTCTGAAGTACCGGCTACGACCAGCCAAGCGGTGTCTACCGGTGGCCGGATGGAAATCGTCGGGGCCAACGGTCGGCGTGTGATCGTCGACCGCACTGTCGACGTAAGTTGCGGCGCGGCAATCAACGTGAGAGCGCGTATTGCAAAAGGCCATTGTCGCGCTTGCCCGCAGGCTGGCTGTCATGATGCATCGCATGATGAGTGACAGCACCGAATTTTGCTGGACGAGGGATGATTTGCCAGCCGCCACCTGACGCCAATCGGATGACCGCGCAGCATAAAAGTAGGAGATAATGGAATCCGCAATCTGGCGGAAAGCTGTCCTTCGCAGGACAATGGTGAAGTGAGTTCGCTGGACACCTTGTTCGAACGCAAATGACGTTCAGGACGCGTTCGATTTCTACTTCATCATTCTCACCCCATTATGGGAGGGCCAAAGGGCCGATCCGGGAGAGAAGCAAGAGCCCGCGAAAGATCGCAAAAGCCGGAGAACCGGAAAAATCGAAAGCCCTTGCCCTTTACCTGCCGATAGAGAAGGTGTCCAACTGTTTGCTTGGCGCCGGGCTGGCGTTAGCCATCTGCGTTGCACGTACGGATCAAGTTCTCGCGCTTTTGTTTGAGATCGTCGAGAAAATTCTTCAGCGGCTCAGCGCGGTCGGCGTGGCCGATCACCCGATCAAAGCATCGACATAAGCGTCGAATGCTGCTTCACTCTGGGCTGTCCAGTCGGGCATGGCGGGGCGCTTCCCTAATCACGAATCAGCACGCTAACAAATCTGCGACCAGCTCGAACATACTTTCAGACTCAGTAAGAATAGGCGCTATCTGGCACGCGGCAGCAATCGGGTGCTTACCAACGATTCAAATGATCTGCGCGCGCGCAACGCTCTCTCTTGAGCCGATATTCCTTGAAGTCGCAACCGCTCGGCTGGGATCTCAAGGGCAAGTGGAACTGCGGGCGGACGCTTGCTCAGGATCTCAGTTAGCGGGAATTCTCCTTCTCCGATAAACATGCGGTCGAACCGTGCTTCTTCTACAAGACATTCAGGGCCAGCATACTTGGGGCCATCGCTGAGTTGGATTTGCGAAATCATCGCGGGTGGTACACGCAGTATATCTTGAGGACTACCACCCGACCGCAACAAGTGGAGCACGTCGATGACGATCTTGTCGTTAGGGGAACCTGCATCGGCAAGAACTTGCATGGCTTTTTGTAAGTCCTTGATTTCCGAAAAAACCATGAACTCAATTTCTAGACCGAGGCCAAGCTGACTTGCGCTAGCGCTCAGAGCACCGAAATTATCGAGCATTCGTGAATAAACATTGTCAAATGCAACGACAAGGACGCACCGAGCACTTAGCTTAGCTGCAGCCTCTAGTATAGGCGTGTAGGTAAGAATATCGGTTTCAGGCGCAAGGACTAAGGCCTCGATACTTGACACGAGAACGCCGCTTTTCCTCGATACGAGTAGCGCTTTCTGAACTTCGTCATTAAGTTCCCGGGTTGATAAATTTTTTGCCCCGAGGCGCGGCGAATGCAACCGCATAGTTGCGTATTGGAACCCTGTTTCAGCAGCTATAGTGATCGCATCGGCCGGTGGCACCTCTTGCACCGTCAAATGCGCGAGAGTGAGGGGAACCTTGTCAGCGATAATCCGGTGATCAGTCTCCATCAGCCGCCAACCGCCAATTCTGACAGCGAAGCGTCAATTGATCCACCCAACAGTCCGACTATTGTCTCGAGGTCCTTCTCGCTGGCAATGAGCGGGGGGCAAACGACGATGTGATCGCCGTTAATCCCGTCGACAGTTCCTCCCAGCGCATGCGTGATCAGCCCCCTTGCCAGGGCTTCTCGATAGATCATCGGGCTGAGGTTACATTCGGCTGGAAAGGGCGCTTTTGTCTCGCGGTCCTTGACAAGCTCGAGCGTCATCAACATACCTCGACCGCGTATGTCGCCTACGTGCGGATGTTGATTGAACCTGTCTTGCAGGCGCT
>NZ_JAMYLO010000048.1:0-12460 GCF_040318075.1 Mesorhizobium sp. M1328 | reverse complement strand
ACCGTTCGTCTCCACCGCGCATGCCTCGTTCTCCGAATCTCTCCGGAGACACTGAATCACGCTCACAGCCCCGCTGCGAGCCACTTTTTCAACAGCCTGCTAGGGCGCGTGCGTCATTCCGATCCGTCTTGTTCGGCATCGTCTTCATCGCTGCGTTGGCCTGTCGGGTTCAATGCAGATGGTCGGCCATCCTTCGGCGCGGATACCATCATACAGCTAGGCTGCCAGCGAGCAGGCTTCCAGCCCGATGCGCTCCAGCGGCAGATCGACTTTCCCAAGGGCATGAAGAAGCGCCTGTGGTTCACTCGCCGCCCGCCCTTCCTTCACAATCCGGCCGCTCTCATCGACGACCCAGATGGTGGTCTCTTCCAAAGACACATCCAGTCCGGCAAAGTACTTCATGGCTGCTCCTTCGTATCCCCACGGTGACGGCCGCCTTGCTGAGGTAGGCTGAAGGCTGCAAGTCCTAGTGGTGGCACTAGGAACAGTCCTATGACGAAGCAGCATGTGGAGGTGATCACGTCCGTCGAGCGCCGCCGACGGTGGTCTCGTGAAGAGAAGGAGCGGCTGGTTGCGGCGTGTCTGGAGCCGAACGCCAGCGTATCGGAGATCGCCCGCTCGGCGGACATCCATGCCGGTCAGTTGTTCCGTTGGCGCAAAGAGCTCTGCCAGATCTCCGCGCCATCGGTGCCGCAGTTCATCCCGGTGAAGGTTGTCGCGGCACTGCCGGGGCCTGAGGCCGCGGAAACCAAATCGCCGCCGCTACCTCGCAAGAAGACGAGCACGGTGACGATTGAGCTTGGCCGCGGCCGGCGCATTCGTGTGGAGAGCGACATCGACACGGAGGCCTTGGGCCGGATCCTGAATGTGCTGGAGCGGGATGATCCCGGTCCCGAGCGGTGTGAAGGTGTGGCTCACCACTCGCTTTACGGATATGCGCAAGGGCTTCCCCGGCCTCGCATTGATGGTGCAGGAGACGTTGAAGCGCGATCCGCACAGTGGTCATTTGTTCTGTTTCCGCGGGCGGCAGGGTGGCCTGGTCAAGGTGATCTGGCACGACGGCCAGGGTGCCTGCCTGTTCACGAACTAACTGGCTTCATACTACAGCCCTTTCCTTGAGATCGGAGCATTTTGAGGAGTTGAGCCGGCGGATGGCCTCTGCCCGATGGGCAAGCTGGTTCCATCGGCTGCACTGTTTGGCTGGGACGTGCGGTCCTGGCAGTTTATAGAGGCCGATATAGCCGTTGTAGGCATATCTTTTCACGATGCCGTACTTCGCCCATCTGACCAGGGTACATTCGGTAATTCCGAGTTTTGCGCAGGCTTCTGCTTTTGTCAGCATTCCCCGCTCGCGCAGCCCGTCGTAGCGCGAGCGCAGACCATATTGCTTGACGAGATAGATGACGCGCAAGTCGGTGAACTGGGCGTCAGCCTTGCCGCGCCGCGCTGAGCCGCCGGGAAGATTCCCCTTGCATTCAGGAGCGATTTCAGCGCAGATATGATCGTCGAGAAGCTTGTCGACCAATTCGACCACCTCGGGCCGGGTTTTTACCTGCTGTGCGGAGGATTTCGGGTTCTGAGTGGTCAATGTTTCGGTCCTTCCGCCTCTGAAGCGGATGTGGATCCGGGTTTCTCCCTCGGCCTGGAACTTGAGCAATGTGACGTCTTCGACGAGATAGGCAAGGAGCCGCTTGCGTTCTCGGTTCGGCAAGGTAGGGTCGCACCAGACCGTTTTGAAGTCGGCCGTCATGGCGATCAATCGATCACGGATTGCATCATCGAATGTCGCTCGGTCTTCGCGTAGAGCGCTCTCTCTTTCTTCTCGCAGATCAGCCAGCATGCGCAGTTTGTCGTTCCATTCGCGTTCAAGGGTGTCGGCAACCAAGCGGCTGTTCGGATCGACCAACATAAACCGCCGCTGTGCAAGATCGGCATCGATTTGGGCGCGTTCGACGGCACGGAGCCGGAGTTTGTCCGCTTCGTCATAGCGCGCTTCGATCTCTTTTCGGATCTCCAGAGCTAACTCCACGGCGGCGGGCGTCATTTCCGCGGCGATCAGTTCACCGGCCGCCTCGTCGACGGGCCAGCCTGCGATCGACTGGCAGTGAGGCTCACCCCGAGAGACGTAGGCGCGGCTGCAGACGTACCAAGTGTCCACCTGACCGCGCCGGATGACGTAACGGGCCCTCATGTGACAGCCACACCTCCCGCATATGACGCGCCCCTGCAACAAAGCCGCGCCCTCGCGCGGTGGCGAGACGCGCGCGGTCTGGTAGCCTTGGCCATTGGCCTCGAGCGCCTTGAGGTTGTGCTGGAACTGCTCCCAACTGATATAGCCGGGGTGGGCGTCCGGGATGCATGCGAGCCATTCATTGGGCTCACGTTTACGGAGCTGTTTCTTTCCGTCGACGGTTCTGCGGTAAAGACGCTGGCCATAGGCATAGACGCCCGCGTAGCGAGGATTGTGCAGCGTGCGTAAGGCCGTCGATGTGGTCAGGGGTTGGAAGACCACCCGCTTGCTGTTGCGGAACCGGGATGGGAAGAGCAGACCCTCCCTGGCAAACGCCTTGACGGTCTGCGTCGCCGACCCGACCCTCGAGAACGTCTCGAAGAAGTGGGTGATCACCTCCCGGATCTGAGCGTCTGGATCGAGGACCACATCGCCGGCCTCACTATAGATGAGGCCGGTCGGAAGGGGGCAACGATATTCGCCGCGGCGAGCTTTGTTTGAGAATGCCACCGCGCAACCGGGCTTTAATAACGTGCAACTCGGCCTCGCTCATCGTGCCCTTGAGGCCCAGCAGAAGCCGGTCATTGAAGTTGGCCGGGTCGTACACGCCATCCTCGTCGAGGATGAGTGTGTCGGCCAAAGCGCAGATCTCCAGCAGCCGATGCCAGTCCGCATTGTTTCTGGCGAGGCGGGATACTTCCAGGCCCATGACGATCCCCGCGTGCCCCATGCCGACATCGGACACCAGGCGCTGGAAGCCTTCGCGCCACGACGCTGAAGCGCCGGATTCGCCCTGGTCGCTGTCGATGACGGTGACCTGGTCGTCGCGCCATCCAAGCCCGATCGCGCGACCACGAAGATCGTATTGACGCTTGGTGCTTTCGACGTTCTCCATGACCTCTCGCATCGATGACTGTCGGATGTAGAGGTAGGCGCTCCGCTCGAGATGATGCGATTGGACCTTGAGCTTTTCGTTCATGCTGTTCTCCGTTCAGGGGCCGCCATCACGATGGCGGCGAGCAAGTGGATGATTGTGCGTCGCTCGGACGTTTCGTCTGCGATCGGCAGCCTGGCGACAGGCGGCAAAGCCGCGGGTGGGGACCAGCCCGGCGTACGCAAGATCGCGCTAACCCAGGCCCACATGCCGCGATGCAGAAGGATGGTAAGACCGCTGCGTGCCTCCAGAGGGAGCGCGGCGCCAAGCGCGGCGGCGCGCAGTATTTCGTATCGCTCCGTGGCGTGCATCGCGCAATGCAATTGCGCACCACCACTGATGGTTACGCCGTTTTTTTACGCCGAGCGCACGCTCGATTGTTCTGGGGTGGACATCGAGGCCGAACTCTGTCCAGAGCCGGTTCGTCAGTTCGCGTGCCCGAATGGGCTCGCCTGGAACCACCTGGGCCCTGAGGAAGGCCAGCACTTCGCTCTGGATCTTGTGCGGGCCGTGCGGGCCGCGCTTGCTCGGTACTAGGCCGGCCAGACCCGCGTCCTCGAAGTCCGCTTTGGCCTGGTAGAAGGTCGGCCGGGAGACGCCATATTCGTCGGACACCTCCGTTACCGACATTTTGTCGACGGATACGCGCCGCAGCATCTCGTACTTCACCTGCACGATGTCGCGCGGATCGAAGAAGCCGTCCTCCCGGAACTTTTGATCGCCGATTTTTTCCGGGGCTGGATTGAGCGTGCCATCCTCGGCCAAAGCGCTGGCTTTCGATTGCCTGTGTTTGACGCTGTCCGACACCTGCGCCGCCCCCGATGTCGACTCAATTGACGCAAATATAAATATGCCGCGTATGGTTAAACCGTCAAGCGTGTATCTGCGGACCAGTCGCATACAATCTCCGCTGATGCGGCACATTCAGCGAAGCCCCCATGGATTTTGCGGCGTTATTTTCCTTACAATATTGGCATAATTTCCTTTACAATCTTGCGGCGTTGCGCATCTCCCTTGCGATATGAGGCGCTCTACGAGACCGCTGAGTCCCAGTAGGTCGGTGAGGCTGCACAGTGCGCGCCCGTTTCCCGCGACAACCTCAAGGCTGGGCACTGCTGCATCGGTCCATTGCGGCGGAACAGAGCAAATCCGGCCATCGTCAAAGCGCAGCAGCAACAGCTTGCCCGCTCGGTTACCGCGCAGGCTCTTTTCCACGTGACAACCGCTACCCGGCTTGTCAGGTGAACTGCCTGTGTGGGTGAGCTAACTTGGGTTATCTGAATCCCAGATGGCCGCAATATCGAAATTATGCTTGTCAACCGGGTGTGACGGCGCTTTCGTTCCACCACGACAAAATAACAAAGGGGAACAATGACATGTTTAAGAATCCGGTGTCACGACGCAAATTCCTGAAAGATGCAGCGACGGCTACGGCAATAGGCACTCTCGGCTCGTTGATGGTAGACAGGGCGTATGCCGCCGACACAATCACGGCCACTGAATGGGGCGGAAATTACATCGACGAGATCCAGAAAATCGCGGCCAAACAGTCGGATATCCAGATTAACTGGCAACTGTATTCCGGCGGGGCCGCACTTATTCTGCCCAAGATCAAGGCTACATGGCCGAACCCTGGCATAGACCTTGTGGCGGGGTGGGATCTTTCGATGCAAGCAATCGCCCGGGAAGGCTGGGCAGAGCCGGTCACGGCGGAGAAGGTACCGAATTTGGCCGATATCCCGACAAAGCTGCTGATCAAGGATGGCGCGGGGAATGTCATAAACATACCCCGGACTATATCGTCGATCTCCTGGTTCTATCGGGAAGATCATGCTCCATTTGAGATTACCAAGATTGATGACCTCTTGGACCCTCGGCTGGCAGGGAAAGTTTGTTTTCCGGCGCCGAACAACAACTCCAATCTGCAGATGGTTGGGCTCGCGCTTCACAGAGGTGGTGACGAGCGGAACATGGAGCCGGCTTGGGACTTCGTGAAAGAGCTGGCGCGTAGCGGAAATATCGGCCGGGTGGCTACCGACGATACTGATATCAACAATTCCATCAGTTCCGGCGAAACTTGCATAAGTTTTGAGGGCGGTGGTGCGCTTCCGATGCTGCGCGACTTCAAGATCAAATACCTAACCAAAATGAATCCAGAGTCAGGATTTCGGACGTTCCTCTACCAAGAGGGATGGTGCGTACTCAAAGGAGGGCATGCTGACGCGGCGTTCAAATTCGCAAACTTTGCGATCAATGCGGAAAATAACGAGGAGTTCAACCGCAACATTTCGGGCATCCCCGTCAATATAAACGCGAAAACGTCGGACGAAGTGAGGCCCTTCGTTTTCAACAGCGAGGAAATGGACCGGTATATCTATATTCCAGACTGGACTTATGTTTCTGAGCAGGCCGATGCGTGGATGAAGCGGTGGGAGCAGGAGGTCATGCCACTTCTCTAGGCGAAAAACGCGCTGCCCGAAATGAACCCAAAGCCGGAGAGAGTGGATGAGAAGTACGAGAGCCCAAATGCTATTGCTATTCCCCGCAGTGGCATCAATGCTCCTATTCCTTGTGCTGCCGATGTTGGCGGTGTTTGATCAGAGCTTTCGCATCTTCGAGCCAGGTCGGATTGGCTCGAAGGAGGGAGCTCCGCTTACCACCGAAAACTATACCGAGCTCATTCTCCCGGTCTATGCGCGATACTTTATTCAGACTTATCTCCTGGCCTTCTGCGCGGCAGCCCTTGCCATTCTCATTGCCTTTCCGATTGCATATTGCGTTGCCAGGCGTGCATCGCCGCTAGTCAGAAAGGCGGCGATTTCAGCCCTCATCGGCCTCATGTTCCTGAGCGCCCTGGTTCGCGTCTATTCAATTGATTTGACCTTCGGCTCAGTCGGGATATTCACGTGGATCATGTCCGCTGCAGGGATAAATACCAATAGTTATCTGTACATTTATTTCGTGATCATCGCGGGGTTGCTCCACTACGCAATACCGACGTCAATCCTGGTTTTGATCGGGGCCATACAAAATCTCGACCCGCGCCTCGCAGAGGCGGCTCAGTCCCTTGGCGCATCGGCAGTTAAGACTCATATCACGATAACGTTGCCATTGTGCATCCGCGGACTTGTCTCTGCGTTTCTAGTATCGATGACGATTGGCGTGAGCGCCTTCGTTATCCCGTTGATCTTGGGCCGAGGGCGCGTGCTATTTATATCAAATCTTATCTACAGCCGCTTCGGCGAAGTTGCCAATTACCCGAGTGGAGCGGCAATCTCGAACATTATGCTGGTTCTTTCTTTGCTCCTGATTTTTGTCATGTCCAGAATCGCCACATCATTTGACCGGCAGTGAAAGAATGCTCAGCAATAGAAATGCAGATGCCCTGCTCGTTTTGTGCCTAAAGGCGGTTATCGCGGGAACAGCAATATTCCTCCTGTTCCCGGTGATTGTTACCGTGTCCATGGCATTCGACGGTCGCGATTTCATGGGCCCATTTCCTCCGCCGAGCCTGTCGATGAAATGGTTCGACCGGCTTTTTGATAATGCTTACTTGTGGTCCGGGTTCCAGACCAGCTTGCTGCTGGCAATTGCAACGACGGTCCTTGCGACGGTGATCGGCACATCGGCGGCGGTGGCGATCAGCCGAATGTCTCCGCGATCGCGTGACGTAACCACCACCATGTTTTTGTCACCTCTCGTAATACCCGGCGTGATCATCGGGTTCGCGTTACTTATGTTCTTCTCTGTATTTGACCTCCTTCCGCCTTTTGCCAGGCTGCTTGCCGGGCATTTAATCATCGCATTGCCATACACCATAAGGATGACATTGATCGGACTTACTGGCATAAGCGAAACGCTGGGCGAGGCCGCGTTGAGCCTCGGCGCTAACGCGCGACAAACATTCTTCACGATCACCTTGCCTCTCGCCAAGAGCGGCATTTCCGCTGGCGCGATTTTCGCATTTGCGTTCTCTATGGACGATGTCGCGATCAGTATATTTTTGTGTGACTACAATACTTACACGCTACCCGTTGCATTGGTCAGCTTAATGAGGTCGCATTTGGATCTCACAATCGCTGCGGCAGCAGTCGTCCTAATGGGCCTGACCTTCGCTTTACTGGTCGTGCTGGACCGCGTAATCGGCCTTGAGCGAGCAATCGGTCAGGGCATTTATAGGGCTTGATCGAATGAATGTTCTGGAACTGAAAGACGTCACCAAAAGGTACGGAGAATTCACCGCAGTCGATGCCGTGTCTCTGAAAATCGAGAAGGGAAAGGTGCTTTCTCTTTTGGGGCCGAGCGGTTGCGGCAAGACGACTACTCTTCGCATCATTGCAGGTTTCACGTCGCCTGACAGCGGGACCGTGGAAATCTACGGCGAGAATGTTGGGCACTTGAAGCCCTATGAACGCAACGTCGGACTGCTATTCCAAGATTACGCGCTGTTCCCTCACATGACCGTGGCTCAAAATGTCGCTTACGGAATGCGGTATCGCGGAACGCCGAAATCGGAGATACCCTCTCGTGTCAAACAGATGATGTCACTGGTTCAGCTGGCCGGCATGGAGGCCAGATATCCGAGCCAGCTAAGCGGCGGACAACAGCAGCGAGTCGCGCTTGCGCGAGCGCTTGCAACTGATCCCCAGATTGTTCTTCTGGACGAGCCTTTGTCAGCACTTGATGCGAAGCTTCGTCTAGAACTGCGCATTGAGTTGAAGGACATCCTCCGGTCGGTCGGCGCGACTACCATCGTTGTGACCCACGATCAGGAGGAAGCTCTCAGCTTAGGCGACGAAGTCGTCGTCATGCGGGGTGGGAAAATCGTTCAGCGTGGATCGCCGACGCAGATATACGCGGCGCCCGCCGACAAATTCGTCGCCGAGTTCGTCGGGAGGTCCAACTGGTTTCATGGATCAAGGCGCGGCAGATCGAGTGAGGGCGTCAGCATCTATGTCACAAGCGAAGGAATTGAGATCCACGCAAGAACTCCGCTATCCAATCAACACGACCATGCTGATCTATGCGTCAGGCCGGAAAACATAACGCTTACGGGCGGGGCAGCGAGTGAAGTAGCTCAAGACGCAGAATGCAATACCCTAGTGGGTGTCGTGCTCGACGTGGCACCGCTGGGCGCCGACATGCATGTGGTCGTCGAGCTTCAAGGAAGGGGCAGATTGCTGGCAGTCCGCAAGAATGTCGGGAGAACTCCGGGATTTGTAGCGGGACAGCCAGTGCACGCCCATTTTTCAGCGTCGGATGTCCTCGTGTTTCAGGCTGGAGGGCATATGTGAGGTGGAGGAATGTCATTTGCAACTAGATTTGGGTCAATCAAATCCTGTCGCCTCGCCGACACAGTTAGCGTAGCCAAGCGACATAACAAGGAGGTAATTTCCATTGAAAATAACTCGCATATCAGTTTTTCAGATTGTGACGCCTTTTCCACAAGGCTACAGCCTATCGCGTGGTCGGACATGGACATCTTTCGAAAGCACCATTGTAGCAATCGAGACTGACGCGGCGATCGTCGGATGGGGCGAAGTCCAAACGATGGGAGGGAATTATCTGCCGGCGTTCGCAAAGGGGGCCATAGCGGCTATTGACGAATTAGCTCCTCACCTCATTGGAGAAAATCCGCTCCAGATTGATCGCATCAACTATCTGATGGACCATTTCTTGTTCGGTCACCCATACGGCAAATCACCAATCGACATGGCTTGTTGGGACATCCTCGGTAAAGCAACGGGAATGCCGCTGTGCGATCTTCTCGGCGGAAGGTTCGAAGGTGGATTAGATCTTATGTGCGACCCTAAGGTAGGGTCGATTGAAGCGATGTTGGCAGAGACCGCGGCCTTCCGTGAGAAAGGGTACCGGCGTATGTCATTGAAGTTGGGCGGAAATGTCGCGGAAGATGTGTCAAGGATGCGGGCAATATTTGAACATGCCCAACCCGGTGAGGAATACTACGCCGACTGCAATCGCGGTTGGACACGGGATCAGGCCTTGCGAGTAATGCGACAAATTCGCGATCTTGACGTCTATATAGAGCAGCCTTGTTATTCGTACGAGGACTGCCTCGCGGTGAGACGTCGGACGGATCATCCAATGATCCTCGACGAAATAGTTGACTCGCCTGAAATGGTGATGCGGATTATCGCCGATAGTGCAGCGGACTTGATCAATATCAAGATCTCGAGAGTGGGAGGCCTGACCAAGGCCCGCCGCGCGCGTGATATGTGTGTGACGGCAGGAATTCCGATGACCATTCAAGATGTGGGGGGAAGCGGGATAGTACAGGGAGCGATTTACGGTTTGGCGCAGTCTGTCCCGAAGGAACTCCGCCACTCTGTATACAACCCGCTAGCACGTAACCTCTCCGACGGATTTACGGATGCACCCATCCCGATCCAGGGGGGCGGAGGAGTGGTGGAAGCCTCGGATCGGCCCGGACTCGGTCAAGAACCCTTACCGGGTAGCCTCGGCGATCCAATAGCTGTGTACGGCGGCAGGGGATAAGACAATTAGGTTATCTTTAACTTTTCTCGGCCGGCCAATGCAGCGCGATGGTGTTTTGGAAGCCTGAACCCACGAATTGCTGCTGCAGATCTCGTCGACGTGCTTCGCTTTGTGGCGGCGCACGTCGTTCTGGATCTCTTGTAATTAGCGGATGACGGCTTCTGCTCTTGCTCGATGTCCGATATGGCACCCGGATGGCTCAGCCTGCGCGGAAGCTACGCAGCCTTTTCCATCAGTCGTCTGCTTGAATGCTTCTGTTCGTATTCTTCCGGAGTGAGATAGTCGAGCGCCGAATGCAAACGCTGCGTGTTGTAAACGGTATCGATGAAAGCGCCGATGCGCCTTCGGGCATCATCTGCATCCCTATAGCGAGACCTCGCACCTCTTCCTGCTTCAGGGTTTCATGAAGCTCTCCGTTGCCGACACGGCTCATGCTCGCCGGGATACCGTGGCGATTCAGAAGTTCGGAGTGCGCTCCGCACGCGTATTGGGCGGATTCAAGCGGTCGTCGCAACACCGATTGTGTTCACTCACGACAGCAACTCGTCAAGCGCCTCTGCCGGCGTTTTCCAGCCCAAGGTTTTTCTTGGTCGGGCATTGAGGGCCGCGGCCACGGCGGCGATCTCGTCGGCGCTGTGGACGCTCAGGTCGGTGCCTTTCGGGAAGTACTGACCTCAAGCAAAATGTTACCAATAGTGTCGCTGTTCCGATTGGGATGGTCAGGTGTTGTCATCCCGATTCGGAGGATGGATGGCAAGGCGGATCAGCATGGCGACACGGTCGGAATTGGTGGAAGCAATTGTCGAGCGGTATCGATCGGGGAGCCGAAGCGATAAGCGCCTCATCCTCGATGAGTTCGTCGCGGTGACCGGTTATCATCGCAAGCATGCGATCCGAGTGCTCCGTCAACGCGCGTCGAAGATACCTGGCAACAAGAGGCACAGCCTTCGCTATGGCGGCGATGTTCGCGAAGCGCTCGTGGTGTTGTGGGAGGCATCGGAGCGGCTGTGTTCCAAACGGCTGCGGCCGTTGATACCTCTCTTGCTGCCAGCGCTTGAACGGCATGGCCGGCTGGAGCTCGATGCCGCGCTCCGCGGCAAGCTGCTGACAATGAGCCCGGCGACGATAGATCGGCTTTTGGCGGAGGTACGTGTTGTGGCTCGCGGCGGCCAGCGCCGGCGAGCAGGAATGAGTTCGGCGGTTCGCCGATCGGTGCCGGTGCGCACCTTCGGGGACTGGAATGATCCGCCGCCCGGTTACGTCGAGGTCGATTTCGTGGCGCATTCCGGCACATCTTCGTCCGGCAGCTTTGTGCAGACGATGGTGTTGACCGATATTGCCACGGGGTGGACTGAATGCGTTCCGGTCCGCACGCGCGACAGCGGCAATGTGATTGTGGCGATCAAGCAGGCCCGCTCGTTCTTTCCCTTCCCCCTGCTCGGCGTAGATTTCGACAACGACAGCGCCTTCATGAACGAGTTCGTCGTCTCCTGGTGCCGCAGTGAGGAACTGGAAGTGACGCGCTCGCGCGCCTATCGAAAGAATGACCAGGCGCATGTGGAGCAGAAGAATGGCGCCATCGTGCGTCGCCTGGTGGGGTATGGTCGGTTTGTCGGCGCGGAGGCGACGGCCGCGCTTGGTAAACTTTATGCTGTCGTGCGGCTTTACGGCAATCTGTTCCAACCGTCATTCAAGCTTCAGGAGAAGACGCGGATCGGCGCTCGTGTGATCAAGCGCTATCATCCGCCAGTTCCGCCTGCGGCCCGTGTCCTTGCACATCCGGGTGTGGCCGAGGCCGACAAGCAGCGGCTCCAGGCGATGATGGAAACCGCCGATCCCGTGCTGCTGTTTGCTGGCATCCGCGCCGCGCAGGAGGAGCTTGGGCGGCGGGTCGATCGTCGTGGCCTGAATACGAAGATTGAGGAGCCGGCCGTTATCGATCTCCAGCGCTTCGCCGCGAATCTGAAGACGGCCTGGAAGAGTGGCGAGACCGACCAACGCATCGGCGGCCGTATCGGCGGACCAAACCCTATCCGAAGAGACCCAGCATGTACGAGCCGTTCGAGGCGCAGATCAAGGGATGGCTCGAGGAAGAGCCGGCGCTCTCGGCAGCAAGTGTGTTGCAACGCCTGACAAAGATCGACCCCTCGCGTTTCAAGGAAAATAACCTGAGAATGGTGCAACGGCTTGTGAAGGTCTGGCGCATGGAAATGGCTGGGCTGATCATCCTCGATGGCGGTTGGATGAAGAGCTGGCCGCTATCTCCCTCCGCCGCGACGGATGGAGAAAGGGCCCATGTCGGCCCTATCGCGTTCGGTAACATTCCTCGGTGAGGCAATAGGAGGGGTCAAATCCTCACTTCGCTTGACAGACGCTCTCGGTAACATTTTGCTTGAGGCAATGCGCGGATCAGCGAGGCGACGTCGCGGGCCAATGGGCGGAGATCGAAAACCCGCGCATTCGTCGAAAACGTCTTCGCGCAGGAGAAATCCAGGATGGGCCTGTTCGTGCGCACTATCGGCATCGCCCGCGCCAGGACGAAGATCGGCATGGCCAACCTTGCCCACAATCTCACCCGCTCCGTCTGGCACGAGGGCGAACTGCGTCCGCATAACGGCGAATGCGGCGAAAATCGCCGACGCAACGCCGAAATCAATCAGCCATCCACCCAGGCAAGGATACCCTCCGGCGAAGGCCGCCTTGCGAGAGGACGGCACGGTAGCGAGGCTGCGCTCTTAAGGTCGCCCTTACGAGCGAAGTTAGCAGCACAGCATGAGCCA
>NZ_JAMYLO010000047.1:0-12595 GCF_040318075.1 Mesorhizobium sp. M1328 | reverse complement strand
GTCGCCGAGGCCGGGCGCTGCGAACCCTGACCACTCCGCGCCCGGCCTCGGCTCAAGCTTCAGCCCAGGACACCGTCTGTCAGATAAAGTTTAAACTTTTACACATCATCAATGAAGAGGCCCTGGCCTATATGCGCGGCCGCAACCTCGCCGGTCCGGTGATCGACCGGCTGGCGGCTGCGCCGGACAAGGCATTTGCCGACAGCGCCGCATGGCAGCCGCATCTGGCGGCGCTGGGCCTTGACCAGCTTGCCTTCAGCCGGGCGATCTCATCCTTCAGGGTCTTGTTCTCGGCGCGTAGCGCCGGGTTCTCGATCTCAAGGCGTGTATCGGCGAGAAAGCCGTGGTGGCGTATCGCCCCCCACATCGCCCCTTCGGTGGCGATCCTGACTGGGTTGGACTCAACCCTGCCGCCGCGTTCCCCGGACAAGCCGACCAAGCCGTCGGGCATGGAGAAGGCAACGCAGCCGACATCTGGCAAGGGCAAGCGCGCCCCAGCCGCCAACAATCCCCGCCGGCAGCGGCGCCACGAGCCTCTCGCCGCTCGGTGTCCCCAGCACTCGCGGCGATAGCGCACCACCTCGGGAGCCCGCAGGAGCGCTCACCGCAACCGTCACCTCGCGGCTCACGCGACCGCGTCGCGCTTGGCGCCGCGCCGGCGGCGTCGTGACTTGGATCGCCCGGTGCGGAACGCGGTGAAGCGGCGATCGCCGATCTGGGTGGTGTAGCCGTCCTGGTGGACGTGGCGCGCCGACGTATCATCGACGGTGATCCAGGGCGCCGTCGCAAGTCCGGCGCGCAGCACGTCACGGTCCTCCGCAGCGAAGTTCTCGAGGCCTTCCGAAATCAGCCGCACCACCTGACGCTTCGAAATGTCGATGCCGATCCCGGTCAACAACGCCGTCAACCGCTCCGTCGTCACCTGCCCCAGAATGTGACAGGCCAGGATGAAGCGGCGCAGGTTCGCGTTCATCGTATCCGATGATGTCGGCCAGTTCCGCATTGGCGAGCATGCGCTGTGCTGGGTCCACGCCGAGCGGCTCGTCCACAAATTGATACCCGTGACCCCGGATCAACGTCAGGCCGTCGACATCATGCGCCAGTTGATCTGGTGGTTCTATCGCGACCTCAAGAACTACCAAGCTGATCCATGCCCCCGAAGGGCAGCCGCACTGCGGGCCCGCTTCGAGCGCCTGTTCAAACGTTATGCTCGACCGCCTGCTGGCTCGGCTGCATCGCCGCAAGCATGAACTCCTGCGCGTTCTCGATCGTCCCGAGATCCCGCTCCACACCAACGGGTCCGAAAACGACATCCGCGCCTTCGTCACCAAGCGCAAGATCTCCGGCGGAACCGTCAGTGAGGCAGGCAAGAACGCCCGCGACGTCCTGCTCGGCCTGATGAAGACCTGCATCAAGCTCGACGTCTCATTCTTCCGCTATCTCGGCGACCGCCTCGGCATACACGCACAACAGCCGATTCCGCCGCTCCCGGATCTCGTTAGGCAAGCCGCTCAAGCCTGACTGCTCGGTAATCTGCCCCGGTTACCACCCAAATCCTCTCAGACAGGAGGCGTCTCTCAAAGCGGGCACCAATTGCCGCGACTAGCGGCTTAGTTGTGTGCCCAGCATGTTCAACCGCTTGGGGGTGAAAGTCCCCTAGCCAACCTGATGGAGGTGAAGGCTTAGCAAAGCGCAAGGGCATTACCGCGAGGTGGTGTCTGAAGGAAGCGTGGAGCAAAGCCGCGACCTGACGAACAGAAACCGGATATGAGGCATCCCTGGCCGGACGAGCGGGCAACGTATCGCGAAGTCCATATCCATCAAGGGGCAGGGCTGTAGATCCGGCAGGTGCGCGGGGAAGGCGATTGAACTTACCTGGGGAGGCCTGCGTCATGTTCCGACTTCGGAACTGAGGGAACCGCAAGGTGACCTGATCATGACGCAGGAGTCAGCAGAGGGCGTAGTAGGTGATGCTGTCGGCAAGGCTAGTGAGGCACTCCAAGGCTGAAAGGCGGAGCAACGGATAGGCCGAGCCGGAAACGATGACCGAAGGCCCGAACGATTGGAAGCGGCAAATAGGACTGGCAACTCATGAGTGGAAGGCGGCCGAAGACCCAGTATTCACTGGCCCTGGAACCGAGGAACCGGGGTGAAGCCCCTGTCAGCGGTTACCAAGGGGCCGAACCACTCGTGGCGAAGTCGGCACCCGAAAGCCCGGCTTGGACAGAACAGCTAATGGAGACGGTATGTAGCCGAGAGAATCTGGAAACAGCGTGGAAACGCGTTCGAAGCAACAAGGGTGTTCCAGGCGTGGATGGGATGACCATCGATGACGCCAAGGGCTACCTGCGTGAGCACTGGCCAAGCATTCGGTCTCGATTGCTCGAAGGAACCTATCAGCCGCAGCCGGTCAAGCGGGTCGAAATCCCCAAGCCGGATGGCGGGGTCAGAAAGCTCGGCGTGCCTTGCGTCGTCGACAGACTGATCCAGCAAGCCCTGCTGCAGGTCCTCCAAGAGCAGTGGGACCCGACGTTCTCGGAGCACAGCTACGGGCTTCCGCCCGGGACGCTCTGCCCATCAGGCAGTAGCCCAAGCGCAATGCTACATTGCCGAGGGTTACAGCTACGTGGTTGACCTCGACCTCGAAAGATTTTTCGACCGGGTCAATCACGACAGCCTGATGGCGCGCGTTGCCGCGAGGGTGTCCGATAAGCGTGCGCTCAAACTCATCCGAGCATTCCTCAATGCGGGGGTGATGGAGGATGGCCTGGTCCGTCCGGTGGACGAGGGGACCCCGCAAGGCGGCCCACTCTCGCCCCTCCTAAGCAACCTCCTGCTCGACGACCTCGACAAGGAACTGGCCCGACGTGGTCACCGCTTCTGCCGTTACGCGGACGACTGCAACATCTATGTTCGCAGCCACCGCGCCGGCGAACGGGTCATGGCTTATGTAAGCCGGTTCCTGACCAAGAAGCTGCGGCTGAAGGTTAACGAGGCGAAGAGCGCGGTGGCGCGACCGGAGGAGCGGAAGTTCCTGGGGTTCAGCATCTCTAATGACGGGAGCGAGCGGCGCATTGCGCCGAAGGCCCTCGACAAATTCGAGACGCTGATCCGGGACATGACACGCCGGACACGGGGGATCAGTCTGCCGCAGTTGATCAAGGAGCTGAAGCCATACCTCATCGGATGGCGCGGTTACTTCGGCTTCTGCCAGACCCCACGGGTGCTTACGACCTTGGAAGCGTGGATCCGCCGAAGACTACGCATGTATCTCTGGCGGCAATGGGGGATCGGGCACAACCGCTTCAAGGAACTGCGCCGTCATGGCGTACCAGAGTTCGGAGCTGCGGTGGCCGCCGGTTCACCGACGGGATTCTGGCGCATGTCAGGACACCCGGCGGTCCAACAGGCCCTGCGCAACCATTACTTCGAGTCTCTCGGTCTCCCTCGACTCCATGTCTCTGCCCAAGCTTAATCCGATCGAACCGCCGTGGTACGGACCCGTATGCCCGGTGGTGTGGGAGGGGCGGCTTCGCGAGGCGTCCCCCTATCCCGATCAATCCGCAGCCGCTGCCACAAACCCATGGAATTATGAGCGCTGAACGGCCTCAACTGCCCGCTTACGCTGCATGCGGCAATACGCGCTTCGATCCTAATTTACCGCTCCTGCGCGCCTGAGGGCGGGTAGGGCTGGGTACATGTCGATGATCGCGTTCGGTTGGGCCGCTGCATCAGGGCAATCGCTCGAAGATCACGTTGTCATCAGTAATTGCAGCAAGCCGGTATGATCTGCATTCCATCAGATTGATGATCCGAGCCCTGTCGCCCTTTATACGATGCTCAGCGCTTGGCTCGCATTGGACGACAGCAGGCCTGAAGCGCTCGTAGTCAATGGCCTTAATGAGATCGTGATCCAGTCCTTCGCAATCAATCGATAGGAAATCGACCTTATTGGCATATGGCGTCAATAGTTCATTGATACCGATCGCGCTGACCTCGATTTGTTCTCGGATACCTCCAATACCATTGAAGTCGCCGAAACTCTCAAGATATGTCTTATTCACAGAGGAAAGCTCATGGGCGTTTCCGATGAAGAGCGTGGCAGACGCTTGCGGAGCGGGCAAGACTACGGATCGCACGAGAACGTCTTCCGGACGGGCAGTGCGGATCAGCGCTTCCAATTCAGGATTTGGTTCAACCAGAACACCTCGCGCACCTCTTTGGTACATAAGATATGTGCTTGACGTAGAGATGGGATGATTAGCGCCGATCTCGACATAGAAGACACTGGCCCAAGATCTTTGGCTCTTGCAGAGTCTTGCAGACAGGATTCCTTCGACAATAACGTCTTCTCCGGCATGTGCGTAACTCGCCGGCGCGAAGTTCTTGATCCGAGAATTCGGCAGATTGAGCCTAGCGACCTCATGGTTTATGTTCTGGTTTTTAAACTGGGACAACATAGCGGCACTCCAATCTAACCTGCGATCTTGGGTCAGAGTCGTTACGACCAGCTTGTCGCGGCGGCTCTTGCTCATCCCAGCAATCAGCGTGCCACGTGCGGCGTTCCTTACTTAGGAAGAGTGAAACGCGCGCGCCCGCTGGGGAATGGCCGTGGCCCTTTTGTCGGGTTCGCGACATCGGTGCCACCAACCGTCCGAAAACTTGCCGAAGTGACGTGCAAACAGCGAAACCCGCTGCGAGCGCCGGGTATTGAGCGCAAGGTTGTGCGCCTCCATGTCCTCGCTCATCAGGCAACCTCTCGATTGCGTTGAATCTGGAGGGTTCTGTGTAGTCGCGGGCGCGATTGGGCGGTCACGCATGGGTCGCGACTACATTGAAGCCTGATTGAACTGAACCGCGGGATGGCGGGCGGGGCTATGGGGATTTAGGGCCGACAGTGTGTCCGAGGCGCCGGAGCGGGCTCGCCGATCGCTCTGGGGCAGTCGCCCGTCGCCGCGATGCAGGACCATCTGCGACGCGAGAGATGGCGCCATTGGGTCGTTGACGCTGAGGTGCAGCGTTGCTGGCGATAGCCAGGCCGCGACTTTGACTAGCGGCGCGCAAAGGCCCGGGGGCGACTGTAGCAGACGCCTGGATGCCCGGTGCGAGCGTGTCGGTGGGCCGCGTGTCATGAGGTGTCTGGCCAGGTCGGGGCCTTGCGCGGGACCGGGCCGAGAGAGGCAATGGCGCCGCCACAGCCCGGACACAGGGAGCGCCCTGTGAGACAGCGGTAACGTTGGCGATAGTCGGCGGTCGGGTCCGGGTCCGGCGTCGGCGGCGGGCGCCGCCAGAAGAAGACGGCACTGAGGCCGTAATGGCGGATGCGATGGAATCCGTCTGGAAGAGCGTGCAGCAGGAAGCGCCGGATGAACTCGTCGCCGCTTAAGGTCATGAGCTTGTGCTTGGACTTGTCGTGGTGGCGATAGTCCTGCCAGCGGCAGCTGACCTTTCCCTGGTCCAGGCTCACGAGGCGGCTGTTGGCGATGGCGACGCGATGGGTGTAACGGCCCAGATAAACGAGGCCCTGTTCGGGACCGCCGAACGGGGGCTTGCATAGACGACCTGCGGCGCGGCGATTAGGGGATCTTCCGCATATTTGGTGCAGGTGCCGGGATTCACGGGCGGTGCGAATGAGTCCATAGAGTCGGAATCGCAGTCGACGCCGGTGATTCGCCCGTGCTCCATGCCTTCCGCTCGCTGGTCTCACCCGAGCTTTCGATAGTCCGAATTCTCCCACAGGCCGACAAGGTGGTGCTTGTAGCCCGGCCGAAGGCGACAGAATCGTGCTGTCCCTCCTGCGGCTGTCGAACCGGCCGCGTCCACAGCCACTATATGCGCCGGGTGGCTGATCTGCCGTGGCAGGGACGGGTTGTCGAAATCCGGCTTCACGCCAGGCGGTTCCGTTGCGCCGATCCGCAATGCCGTCAGCGGATCTTTACGGAACGATTGCCGGGAACGGTGCAGCCGAAAGCGAGACGCACCGCCCGCCTCGGCGAGAGCCAGTTGGTGATCGGCTTCGCGGTCGGCGGTGAACCCGGCTCGCGCCTGTCGCGCAAACTGGCCATGCCGATAAGCGGCGACACGCTGCTGCGGATGATCCGCGCAACCGGATTCGAGCCGCCGGACGCGCCGCGGGTGGTCGGCATCGACGACTGGGCCTGGCGCAAGGGGCAGCGCTACGGAACGATCATTTGCGATCTGGAGCGCAACCGCGTCCTCGATCTGCTGCCGGACCGAAATGCCAATACGGTCGCGTCATGGCTGAAACGTCATCCGGGCATCGAAGTCATCGCTCGCGATCGCGCCGGCGTTTATGCTGACGGCGCCCGTCGCGGTGCTCCCGATGCAACGCAGGTCGCCGACCGCTGGCATCTTCTCCAGAACCTGGGCGAAGCGTTGCTTCTGGCCCTCGGCCGCCATCGCAAAGCGGTCAGTGCCGCCGGAAAGGCGATGATGGCCGAGATGAGTGGCGATGACGACGCCAATCCGGAACCATCAGTGGAGACTTCCCCGAGGCTTGATGGCCTGCGCCGGTCGCGCCGCAACCAGCGCAGTGAACTCTATGCTGAAGTCCTTGATTTGCGGACGACCGGCATGTCGCCGCGACAGATCGCGCCCCGGACCGGCATGAGCGTGAGAACGGTCGAGCGCTGGCTTGCAGCGGGCGGGGAGCCCGAGCACCGGCGGCCGCCCGCACGCTCGGTTCTCATGGATCCTTTCCATGAGTATCTCGAAGGACGCTGGCAGGAAGGCCAACGCAACGGGTTGCACCTGTGGAGCGAAATCAAGCGCCGCGGCTTTTCAGGCAGCAGGGCGACCGTCTACAGGTGGACCGCCGCCCGCCAGCAGTGCTCATCGACCGCTCCGCCAAATGCGCGATGGCGGCCGCCGTCGCGCCGAAACTGTGCATGGCTGCTGAGCGAAGACCCGACTTTGCTCGATGAGCAGACCGAGCAATTCTTGGGCCATCTCTATGTCTGCGCGCCGGAGCTCTTGAAGGCGGGTGACCTGGCTCGACGTTTCGCCGCACTGATACGCGGCGACGATGATGCCGGCCTCGAGCAATGGATCGAGGACGCCACGGACAGCGAACTGGCTTCCCTTGCAGCAGGCATCGGCCGTGACATTGCGGCTGTTCGGGCCGCAATCACCCAACCCTGGAGCACCAGTCCCGTCGAGGGACAGATCAACCGTCTCGAGACCATCAAGCGCCAGATGTATGGGCGCTCCGGGTATCCGCTGCTGAGAAACAGGCTGCTGGCAGCCGCCTAACGACCGTAGAAACAGACGGGGCAACCACGGAAACGACGCCCCTGCACCAAATTTGCGGAAGATCCCGATTAGGATGAGATTCGTATTGCCTCGCCCAAGAGTGTTCCCAAAGAACAATGCCGTTGCCTCACTCAGATGTTCTCGATTGCCTCACTGATTGTTCCCGAGATTTAGCCTCTGCCGATCCTGTGTTGCTCGGGGATGATCTCACTGCACGACCTCTTCAATTTCCGTCCGCGCGGCATCGGCGAATGGCCCGAACACCAACGCATTGGCTTGCGTACTGCGCCAGATCTTCATTCGACGCTGCACGGTCCGAATGAGGCCGTCGGGATACACGCCGGGGTATTTGACCTGCAAGCGTTCAAGCAACTCTCGTGACGTTCGCCAAGGCTCCGCCTCGAACCATTCCTCGAGCTCGGCCGTGACGGCAAGGAGAGGATCGGGCCTCCGCCGCTCTCGCTTGGCCGCTGGCTTGGAGCGGGCGGTCGGTTTCACTTCACCACCACGCCAAGCAATCCGTAACCCGGACAGAAAGTCTTCCAGCGGCAATGCCTCGCCGTCGGTGGCAGGGGAACCATCAGGCTTGTCAGCAATTTCGACCAATCTCTCTTGTGCCAGGCGTATGTCGCGGAGCAGCCGAACCGGATCGAGCGTCAGGTACATCGCCTTGAGGCGAAGGCGCGTATCCTCCGGCGTGCGTGCATCGTCAAGCAGCCGCTGATAGGGCGTGGCGGGACGATGATACCGCTTGACCACCCTGGCTCCGTCACGATGCTTTTCTTTCAACTTAAATGATGGCTGAAAGAAATTGATGAACAACCGCATCGAGGAATAAAGCTTGGCTAGCTCCCGTGTGGCTTGCAGTCCCTCGAAGCGTCGGTATCCAACGATCTTACGCACGACCGCGCCATTCTTCTGCTCGACAAATGCTTGATCATTCTTCCGGTAGGGGCGGCAACGGGTGAGTTCGATATTATCACCCAAGCAATACTCCTGAACGCTCTCGTTCATGAAGACGCTGTCGTTGTCGGTGTCGAAGCCCAGCAGCGGGAACGGCAGCAACTTGCGCAGTTCGGCCAACGCAGTGATCAGGACCGTTTGCTCGCGAACCAGCAGCGGCGCGCATTCCGTCCAGCCCGTGGCGATATCGGTCAACACCAGGGTTTGCGAGAAGGCGCCCTTCGCGTATGGGCCAGAGTGAGAAACGAGATCCGCCTCGACAAAGCCGGGTGCGGGGTCATCCCAATCTGAGAAAGTCCGAACTGGAACACTACGCCGGATCGTCGTTGATCCTTTCCGCCGCCGCGGCCCGCTGGCACTCGCCTTAATATCCTTGAGAACGCGATCAATCGTCGCTGGGCTCATCGTCAACAATTGCCGGCGGGTCTCGCTATCCATAGCGCCGTGTCCGTGGCGTTCCATAGCTTCGATCAGGCTTGGCAAGAGCGGGTGTAGTCGCTTCCCGCAGATTCGATCCGATGCCTCCCAAACGACGACGAGAGCGGCGCGCACCTCATCACCCTAAACCCGCCGCCCCGGCCGAGGACCACTCTTCGCCGGCGCGCAGTCTCCTCGCAGAAGTCGCATCGCATGCTTGCGATGAAAGCCAGTGAGGGCCACGAATTCGTCCAACATCCTCGCCTTTTCGGCCCGCCCGCCTAAAACATAGCGTCCACTGATCGCCGCCACCAATTCCGCTCGTGTCGCCATGCTCACCTTCCTCATCACAGCTCCCGAAGTTATTGATTCGGGAGCAAATTAGATGAGGCAACAAACCAATTTTAGGGAGCAGTTCAGGCGAGGCAATGCGAGGTCTCTTCCAGATCGACGCGCTATAACGACCCATTCGATCCGCTTCAGTCCAGCCAGTTGGGCGCAGAAGGTGGTAGGGTCGGCCAGGCTGGCGAGATCGCTGAAGAAGCGAAGCTGGCCGGCGTCGAAGGCGTCCTGCAGGCGCTCCAGGAATAGCCGCCTGAACAGGCGCGACAGAACCCGCACGGGCAGGAAAAATCCCGGCCGGCAGGCGATCCATCGCTGGTCCCCGGCCTTCGCCGGGGCAGCCTCGAGCGACAGGCCGCCGCCCGGCGCGACGAGCGGCGCATCTCCATGTCGGGCAAGATCGCCCAGTTCCCCTTCGTGCGCGAGCTGGACGGCTTCGACTTCTCCAGCCATCGCTCGATCAGGGGCAGATCAGGGAACTCGCCACCTGCCGCTGGATTGCGCACGGCGACATGCTTTTGTTCCTCGGCCCACCCGGCACGGGCAAGACCCATCTGGCCGTGGCCCTCGGCCGCGAGGCGATCCGCCAGAATTACAACGTGCAGTTCATCACGGCTGCTACGTTGGTGGCGACGCTGGCCAAGGCCCACAGCGACCGCTCGCTCGACAAGCAGTTGGCGATCCTGTCGCGGCCGAAACTGCTCATCATCGACGAACTGGGCTATCTGCCCTTCGAGGCCAATGCCGCCCACCTGTTCTTCCAACTCGTGTCACGGCGCTACGAGAAGGGGATCGATCCTGATCACCTCCAACCGCTCCGTGGGCGGATAAGGAAGTGTTTTTGGCGACCCCATTGTGGCCACGGCGATCCTGGACCGCCTGCTTCACCACTCCACGGTGATCACCATCCGCGGCGACAGCTACCGTCTCCGCGAAAAGCGTCGGTCCGGCCTTCTGCAGAAGACCGGACCGACGCTTGAACCCAACGAAACAGCAAACCAGTGAAGGGGGTCAGTTCCTCACTTCGCCAAAGGGGGTCAAATCCTCACTTCGCTTGACACGAGGACATGGAGGTGCGCAACTTCGCGCTCAACACCCAGCTGTCGTATCTGCAACAGGTGTCGCTGTTCGCCCGTTATTTTAGCAAGTCGCCGGACTTGCTCGGGCGGGAGGACATTCGGACCTATCAGGTCTATCTGACCAACGAGAAGAAGCTGTCGCCCGGCTCAATCCACATCGCCATTGCGGCGCTGCGCTTTCTCTACAATGTGACGCTCGAGAGGGATTGGGCGCCTGAAGAGGTCCTGCCGCTTCCCAAGAAGCCGCAGAAGCTGCCGATCATCCTCAGTGCCGAGGAAGTTCAGCGGTTCCTCGGCTGCGTCCTCGACGTCAAACACCACGCCATCCTGACCACTTGCTATGCCGCCGGCTTGCGCATCTCGGAAGCGGTGCAGCTGAAGCCCACGGGCATCGACAGCCAGAGAATGGTCATCCGCGTGGAGCAGGGCAAAGGCCAGAAGGACCGCTATGTGATGCTGTCGCCCAAGCTCTTGGAGATCCTGCGCAGCTACTGGAAGGTGCGGCGGCCAAAGGAGTGGCTCTTCCCCGGCGATCGTGCCGACCAGCCGATCACCAGGGATGCGGTGGGACACGCCTGCGCGAAAGCGCGCGACCGCTCCGGCTTGTCCAAACCGGTCACGCCCCACAGTTTGCGGCTCGCCTTCGCCGTCCATCTGTTGGAGGCCGGCGCCAACGTGCGCACCATTCAACTCTTGCTCGGTCACCGCAGCCTCGTGACCACCGCCCATTACCTGCGGATTGCCACCAACAAGGTCTGCGCCACCTCGAGCCCCTTCGAGCTCTTGCCGCGTCCGGCGCCCACCCTGCCGCCCCCCGCCAAGCCGCAATACTTCTGAGCTCGCGCCGATGGCCCGCTCGGGGCCGGAAGTGGCGGATATCTTCCGCTGCTACGGAGAAGCCGTATAGCGGCCGACGTAGTCGAGGACCTGTTCGGGTCCGGCGAATGGCGGCTTGGCATAGATGACCCACTCGGCCTTTCGTAGCGGCGCCAAATAGCGTCGGAAGGCATCGCGCTCGCTCAAGGCCTGCAAGTCAGAGAAGAACTTCAACTGGCCGGCGTTGAAGGCTTTCTCCAGGTGCTCCAGAAACAATCGTCGGAACAGGCGCGAGAGCACCCGGACCGGCAAGAAGAAATCGGGCTTGCAGGCGACCCATCGATCGCCGTCGGCAGAAAGGCCGCCGCCTGGGACCACGCAAGCAGATGCGGATGATGGAGCAGGTTCTGGCCCCAGGTGTGCAGCACGGCGAAGAAGCCGATCTCGGCGCCGAGATGTCGGGGGTCGGCGGCGATCGTCCGCAACGTCTCGGCGGTGGCGCGGAAGAGAAGACTGTAGACGAGTGCCTTGTTCTGATAGGCAATGGCGGCAACGGGCTCCGGCAGCGTGAAGACGACGTTGAAGTATTGCGTGTCGAGAAGCTCGGCGCGACGATCCTCCAGCCATTGCGCGCGGGCCAGCGATTGGCAGCGGGGGCAATGCCTGTCGCGGCAGCTGTTGAACGCAATGCGGCTATGGCCGCAGTGATCGCACGCTTCGACGTGCCCGCCGAGCGCGGCGGTCCGGCACAGTTCGATCGCCGTCATGACGCGGCGCTAGGCGGTCGACAGCGACGCGTCATGCTGCTCGCGATAGAAGCTTGCCGGTGATGACAGCGCACACTTTTGCGGGACCGACTCAGTTTGGCTTCCAAGCAGGCCGGCGCGATGCTGATGACCATAGGAAGGCGACGTCCCTGCTTCATGACGTGTCCTGGTATGGCGGGTGGCCGGTGACGCAGTCGAATGTTTCGATGATGATCATCTGGCCTTGACGACAGGCGGGGCATTGCCTGAGGGAATGGCACCGCGTCGCCATTTCCAACAATCGCCTCGTGGCCATCGAGGATGGCGCGGTCGCCTTTCGCTGGAAGGACTATCGGCACGGCAGTCGGCAGAAGGTCATGACCGTGGCGGCCGATGAGTTCATTCGACGCTTCCTGCTACACCGACAGGCAGGCCGCGGCGCCGATCCTCACATCATGCCGGAACCGATATCCGTGCCGCTTTCGGCGCACCCCACGCCTCAATCGCCGCGTCCGCACCACCAAGAGATGCCTGTTGATGGGTGCGGCCCCAATTGAAAACCCATAGCGGCCACCCGTGCCGGCCGCTTAGTCCAACACGTTTTTAGCTCACCGTCGCGATCCACCGCAGCGCGCTCTCGCCACCCGCCTTTCTGCGCGACGCCAAGCTAAAAACGCTCTGCATTATGGGCAAAGCCGGTAATGGGGGATCGGGTGAGATTTTGTGGCGGAGCCGTCCTGGCGCCAGCCGGGGTCTGCCAAATCTGGCATCCTCCGGAGCTGGCGGCAATTTGATCGCGCTTCTGCACCAATCACCGCCAATCCCGCTCTCCATTACGAGGTACGCCGGAGGAGTTCGATCAGCTGGTCGGTGAGCTGGAAGACGCCGCGCCGCAAGTGGGGCGGCACGATCGCCTCCATCGCATCGAGCTTTTCGGTCGGATCGCCGCGCGTGTAGACC
>NZ_JAMYLO010000046.1:0-13551 GCF_040318075.1 Mesorhizobium sp. M1328 | reverse complement strand
ACCCCACAATAGGAAAAATAGAACTCGAGCATTCTGCCCCTCCGGCGTTGTGGCACAGGGGAATCCCGCGCCATGAGAGAGGCATGAAATATTATGTGGCGGAAAAATCCGGACCGGCGGGCCTAGGCTGGCACCAGGAAGGCTCCGCCACATAATCTCGCCCGACGCATAAGAATGGATCCGAGCCGGCATCGCGCACCAGTGCCAAAAGGCCGTCGGGACCTTTGCGGTTATGCGGAGCCCTGCATAACCGCAATTATGTGGAGCGCCGGATTATGCGGAGTCCGCAGCAACCAAGGCCAATTCGTCCGTTGATTCCAATGTGTTAGAGCGCTCTATCTGCTTTCTTGCTCGGCATAATTGTTGTCGTCTCTCGACGTCATTTGACCTCGAGAGGAGACCACATTGTCAAAGTCGAAGGAAGTTCTGCTTGAATGCACGCGATTGATGGACCCGGGCGCCTTGCGACCGTTCGTAGAAGCGTTCACGAGCCGATTGTTGAGCCTGGGACACACCCGCCTGACGGTGTCAGGCTACGAAGCCTCGGCTCGTCACTTCGGACATTGGCTGCAAAGCGCCAAGATCGCTGTCGCGGAGATCAACGAGGATACGGTTCGCCGCTTTGCGCGACATCGATGCCGCTGTCCCGGCGTTCGACGAGCCGATCGCCTGTCCGCCAAATACGTGAACCGGACGCGGCGGTTCGTGAGCTTTCTGGCGGAATGCGAGGTCGTTACGCCATTGACGCAGGATGAGCCGCGTGCCCACGACGACCAAGTCCTTGCATTCCAGATTTGGCTGAGACGGCACCGGGGCATTTCTGAGCGCACAATCGGTCGCCATGGCCGAATGGTCATGCGGCTGCTTCCGGCTTTGGGTCCCGATCCAAGGCACTACGATGCCCGTCTTATTCGGCAAGCGATCCTGGATGAAGGCAAGCGAACTTCGCCAGCTTACCTCAAGACAATGACGATGGCGCTGCGGGGCTACCTCAGATATTTGGCAACCCAAGGCCTATGCCGGCCGGGGCTTGATCATGCGATCCCGACGGTGCCGCAATGGCGGTTGTCGGCCTTGCCGCGCTACATCTCCCCGGCGGAAGTTGAGCGGGTCATTGCGTCGTGCGACGTTACGACGCCAATGGGCATCCGCGACCGCGCGGTGCTTCTGCCACTTGCACGTCTCGGCCTGCGCGCCGGCGACATTTCGGGAATGCGCCTCGACGACATTGACTGGCGCGAGGGAACCTTGCGTGTCCGCGGCAAAGGACGCCGCGAGGTCCAGCTTCCGCTGCCCCAGGACGCTGGCGACGCGATTATCGACTATCTGCGAGACGCCCGTCCGCCTGCCGCCTGTGAGCAGATTTTCCTGCGGACCGTTGCACCGTTTCGGCCATTGGTGAGCGCGAGTGTCTCGAGCATCGTCAGCCTTGCGCTCGCGAGGGCCGGCATCGACCACGCTCCGTCCCGAGGCGCCCATCTTCTGCGGCATTCGGCAGCAACCAGCATGCTGCGGGCCGGCGCCACGCTGGACCTGATTGGAACCGTGCTGCGCCATCGGTCGGTCGACACCACCGCCCACTACGCAAAGGTTGACGTCGACATGTTGCTTCGGGTTGCCCAGCCCTGGCCGGGGAGTGCGTCATGCTGAGCCAGGATCTCGCACGCTATGTGGAACTGCAGCATAGGCTGGGCTTCAGGTTCCGCGTCCAGAACACGCTGTTGAAGAGCTTTGTTGCCTTCGCCGAGCGACACGACGACCGACATCTCCAAGCTGCCCGCGTGCTCGAATGGGCGAGGCTTGCGTCTTCGCCACAGCAGCGCCGCAACCGACTCCTGACGGTCCGCCGCTTTGCGCTGGCGCTGTCGGCCGAGGATCGGCGTCATGAGATCCCGCCCGCTGACGCTCTGGGCCGCAGCCCGTTGGAGCGACGGATTCCGCATATCTACAGCGCGGACGAGATCGCCGCGCTGATGCAGGCGGCTGCCCGCCTGAAGCCGGCAGGTTCGATCCGGCCGTTAATGTACGAGACCCTGTTCGGCTTGATTGCCGCCACCGGCATGCGCATTTCCGAAGCCCTCTCGCTTCAGCTCGATGACCTGACCGCCGATGGCCTGATCATCCGACAGACCAAGTTCCACAAGAGCCGCTTGCTGCCGCTCCACGGCACGACATGCGACGCTTTGGACCGGTATTTGGTTGCACGCCGCCGGCTCGGTACCTTGAACAATGCGCTATTCGTTTCCGCCGCGGGCGCATCGCCGGCCTACAGTACCGTGATCGCCAACTTTCTCCAGCTCGCGCGCTCGATCGGCCTGCGAGGAGGCCCCGGCCAACCGGGCCCCTGTATTCATGATCTACGGCACACCTTTGCCGTACGCTCACTGGAGCAGTGCCGGCACGATCGCGATGCCGTCGGCCGTCATATCGTTGCCCTCAGCACCTACCTCGGCCATGCCCACGTCACCGACACCTATTGGTACCTGCAGGCAACACCGATCCTGATGAGGCAGATCGCGGCGGCCGGCGAGGCCTTGCACCAAGGAGCCGTCTCATGACCGCGCTGGCTCCGCATCTCACCGCCTTCCTGCGCGAGCATCTGCCGCACGAGAGGCGAGCGAGCCCGCACACCTGCGCGGCCTACGCCTACAGCTTTCAGTTGCTGCTCTGCTTCGCGGCTGCCCGACTGCGGACCACCCCATCCGGCATCGAGATTGAGCAGCTCGATCCGTCGCTCATTCTCTCCTTCCTGGAACACATGGAGGAAGGACGCGGCAACTCGGCGCGCACCCGCAACGTCCGTCTTGCCGCCATCAAAGCCTTCTTCCGCTTCCTCGAGTATAGGCTCCCGTCCTGTCTGGATCAGGCACGCCGGATCCGGGCGATCCCGATGAAGAAGGTCGACGAGGCCCTCGTCAGTCATCTCAGCCGCGACGAGATGCAGGCTCTGCTCGACGCGCCGGACCCGCGTCAGGTCTCCGGCATCCGCGATCGGGCGATGCTGCATCTGGCCTTCGCTGCCGGGCTGCGCGTGTCCGAACTCGTCAGCCTCCGCATCGACCAGATCGACCGCCAGACGGTCGCCAGCATCCACGTCATGGGCAAAGGACGCCGCGAGCGCGTGCTGCCCCTGTGGAAGGAGACCGCAGCGGCATTGAAGGCTTGGCTGGCGGTCCGCCCGGCGAGTGGCGACGCCGAGCTCTTTCTCAATGCGACGGGACGCGCGATGACCCGGTCCGGATTCGAATATATCCTGGCCAAGCACGTTGCCACCGCGGCGCGGAAGCAACCGTCCATTGCCGACAAGCGCGTCACTCCCCACGTCTTGCGCCACACCTGTGCCATGCACACGCTGCAGGCGACCCGGGATGTCCGCAAAGTCTCGCTCTGGCTCGGTCATGCCAGCCTCCAAAGTACGGAAATCTACCTGCGGGCCGATCCGACCGAGAAGCTCGAGGCGCTCGCCGCGATGGCGCCGCCGTCGCTCAAGTCGGGTCGCTTCCGCTCTCCCGATAAGCTGCTGGCCATGCTCAAGTCCGTCAGCCGATCGGCAGATTATGTCGAGTGATCGCTGCTCAAATACCGCAGGCGGCAAGGAATTGCCGCTGCGGACTCCGCATAATCCGGCGCTCCACATAATTTCTAAAATCGACGGGATGACTGGCGACCAACACCTTCACGCCAGCCGGGATCATGCCTGGCGAACCGCCCGGATAATCCGCACCAGCTGCTCCTCATTGATATCGGCACCGGCGCGAATGACCACGCCACCCAGCTCGATCTCCACCGACGCAGACGCTGTCGGCGTGACCTCGACAAAGCCGAGCCGCTCCGCATCCCTGTGTGGCGTGACCGCACCGCTCTTGATCGCCTTGCTCCGCCAGCCGAACAGCTGGGCCGGCGCCATCCCCGCTTGTCTGGCAATGGCCGATACATTCGCGCCCGGCTTCAGTGTCGCCTCGATCAGCCGCGACTTCGCTTCCGCCGACCAGCGCCGCCGCGGACGCTGCGGGCTTGCCTCCAGTCGGTTGGCAACCGCTTCAAGAACATGGAAACTTCTATCATCAGGCATAGGCGCAGACATAGAAATTGACACTGCAAGCTCCTCGGCTCCTTGCTTCAGTATCAGTATGTCTCGCTCATCACCTCAAGCCGCGCCAGATGGGGTCAGCTTGGCGCTTACATCCTTTGTCGCAATGGGCCGCAATCTCAGTGGTCGAGCCGGCGCCGACTGCTTGCCCTGCTGCGGCGGTCATCGGCTGCGCAAGCTGGGTGAGGAGTGAGGATATCACCGACACGCTGGAGGTAGTGCCGCGGCAATGGAAGGTGATCCAGCACGTGCGGGAGAAGTTCACCTGCCGCGACTGCGAGGCGATCAGCCAGGCTCCGGCGCCGTTCCACGCCACCCCGCGGGGCTGGGCCGGTCCCGGCCTGCTGGCGATGATCCTGCGCTAGAAGTTCGGCCAGCATCAGCCGCTCAACGGCCTGAGTGAACGCTATGGCCGCGAAGGCGTGCTCAGCCTGTCGACGCTCGCCGACCAGGGCGGCGCTGATGCCGCTGTTCAGGCGGCTCGAAGCGCATGTGCTGTCCGCTTCGTCTGCACGGGGACGATACGACGGTTCCGGTCCTGGCCTGGACAAGACCAATATCGCGCGATGACCGACCGTTCGGCGGCGCCGATCCGCCGGCGGCAGTGTTCTACTATTCCCGCGACCGTCGAGGGGAACATCCCGTGGCGCATCTTCGCCGGCTGGAGTGGCATCCTGCAGGCCGATGCCTTTGGCGGCTATGGTGATCTCTATGCGATGGGTCGTCAGCCGTAGACCCGGATGACGCTAACGATGACGACGGAATCTTGGCCTTCACCGATGAAGTCATCGAGGAGGTCGAACTCCTCCTCGAAGAATATCATCGAGTCTCCCCATCTAAAGCTTGACCGCAGTGTCAGGTGCTCATGGCCGCCGGATAGGCACGTCTGCGGTCTTCACCGATGGATACGTTTATCACCTGGGCGTCGCCGTCCGGAGGATCCCTTCGCCTAGTCGGCGTATAGGGTGCTCCGTCGGGTGAACAAAATTCCCGCTTTTCAAAATCCGGCCATTCTTGCGGAGCTCTCGTTGACACATGGGTCGGACGGCTATAAATAGAACGTCGTTCGTGTAACACAAGGAGAGCAGCATGCTGCATAAGGTCCTGATCGTAATTGGCGATGCTACCGAAACGGTGGACACGCTTTACCCTTTCCTGCGAGTGCAGGAGGAAGGCTTTCAGGCCGTGGTCGCCGGTCCAGAGCGACGTCGCTACAACATGGTTATGCACGAACATACCGCCGGATGGGATATTACGCGGGAGTGGGAGGGCTACAAGATCGATGCTGAAATTGCATTCCGCGACATTAATCCTGCAGAGTACGCTGGAATCTTTTTTAGTGGTGGTCGCGCGCCGGAGTATATCCGGGAAGATCCTGACCTCATCCGCGTCACTCGGTATTTCTTTGAACACAACAAGCCAATTGCCAGTGTTTGCCATGGTGTAGAAATTCCGGCGAGGGCAGGCTGCGTTAAAGGGCGTCGAATGAGCTGCGTGCCTAAATGCCGGTTTGATTTGGAAGTCTGTGGCGGGATCTACGAAGATGCGCCGTTCTGCGTCGACGGCAATCTCGTTAGTGCTATGTACTGGAACTATCACCACCTTTACATGAAAGCCTGGATCGGCCTGCTAGACGCGGAGCGCCAAGCAATGCAGCAGCGCGATGCTGCATGAGGCCTCACGTTTACCAATCGCTGCGGCAGTCGACTTCGGTGGTACGAAGGTCGCAGTCGGCTTTGTCGATACTGCCGGACACGTCCTCGGGAGCACTCAGTTCGCTACTGCTAGTGATGGACCAGCTGAGGTTGCCGAGGCCGCGGCCAAAGCACTCACAGCCCTGTCGGGGCGCCTGGAACTCAACCTACTGTCATTAGTTGGGGTGGGTGCCACGGTGCCAGGCTCAGCTGACACGGGATCCGGCATTCTACGCTTTGCCCCGACACAGGGTTGGCGCGATGTACCCTTCGCCGCAATGCTGTCGACCGCTGTCGGAC
Source organism: Mesorhizobium sp. M1328 (assembly GCF_040318075.1). Lineage (NCBI taxonomy): Bacteria > Pseudomonadati > Pseudomonadota > Alphaproteobacteria > Hyphomicrobiales > Phyllobacteriaceae > Mesorhizobium > Mesorhizobium sp. M1328. Next base: position 7,467 of record NZ_JAMYLO010000046.1, on the reverse strand, counting down.
TTCCAGCATCGATTGGAAATGACGTCAACGCCTGCGCCTTAGCGGAGCAGCGCTATGGCATCGCAAGGTATTGTTCGAACTTCCTGTGGGTCACGGTCTCGACCGGCATTGGAGGCGCGCTGGTACTGAATGGACGTCTGTTCGAAGGCGCTCGCTCACTTGCTGGTGAAATCGGTCATGTGGCAGTCGCCGTTACTGGACCAAGATGCGGTTGCGGCCGCATCGGCTGTCTCCAGGCGGTGGCGTCCGGCACCGCAATTCATGCAGCAGCCATCGAACGCGGGCTCGCCGTGGCGGGTGGGCGTGAAGTCTTTGACTTAGCCAATAGTGGAGACGCGCGAGCAACAGAGATCGTTGACGCAGTGCATCGCCATATCGGCCTCGCGCTTTCGCATGCGGTTAACCTGCTCGACCTGGACATGATCGTAATCGGTGGCGGGGTGGCCGACAGCCTAGATATCACTCGACTGGAACGGGAAGTTTTAGAGCACGCGATCACTTTGCCCGAGCATTTGCCTCAGGTGGCGAGGACAACGCTTGGTTCGGACGCAGCGCTGATAGGCGCGGGGCTTCTGGCAATTTCGAAAAGGGAAGATTTCGCGCAATGAAACCAATTGAATATGTTACCACAGTCCAAGGCGCCTTGGGGCGCACGGACTTTGCTGCGGTCAGCCGTGCAATCGAAGCGTTCGAGACCGCGTTTCGCGAGGAACGCCAGATATTCGCCTTCGGAAACGGCGCTTCGGCGGCGCTGGCCAGCCATATGGCTACAGATGCTGGAAAATTGCTAATTGCAGATGATGGCTTCGGTGGGCGCAAGCGTCTCCGAATTCAGAGCCTCAACGACAATTGCGCTTGGCTGACAGCCATTGGCAACGACATCGGTTACGAGGCTGTATTCACTGAGCAGTTGGCCAATTTCCTTCGCCCCAAGGACTTGGTCATCGGCATCAGCGGCTCTGGCGGCTCGCCAAACGTGCTCCGAGCACTGGAGTTTGCAAAATCTCGTGGCGCGATGATCATCGGCTTCACCAGCGCTAGACCAACGGCGGAAACCATGGCTGGCCTGTGCGATGTCTGCTTGCGAGTGCCTCTCGAGATGATGGAGCAGATCGAAGATGTTCACGTGATCTACCACCATATCATTGTTCGGGGCGTCTACGACGCAATCACCGGCCAAGCAGGACGCTGAGACCATGACCTCCGCTGCCGCAGCCGTCGCCTGAGAGTATGCCTAACAGTGCTCTTTCTGGCTGACCTGATCATGTGCAGTTGACTCCCAATACGCTTTCCGAAACCCAAAGGATTATCTGCAATGAAAATTGCTCTGCTTGAAGTAAGCCACTGGCATGTACCTCTTTATTTACCAGCTCTCGAACAGCCGGGCATTGAGGTCGTCGCTGTGTCGGACTCGGATAGATTAAAAGGTTCGGAGATCGCGGCCCGCTTGGGATGCAAAGAATATAACTCTGTAGAGACTTTGTTGGCCAACGAGCAGCCCGACTTTGTATTTGTTTTCGGCCGCCACCCAGATCTGCCGCGAATTGGAAAGTTGCTGGTTGAGCGCCGCATACCGTTCTCGCTGGAAAAACCGTGCGGCACGAATGCCGATCAAGTAGCAGAATTGCGCAAACTTGCCGAAGCGGCCGGAGTCTACGTCGCCGTCCCTCTGAACTTCCGAATGGGCGAGGTGTTGGACACGCTTTCGGAGATCAATGGCACGCTGCCGACGGATATCACAAACTTTGCAGTTCGATTTATCGTGGGTCCGCCGTCGCGATACATAAACGCTGGAGCGTCCTGGATGACGGACCCGGCGATTGCCGGCGGCGGCTCGACTATAAATGTCGGGACACACTTCATAGATCTCTTCCTATTGTTGACGGGAAAGCCTGTGTCGACTGTCTCCGCCATGATGAGCTCACGGTGCCATGGCGAGCAGATCGAGGATCATTCGGTCGTCACCATGCGGAGTGAGGACGGAACGGTCGGCGTGGTGGAAACAGGGTACGCATTTCCCAGCGCTGCCGACATTAAGCGAGAATTTACGTTCACAATCGGATCCCGAAAAGCTTACGTCCAAGGGGGTAACGACCAAATTGCCTACCGATTGCGTGATCAACTCGAGCTTGGGACTCAGACCCGAAGGGTTCCGTTCGACACCGACCTGTTTTATCCCCTCTTTGTGGACAGGGTCCTGGGGGAGATGGCCGCCGGAGTTAAGCCGTTTTCCGGTCTTCGAGAAGCGGAAGACATGATGCGGATCATGGATGCCGCCTATGCATCCGCTCGAGCCGGCGGGGCCCCGCAGCTTGTTCAAAACTCTTCGCGAGTTCGAGAGTGACGACACGGCACCCCCAAGCGAGCCTTCTGGTATCCTACTTCACCGCTTCGAGACGACGCGCGTAACGGGTCAATTCTGGCAAGGTGCAGCCGGCGCGTGGGGGCAATAACACTGGTCTCACGCCACACGCCGGGTCGGGGGATGGCCTGCGGCCTAGGGGAAGCGCTACAGTGGTTGTAGATCCTGGGAAAACAAACGCCGCTCGCCAACTGACGTTTTAATACGTGCGGAGCGGTTTAGTCTTCACTCGACATTCAGCGTGCCGCGAAGTGTGAGATTACCCGCGAGGGATATTGACGCCATGGAAAATCAACCCACGCAAAGCCGGCCTTCACGTGAGGTTGAGCTTTGACTTGTTTTGGCCCAGGCCCGACCACACACAACTGATTGGATGGACATGAAGACGATCAAAGGCCCCGCCATCTTTCTTGGCCAGTTTACAAGCGATCGCGCGCCGTTCGATTCCTGGGACGCGATCACCAAATGGGCGGCCGAAATGGGATATGTCGGAGTGCAAGTGCCAAGCTGGGCCGACCGGTTGATCGACCTCAGCAAGGCAGCGAGCTCTAAAGACTATTGCGACGAATTCGCCGGCGTCGCGCGAGAAAACGGAATTGAGTTGACTGAGCTTTCCAGTCATCTGCAGGGCCAGTTAGTCGCTGTGCACCCTGTTTATGACGAGTGTTTCGACGGTTTTGCAGCAAGTAAAGTACGCGGGAATCCTAAGGCGCGCCAGGAATGGGCCGTCGATCAGGTGAAAATGGCGATAACAGCGTCTAAGCATCTCGGCATGAAGGCGCATGGGACTTTCTCCGGCGCGCTCGCCTGGCCCTATCTTTATCCTTGGCCGCAACGGCCGACGGGCCTTATCGAGACTGCCTTCGACGAGCTTGCGAAGCGCTGGATGCCAATCCTTAACCACGCGGAGGATTGCGGCATCAACGTGGCTTACGAGATACATCCAGGCGAAGACTTACATGACGGTGTCACCTTCGAGATGTTCCTGGATCGGCTGAAGAACCATCCGCGCGCAAACATGCTCTACGATCCGTCGCACTACGTGCTTCAGTGCCTCGACTATCTCGACCACATCGACATCTACAAGGACCGGATCAAGATGTTCCACGTCAAGGACGCGGAATTCAATCCGACCGGGCGGCAGGGCGTTTATGGCGGCTACCAGGGCTGGATTGAGCGCGCCGGGCGCTTCCGTTCGCCGGGCGACGGCCAAGTGGATTTCGGATCGATCTTTTCCAAGATGGCGGCCAACAATTTCGATGGCTGGGCCGTTGTCGAATGGGAATGCGCACTGAAGCATCCGGAAGACGGTGCGAGAGAGGGCGCCGAGTTCGTAAAGGCCCATATCATTCGCATCACCGAGAAGGCTTTCGACGATTTCGCCGCGAGCGGTGATGACGGAGCAGCCAATCGACGGATGCTGGGTCTTTAGGGAGGTTGATCATGGCAATTGAAGGTAGCCGAAATGAGACGCGGAATTCACGCATCCAGCTCGGCATGGTGGGCGGCGGGGCCGGCGCATTCATCGGTGGGGTGCACCGTATCGCAGCCCGGCTTGATGACCGATTCGATCTAGTTGCTGGGGCACTCTCTTCCACGCAAGAAAAGTCGATTGCATCTGGACGCGAGCTTGGACTCGATCCGTCGCGTACCTACGGGTCATATAAGGAGATGGCGATCCGCGAGGCGCGGTTGAAGGACGGCATCGAGGCGGTCTCGATCGTCACGCCTAACCATTTGCATTACCATGCAGCCAAGGAATTCCTGCGGCGCGGCATACATGTCATCTGCGACAAGCCGCTGACTTCCAACCTCACTGACGCGAAGAAGTTGAAGAAGGTAGCAGACGAGAACGGTGTACTGTTTATCCTCACCCACAATTACACCGGCTATCCGATGGTGCGGCAGGCGCGCGAAATGGTTCGGAATGGCGACCTCGGAAAAATTCGCGTCGTGCAAGTGGAATATGCACAGGAATGGCTGACCCAAGCGGTCGAGCAGACCGGCGCCAAGCAGGCCATGTGGCGCGCCGATCCGGCCCAGTCGGGCGCCGGCGGTGCGACCGGAGATATCGGTACGCATGCCTATAACCTCGCCGACTTCATCACTGGCTTGACCTTGACAAGCCTCGCCGCCGATCTCGACAGTTTTGTCGAGGGCCGCCGTCTCGACGACAACGCGCATGTGATGTTGCGGTACGAGGGTGGCGCCAAGGGCGTGCTCTGGTGTAGCCAGGTAGCGCCCGGCCATGAGAACGGCCTGAGAATCCGCGTCTACGGCATCAAGGGCGGCATCGAATGGGTGCAAGCCGATCCGAATTACCTATGGTTCACTCCGTTCGGCGAGCCAAAGCGCCTTATTACCCGAAACGGCGCGGGTTCGAGCCCAGCGGCCGCCCGTGTTTCTCGCATTCCGTCCGGCCATCCTGAAGGTTTTCTTGAAGCGTTTGCAACGATCTACACGGAGGCCGCCCACGCCATCAACGCTGCCAAGCAGGGCGTTGCGGTCGACAAGGCCGTCATATATCCGACCGTGGATGACGGCGTGAAGGGCGTTGTGTTCGTTCAGGCCTGTGTGACTTCTTCCAATAGGAACGGTGCCTGGGTCAGCGTGTAAAAGACCAATGACCGGGACATCCCTTCAAGCCTAGCCCCTCTTGACCGACTCCGAGAACACCGAAATCAATCAGCCCTAACAGCAACCAGGCTGCCGAGGACCAACCTCGTCAAACTGTACGGACTTTTGTGAAAACGCTGTCCGGGAATTAGCGGAATCGCTGTCCAGCTTTTGCGAAGCGCGCACTTAAGAAAAATTGATGCTTCGAATTGGAATCTAATTCTATTTGAAAATTGCTTGCGAAGCCCAACTGGTTAATCTACGCGGACGTAACTTGGAAAGAGATGCAAAAATGAGTTGGATACGGGACATCGTGGCGGAAACCGTCTTGGCGGACACGCACGAACATCTTGTCGAAGAGTCCGTTCGAACCTCCTGGGTCCAAGGAAGGCGGCTACCTTGCGATGACTGGTCCCTCCTCTTTAAGACTTATGTGCAGGACGATCTGCGTTGCGCCGGGATGGGTGCAGCGGAGGAGCAGCGCTTCTACGATCCCCAGGTCTCTCCGGTGGAAAAATTCAATCTCTTGCTGCCATTTTGGGAGCGAGTGCAACATACCGCATATGCGCAGGCAGTAGCCTATACGATCAGAGAATTGTACGACATCGACAGCTTCTCTCTGAAGAATGTCGAAGAGCTTGCAGAGAAATATCGTCAGACTAGGAAGCCCGGCTTTTATCAGCATATCATTCAGGGCGTTTGCCGTATCTCCGAGTGCCAAGTGAACTCGGTGGAAAAAATATATATGGAGACTGCGCAGCCTTCATTACTCAAGCAAGATCTAAGCATCATGGAGTTAAGCCGATGCAGTCAAGCCGATATCAAAAGGGTGGAAGCAGAGACAGGCTCTAAAATTGACTCCTTCAACGACTGGTTGGCTGCGATCGACGGCTATTTCGAACGGCACGGAAAAGGCGCCATAGCCGTTAAATACGCAGGCGCCTACTATCGACGTTTGAAGTTCGAGCACGTCGAACGACACATGGCGGAAAAATATTTCGCGACCCTCACCGCCGAACGTCCCTTCATTGGGCCAGAGGGATCGCAGGCGCTGGAGGACTATCTCTTTCACTACTGCCTTGCCAGGGCCGAAGAGTATAAATTGCCGGTGAAGTTGCATACCGGATATTTGGCCCGAAGAGACTTCATGCAATTATCGAACGTAAAAGCGAACGCGGCCGACGTATGCCACCTGCTCCAGCGATATCCCGGCATGCGCTTCATCCTAATGCACATTGGTTATCCTTATCAACATGAGTACATCTCGCTGGCTAAGCAGTATAAGAATGTCTATGTCGATCTTTGCTGGGCTTGGATCCTAAATCCTTTCGCCTGTACTCAATTTCTTACTGAGTTTGTCGTAACTGCACCAACACACAAACCATTGACTTTTGGAGGTGATTACATAATAGCTGAAAATATTGTTGGGCATAGCGTCATCGCTCGTAGAGGAATATCGGAAGGCTTGGCTGCGCTTTTCGAGCGTAATTGGATAGGACGTGATTCAGTCACTGAACTTGCCGCACGGCTTATGCATGCAAACGCTCAGGAATTGTTTCGAAAATGACGTCGCACCGTCTTTCGTTCGATCGCACCTCGCGTAACTTTTCTACCCAAGTGGCATCGTGCGGCGGCTGCATTACCTCGCCATCATCGTTATACTTGGGAACCGACATCGCGGGTGAGCAGAACCCCGTACTTGTCGCAAATCTCCCGAACACGCTTGAAATAGCCCGGAACTGCCGGGGTGGTGCCGTTCGTGGTGCCGGTGATAGTTTCCGCGACAAAAGCCATTGCGGTGTGGGGGCCCAGTCCCAGAATAGCCTGCTCCAACTCATTGGCCACACGCAATCCATATTGCTCAGGTGTTTCGCCTTCCAATCGCCCCCTGTATTCGTAGCAGGGCGATACGTGGAATACATTTGGAATGATCTCTTCGAAAGGTGTGCGGCGCGCTACCTGATAACCTATGCCCAGCCCCGTGAGGGCGGCTCCGTGGTAGCTGTTCCGCCGGCCGATAACTTTCTTTCGCTGCGGCTGACCGATCTCTACAAAATACTGCCGAGCCGTCATTATTGCCGTTTCGACCGCCTCGGACCCGCTGTTGGTAAAGAATACCCGCGTGAGGCCCTCTGGAGCATCCGTCGTCAGAATGGACGCGAGTTCTTCGAGCGGCTCTGACGTGAACATAGCGGAGTGGAAGAAAGCCATCTTTCCTATTTGGTCCCCTACCGCCTCGATAACGGGTTCTTGGCTATGGCCTAGGCACGATACGCACGCACCTCCAGCGTAGCCGTCGATATATCGCTTGCCGTCCTTGTCGAATATGTACATGCCGTCACCTTTGGCAGCGACTGGAAGATGCCGCTTCGGAATTCGGTGGAACGTACGCATCCGGTGAAGACCGCAGACGTGCGCATCCGGCAGCCAGGAGAACCTGAGCACCGGAGTGCTGGGGTCAAGCTTTCTTTGGGGAGACGCGATGATAT
>NZ_JAMYLO010000045.1:0-15043 GCF_040318075.1 Mesorhizobium sp. M1328 | reverse complement strand
GGTCGTAGCGCTTGTATTCGCCAAAATACTTGGTGATCGCCGCCGTCAGCGACGTCTTGCCATGGTCGACGTGACCAATCGTGCCAATGTTCACATGAGGCTTTGTGCGCTCGAATTTACCTTTTGCCATGTGATCTCTCCATTCCTGCCAGCCCGTGCGGGCCTTGAATTAAGTTACTGGTGCAACTCGTTTCGAGTTACGCGTATTTCTTCTGGACTTCCTGGGCGACCGCGGTCGGGACCGGTTCGTAATGGTCGAACTGCATCGTGTAGGCCGCGCGGCCCTGGCTCATCGAGCGAAGGTTGTCCACGTATTTGAACATGTTGGCGAGCGGCACCATCGCGTTGATCACCACCGCGACGCCACGGGCTTCCTGGCCCTGGATCTGGCCGCGACGGCCGTTCAGGTCGCCGATAACGCTGCCGACGTAATCTTCCGGCGTCACCACTTCGACCTTCATGATCGGCTCGAGCAACTGCACGCCAAGCTTGGGGGCTGCTTCACGGAAGCAGGCGCGGCCGGCGATTTCGAAGGCCAGAACCGACGAGTCCACGTCGTGGTAGGCGCCATCGATCAGCGTCGCCTTGACGCCGATCATCGGGAAGCCGGCGAACGGGCCCGAGGTCATGACGCTGTTGATGCCCTTTTCGACGCCGGGGATGTATTCCTTCGGCACAGCGCCGCCGACGATCTTGGTTTCGAACTCGAATTCGCTGCTTTCCGGATTCGGCTCGAACAGGATCTTGACGCGGGCGAACTGGCCGGTACCGCCGGTCTGCTTCTTGTGCGTGTAGTCCTGCTCGTGCTTGCGGGTGATCGTCTCGCGATAGGCCACCTGCGGCGCGCCGACATTGGCCTCGACCTTGAACTCGCGGCGCATGCGGTCGACGATGATGTCGAGGTGAAGTTCGCCCATGCCGGAGATGATCGTCTGGCCGCTTTCCTCGTCGGTCTTGACGCGGAAGGACGGATCCTCGGCGGCCAGGCGGTGAAGGGCGAGGCCCATCTTTTCCTGGTCGTTCTTGGTCTTCGGCTCGATGGCGATCTGGATAACCGGATCGGGGAATTCCATGCGCTCGAGGATGACCGGATGCAGCGGATCACTGAGCGTGTCGCCGGTGGTGGTGTCCTTGAGACCAGCGAGGGCGACGATGTCGCCGGCAAAAGCCTCTTCGACGTCGGCGCGCGAATTAGCATGCATCTGCAACATGCGGCCGATGCGCTCTTTCTTGCCCTTCACGGTGTTGTCGACCGAGATGCCCTTGGTGAGCTTGCCCGAATAGATGCGGGCAAAGGTGAGCGAACCGACGAACGGGTCGTTCATGATCTTGAAGGCAAGCATCGACAGCGGCTCGTTGTCGTCGGCATGACGCTCGATCTCGGCGTCGGTCTTGGCGTCGACGCCCTTGATGGCCGGGACATCGGCCGGCGACGGCAGATATTCGACGACGGCGTCGAGCAGCGGCTGCACGCCCTTGTTCTTGAAGGCCGAGCCGCAGAACATCGGATAGAACTTCACCGCGATCGTGCCCTTGCGGATGAGCGCACGGATCTCGTCGTTGCTCGGCATCTTGCCTTCGAGGTAATTCTCGAGCGCCGTCTCGTCCATTTCGACGGCGGCCTCGATCATCTTCTCGCGGTATTCTTCGGCACGGGCCTTGAGGTCGGCAGGGATCTCGACGATGTCCCAGGCTGCGCCCAGCGTCTCGTCGCGCCAGACCAGCGCGTTCATCTCGACGAGGTCGACGACACCCTTGAACTCGGTCTCGGCGCCGATCGGCAGCTGCATGACGACGGCATGCGCACCGAGGCGCGAACCGATCATCTCGACCGAGCGGTAAAAGTCGGCGCCGATCTTGTCCATCTTGTTGCAGAAGATCATGCGCGGCACGCGATACTTGTCGGCCTGGCGCCAGACGGTCTCCGTCTGCGGCTCGACACCGGCATTGGCATCGAGCAGCGCGATGGCGCCGTCGAGCACGCGCAGCGAACGCTCGACCTCGATGGTGAAGTCGACGTGGCCGGGGGTGTCGATGATGTTGAAGCGATACATCTTGCCGTCGCGACCCTTCCAGAAGGTCGTGGTGGCGGCCGACGTGATGGTGATGCCGCGCTCCTGCTCCTGCTCCATCCAATCCATGGTCGCAGCGCCGTCGTGGACTTCGCCGATCTTGTGCGACTTGCCCGTGTAATAGAGGACGCGCTCGGTGGTCGTCGTCTTGCCGGCGTCGATATGCGCCATGATACCGAAATTGCGGTAGTCTTCGATTTTATATTCGCGGGCCATGGGAGGTGCCTCTTCAGTCTCGTTCGCGCTTTACCAGCGGTAGTGCGCGAAAGCGCGGTTGGCTTCTGCCATCTTGTGGGTGTCTTCACGCTTCTTGACGGCGGTGCCGCGGTTGTTGGCCGCGTCCATCAGCTCGCCGGAGAGGCGGTCGACCATGGTGGTCTCGTTGCGGTTGCGGGCGGCGGCTATCAGCCAGCGGATGGCCAATGCCTGACGGCGCTCGGGGCGCACGTCGACCGGAACCTGGTAGGTGGCGCCGCCGACGCGGCGCGAACGCACTTCCACATGCGGCGCTACATTGTCGAGCGCCTGATGGAAGACGGTGACCGGCTCCTGCTTGGTCTTGGACTGGACCTGGTCGAGCGCGCCGTAGACGATGGTCTCGGCAACCGACTTCTTGCCGTCATACATGACGGCGTTCATGAACTTGGTGACGATCAGATCGCCGAACTTCGGGTCCGGATTGATCTCACGCTTTTCTGCACTGTGACGACGGGACATTTTTTCTCTGCCTCAATTCTACGCGGTGGCCTGGATCCCGGATCGTCGCTTGACGCCGCCCGGAACGACCTCGGCTACGCTTCGGTCACTTCGGACGCTTGGCGCCGTATTTCGAACGGCGCTGCTTGCGGTTCTTCACGCCTTGCGTGTCGAGCACGCCGCGGATGATGTGGTAACGGACGCCCGGAAGATCCTTGACGCGACCGCCGCGGATCATCACCACCGAGTGCTCCTGAAGGTTGTGGCCTTCGCCGGGGATGTAACCGATCACTTCAAAACCATTGGTCAGGCGGATCTTGGCCACCTTGCGCAGCGCCGAGTTCGGCTTCTTCGGCGTCGTGGTGTAGACGCGCGTGCAGACGCCCCGCTTCTGCGGGTTCTGCTGCATGGCCGGGACCTTGTTGCGCTTCACCGGCGCAATGCGCGGCTTGCGGATCAGCTGGTTGACGGTAGGCATTAAACCCTCTTGTCTCTCAATTCCGTGTCTTGCCCGGTCAGGGCCGCTCAAAGCGTCATTTCCATACGCAAATTCGGGCCACAAACCGCGCCTCGCGGTCTTGCCCGAACAAATGGCAGAGGAAGCGGAAGCCGCTTCATGCACGCCGGAAATGTCTTTTCGCTCGTAAAACGAACCCTGTTTGAGGCAAACTCCAAAGCGTGTCGCTTCGGAAGCAAGAGCCTCACATCGGTTCTGACTGGGCGGCTTCTACTCGTATGGTCACCGTCCGTCAACCCCGGAGCGGCAAATATTGCGCTGAACCCGAGGCTTGGCAGCCATGCGAAAAACGCATGTAATTTTCTTGCGGCGTTTTTCAAGAGGAAGGCAGAATGTGACCGGCTTGCGGCTGTTTCCGGGCCGTACTTCGTGCGAAAAGGCGGCATGAATAGCCAAAACCCCCTCGCCCGGAGGTACGAACCCGTGAATGACAATGAGGAGCGCCCAGTCACCATTATTACCGGCCGGGTGTGGAAGCGCAAAGGCGGCAAGCCGGAAGGCGTGCATGTGATGCTGGTCGCGCCGGACGACGATTCGGCGGTGCGCCGCGCTCTCGAATCGCTTGCCGCGGAAGGTTATGCCGAGGCCGAGCTCGATCAGATCGGCGACCTGGACGGCGTGCCCGACGAGGAGCCGCATCTGTCCGCATATCAGGGCGCGCTCGAGGGCGAAGTGTCGATCGTAACGTTCGATGTGCCTATCTGAAGAGATCTGAATCGCGGTCGATCTCACGAGCCGGCGACAAAAGCCCGGCGACTTGCCCGGCACAAGTTCTCTGCTAAGAAGCGACCTCTGGCAAAACCAAGCACACTCAACCTGCGGAGCTCCCATGTCCTCTAATCCCATCAAGCTCGGCATCGTCGGTGTGGGGAAGATCGTCCGCGACCAGCACCTGCCGGCCTTGGCGAAGGACCAGGATTATCGCCTGGTCGCCGCAGCGAGCCGCCACGGCAAAGTCGAAGACATCCCGAATTTTCCGACGATCGAAGCGATGCTCGACGCGATGCCGGAGCTCGAGGCGGTGTCGCTGTGCATGCCGCCGCAGTTTCGCTATGACGCCGCACGCACGGCGCTGGTGGCGAAAAAGCATGTCTTCCTGGAAAAGCCGCCCGGCGCCACGGTCAGCGAGGTCGAAGACCTGAAGGCGCTGGCGGCAGCGAACGGCGTCTGCCTGTTCGCCAGCTGGCATTCACGCTATGCGCCGGCTGTCGAAGCTGCGCGTACATTCCTCGGCTCGACCACGATCAGGTCGGTCGCCATCAACTGGAAGGAAGACGTGCGCCGCTGGCATCCGAATCAGGAATGGATCTGGGCTCCCGGCGGCTTTGGCGTGTTCGATCCCGGCATCAACGCGCTGTCGATCGCCACCCACATCCTGCCGCCGATGTTCATCAGTTCGGCAGTGCTCGATTTCCCCGAAAACCGCGCAGCCCCGATCGCCGCCCATATCGCCTTCCGCACTTTGAACGGTCTGCCGGTGACGATGGAACTCGACTGGCGCCAGACCGGCCCGCAAAGCTGGGACATTCTGGCCGATACCGAGGCCGGATCGATGGTACTTTCTGGCGGCGGCTCAAAGCTGGCTGTCGATGGCCGCGTCGTTCACGAGGAGCCGGAAGCAGAGTACCCGATGCTCTACAAGCGATTCGCCGAGATCGTGCGCGCCGGCACCTCCGACGTCGACCTCGCGCCACTGCAGCACGTCGCCGATGCCTTCATGTTGGGCAAGCGCAATATGGTCGATGCGTTTTTCGATTGACACTGACGCCGGTAGGGCGACCTTGAAAGTTCCGGATCATCTTGGCTTGCGGTCCGGGAATTCTCCCGGACGAGGCGCAGAAGCAACGGGAGCCGTCCGGTGTCCTTGTTCAAGTTCGCTCATGACATCTTGAACCACCACCTCGAGATCGGCCTGCCCCCAGCCAAGCTCGGTGATTTCTCCATATCGCATGAAATTTGAACGGTCGAACCCGCCTTCAATGTCATTGTACGAAATCACGCTCCGGCCGATCAAACCTACGACCCAGATGCGATGATCACTCCCAGCAGGAGAGTGATGCAGCCATTCTTCTGGATCGATCTTGATCAGCTCCCAAAGTCTTCGCTGCCCAAAGCTCATGCGATCTCGGCCAGCGTTGATCAATTCCCAGATGGTTGCCTCGTTCAATTGACCATTCCTTCAAAAGCCCGCCGCCGGTAGCAGCTTCAGTCGACGATCGCTATTGCAAAGCCGTCATAGCCCTTGGCGCCAACAGTCTGGATCGCGGTGCCTTCCAGACGCTTGTCGCTGCCGATGAACGAGAACGCCGCGCGTGCCCCTTCGACATTGGCGTCGCGGCCATCTTCATTCACCACCGCGCCGTCACGGATGACATTGTCGCAGACGATGACGGTCCCCGGCCTCGAAAGACGCATCGCCCAGGACAGATAGTGCGGGTTGTTCGGCTTGTCGGCGTCGATGAAGATGAAGTCGAACGGCCCGGCATTCTCGGCGCCTAACGCCTCAAGCGATTGAAGCGCCGGTCCGACCCGCAGTTCCACCCGGTCCGACACCCCTGCACGTTCAAAATTCGACCGCGCGACGCTGGCGTGGTGCGGATCAAGCTCGAGCGTCACGACCTTGCCGTCCACGGGCAACGCTCGCGCCATCCAGATTGTCGAGTAGCCGCCCAACGTGCCGATTTCGAGTACCTTCTTCGCTCCCTGCATTCGCGCAAGAAGTGACAGCAGCTTGCCCTGTGCCGGCGAAACGTCGATCGGCGGCAGGCCCTGATCATGGTTGGCCGCCAGAACGGCATCGAGGGCAGCATCCGCCTCGAAAAGAGCCTCGACAATATAGTCGTCGACAGAAGCCCAGGTCTTCCTGCTCATCGTTTTCTTCTCCGATCCGATTGGGAGAGCCAAAATGCGAAAAGGGGCCACTTGGGCCCCTTTTCTATCTTCATCTTTCTTGCGCGCTTACTGTGCGGCGGAAGCCATGTCGGTCAGCATCGGCTCGGCGACCTCGACGCCGGACGCCTTGCGGCGCTCGTCGATGATCAACTCGTCGCGCGAGGTGGCGATGCGCCGGATCTGGCTCATCGTACCGCCGGTACCGGCCGGGATCAGCCGGCCGACGATGACGTTTTCCTTCAGCCCCTGCAGCATGTCGGTCTTGCCGGCAACCGCAGCTTCGGTCAGCACCCTCGTCGTCTCCTGGAAGGAGGCGGCCGAGATGAAGGACGGCGTCTGCAGCGAGGCTTTGGTGATGCCAAGCAGCACCGGCTGGCCTTCGGCCGGCTTCTTGCCTTCCTCGACCAGGCGCTCATTGACCTCTTCCAGCTCGATCACGTCGACGTGGTCGCCCGGAATGTAGGTCGAATCGCCCTGCGTGGTGATCTCGACCTTCTGCAGCATCTGGCGAACGATCACCTCGATGTGCTTGTCGTTGATCGACACGCCCTGCAGGCGGTAGACCTCCTGGATTTCGTTGACGAGGTAGGAGGCAAGCGCCTCCACGCCCTTGATCGCCAGGATGTCGTGCGGCGCCGGATTGCCGTCGAGGATATAGTCGCCCTTCTCGATGACGTCGCCGTCCTGGAGATGGAACGGCTTGCCCTTCGGGATCAGGTATTCGACCGGCTCAAGCGTCGAGTCATGCGGCTCGATGATGATACGGCGCTTGTTCTTGTAGTCGCGGCCGAAGCGGATCGTGCCATCGATCTCGGCGATGATAGCGTGATCCTTCGGACGGCGTGCCTCGAACAGTTCGGCCACACGCGGCAGACCGCCGGTGATGTCCTTGGTCTTGGCGCTTTCCATCGGAATACGCGCCAGCACGTCGCCGGGGCGAACCTGTGCGCCCGGCTCGACCGAAAGAATGGCCTCGACCGAGAGCAGGAAGCGGGCGTCGCCGCCCTTCGACAGCTTGCCGACCTTGCCCTTGGCATCCTGGACGACGATCGCCGGCTTGAGGTCGTTGCCGCGTGGCGTCGAACGCCAGTCGATGACCTCGCGCTTGGTGATGCCGGTCGATTCGTCGGCGGTTTCCTGAACGGAAATGCCATCGACCAGATCCTCGAATGCCACCCTGCCCTCGATTTCGGTGAGGATCGGGCGGGTATAAGGATCCCACTCGGCGATACGCTGGCCGCGCTTCACCTTGTCGCCATCGTCGACGAAGATGCGCGAACCGTAGGTGACGCGGTGCGTGGCGCGTTCCTTGCCGGCTTCGTCGAGGATCAGCACCGCCATGTTGCGGCCCATGACCATCAGCTGGCCGTCGGAGTTGCGCACCACGTTGCGGTTGCGGATCTCGACCTTGCCCTCGTACGAGGCTTCAAGGAACGAGGAATCCACCACCTGCGCCGTGCCGCCCATGTGGAAGGTACGCATGGTGAGCTGGGTGCCCGGCTCGCCGATCGACTGCGCCGCGATGACGCCGACAGCCTCGCCCTGGTTGACGGGCGTGCCGCGGGCCAGATCGCGTCCGTAGCAGACCGCGCAGACGCCGACCCTGACCTCGCAGGTCAGCGCCGAACGGATGCGGACCGACTGCACGCCGGCCTTTTCGATCTGTTCCACGTCACGCTCGTCCATCAGCGTTCCGGCCTTGACCAGAACCTCGCCGGTGACCGGGTGGGTGATGTCGTCGAGCGAGGTGCGGCCGAGAACGCGCTGGCCAACCGAGGCGACGACCTGACCGGCATCGACGATCGGCTGCATGGTGAGGCCCTTGTCGGTGCCGCAGTCGAGTGAGTTGACGATGCAGTCCTGCGCCACGTCGACGAGACGACGCGTCAGGTAACCCGAGTTCGCCGTCTTCAAGGCGGTGTCGGCCAGACCCTTGCGGGCGCCGTGGGTCGAGTTGAAGTACTCGAGCACGGTGAGGCCTTCCTTGAAGTTCGAGATGATCGGCGTCTCGATGATTTCACCGCTAGGCTTGGCCATCAGGCCGCGCATGCCGGCGAGCTGGCGCATCTGGGTGGGCGAGCCGCGCGCACCGGAGTGCGACATCATGTAGATCGAGTTCATCGGCTTCTGACGGCCGTTGTCCTCGAACTCGACCGCCTTGATGCGGGCCATCATTTCGTCGGCGACCTTTTCCGAGCACTTAGCCCAGGCGTCGACGACCTTGTTGTACTTCTCGCCCTGCGTGATCAGGCCGTCATTGTACTGCTGCTCGTACTCCTTGGCCAAAGCCTCGGTGTCGGACACCAGCTTGATCTTGGCGTCCGGGATCAGCATGTCGTCCTTGCCGAACGAAATGCCGGCACGGCAGGCGTGGCTGAAGCCGAGAGCCATGATGCGATCGCAGAAAATGACCGTCTCCTTCTGACCGCAATGGCGGTAGACGGTGTCAATCATCTTGGAGATGTTCTTCTTGGTCATCTCCTGGTTGGCGGTCTCGTAGGGCACGTTGTGGTTCTTCGGCAGAAGCTCGCCAATAATCATGCGGCCAGGCGTGGTGTCGTAGATCTTCGACACGACCTTGCCGTCGGCGTCGACCGTGCGGAAGCGTCCCTTGATCTTGGCGTGCAGCGTCACCGCCTTGGTCTCCAGCGCGTGCTGGAGCTCGCCCATGTCGGCAAACACCATGCCCTCGCCCGGCTCGTTCTGGTTGACGATCGAGAGATAGTAGAGACCGAGAACCATGTCCTGCGACGGCACGATGATCGGCGCGCCGGAAGCCGGGTGCAGGATGTTGTTGGTCGACATCATCAGCACGCGGGCTTCGAGCTGCGCTTCCAGCGACAGCGGCACGTGGACCGCCATCTGGTCGCCGTCGAAGTCGGCGTTGAAGGCCGTGCAGACCAGCGGGTGAAGCTGGATCGCCTTGCCTTCGATCAGGATCGGCTCGAACGCCTGGATACCGAGGCGGTGCAGCGTCGGTGCGCGGTTCAAAAGCACCGGATGCTCGCGGATGACCTCGTCGAGGATATCCCAGACCTCCGGACGCTCCTTCTCGACCAGCTTCTTCGCCTGCTTGACGGTCGAGGAGTAGCCCTTGGCGTCGAGACGGGCGTAGATGAAGGGCTTGAACAGTTCGAGCGCCATCTTCTTCGGCAGGCCGCACTGGTGCAGCTTGAGCTCCGGACCGGTGACGATGACCGAGCGGCCGGAATAGTCGACGCGCTTGCCGAGCAGGTTCTGACGGAACCGGCCCTGCTTGCCCTTCAGCATGTCGGACAGCGACTTCAGCGGACGCTTGTTGGCGCCGGTGATGACGCGGCCGCGACGGCCGTTGTCGAACAGCGCATCGACGGCTTCCTGCAGCATGCGCTTTTCATTACGCACGATGATGCCGGGCGCGCGCAGCTCGATCAGCCGCTTCAAGCGGTTGTTACGGTTGATGACGCGGCGATAGAGGTCGTTCAGATCCGACGTGGCGAAACGGCCGCCGTCCAGCGGGACAAGCGGACGCAGGTCCGGCGGGATCACCGGAACCACCTTCATGATCATCCATTCCGGACGGTTGCCGGATTCCATGAAGTTCTCGACGACCTTGAGCCGCTTCAGGTACTTCTTCTGCTTGAGCTCGGAGGTGGTCGAAGCCAGCTCCGAACGCAAATCGCCGGCGATCTTCTCGAGGTCCATGCCGGCCAGAAGGTCGTGGATCGCCTCGGCGCCGATCATGGCGGTGAACGAATCCTCGCCATACTCGTCGACGGCCATCATGTACTCTTCCTCGCTGAGCAGCTGGTGCTCCTTCAGCGCGGTGAGGCCGGGTTCGGTGACGATGTAGTTCTCGAAGTAGAGAACCCGCTCGATGTCCTTCAGCGTCATGTCGAGCAGCGTGCCGATGCGCGACGGCAGCGACTTCAGGAACCAGATGTGGGCGACCGGTGCTGCCAGCTCGATATGGCCCATGCGCTCGCGGCGGACGCGCGACAGCGTGACTTCGACGCCGCACTTCTCGCAGATGACGCCCTTGTACTTCATGCGCTTGTACTTGCCGCACAGGCACTCATAGTCCTTGATCGGACCAAAAATGCGCGCGCAGAACAGGCCGTCACGCTCCGGCTTGAAGGTGCGGTAGTTGATGGTCTCCGGCTTCTTGATCTCGCCGAACGACCAGGACAGAATCTTCTCAGGGCTGGCAAGCGAGATCCGGATGGAATCGAACACCTGCGCGGGCGCCTGGGGGTTGAAGAGATTCATGACCTCTTGGTTCATGCCGTTCTCCTTTTCGGGGTCCTCGAAAACCCCTTGCATCTAGCGCGGGCCAAACGCCCGCCGACTTGATCGGCCATCGGCCGAAGAATTTGGGTGCGCCCCGGTCGCGAGAGCCCTCTCCCGCGACCGAGCGTCTTGCTTATTCGGCCGCGTCGGGCAGCCGGATCGGGTTGTCGTCGAGCTTGGTGTTCTCCAGCTCGACATTGAGGCCGAGAGACCGCATTTCCTTGACGAGAACGTTGAAGCTCTCGGGGATGCCGGCCTCGAAGGTGTCGTCGCCTCTGACGATCGCCTCGTAGACCTTGGTGCGGCCGGCGACGTCGTCCGACTTCACCGTCAGCATCTCCTGCAGCGTGTAGGCGGCGCCGTACGCTTCGAGCGCCCAGACCTCCATCTCGCCGAAGCGCTGGCCACCGAACTGCGCCTTGCCGCCCAGCGGCTGCTGGGTAACGAGCGAGTACGGACCGATCGAACGCGCGTGGATCTTGTCGTCCACAAGGTGGTGAAGCTTGAGCATATATATGTAGCCCATCGTCACTTTGCGATCGAACGGTTCGCCGGTGCGTCCGTCATAGAGCTGCGACTGACCGCTGGTATGCAGGCCCGCCTGCTCCAGCATGATGTTGATGTCGGCCTCGTGCGCGCCGTCGAACACCGGTGTCGCGATTGAGACGCCGCGGCGCATCTGCTCGCTGAGGCGAACGATGCTCTCGTCGTCGTATTCGCGGACCGGCTCGTTGCGGTCGTTGGCCGGCATGAAGCTCTCGAGCGTCTTGCGCAGCGGCTTGATGTCGCCCGCCGTCTTGTACGCGTCGATCAGATCGCCGATCTTCCTGCCCATTCCGGCGCAGGCCCAGCCCAGATGCGTTTCCAGGATCTGGCCGACATTCATGCGCGACGGCACACCCAGCGGGTTGAGCACGATATCGGCATGCGTGCCGTCCTCGAGGAAAGGCATGTCCTCGACCGGAACGATCCGCGACACGACACCCTTGTTGCCGTGCCGGCCGGCCATCTTGTCGCCGGGCTGCATCTTGCGCTTCACGGCCACGAAGACCTTGACCATCTTCATGACGCCCGGAGGCATTTCGTCGCCGCGCTGCACCTTCTCGACCTTGTCCATGAAGCGCTGCTCGAGCGCCTTCTTGGAATCGTCGTACTGGCCACGCAGGGCTTCCAGTTCGCTCTGGAGCTTTTCGTTCTCCACGGCAAACTGCCACCACTGCGAACGCGGATACTCGTCGAGCGTGTCCTTCGACAGCTTCGAGCCCTTCTTGAAGCCCTTCGGCCCGGCAATCGCTTCCTTGCCGACGAGAACGTCGGAAAGACGCGAATAGACGTTGCGGTCCAGGATCGCCTGCTCGTCGTCGCGGTCCTTGGCGAGGCGTTCGATCTCCTCACGCTCGATCGCCATGGCGCGCTCGTCCTTCTCGACGCCGTGGCGGTTGAAGACACGCACTTCGACGACGGTGCCGAAGGTTCCCGGAGGCATGCGCATCGAGGTGTCGCGCACGTCCGAGGCCTTTTCACCGAAGATGGCGCGCAGCAGCTTTTCTTCCGGCGTCATCGGGCTTTCGCCCTTCGGCGTGATCTTGCCGACCAGGATGTCGCCCGGCTGCACTTCCGCACCGATGTAGACGATGCCGGCCTCATCGAGGTTCTTCAGCGCTTCTTCCGAGACGTTCGGGATGTCGCGCGTGATCTCCTCCGGGCCGAGCTTGGTGTCGCGGGCCATGACTTCGAACTCCTCGATGTGGATCGAGGTGAAGACGTCGTCGGCGACGATGCGCTCGGACAAGAGGATGGAATCCTCGTAGTTGTAGCCGTTCCACGGCATGAACGCGACCAGCACGTTGCGGCCGAGGGCCAGATCGCCGAGCTCGGTCGACGGGCCGTCGGCAATGATGTCGCCCTTGTTGACCCGGTCGCCCATGCGCACCAGCGGACGCTGGTTGATGCAGGTGTTCTGGTTCGAACGCTGGAACTTCATCAGCCGGTAGATGTCGACGCCGGACTTGCCGGGATCGAGATCTTCCGTGGCGCGGATGACGATACGCGTCGCGTCCACCTGGTCGACGATGCCGCCGCGGCGGGCGCCGATGGCGGCGCCCGAGTCACGGGCGACGATCGGCTCCATGCCGGTGCCGACGAACGGCGCTTCGGCGCGCACCAGCGGCACGGCCTGACGCTGCATGTTCGAGCCCATCAGCGCACGGTTGGCGTCGTCGTTCTCGAGGAACGGGATCAGGGCCGCGGCCACCGACACCATCTGCTTCGGCGACACGTCCATCAGATCGACGTTTTCGCGCGGCGCCATCATCACTTCGCCGGCGTTACGGCAAATGACGAATTCGTCGACGAAATGACCATTCTTGTCGAGCTCGGCATTGGCCTGCGCGACGTGGTGCTTGGCCTCTTCCATTGCCGAGAGGTAAACGACCTCATTGGTCAGCTTGCCGTTGACGATCTTGCGGTACGGGCTCTCGATGAAGCCGTATTTGTTGACGCGCGCGAAGGTCGCAAGCGAGTTGATCAGGCCGATATTCGGGCCTTCCGGCGTCTCGATCGGGCAGATGCGGCCGTAATGCGTCGGGTGCACGTCGCGCACTTCGAAACCGGCACGCTCGCGGGTCAGACCGCCCGGTCCAAGCGCCGAAAGACGGCGCTTGTGGGTGATCTCCGACAACGGGTTGGTCTGATCCATGAACTGCGACAGCTGCGAGGAACCGAAGAACTCGCGCACGGCGGCGGCTGCCGGCTTGGCGTTGATCAGGTCCTGCGGCATCACCGTGTCGATCTCGATCGAGGACATGCGTTCCTTGATCGCGCGCTCCATACGCAGCAGGCCGACGCGGTATTGGTTCTCCATCAGCTCGCCAACCGAGCGCACGCGGCGATTGCCGAGATTGTCGATATCGTCGATTTCGCCCTTGCCGTCGCGCAGTTCGACCAGCGTCTTGACCACGGCCAGGATGTCGTCCTTGCGCAGCACACGCACGGTATCCTCGGCCTTGAGCTCGAGGCGCATGTTCATCTTGACGCGGCCGACGGCCGACAGATCATAGCGCTCGCTGTCGAAGAACAGCGAGTTGAACATGGCTTCGGCGGTTTCGAGCGTCGGCGGCTCGCCGGGGCGCATCACGCGGTAGATATCGAACAATGCGTCCTGGCGGCTCTCGTTCTTGTCGACGTTGAGCGTGTTGCGGATATACGCGCCGACATTGACGTGGTCGATGTCGAGGACCTTGATCTCGTCCTCGCCGGTGCCGAGCAGCACTTTCAGCGTCTTTTCGTCGATCTCGTCGCCGGCTTCGAGGAAGATCTCGCCGGTCGCGTAGTTGACGATATCCTCGGCAAGATAGTTGCCGAGCAGATCCTCGTCGGTCGCCTTGATCGCCTTGAGACCCTTCTCGCCAAGCGCCCTGGCCTGGCGGGCGGTGATCTTCTTGCCGGCCTCGACGACGACTTCGCCGGTGTCGGCATCGACCAGGTCACCAACGGCCTTGAGGCCGCGGAAACGCTCGACGTTGAACGGGATGCGCCAGTGGTCGCCGGCGCGCTTGTAGATGATCTTGTTGTAGAAGGTCGACAGGATCTCTTCGCCGTCCATGCCGAGCGCCATCAGCAGCGACGTCACCGGAATCTTGCGGCGGCGATCGATGCGGGCATGCACGACGTCCTTGCTATCGAACTCGATGTCGAGCCACGAACCGCGATAGGGAATGACCCGCGCGGCAAACAGAAGCTTGCCGGACGAGTGCGACTTGCCCTTGTCATGGTCGAAGAAGACGCCTGGCGAACGGTGCATCTGCGAGACGATGACGCGCTCGGTGCCGTTGACGATGAAGGTGCCGTTCAACGTCATGAGCGGCATGTCGCCCATGTAGACGTCCTGCTCCTTGATGTCCTTGATCGACTTCGCGCCGGTATCCTCGTCGATATCGAACACGATGAGGCGCAGCGTCACCTTGAGCGGCGCCGCATAGGTCAGGTCGCGCTGACGGCATTCGTCAACGTCGAATTTCGGTCCCTCGAACTCATATTTCACGAATTCCAGCATCGAGGAGCCGGAAAAATCTGAAATCGGGAAGACCGACTTGAAAACTGCCTGCAGCCCCTCGTCAGGACGCCCACCCTTGGGCTCCTCCACCATCAGGAACTGGTCATAGGATGCCTTCTGAACCTCGATCAGGTTCGGCATCTCCGCAACTTCCGGGATCTTTCCGAAAAACTTGCGTACGCGTCTGCGGCCATTGAAAGTCTGGGTCTGGGCCATCGTCGCTCCTTAGCTCAATTCTCGGGACGAACCTCGCCGCGGCTCGCCTTGCATCTCGGGCCACCTTGGTGGCCCTGTCTTGTTGCCCGCCGCCTGTCGGCGGCTTCTTGTCTCTTCACCCGCCGCCAATTGGCGGTGGGCCAGAAACGGGAGAAAACCCGTTTCCTGAAGGCCGGTTTGCGGCCCTCAGGAAAGAGGTTTTCGCACTCTTCGCGTTACGCAGCCTCCCTTCGACGCGAAAGGAGTGGCGGGCGGGGCGGCCCCCGCCGCCGGGGGGGAACCCGTTAATAAGTAAAAACATGGGGCCGGGGGCGTGCAGCGGGGGCG
>NZ_JAMYLO010000044.1:0-15207 GCF_040318075.1 Mesorhizobium sp. M1328 | reverse complement strand
GCGCCTTTGTGGTGGACGACACCGCCGTCGAAGAAGAGGTGATGTTGATCACGGTCCGTTCCTCGAGTACGGCGAGCCTCTGTCCGGGCTGCGGAACGAGGTCGCAGCGGATCCACAGTCGGTATCAGCGGCGCCTGGCGGACCTGCCGATGGCGGGCAAGCCTGTTCGGATCGTCGTTGTGGCTCGATGGTTCCACTGCGGCGCAGTGTTGTGGGCCGGCGGATCTTCGCCGAGCGTTTCGACGGGGATGTTCTGGCACCGTGACCGCCTTCGCCGGGTTCCTCGGCGAGAAGGCCGAGCGTTACATCGAGCTACGCCACTCTCTCGGCTATGCCTTCAGCAAGCAAGCCGGCACGTTGCGGGCTTTCGTGAGGTACGTTGAGCGCGCTCAGTTCGATGGGCCCGCCACTCGAACGTTGGCGCTGGATTTCGTCCTGTCGTTCAACAGCGCGCCAACAGCCGCGTCACTCGTCACGGCGTGCTCCGCCGGTTTTACGAGTATCTCGCCGTCTATGACGCGCGAACCGAAGCCTTGGAGCGCAGGGCTTTCCCCAGGTCCAGAGCGATTCCGCCTCCGCGGATCCTCAGCGAGGCCGAGTTGGCATCGCTCATCGACGTCTGCTGCCGGCGCTTCCGTCAACGGCAGACGCGCTGCCCGACGCCAGGCGAATAGTTGCCTGCGGGACAAGGCGTATCGCCGGGCCACCGCGCTCACGGTCTCGCCGGCTTCGTAGCTGTCCGCCACGATCCGCGCCTTCTCCTCCGGCAACCATTCGCGCCGTCGGCCGGAGCCGGTGAAAACCTCGAACCGGCGCACCGGCTCCAGATCGCTGGACATAAGCGTAAACTCTAAAATCGTCATATGATGTCGAAGCCCTCAAAGGCTTCGAAAATCGTGCCTCACGGCGCGATCCGAAAGGTGCCGCCAGAACACCGCTTACCTCAATCACATCAAGGGGCTGCTGTTTGCCCAAGGCGTATCCGGCTACGAGCCGCTGCGCCGCGACCGGCGCGCTGCCTCGTTCGCTGCTGTCCATCTGAGGCTGCAGATTTGCCGGTAACTTGATCGGTTCGACCTGCTGCTCGATAAGGTCAAGGCGGTCGAGGCCGAGCATGATGCCATGCTTGCTGCTGAGGTCGTCTCCGGCCCCGGCGATGCCGCTCAACCTCAACGGCATCGGGCTGGAGTTTGCCGTCATCCAGTGGTCGGAAGGGCTATGCAATCACTTCGACAACCGACGACTGCTGGCTGCCTATCCGGGCCTAGAGGGAAATCCGGCGGAAAACCGAGGCCAAGAAACGACAGTAAGCTTTCCGAAATCACGGCATCGGCTATTTGGAGAGTGCTTGAGACAATGATCGGTGACATAATGTTGGGCAGCACATGACGACGGATAATCCGGCGCGGCGGCGCGCCGATGCTTCGCGATGCCAACACGAATTCGCGCCGCTTGACGGCCAGAACTTCGCCGCGAACGACGCGCGCAGTTTGCATCCAACTCGTCAATCCGATGGCCGACACGATAAGGATGAAATTCCCCATCTCGACTCCGAGAATGTTCGCCACCGCGTCGCGGAACAGCATCACCGTGATCAATAGCATTGGCAGGACCGGCAATGACAGAAAGAGATCAGTGAGCCGCATCAGCGGGCCATCAAGGGATTTGAAATAACCGGCAACGACGCCTATAAAAGTGCCGAGAAAAATCGAGATGACCATCGCCGTCAGGCCGACGGCGATTGATATCCGACCGCCTGTCATCACCCGCGCGAGCAAATCGCGCCCAAGCTGTCGGTGCCTAAAGGATGGGCCCAGCTTGGTCCCGCGTTCAAAGTCGTGAAGTCGATATAGGTGGGACTTACGCGCCAAACGAACGGGCCGAAGACGACGCCGACGACAATCAGGAAGAAGACAGCAGCCCCGGCGAGCGCGCCCTTGTGGGCCCTGAACTGGTCCCACACGTCCCACCACTGATTGCGCGACGGCGCCGCGAGCAACACAGTGTCCACGCCGGCGGTGGGATCGATAGCTCGTGTTTGCGAAACAAGCGCTTCGGCGATTTCTTTCGGGTCGGTGTCGCGAAGCAACTCAGTCATAGCGAATCCTGGGATCGAGCAAGCCGTAGAGCAGATCGGCGATCAAGTTGAAGACGACGATTAGCACTGCGAAGATGAAGGCCAATGTCTGCACCATCGGCACGTCATTGGCGTATATGGCGGTGATGAGAAGCTGGCCGATTCCGTTTACCTTGAAGATCTGTTCGGTCACGATGGCGCCGCCGAAAACGCTAGGCAGGCCAAGCGCGACTAGGGTCACGACGGGGATCATGGAATTGCGCAATACGTGGATGAACACGACCGCAACCTCGCCCATGCCCTTGGCGCGAACTGTGCGAACATAGTCCTGGTTGAGATTGTCGAGCATTGACGAGCATAGATAGCGGCTGATGGAGGCGGTGGTCTGAACGGCCAGCACCATCACTGGCATGGCCATCTGCCGAAGCTGCTCCATGAAACTGCTCCAGCTGTCGCCGACGAGATTGGTGTTGTAGATGGTTGGAAGCCAGTCGAAATAGACCGCGAAAATCAGGATTGCCAGAACACCTGAGAAGAAGGGCGGCACGGCAAGGCCGAGCATCGAAAGGAAAGGGCCGATCTGATCGAACACAGAATATTGTTTGTAGGCTGATACGATACCGATCGGCAGAGCAATAAGCACTCCGACTATATAGGCGAGGCCAACGACTAAAAGCGTCTGCGGAAGGCGCTCGGCGATGACGCTGAAGACCGGGCCGCGCGATTGCCAGGAGATAATGCGCTGCATACCGTCCGAAAAATGCGTCCCGGACAGAACGTCGAAGCCATGCAGCGGCTCGATTACGAAGAACAGCTTTAGCCAGCAAATACTGCACGATCAGCGGCTCGTCGATGCCAAGAGCGGCGCGCATGTTCGCGCGCACTTCAGGTGGAATGGTAGGTGGCAACTGCGATAATGGATCGCCTGGCGCTATTTTGAGCAGCGAGAAGATCACGAGGCTGATCAATAACAGCGTCGGAATTGCGATAAACAGTCGTCGGATGGCATAGTGGAGCATGCGCCGGACCTATTGCTGCCGGCCGGGGCAACAATGCCCGCGGCCGGCGTGGAACATGGAAAGCTAGGCGCCCTTACAAGAACGCGCAGGCAACCTACTTTTTGCGGTTCCAGTCCTGGGCGTTCCACAACTCGGAATCCCAGGCGTTCATGGCAGCGCCGCCCAGCGTATTAGAGGTCGCCGAGACATTGGCGCGCCAGACCAGTGGCATAATCGCGTAACTGTCCGCTAACATGGTATTGAGCTGTCGCAGTAGCGAGGGACATTCCAGCCTTGCCACTGCGTGTCCGGCCGCGGAGCCTTGCCACAGGTGTAGCTTTCGACATATGAGCCGAAATCGGTACCGCTAGCGTAGTTGGTCCACATCTGGACGTCGACATAGAACTTCTGGGATGTGTCCGGGCTGCTCGAATCACTGCCAAACAAGACAGCAGTGTCGAGGCTCTTCAATTCGACGTCGACGCCGATCTCGTGCCACCACTGCTTGATGATCGCCTGGAACTGGTTGCGTATCGAGTTGGTAGTCGTCACGAAGGTGAGCTTCAGCTTCTTGCCGTCCTTCTCCCGGATTCCATCGGGACCCCCCCCCCGGAATATCCTGCTTCAGGCACTCCGTATTGCCGGCGGCGAAGTTTGCCGGCGCCGGAATCCAGTCACAGGTGGGCTTGCCCATCGAGCCGTAGCCGATCTCGCTCAGCGCCGTCATGCCCTGGCGCTTGTAGTCGCGGCTGCCCCGCTTGGCTTGGACGGGCGAGAGCGGCAGCAGTGGCTGGCTTTGTCGAGCGCCTTCATCTGGCTCACATGGTGATTTGCGGGTCAAGATGTTCGGATCAGGATTCGATAGTAAATCTCCGCGCGTTGCTCGGTATCCAAGGTCTGAGCCCGTTTGCATGACTCGGCCCGTTTCCGATGCCGCTTCAAACTCACATCCGGTCGCCGCTCACATCGGCCGCACCGATATCCCGCTTGCGTCGGGCGAAGGCTCAGGAGGGCGGGACCATTCTCTTCTTCTCGGCTTTTTAAGCCAGGCCAAATTTCGGTCCCGCTCACCTGGATCCACCGGAGCTGATCACGCCCCGGAAGATTCAAAAGGGGGAAGCGTTTGTTTTCAGGCGGCCGTTGTCTCGGCTCCTTCCAGCCACAACCCCGGTGGTCACATATTTCCAGAAGGCGATCAGCAGCTTTCGCGCCAAGGCAACGACGCTTCAGCAGATCAAGTCCGTCGAGACTGAGCGGGATGCTATGCTCAGCCCGTTGGACAAAGGCGCGCCAGCGTAAGTTCGATTCGATCAAGTTCGCGTCCAATCTGTGCCTTCAAATGCACAGGTAGCGGACGACCATCACCGGTCCTGAGTTCCTCAAGCCGCTCGCGTCTTTTGCGCAATAAAGGCTCATAGTCAGAGATGCCTTGGGCGAAGAGCAGCCCCTTGATCCGATTCACGTGCTCGACCCGCTCCGCTGTCAGCGTCTTGCGCTCGCGGCAGATTCGGCGGCGATCCTCCTCTTGTGGGGTCGGTGCTCGAACCATGGCGCACACCCGCGGCGCGCCTGGCTTGTACGCCAGCAACGCGCGCACCCAGAGCTTCCCCGTCGATCTTGTCAGTCTTCGCCCGTCGACGCCGGAGCGACGTCGCGATGCGTGGTCAACGACGTGGCTTTCGACCCGTCCGTCCTGCAGCAAGCGGTGGATCCAAAAACCGTCGAGGCCCGCCTCTTGAATCACGATGATTGGAACGACCTGCCCCGTGCGGACCTGCACCTTGTCCTTGAGCTGAGAGAGCCGTGCCCATAGTCCAGCGACGTCACCGCTGCGAACCGTATGCTTCCACATCTTTTCACCGCCCGGCGAAAAGCGATGTAATCAGCCAGGTCGATCGACTAAATTCCAACGAGACGAAATTGCGCCAAGATCGGTGCGGATAGGGGTCGGCGCTTGGGGTCGGTCAGTGACAATTTGCATGGTCGGCTCCAGAGTGGGTGGGTTAGCAATCTCACTTTGCCAGAGCGTCGGTCCCTATCCACTCCCCATGGGATCTCTTCTCGTCGACGCACAGCATCAAGGCAGATCAGGCGGACTCATATAGAGGCGATAATGTCGCACACCTTGTAGACGAACTGGGTCGGTGGACAACTTGAAGGTCTCGGCGCGATGGGCTGCAGGTCGAAGGCGCGCTAAGATGCGCTGCTCGTTGGGGAGATGCCGCTGTTGCGCGTCATCGCCCGCGAACTCCAATGGGTGGCGCCTTGGGGCATGGTTTCCAGCCTGGCGGCAACCACGGCCTCCACCTTGGCATCGTCGGTCGAGCGTGACACCCCCGGACGCGGTTCGTCATAGAGGCCGTCAAGTCGCCGCTCGACGAAGCGGGTGCGCCATTTGCCGACCATCTGCGGCGTCAAAGCAAGTTTCGCAGCCACCATCTGGTTAGCCTCGCCGCACAAGCAAGAACGATGCGGGCGCGCCGGGCCAAGGCCTGCGCCGTCTTCCGACGACCCGCCAAGCTCCGCAACCCCACTTCTTCGACCGTGCTGAGTTAGAAGGACGCCAGAGGCCGATCGGTCATGAGCAATTCTCCTTCGCATCCGCCAAGTTTGCCATGGTGACCGCCGACTTGCGTCATTGCGGCGAAGATCTGCTCTGGATCGCCGATCCGGCCAATCGGGCGAGGATAGTTATCGGCGTCATCGAAGGCAGAAAGTTGCTACGAAACGAATTGATGCGTCCGCCAATCCACGCGAGGACGTTGCCGATATTGAGACAGATGTCGCTGCCTGCGTCGCGCGACCCCGCAGCACGCATCCGGCGCTCCTATTCGAATGCACGGCGTTACCATTGGTAACGTCGGCGATCCGTCTTAGCACAAGACGAATCTCCCTCGTGAGACTTAAGCCGGCCACACTTGCCGCACCGCGATACCGGAAGCGGATCGTCAACCACATCGGACCATTGCAGGCAGTAGCGTCCATCTCACTTCTAGATGAGGATGATATACAAACTGCATTTGACGACAGCCTCCGGGCGAACGATGTTCAAGTGAAACTCAAGTGCCAATCGGCCGGAAAATATGCAGGAACAACGGATGCACCGCGTGGAGACTTTCCGGGATTTGCAGGGCGAGGCAACCGAGTGGCGCCGCTACCTCCACCAGAATCCCGAGCTCGGTTATGGAGTACACAACACAGCTAGCTTCGTGGCCGAGAAACTAGCTTCATTCGGCATCAATCATATCGAAACGGGGATCGCTGAAACCGGTATTGTCGCAATCATTCAGGGCGAAGGCGGAGACGGACCGACGATCGGGCTGAGGGCCGAAATGGACGCCCTGCCGATCCGAGAATCCTCGATCAGGCCCTGGTCTTCGCAAATACCAGGCAAGATGCACGCGTGCGGCCATGACGGCCACACGGCCATGTTGCTGGGGGCAGCGAAATACCTGGCAAAGACGCGCAACTTCAAGGGCTCCGTTGCCCTGATCTTTCAGCCGGCGGAAGAAGATGGACTGGGCGGCCAAAGGATGGTCCAGGAAGGCATCATGGAACGGTTCGAGATTTCCCAGGTTTTTGGGATGCACAACTCGCCGGGCCTAGAAGTTGGCAAGTTCGCGATTTGCGATGGCCCTACCGCTGCCGCTCTTGATGAGTTCGACATTGTGGTGCAGGGCAGGGGGGGGCATGCAGCCAGTCCGCATCGGACCATCGATCCAATCGTCATTGCAGCACAAATCGTCCTTGGCCTCCAGACTTTGATCTCGCGGGGCACGGACCCGCTCGAATCGCTCGTTATTTCTGTCACCAAGTTAGAAGCCGGCACGGCATACAACATTATACCAGAATATGTTAAGATATCCGAGACCGTGCGGTCCCTCGCATCTGAGCTCAGAGAATATGCTGAACGACAGATCAGGAAATGCGCCGAAGGCATAGCGCAAGGACACGGCGCGGAAATTCAGTTCAAGCACCGGCGGCTCGAACCCTGCATGGTAAACCACACGGAAGCGACTAATCTGGCGATAAAGGCGGCATGCGGGCTCGTCGGATCTGAGTCCGTCAACGATAGAAAGCGACCCAGCATGGGAGCTGAGGATTTCGCTTACATGCTTGCGGCGCGCCCCGGATCTTACATTAACCTCGGCAATGGGCCTGACCGCTGCATTGCACAACCCAGCGTATGACTTCAACGACGAAGCGCTGCCCTATGGCATCGGCTATTGGGTGAACTTGGTCGATACGACGCTGGCGGCCCGGGACTAAGGCCGTAGGACTGAGTTGCGAAACAAGAAAGAAATCCTGTCCAGCGACGGGATATTGAGGAGGAACGGACAATGAGCATGTCAATAGACCGCAGACGTTTCATGCATGGAGCATCCGCTATCGCGGTAGGTGCGATGTCTTACCAGTCCCGCCGCGCTGCTGCTCAGTCCTCGGGCGAACTGAGCGTCGCTCTCAATGGTGGCGATTACGCAAAGGCGTGTATCGAAGCCTATGTAAAGCCTTTCGAAGCCGAGACGGGAATTAAAGTGACCCCGGTCGCTGAAGAAGTCCCCGCATCCACGCTCGAGCTAATGGTGTCGACCAATAGCGTTTCGGTGGATGTGATCCCCGTGGACGCGGCCACAACTTTCGAAGCTCCTGAGAAGGGTCTCCTGGAGAAGATCGATTACTCCATGTACAAGAAGGACGAGTTGGATGCGATTATAGACTTCACCAGGACTCCGTATAGTGTTGGGTCGATTGTCTACGCGTTCTGTATGGTTTACAATGCCGAGAAGTTCCCAGCTGGCAAACCGCGGCCGGCCACTTGGGCAGAATTTTGGGATGTCAGCAAGTATCCCGGGGTTCGCACGTTGTCATCCGGCGTGTACGGAACAGGGGGCCCATGGGAGGAAGCTCTGCTGGCAGACGGTGTGCCTGCTGATGCCCTCTATCCCTTGGATATCGACCGAGCTTTCGCCAGCTTGGACAAGATCAAGCCGCATATCCGCAAATGGTTTGTCACCGGGTCCGAGAACCAGCAGTTGCTGCACGACAAGGTTGTCGACCTTGCGCAATCCTACGACGGCCGAGCGGTTGCATTGATGGACCAAGGCGCGCCGATTGAGGTCAATCGAAACCAACAAAAGGTGACTTGGGAAAGCTGGGGTATCCCGAAGGGCACCAAAAATCTGCAGAACGCACAGAAATTCATTGAATTCATCACCCGCGCCGACAGGCAGGCGGCATTTGCAAAGCTCATTCCTTATGGCCCGGCGAACCGAAATGCGTATAAACTGCTGCCAGACGATGTCGGACGAAAATTCGCCAGCCACCCTGATTACCTAAAGGCTAGCATAGTAAGCGACAGCAAGTGGTACACTACGGCAGGATCAGACGGTGTGACAAACGTCGAGCGGCTTGTTCAGCGTTGGAACGAGTGGATTCTTCAGTGATCGCCGATCAGTGAGTGTCTGGGGAAGGCGGCCAGACGGTCGCCTTCCTGACTGAGAAATGGCCTGACTGAGAAATGGATTGAGCCGCCTCGGCCGGCGCCCTGCTAACTCGAAGCAATGTGCCAGGCACCGCTTTCATGTCGCGTGTTGGAGGATCAATCATGACCTTGCATCTCAAAAGCACCCCCCTGCCAATGGCCAAGGATGAAGCATTGAAAATGAGTTCGGCTCAAGCGCAAATTGAGTTCTGCAACGTGACCAAGATGTATGGGGCGGTCGCTGCGGTCAAGGATTTGTCACTTGAGGTTCGTCGCGGCGAGTTTTTGACTATTCTAGGGCCAAGCGGTTCGGGCAAGACCACAACGTTGATGCTGCTCGCCGGGTTCGTGGAACCTACTGATGGAGACATCCTGATTGGTGGGAAGTCGGTCGCCTCGGTGCCGTCCTACCGGCGCGACCAGGGCATCGTCTTTCAGAGCTATGCACTGTTTCCGCACCTCACAGTGCGCCGGAATCTGGAATTCCCACTCGAAATGCGCGGCGTCAAGGCCGCCGAGAGGGCAACGCATATCGATCGAATGCTTGAGCGCGTCCACCTTAAGGATTATGGCGGCCGGATGCCATCGGAACTAAGTGGGGGCCAGCAGCAGCGCGTAGCACTTGCGCGAGCGCTGATAGCCGATCCTCCGATCCTCCTGCTCGACGAGCCCCTGGGCGCCCTTGACCGCAATCTTCGCGAGCAGATGCAGGGCGAGATCAAGAGCCTGCACCGAGAGTTTGCCAAAACCACTGTATGCGTCACGCACGACCAAGAGGAGGCGCTCACGCTGTCGGACCGCATCGTCGTTATGCGCGACGGTCGAATCGAGCAAACTGATACACCAGAGGCTCTCTATGACCGGCCTGCGACGCAGTTCGTGGCGAATTTTCTGGGCGAGGCCAACATCCTCGAAAATTGCGGATTCAAAGTTGTATCCGATGCCGTGCCGCCCTCGGGCACCGTTGCGATGCTTCGGCCAGAACGTATCTGCGTCGCCGCTCGCGCGGCTCCAATGCGAGCTGACTCTGACCAAAGACAGGCTATCGCCGGCATTGTCGCAGACATGATTTATGCCGGCCCGTTGCGGAAATACTATGTGCGCGCCGGGAACAGTGTGCTGATTGTGCGCGAACACGTTGGCGCCGGCCAACAGATCCTTCGAGCTGGCGATGAGGTACGCCTCGACTGGTTGCGCTCAGACGTTCGCTTTGTCAGTGCGTGAGGCGCCGAAAGGGGGAATCGGGATGAAGACGTTTCAGAAACTGGGCCGAATGCCCATCGTGCTCACTGGCCCCGCTCTCGCCGTGCTGCTCGTCGTATTCGGTATTCCGATCATCCTGCTCTTCCTGACCAGCCTCAAAGCGCCGGCCTTCTCGCTCACCAACTACCAGTCGTTTTTCAGCCAGCCGGCGAATGTCCGTGTGCTCTACCAGACCCTCGAGATCAGCGGTTTAGCCACGGCAATCTGCCTCCTCGTCGGCTACCCTACGGCCTATCTGATCGTGGCGGCATCGAAGAGGCTGCGCATGGCTCTCATCCTGGTCGTCGTCATCCCCTACCTGACCAGTCTGCTAGCGCGCACCTATGCGTGGATCGTGATCCTCGGCGACAATGGCTTGATCAACAATCTGCTGCTCGAACTTGGACTGATCTCCAGTCCTCTCCAACTCATCTATAACCGCTTAGCCTTGTATATCGGTATGGTACACATCATGCTGCCGATGATGATCCTGGCGCTGGTTAGCGTCATGATGGGTATCGATAAGTCCCTCATGGCGGCCGCCCGTAGCATGGGGGCGCGGCCGTTCACCGCCTTCTGGCGGGTATTCTTCCCGCTCAGCATGCCGGGCGTGCGCAGCGGCTGTCTGCTGGTCTTTGTGATCTGCCTCGGCTTCTACATCACGCCCGCAGCCCTTGGCGGGTTGAGGGACGCCATGCTTTCCACCTTCATCGCGTCGCAGGTCCAGACTTTCTTTGACATGGGGCGTGTCGCCGCATCGGCCTTTATCCTCCTGGCGGTCGCTATCGTCGTGCTCTCCACCTTCGGGCTTGATCTTTCCGGTACACAGGGACGAGCCGCGCAACCTGCGTGGAAGTCTTGGGCCAATCGACCGCGGGTTTTCGGCGGGTTTAGACGTTCTCTAGACGAGTTTTTTACTCCCCTTCGGGCGAAACGTTGGACGACGCATCTCCACCAGGCCGGCAGTCAAAGGAATTGGTCAAAGATGGTAGGCGTTATATTCCTAGTGTTGGTGGTTTTCTACTTGCTGGTTCCGGAACTGCTCGTCGTCATCATGTCGTTCAGCGCGGGACAATTTTTGCAATTTCCGCCCCCGGGCCTTTCGCTGCAGTGGTACCGCGCCTTCTTCGGCGATCCGTCCTGGTACGGCGCCGCCTGGACCAGCATCCAGATCGGCATTGTGACTACTATCCTATCCACCATCATCGGCACGCTTGCCGCTTACGGCCTCAATCGCAGTCTTCCGCGGGTGCGCAGTTTCTTGACTATGGTGATCCTGATGCCGATCACCTTTCCGGTTATTGTCGTGGGAATAGCGACCTATCTCGGACTGCTCAAACTAGGGCTGCTTGGCTCGATGACGGGTATCGTCCTCGCGCATACCATCGGCGCTATCGGCTATGTCGTCGTGATCGTGTCCGCTACGCTGGTGAATTTCGATTCCGCGCTGGAGCGGGCGGCCATGAGCATGGGGGCGAATCCGTTGCGGACTTTTATTAGGGTGACGCTGCCTTTGATCAGGCCTGGTATCATTGGTGGCGCCGTGTTCGCGTTCCTAGCCTCCTTCGACGAGGTCGTTGTCACATCGCTGGTAGCCGGGTTCTCGATCCGCACACTGCCATTGAAAATGTGGGAGAACATTCGCAACCAGATCGACCCGACAATTGCCGCGGTGTCATCGCTACTGATCCTGGTCCCAGTATTCTGTCTAATCGTCCTCTACGTCGCGGGATGGCGATCGACGGTGAGCCTTCAGCGCGCGCGCCCAGCACCCGCGGCTTGAGACGGGCGGCCGCGAGCGCTGAGCACAGGGGTCGGCATCTCCGAGGCCACGCAGGCGGTCCTGACTACTGGTCCGCGCGTTGCGACGACAGCTCATGCGCCAGGGCAACGGTTTGTCGCGCCACGCTTATATCGCGAAGGCCTTCGCCTATGGCACCAAGCGATGGCGCGCGTTCAACCGCTTCCTCTACGATGGCCAGCTCGAGCCCGACAACCTGATCGCGGAGCGGGCCATTCGTGGATTTACCGTCGGCAGGCGCAATTGGCTTTTCTTAGGCAACTTCGCCGCGGCAGAGCGGTCCGCGGTCGTGCTCAGCATCAAGCTCTGCGGCGTCGATGCCGAAGCCTACATGGCCGATGTCACCGAGCGCATCCAGAACGACTGGCCAGCCTCGGGCTGGGATGAGCTAATGCCGTGGAGCTGGGTGCGCCGTGAAGATATGCCGTTCCCCTTGGCGGCATGAGACACCCTGTGTCCAGCCTTAATTTTTCAGGCTGTGATTTCGACGGCCGCGCGATGCTGTTGAGGGTCGTAGAGCGCCTTGTTGCGCCACGCCCTCCAGAGCACTCGAAGCCAAGCTCGGGCGAGAATTCGATCAGCGTGCGGGTGCTTGCAGCCACGGTCACGGGCTTTGCGATAGACGGCCGCGGCCCAGGCGGAGGCGTGACGGGAGTTGTCGGCAAAGCAGGTGCGCCAATCTCAGGTTCTTGTTGCAGGCCCATCGAAACAGAACGCCTCGGCTTTTGCCGGAGGCGTGTGTCACGGAACAGACGCCGGCCTCGGCGGCAAGTTGGTCCTCCGTCTGGAAGCGCTCGCGCACGTCGCCGAGCTCAGCGAGGATCTGGGCGGCGCAAATGCGGCCTGCGCGCGGGAAGAACATGACGATCTTGCCGTCGGGCAATTGTGTGACGGCGTGCTCGATGTGCGAGGACAGCTTGGCGATCTCGCAGAAGAGGCGTTCGAGAATGGCAACCAATGCGCCGGCGAGCTCGCCTTTGGCGTCGGCCTCGGCGTCACCGGCCAGCCCTGTCGGCGCGGCTCGCAGTCGGGCCAAGAGATCGGCAGGCGAACGGCGCCCACAGTAGGCGTGTTGCGCCCTGATGCTGGCTAGGCGTTTCTCGCCCAGGCGGCTGGCGCTGTCGGGAGTGGGATAGCGGCCGACGAACGCGAGCGCGATCGGGCTGTAGATGGCGGCGAAAATGGCGACTGCTCCCAGCCAGAAGCCTTCGAGCAGACTGCGGAGCTGGTTGGCCAATGCGATACGCTGGGCCACCAGGTCGTCGCGGCCGCGGACCAGGGCGCGCAACGCCCGGATGTCATCGGAGACCGGCACAAGAGGCCGGAAGCGATGTCCGTCGGTGCGCAAGATGTCGGCCAACATGAAGGCATCGCCCGGATCGCTTTTGCCACCGGCGGCGCGGTAGCGCGGCCTGGAGGCCTTGACGACGTTCGGATGGATCGGGATCACGGGATACCCGGCCTCGACCAAGGTATCGACGACCAGACCGGATGGTCGCTCGATGGCGATAGGCAGTTCGGCCGTCGCCGCCACGCGCTTGAGCCGGGCTACCATGCCAGCCAACCAGCCGCATCGTGGCGGACATCGAGACGGACGATGACCTGGCCGTCAATAACGCACAGGGCATGGCTTACGCCGCCCCAGTCCAAACCTGCGTGAAATGGCATATGCTGACCTCCTCGGATTACGATAAACTCACCCGAGCTGGGAGATCGTACGGATCGCTCACTGACAGGCGCTCTGGCTGGCCAGCACTGGCGCTTCACCCTGTGGTCCGTCGCGGTCTCCCGGCACCAGCCGCGCGGCGGGTCTCATACGGGCCGTCAACCGGCAAGCGCGCTTGGCCGTCACTGCAGATGCTCGGGCTGGCGGATGCTACGCCACTTGATCGCTTCGCACCCGCCAGCCCAAAGGTGCACCAGTGAGCGCAATCAATGACATGGCGCTGTCGGACGAGGCGCTGGAGGCCTGGATGGCCGCCAAGACCAACCGCCGCCCGCTGGTGCGGACCATGTCGGCGCTGGATGGCTTCGTAACGGCGGCGGTCTGTGAATCGGCGTGCAAAATTGGCTCTCACGCACTTTTGGTGATGATTGAACCTTAACCAGCACCGATGACGCGGGTCTGAAGCAGGTCGAGCTTTCCTCGGCCGTACATTTAGCGTTTCACGAGCTTAAGCTTGGTGATCTGGCCCTCGGTCTGACCGTTGGACCATTGCGACGTGATCGCAGCGCTGACGGCCGAGCGATCTTTGAGAACGCCGTTGGCGAACGAGGCGACCAGACTTGATCTGGCCCGCTCCAACCAAGGTTCGAGATCGGCAAGAGTCTTCTTGCGGATCATGGCTTGGAAGCCGGCGACGATTTCCCGGGCCTCCACCAACAAAGGCACGCCGCCCTCGATCACCGCCACCGTGACAGTTTCGGGCTTAGAGAGATGTCGCGACCGATGGTCATTGGCCGTGCAATGGTTCGGGCCGA
This sequence comes from Mesorhizobium sp. M1328, assembly GCF_040318075.1. NCBI lineage: Bacteria > Pseudomonadati > Pseudomonadota > Alphaproteobacteria > Hyphomicrobiales > Phyllobacteriaceae > Mesorhizobium > Mesorhizobium sp. M1328. Next base: position 1,126 of record NZ_JAMYLO010000044.1, on the reverse strand, counting down.
GGGCGCACGGCGCAGGGCGTCGCCGTTCACTTGATCTGAACGCCGGCGACGCGTGGCCCACTCGGTGACGACACGCAAGCAACCACGGAATCCCTGGCTCTTGAGGCGCCGCCAGAGTGCCGTTGCGTTGCGCTCCCCAGCCGTCCATTTGGAGTCGAGCCAAGGAAGATAAAGCTCCAGCGAGCTTTCTCGGACCCGAAAGACGTCAGATCGCTGGCCACGCAGAACCTTGCGCACAACGCCGCGGCTATGGCCGGTGCGGCGAACAATCTCCCTAATCGTAGTCCCGTCCTTGGACAGGCCGAGGATGACGGCATTGGTGTCTTCTCGACGAAGGTAGCCTTCATATTGGATCCGCTCGGCAGCGGTTAGCAGTTCTGGATCAATCGTGGCTGCGCCAAGCGCGGCGCGGATCGACCGCATGGATTTGCGAACTGCATCAAGGAAGGCGCGGCTGGCGTTCTCCACCAAGTGCCAGCGGTCGGCCACTTGGATCGCCTTAGGCAGCGCCTTGGCGGTCGCAAGAGCGTAGCCGCCACCGCGGTCGCGGGCGACAACGCCGATCTGGGGTTGGTCTGAGAGCCAGGCCTGAGCCGTCGCCGGCTCACGGTCAGGCAGCAAGGCGATGGTCTTGCGCCGCTCAAGGTCGCAGATGATCGTCCCATAGCGTTGATTTCGTCGCCACGCCCAGTCGTCGATCCCGATCACGGTCGGCGGGACAAAGCGCGGACTACCGCGCCGCCGCACGATGCGCAGCAACGTGTCGTTACTCACCGGCAGCGTCAACCTCTTGGCGAAGCTGGCCGCGGGCCTGCCGCCTAGCGCAAGCCCAAGGTGATGGACGATTTGGTCGAGCCGGGCGGTTCGCCGCGCCCACGGTGCCAGAACATCCCCGTCGAAACGCTCGGCGAAGATCCGCCGGCCACACAACACTGCGCCGCAGTGGAACCGTCGAGCCACAACGACGATCCGAACAGGCTTGCCCGCCATCGGCGCCGCTGATACCGACTGTGGATCCGCTGCGACCTCGTTCCGCAGCCCGGACAGAGGCTCGCCGTACTCGAGGGACGGACCGTGATCAACATCACCTCTTCTTCGACGGCAGTGTCGTCCACCACAAAGCCGT
>NZ_JAMYLO010000043.1:0-15493 GCF_040318075.1 Mesorhizobium sp. M1328 | reverse complement strand
CCGACCAGCTCCGCCGATCACCCGTTGCTCAACCCGCACCATACGGCGTAAAACCCGCCGAGGCTCTAACTGCAGCCGGATGAAAATTCAGTGGCAGGTCACTGGCCTTGTACATTTCTGAGATACGGCGCGAGTACAACGTCGATTTCAGCCAAGTAGGCATATGTCGTGGCGTGGGGAACGTAGCCATGAAACACTGTGTTCGGGCATTGGGCCAGCTTCGATGTCCAATACGCTAAATCGCTGGGTGTTCCCCCGACGATATGAAATGTCGCCCAGCCGCATCGAGGCGCAATAGCGCTTATGATCTCATCCCGACATAACCGATCTTGAACGTGCCAGTGAGGCTGCATGTCTCCACGTTCGGTGGAACCGGATCCGCGCCATTGGGCGCGATGAAAAATTTTCCGGCATGTTGAGGAAAAGACAGATGCTGTCGTCCCGCAGACGTTGCGACGTGGGTGACCAGCATACTGAATGCCTCCAACCCTATCAGTTTGGCAAGGCGCCGACGCTGACGGCTGCTCAAACCGCCAATCGGATGGTGAAGCTCAAACATCGTGAACCGGAAAATTCCGGCGGAAACAAGCGCTACAGTAGCCGAGCGTGTAAAGATGACATCCGGCCTCAGCCAGACCGCAGCAAGAAGGGCCAACACGGCAAAAAGCTCCCGGCCGGTCACAAGCCAAAAGGGTACGGGAGAACGCGGAATGGGAACTCGGTGTTCAATCCGCTTCCTCGCGCCTCTATGAATACACGGGATCATTATGAAAAGAGAATACACGGGATCATTATGAAAAGATCGCGCGCGAATACGCTAGCAGGACCTCCGCACCGGCAACCCGAAAAGCATGACACATCTTTGCGACATGTGCCGCATTGGCGGCCGGCGCTGGGACGTATGCGGAATGTATATAGAGAAGCCGCATCCACAAAGCCTATCTTTCAAGCTTCTGTGCCGCAAGCAATCAAACGGTGCCCAAAGACCACAATCGGCAATGCGCGAACAAGTGCTTGCAGTAAGGGCGATAATCGACAACAGACTGTAGACCCATTCCTGAGGTGCCGGCCCCGCACGCGAAGCTCTAGCTTAAGCTTAGCCGTTCAGGTCGAGCCACCGCGCCGCCGTTCCGGTTGCCTCAGCAAAGTCGAGCGCCCTTTTTCGCGAGCTTACGGCAGGGCCCGCGACAGCTCCCGTCGCCCTTCACCGGATAGGTCCTCTGACCACAGCGGTCATCAAAGCCCCAGCCAGCCAGCAATGATGTTGCGCTGTATCTCCGAAGTCCCGGAATAGAGCTTGCTGCCAATGGCATCGCGCACGGCACGTTCGACTTCGAATTCGCTCAAGAAACCATAGCCGCCGAAGACCTGGACGACATCGAGCGTAGTGCGGACTAGCGATTCGCTCACAAAGAGCTTCGAAACGGCGGCATCGAGGGATACGGACTCGGAGCGCTCAAGGCCCCACGCCGCCTTGTAGGTGAGGAGTCGGGCCGCCTCCACCTGCATCTTCATGTCGGCAATTTTATGGGCGACCGCCTGGTGCTTGGAGATGGCTTGGCCGGACTGATGTCTGGTGCGCGCATAGGCCACTGCCTTTTCCAGAAGCCGCTCCATCGTACCTACATGGCCGGCGAATAGGCACGCCCGCTCCCAGTCCATGCTATGGGCGAATAGCCTCGAGCCGCCGCCCACTCCGCCGAGAACGGCGTCTTTCGAAACGAGCACATTCTCGAAGACAAGCTCCCCGATCGGAGACGTCCGCAGCCCCATTTTTTCGAACTTTTGCGCGACCCGATAGCCCGGCAGCGTGCAGTCCATCAGGAAGCTCGTGATCCCGCCGAAATGACCCTTGGCGAAGTCAGTGATAGCAAAGACGACGGCTATATCCGCCACCGGCCCGTTGCTCACGAAGGTCTTCGTCCCGTTGACTATAAAGCCGTCGCCATGGGGCTCCGCCCTGGTTTTCATCGCAAATGCATCGGAGCCCGACTCCGGTTCGCTCATCGCATTGGCTGCGATCAAAGTGCCATCACAGAGCCCCGGAAGATATCGATTCTTCTGCTCTTCAGTGCCGAACTTCCAAATCGGCACAACGCCGGCCAAAAGGTGGGCGCAGATCGAGAACACCAAGCCGGAATCCTCGCAGCCGTAGCCGAGCGCGTCGATTGCAATGGCCGTGGACAGGGAATCGAGACCGGATCCGCCGTAGGCTTCGGGGACTGGCAGGCCGGTCAGGCCCATTTGCGCGCAGGCCTGCCACAACTCGCGCTGGAATATTTGGTCTCGGTCGCGCTGCCTGACATCCTTGTTGAGCTTACCTTGCGCGAAGCGAAGGATCTCCCCGCGCAGGATACGCTGCTCCTCGTTCAGCGCGAAATCCACTACTCCATCCTTATTAGATGCTGGTAGTCGATCTTATCCGTCGATGTCTTCGGAAGTAATGGCTGATGCGAGAACCAGTCCGGGGCCATGTAGGCCGGCAAATTGTGAGCGCAGAACCGCTTCAGGTCGATGAGTGACAGCGCAGCACCGTTGCGCGAGGCATAGAACACTTTAATGGAGACGCCCGACTCCTCCGAGCGAGCGATCGCCGCCACCTCGGAGATCGCTGGATGGCGATAGAGTGCCGTCTCGATCTCGCCAAGTTCGATCCGATATCCCCGCCTCTTGACCATCCGGTCGCGTCGACCGCGGAAGATGTAGACGCCATTATCGCCTTCGATCACGATATCGCCGGTCCGGTACCAGCGGCCGGTTGAATCGACGTGAAAAGCGCCGCTTGTTCGCTCAGGCAGGTTCCAATAGCCCAGCATCACGGGCGCGCCGCTGATTGCGAGCTCGCCTTCCTGGCCTCGCGGCACGTCGCGGCCCTTCGCATCAATCACGCGCGCCTTAACATGCGAGCAAGAGCGCCCGATCGGAAATGGCGCTGTGCGGTCTTCGGCGATCGTCTGCGGGATTTCGTAATAGGTACAGACGTTGGTTTCGGTTGGGCCATAAAGATTCAGGTAGCGGGGGCGCGGAATCAGAGCCTTCAGCCTGCGCAGATGCTTGACCGGAAAGACCTCGCCGGCAAATAGAATGAACCGAAGAGTGTGGTCGTCGCGAGCATTAAGGCCGCCGTGCTCGACTAGAAGCGTCAGTACGGAGGGCGTGGAATACCAGACGGTCAACCGCCGCTCCGCGATAACCGAGGCCATTCGGGCCGGATTCTTGCCGAGCTCTTCACCGATCAGGAATACGGTCGCGCCGTGCTTCAGCGGTACGTAGATGTCGAGGAGGGACAGGTCGAAGTGGAAGGGCGCATGAGAGCAGAAGCGGTCATTCTCGTCAGGGGCGAGGATCTCGGAGCACCAGTCCACGAAGCTCGAGCCATTACGATGCGTCAGCATCACACCTTTCGGCTGGCCGGTCGAGCCCGAAGTGTAAAGCACGTAAGCGAGGTTCTCCGGCCCCGGCCGCGCCGATTCGTCCTCCACCGCCAAACCGCCCTCGGCTTCCATGCGAGCCAGGTACGTCGAGAGCGGCGAGGAACTGTCGGACCCGTCGAGCGGCAAGAGCCGAGGTTCCGCATCTAAGCGCGCTAACTCGCAGCGCAAAGCTTCGGCTCGGAACGCCTCCACGAAAATCGCGCGCACGCCGCAGTCGGTGAATATGAACGCGTTACGCGCAGGCGGCGCCAGAGAGTCGACGGGCACATAGGCCGCGCCGACCTTCAAGATGCCGAATAAAACAGCGAGCGAAGCGATCGATTTTGGAAGGCAAATGCCGACGCGATCCCCCGGACGGACGCCTATCCGACGGAGATAGTCGCGCACTCGGCTCGACAGCGTGTCGAGCTCGCCGTAAGTGATCTGCCGCCCGGAACTCGCCTCGACGGCTGCGCACCTACCGCTATGCCGCATCGCGCTCTGTTCCAGATATTCGTGTAAGGTAGCGACCGTCATGACGGGCTCTATGTAGACGCCTGCTTGGATTGGACGAAATTGGCAATATGGGCGATGGAGTTCAGGTTCTCTGGCACGAGTTCGTCGGGGGCGATTTCGATACCGCAGGACTTTTCTAGGTAGGCAACGAGCTTAAGCGTCGCCAGCGAGTCGAGAATGCCGCCATTTATCAGCTCCGTTGAATCCGTCAGATTCTCCGGCCTTTCACCGGGCAGGAACTCCTTCAATATGAAGTCCTTTGCCATTGTCCTAATCTGGATCGCGTCCATTGTTCCTCCTTTTGTGGAGCAACCGCAAGGTTCAGGGGAATTAGATCCCGGCGTTGCTGCAGCACCTCGTAAAGCTTGTCGGCGATAAGCCGATGGCCAGCGGCGTTTGGGTGATCATCCCAAGGTGCTACTTGAAGGGTCCGCCAGTCGTGCCCGTCATACACATTGGAAAGATCGAGAACGTTGAATCCAGCCTCGGCAGCGAGGCGCCTCTCCATCTCGGGACTGGTCCTCTCGTCTGGTCTGGGTAGATAGATCCAAAAGACCCCGACACCTTCTCGTTTCGCAGCTTCCACGATTCGAGAATAGATCGCACGCAGAAGTCTTTCTCCGTAGGGCGTGAGCTTTCTTTGAAGCACCTCGCGGTCGGCGCCGGGATCTATCCCGCTTTCGCGTACAATGTCGCGCACGAAGTCGTAGCGATATGCGGAGCCGTTCTGGATTGCTTTCACGAGACGCTTTAGCATTCGTGGAATAAGCGCGCTGTGCTCGAAGTAAAAAATGTACTGTGGTTTGAATGCGAGCACCCGATCCTCGGTGATGGCCAGAATGTCCAGGGGAACATAGCCCCCAACGGCAAAGTTCAGCACCTCGTAATCTCGATACCCTCTGTCGGCCGCCTGCTCATTCAGCCGCCGCTCCAACAAGCCCTCAAAAACCTCTTCATCCGCGACACCCTCGCCGAAGACGTGCGAAGAGCCGACGACTGCAATTCGTAGGGTGCCGGGAGAAGGGATCTTCTCGTAGTCCTGATCTCGCATGCCCCAGCGGTTGATGTGGACCCGGGTTCCCTTAAAGTCTGCTTGGGAGAGTGGACGCAGATAGGTCGTGGGAAGCGCACCTGTGAACTCACTCAGCGGCGTTTTGTCTAAATTCTCCCATCCCTCGTCTCGTCGTTGGCCGTAGACAATCCACAGTTCTGGGTTAAATGCGCTGACATTGACGAGGTTCTCGTAGTAGCCGCGCTCCAGGTTCGCGCTGTCGCGGCTATTGAGGTTCGGCATTCTAATGTCGGCCATTGCGGTACTCACCGTCTCGCCGAGGCCACCGCGACCCCCCAGGAGCGAGGTGCAAACCGCGATCAACCCGCAGACACCGACCGACGCAACCGATCGCCAGAAACTGTACTGGCGGTCGGCGGCGCCACGCGCGAGCGCAAGGGCAGGAATGCCAATTATAGCTGCCACCGTGACCAGCACGAGGGCGGGCGTCATTTTGCCGGGACCTTCCACGCCCACGGTGTCGAAGACCGAGAACCATTGCGGGACCGAGCTCGCGCTCCAAAACGACCAAAGGAGCGAGATGACGACGAACACGCCGATGGTCCGGCCCGCAGTTTGCAGCGCACCGTTCCAGCTGAGTGCACCGCCACGCAGGCGCCGCGTGCGACCGTGCCGCATTTCATAGAGGGCGTTGACTGTCACGAGCACGGCCAGGATCATCCAGAAGAGGAAGTCGTTCCAAGTGAATACCCAGGTGCCACGCAACCAAAACCACTGATAATTGTGTAGCAGCCACGTCGCGAGGAACGCCAGGAGTGTCGCGCTGACGACCGCCACGCTCTCTCCCCAGCGTCGAAAACGAAAATAAACGGGATAGTATACAATTTTCATTATAAAGTCTTTCCAATATATATTTATTCGACGCCAGAAGTCTGTAAAGCTCGAGGAAAGGAAATAGAGATTGTGGGTTTCTGGAAGATTGAATCCAAATAAATGAAGAATCCCGCTGATTACGTGAAAGGTTCCTGAAATCTTGAGATAAAGCAAAAACGGCCAGATCATGAACTGCAAAAGCTCAACCTGATTTTGTACATCCTCTGCATCGATCACAAATCGCTGATATACGATGCGGTAGCATATCAAATGGATAGCACCGCGAAACAGCAACTGAATACCCGTTTGATAGATATAGTGCTGGTCAGCATTGTAGTAGCTGCTACGGAAAGTCCTAAAATCTACGACTGGAAAGAGCGGGAAGCACACATTCGGCAACATAAAGAAATACGCGAGCCGTTCCGACAGCGTCGACATTCTGTGTTCTCGCCGCATTTCGTATACATAGACGATCAGACGGAACATGAACATGGAAGCGAGCACGGGCCAGATGGCGTGCGTCCATGGGGTCGCTATCCAATCCATCCGTGCGGCGGCGAGCCCGCAGCCGGCGCCAACCAGCACCAGCACTCTCCATCCAAAAGCGATCGGCAGGCGAGCAATTTCGATCAATACGAGCCCAATGACGACGATCCAGGCAGCATCGATGAGGCCCTCAAATCTCCAATGATGCCAGTTGGGCCCAAAGTTACCAAAGACGGCGGCGATAGCCGCGAACGAGAGCAGCACGAAAAACGGCAGCCGGTAACGCTGTGGCAGGAAGTAGTGCACGCACCAGCCGGCGAGAGCGACGAGCAGGACGCGGACAAGCGCAGTAGTCTCAAGCCTGAGGAGATAGACGAGCGTGATGAAGAGGGCCAACTGGCCGGCTATGGCTAACCAAGCCAGAATGCTTCTCGGGTCAGACTCCGTAGGACCCGTCGACCAGGGAAGGATCAATGTCTTCATGTCAAGGCCACGGATCTCTTGATCGATGCCGGCGCACATCGACAATAAGCAACTTTGGGGCACGCGAAAGTTCCCCGAGCTGCAGCCAAGCGACCTCTGCCATTGGCTCCTGTCCCCTGGAAAAGGTAAGCGCACCGCTCCCTTAAACCGTTGCCTTGACTAATCTTTCAACGAGTCCGATTTCGCGCAAACGCGTTAAGCAGAGACATTAGCATGGAAGTATACCGCCAAATAATCATTCCGCTGTGCCCAGGGTAACAGCGACATGTCTCTGAGACGTTTAAATCAATTAGGCTCAATCTGAGCGACTGGGATAACCCCCTCCTTATGGAACGGCATGTGCGGCATGCACCCATCGATGCGCGGCTGGGCATGGGAACGTAGCCATCCGATGGATTCAGCGCGATCGGTGCGGCGATATGAAAGCACGGGATTCGGAAATCAAGATCGACATGGGGCATCGACTGCGGATCGTTCATGTCATTACCCGTCTCATCAATGGCGGTGCTGATGAGAATACTGTCCATTCCTGCAATTGGGCCGCGCAAGGAGGACATGATGTTGTCCTACTTCACGGCGAGACGGTCCACCCGGAAATCATAGCTAGAGTGGACCCGCGGGTGAAACTCATTGGCGTCCCGAGCTTGACCCGGTCCATTTCGCCTGTTTGCGACGTGAGGGCATTGTTGTCGCTTACCCGAAGGTTCCGCTCGTTGAATGCCGACATCGTGCATACGCACACCAGCAAGGCAGGCATTCTCGGGCGTTTCGCGGCATGGGCGGCGGGAGTTCCAGCGATCGTTCATGGCGTGCATATCGTGCCTTTTGTCAATGTCGGCGTCGCCGAGCGGTTTGCCTATCTCGTCTTGGAAAAGCTGGCAGCACCACTCACCAGTGCGTTCATCAGTGTGAGCGAGGGCATCCGTGATTTGTGCTTAAGCGCAGGAGTGGGACGTCCGGACAAACATTATGTGGTCCATTCCGGATTCGATCTCGATCGTTTTCGCAACGCCGGTCCGCCCGATGATTGGCGCGATTTGTTGCGCTTGGCACCGGACGCGCCGCGGCCGCCTGTGCTCTTGATGATCGCTGCATTCGAGCCACGGAAGCGACACACGGAATTTCTGGACGTTTTCAGGAAAGTCGAGATCCGCTTACCCGACGCGGTGCTTGTGCTTACGGGCGACGGACCGCTTCACTCGGTCGTCGAATCGCGGGCCAAATGGCTCGGGCTGGAGCGCCAAGTGGTCTTTACCGGTTATCGGGACGACCCCGAGCGGCTGATCGCGCTCGCGGATCTCTGCCTGCTCTGTTCCATGCGTGAGGGACTCCCCCGCGTGGTCATGCAATATCTCGCCGGCGGCAAGCCTTGCGTCGCTTGCGATCTGCCAGGTCTTCGCGACGTGCTCCGCCCTGGTATCAACGGTGTGATTGCACCCGCGCACGATTTGGCAGCCATGGCCGACGCCATTGCAGCCCTCCTTGAGGATCGTGAAAGACTGGCTGGCCTCGCCCAAGGTGCCGCGGCGACTGATCTTTCGAACTGGGACGCCAGGCTGATGGGCAAGCGGATCGATGCCATTTACCGCAAAGTTCTTGACCAGCATTGGGCAAGCAAGGGAGTGTCAGCAAGGCGTCCTGTCCGAAATGTTGCGCTTCCGCGATGAACGGGTGTGACCTATGCGTTTTACAGTGATCGATAGGTTATCGGATTGGATAGCGGTGCACACTTTGCCGATTTCGAGTATAAGGTGGAGTGCGTCGTTCTAGACGAGGGGCTCGGTGCGCTGAAGGCGGTGAAATGCCAAAAAACGGCATCTTCTTTTTTGCACGTGGGACGGGTTGTAATCTTGGTGGCCGCCATCGTCCCGAGGAACGCTATCCGGCGGATTGATATGATTGTAACAGAAATTGCCTCTGCGCATCCGATGAAGTTCCCGCGAGCCGAAGCTCGTATTCTGCTCGTGCTCCCAACTTATTTTCCTGAGTCATGTGGCGGCGCCGAACAACAGACGCGGCGATTTGCCCGGGTGCTGGTTGAAAGGGGCGTTTCCGTAACTATTATAGCACCCAGGTTGTCGCGCTCGACGCCAAAACGGTCCGCCATCGACGGGGTGCCCATCCAGCGCCTTCGCTTGCGCGCGGCGCCGAATTTAGGCGGGCGGCATATACTGTCGTTCCTGTCGTGGTGTGTGCAGGTTGTGGTCTGGATGCTGCGCCATCGCGACGAATTCGATGTCGTATATATCGTCCATGCCCGACTTCACGCCGTTCCGGCGGCATTGGCAGGAGCCCTCCTGCGCAAACCGGTTCTCGCAAAATTGGGCCGGGGCGGACGGTGTTTCGATCTCGACGTTGTGCGCGAAAAGAAGATCATCGGTCGCTGGGCCTCCGCCCTGATCAAACGTCACGTCACGGCCTTCATCGCCAATAGCCGCCAAATCGCTGGTGATCTGAGGAGACATGGCATCGACGCGCATCGCATTCACATGATTCCGAATGGGATCGATCTGCCCCGCAAGCCGCGCCGCGAGCCGAGCGCCGATGGCACCCGACGCTTTATCTGCCTTGGCCGCCTCGAACCGGAAAAATGCCTCGAGCACATGATCGATGCGTTCGCGGCACTTCCCGCCGAGGCAAAAACGCAACTCACTATACTGGGCGATGGGCAGTGCCACGTCCCTCTCGAGGAACAGGCGGCCCGGTTGGCCCTTTCCGGCAGGGTCACATTCGCCGGCGCGATCGAAGATGTGTTTCCCTTTCTGTGGGAGGCTGATTTCTATCTTTCCACCTCGGTGTCGGAAGGCATGTCAAACGCCCTGCTCGAGGCCATGAGCTGCGGCGTGGTCCCGATCATCACCGATATCAGCGGTGCGTCCGACATTGTGGAACATGAGCGCAGCGGCTTTTTGGCTCGCTCGCATGCCGAGTATTGCGGACTCCTTCTTCGCGCGCTCGGCCTATCGGAAGCTAAGCGCGATGAGATGGCGCGGCGCGCAGTACAAACGATCGCTGAGCGATTCAGTATCGAGAGGGTTGCCCAAGAGCAAATGAAGCTCTTCGCGGCTCTTCTCAAGGAAAGGACATCTTCGCTCCGCGTCCGGGGTATGAACCTCACATGAAGCTCATTCTTCATATCGGCACTCAAAAGACGGGCACCACAGCGCTACAGCAATTCCTGTGCGCGAATGCAAAGAACCTCCGCGAGCACGGCATTCACTATGCCACGCCTCCGCACGAGTTCAATTTCAAGACCAATACGCAGTCGTTGTGCGGACCGGATAAATTCTTGCCTTTCTTTCTGCATCATCTGAGAAAGGCTGAACAAGACGGAGCGCACACAATCATCGCAAGTTCCGAAAATCTCTATTCTATGGTCATACACCTGATGCGCTTCATGGCCAAGATGTCCAGCGCTGATGCCCTGTCGGAGCGCAGTTTGATCGAACGTTTGCGCGATTCCATTCCGGCGAGGGTGGAATGCCATGTGCTGTGTTATGTGAGAAGGCCGGATTATTATCTCGAGTCGTTGTACAATCAGCACGTCAAGCGCGGTGTTCTGTTCACGGGAGACGTCATCGATTTTCTGAACATGATCGAGGATATGCTGGATTATCATCGCTGCCTTTCAATTTGGCGCGAAATCTTTGGGAAAAACGCGTGTTCGGTACGGGTGTACGAGTCGGCCCTGCCGAATGTGATCGATGATTTCATGAAGAACGTCGTCGGGATCGACGATATCTCCGCGTTTACGTGGCCCTGTCTTCGCGCCAATGAACGCCTGAGCCGGGACGTCTTGGAATATAAGCGCCTCAGGAACGAGCACATTCTTTTTTCTGAACGGTGGCTGGAACTCAAGATTTATGAATTGGTCGATCGGAGAGTGACGAGCCCCAACAATAATCACGAATACCTCTCACCCGATGAAAGAGCCAGCCTCCTGTCGAAGTTGCAGCCCAGCATGGAGCGGCTACGTACGGAGTTCTGTCTGCCGAGTTTTCCGGAATTCGATCTCGATGCGGCCAAGGCAGCCTGGCAGCCCTATCCGGGACTTTCGCTCGAGAAGAGACGGGAGATCGAAGTCCACCACAACGCTGTTCAAGATCAGATTGGCTTCCGTCTGGAGCGCCTTCTGAAGCGGTGGATCTCCTTGACGCGGAAGCGGCTGCCTCTTCTCTCATGGGTTTTCGACGTCACACACGGCAGCGGAATCCGCAGATTGCTGCTGGAGGCAACTAGGCGGTTTCAGTGAGTGACTGCTATCTCCGTCTCTGAACGGGCGCCAAAGAATAGGGATGGGACAGATCTGGGGCAAGCGAGCTTGGATGAGGTCATTGAACATAAGGACCTGACGCGAAGGGCGGCCAAGGGGCTCTCGTGGTCGGGAGCCGCATTGTTGGCCCGGATCTTATTGAATCTCCCGGTCACGGCCATTCTCGCGCGCCTCCTTCCCCCCAAGAGTACGGCGCTGTCGGCGCCGCGCTGATCATCGTGGACATCGGCAATCGCATTGCCAACCTGGGCAATGTCGCAAGTCGTGGTCCAGCGGGCGGATCTCGAAAAGCGCCATATGGGAACCGTGGCATTCCTGTCCCTGCTGATCGCCGCTGGCTCGCTGTGCTTCAATGGTTGTTCGCGGGCGTGATCGCCGATCTCTTTCATGTGCCGGAGCTCAACATTGTTTCCCGCGTGCTCGCCTTCATTATGTTCGCAAACGCGTTCAACCTTGTGGCCGAGGCGGTTCTCTCGCGGAACTTGAAGTTCAAAGTCTCCTCGACGGCGAACTTGACGGCATGGATTCTTGCCAACGTCGGCTTGGCTATTCCGCTTGCCTATCTCGGATTGAGCTATTGGGCATTGGTGATCGCTGCCATGGCCGAGGCAATTTTTCTTTCTGGCATTTACTTGATTACCGCGAGAAGGTATCTCGCTAAACCGCGCTTCGACCTGCAGTCCTATCGTGAGATCCATAAGCAGAGCCTGGGATATTCCTTGGCCGGAGTTTCGGACTTCGGCGCCCAATACATTGACAAGATCATCGTCGCGCGTTTGGTCGGGACCACGGACCTTGGCATCTACACGAGAGCGTTCATTCTGATCACAATACCGGCCATTCTATTTGGAAACCTGAGTAGAACGGTCGTTTTCCCGTTGCTGTCAAAAGTGCAGACCGACGAGGCCAGGTTGCGCACCGCTCAGCTGAAGGGCCATGCCTTGACCGCAGCCCTCACCCTCCCGACCAGCGCGTTTCTTTGCTGCTTCTCCAAGGAGATCGTCCTGACAATTTTCGGCCCTAAGTGGATAGATGCAGTGGTTCCGATTGCCGTATTTTCCGCGGCGATCTATTTCCGCGTCGGATTCAAAGTGTGCGGCGCTGTCATGCTTGCCACGGGCCGCAGCTACCGCAGCGCGTCCATGCAGATTGTCAACGCGGCGCTTGTGACATCATTCGCATTTTTCGCGGCGCCTTATGGAGTGAGCGCGGTAGCGGCGGCCGTGTCGGGTGCCATTCTAATGAGTTTCGTCCTTTATTCCGTCATTAGCTGCCGCATAACCGAATTGTCATTCGTGGATTTCGTGCTCGTCCATATCCCGCCAATCGCTTTCGCCGCCGTCATCTACGCTACTGGGTTTGCGGTCAGGATGCTATTCGCCGGCTTACCGCACTATCTTGTACTGGCAGTTGGGGCTTTTGTCATAGGCACGTTATCTGCCGTTACTGTCTATTTGAGAGCTTCGCTTCTATTCGGGAAATACGGGGTGGATGTCCTGCAAACCGTAGCGCCCAAGAAAGCAGCATGGCCCAAGTGGATTCCGAGCTGACTTGCGACCGAATACGGTTACATGCTACTCTTCGGTAGTCATAACAACATCCGGAGAGGAACCGATCATCCGCCAGACAATCGACGATCTGCTCCGCCCAAAACGTGCTTGGAGTCGAAGCCGGTTTCACCATATGCTTTCCATCATTTGGGAGTAGGAGCATCTAATGCTTGCGTCCAGAGAGGGATCACAATGATCCAACGATCAAGCGGCCACTCTTCTGGAACTCGGGAGCGGATCGGCAGACTTCTTGTTCCTGTTCCGGATGATTACTTCATTCGGCCGCCCTTTTCGACGTATCAGACAGTGCACGTGACTAAAGCGTGTCGTGATTAATTGGCCTCATATCCGGCAGCCTTGAAGAGGTTTCTGCATTCGGTTGGCTCGAACAGATGGCAGATATCGCCGAGGGCCTGGCAGAGTGCGTCGAAGGTTCTGGCCGCCTTCTTTCGCAGCCGTGCCTTGAGTTTTGAATAGGCCATCTTGACGTTGCCCCCAAGTTTTATCCAATCCTGAGTTCGCTCCGGCGATCATTGTTGCCCTGTTGGGCGGTTTGAGCGACGGGCACAGGCGCGGAGCTGATCATGGTGCGCAGCGCTGTGTCCCGTCGCGGGGTGAAGGTGTGGGCGAACTCGAAGGGGGTCTGCCATCCGAGCCGCGAATGTGGGCGATTGATGTTGTAATCTGTCCGCCAACTACTGGCCAAGACCGCGCGAGCCTGCGCCAATGAGGTGAACAGCATCTCGTTCAGCAGTTCGTCACGGAGGCGACCGTTGAAGCTCTCGATGAAGCCGTTCTGCATTGGCTTGCCCGGCGCGATATAATGCCAGTCGACGCGGCTTGCATGCTTGCATCGGCCCAGGTAAGGATCGCATTGCTGGTCAGTTCGCTGCCATTGTCACTGACCACCATCTTCGGCTTGCCGCGTTCGATCATGAGCCGATCGAGTTCGCGGGCAACCCTCACGCCGGACAGAGACGTATCCGCGACCAACCCCAGGCACTCGCGCGTGCAGTCGTCGACGACGGTCAATATCCGGAAGCGACGGCCATCGGTCAGCTGATCCGACACGAAGTCCAGTGACTAACGGTCGTTGGGCGCAAACGGGGACCATCATCGGTGCCCGCGTTCCAATGGCCGCTTGCGGCCGCCACGGCGCCGAACGGCAAGCTTCTCCTCGCGATAGAGCCGGAACAGACGCTTGTGATTGACCACATAACCTTCCCGCCGCAGCAGCACGTGCAGGCGGCGATAGCCGAAGCGCCGGCGCTCATGCGCGATCGCCTTCATCCGCTCCCGCAGGTCACCATCGTCGCCACGGCTCGCCTTGTGGCGAACCGTCATCCGGCAGCAGCCGATGGTCTTGCACGCCCGCCGCACGCTCAACTCGAATGCCCTTCGAAGATGCGCGACAGCCTCTCGCTCGGCAGCGGGCGTCACCATTTTTTTCCGAGAAGATCTTTCAAAGCGGCATTGTCGAGCATGGCGTCCGCCAGGAGCCGCTTCAGACGAGCGTTCTCATCCTCCAGCGTTTTCAGCCGCTTCGCTTCCGACACGTCCATGCCGCCATACTTCGCCTTCCATTTGTGGATGCTGGCGTCGCTGACCCCGTGCTTGCGGCACAGATCGGCCACCGAAACTCCGGCCTCGTGCTCCTTCAAAATCCCGATCATCTGCTCTTCACTGAAACGGCTGCGCTTCATTCTCTGGTCCTCGCGTTGGGCCAGAGCGAACTTCAAACCGGATTAAGCCAAAGGGGCAACGTCACAGCGGCAAGAGTTGTATTCGACCCACCAGTGACTGTTTCATTGTCTGTCGAGTCGCCTTCGATCCGATCATTACTTCCGAATGAGGAAGGCTCCGACCTGCTGCGGTAGCGCACAACAGGGAGTTTCATCCTTCAGAAATTCATCAACCGCTGCTTTGGCGCCTGGGAATGAGACAGAATTGTAGTCATCCACGATGAGCCAGCCGCCAGGCACAGTGCGCGGATAGAAGAACCTGAGGCTTTGGAGTGTCGGCTCATACAGGTCCACATCTATATGGGTAAGTGCAAAACGCCTATCGGCAACTTCAGGAAACCGCTCTGGTATCCAGCCCGCATGCACACGTATAATATCGAACCGTGCCAAATTCCGGCACAAAACTTCCTCCGGAAACGCGAAGTGCGCACGCATACGATCAGTCTGCTGCTTATCTCGTTGAAGCCCCACATTGTCGGCTTTGACGAACTGTGAGAGGCCCGCGAAGCTATCGAAAATATGGAGCTCTCCACGGCGATTGTGCAGTTCCATCAATCGCGCGATCAGATAGGCAGCTTGACCGCGAAAGGAGCCGCACTCCGCGAAATCGCCTTCGAGCCCAGAACCGAGGACCGATCGAAGACAGTGGTAAAGGCCAGCTTGCCGAAGGAACTTTCTAGTCTGGTTGCGATTGTCATCCTCAAGCGAAGTCGCTTGCCGCGCCTCCTCGAAAATTAGTGAATATTCAGCGCCGGGCAGAAGGTGGCAATTCCTCTTCACCAACTCCTGAAAGGTGATATCACTTTGTCTTCCGACCTTACGTGTAAGAACCCTGAGCCTCTCCCACCTAGCTCTCCACAAAGAAGCTCGCCGGTTCATATCCATCTTCTCCTCCTGGCATCCAAACGCACGGATTGCACGGATTATAGTAGTCGAGTAGCGGAGAGGAATTTCACCTCTCCGCGCTCACGAAACCGGACATGACACTCTCGCGTCATCCGGCTTCTATTTTCCAGCCGTTGGTCGGACACCTATCTTCCACTGACCTGCCACTGAATTTTCATCCGGCTGCAGTTAGAGCCTCGGCGGGTTTTACGCCGTATGGCGCGGGTTGAGCAACGGGTGATCGGCGGAGCTGGTCGGGG
>NZ_JAMYLO010000042.1:0-15532 GCF_040318075.1 Mesorhizobium sp. M1328 | reverse complement strand
GCATCGCAATGCGAGCTGACAAAACCGACCAGAGCTTCAACGCAATCATCCATCTCGCAGCCGCCGTCATAAACTCACGATGAATCTCAACAGGCCCTAGTAAACCACGACGCTCCGGATCGATTTGCCCTCATGCATGAGGTCGAAGCCCTTGTTGATGTCCTCGAGCTTCAGCGTGTGGGTAATCATCGGGTCGATCTCGATCTTGCCGTCCATGTACCAGTCGACGATCTTCGGCACGTCGGTGCGGCCGCGCGCGCCGCCAAAGGCGGTGCCCATCCAGGTGCGCCCGGTGACCAGCTGGAACGGCCGCGTCGAGATCTCCTGGCCGGCACCTGCCACGCCGATGACCACCGACTTGCCCCAGCCGCGGTGCGAGGCTTCAAGTGCCTGCCGCATCACCTTGGTGTTGCCGGTGCAGTCGAAGGTGTAGTCGGCGCCACCGATCTGGTCGGCGCCGCGCTTGGTCATGTTGACGAGGTGAGGCACGACATCGCCGTCGATCTCCTTCGGATTGACGAAATGCGTCATGCCGAACTTCTCGCCCCAGGCCTTCTTGTCGTTGTTCAGGTCAACGCCGATGATCATGTCGGCGCCGGCAAGGCGCAGGCCCTGGATGACATTGAGGCCGATGCCGCCGAGGCCGAAGACGATCGCAGTGGCGCCGATCTCGACCTTGGCCGTGTTGATGACGGCGCTGATGCCAGTGGTGACGCCGCAGCCGATGTAGCAGATCTTGTCGAAGGGGGCGTCCGGGTTGACCTTGGCGACCGCGATCTCGGGCAGCACGGTGAAGTTGGAGAAGGTCGAGCAGCCCATATAGTGGAAGATCTTGTCCTTGCCGATCGAGAAGCGCGACGAGCCGTCCGGCATCAGCCCTTGCCCCTGCGTCGCGCGGATGGCCGTGCACAGATTGGTCTTGCGCGACAGGCAGGACGGGCAAGAGCGGCATTCGGGCGTGTAGAGCGGAATGACATGGTCGCCCTTCTTCAACGAGGTGACGCCCTTGCCGACATCGACGACGACACCGGCGCCTTCATGGCCGAGGATGGCCGGAAACAGGCCTTCGGGATCGGCCCCCGACAAAGTGAACTCGTCGGTGTGGCAGATGCCTGTCGCCTTGATCTCGACCAGCACCTCGCCGTCTCGCGGTCCGTCTAGCTGAACGGTCATGATCTCAAGCGGTTTGCCGGCCTGCGTGGCCACTGCTGCGCGAACGTCCATCACTTGTTTTGCCCTGCCTTTCTGCCCTTTGAGCCGCGCAGCCTCGTCTACGGGTTTAGGCTCCATAGACGTGTCCTAGATGCGCAACCACTCTAGGTTTTCGTCACTCAACGCGGGCCGGACGTCATGCTCAGTTCGAGAGTGTCTGTCGCCTGGGCGATACCGTGGGAACGAACTCTTAGCTCCATCAGTTTCACGATCGTTTCTTCCCGCGATCTCGCAGGATCTCCCGCACCGCGTTAAAACCTGGCAATCCGGTGACGCCCCCGCCAGGGTGGCAGGAGGAGCCACATTGATATAGCCCTTGAATGGGTGTCCTATAGTCCGCGTAGTGCGGGTACGGTCTGCGCGAGAACAATTGATCGGGAGTCATCTGCCCATGCAGGATGTTGCCCCCTGGTATGTTGAGAATATTTTCGATATCGGTGGGAAGCAGGACCTGATAATCTATGATCTCATTCGTAAATCCTGGAACAAATTCATCCAGTACTTTCCAAACAGTTTGGACGAACTCGGACCGGCGTGACGACCAGTCCCCCTCGCGTAGTTTATATGGAACATGACCCCCGTAGAGGTTTACGACATGCTTACCCTCGGGCGCCATGCTCTTATCGAGGTAGGTTGGTGTCGCCACTGTCATCCACGGGACCTGGGCGAATTTTCCGTACTTCGCATCATCGTATGCTTTTTCTAGGTAATCTATGGTGGGCCCGATATGCACGAATGCTGATACTGGCCTGCCAGTGTCCGACCCAAGACATTCGAGCTGAGGTGGCCGATTGCAAGCGACGTTGATTTTCCAGTTCGTGCCGACAGTGTTGAATTTTTCCAGTGATTGAACAAGATCATCAGGAAGATGTTTTCGCTCAACGACCTTACCAAAAAGAATTTTCGAATGCATACTGCTGGCTACAATTCGGGCGCGATACTCCATGCCATCTTTTGTTGCTACGCCATTGACCTTGACGCCGTCGACGATAACGTGCTCTACTTCAGCGTTAGTGTGAATTTCAACACCTAAGCTCTGAGCGGACGCCGCCAAGGCTTTCGATACGGTTCCCATGCCTCCGATAACGTGCCCGCGTACTATTTCGTGGGAATGATCAGTGAGCATATTGTAGAGGCACGCAAGCGCGGATCCTCGCGAATGCGGACCTACGAAATTGCCAATGCCCGCCTGATAAGCGAACATCGCACGAACGGCGTCGTTCTCAAACCAATGGCTCAGATATTCCTCGGCGCTTTGAGTCATAAGTTCGACAAAATCAAACATCTTGGTTCTCAACCCAAAGTTCCGCCAAGAGAACGCGAGCGTCTTAGTGACATCGCGGAACGTTGAAGCAGTTGGATCTGGCGGAACCTCCGTGCCGAGATGGCGCATGTAAGCCGCTAGTCCATTATGAAAGTCGACGAACTTGGGATACGCTTCAGCGTCTCGCGTGGAGAGCTGCGCAATGTTCTTCGCGGTTGCGGCGACGTTATCATTTGTTATCAAGCAACGTCCGTCTTCTGTCGGACTGAAGAGGTCGCCGTAGGGGACGGCTTTCAGACCAAATTTCCCAAGGTCCAGATCTTTGATGATTTGCGGGTAAAGGTGCTGCAACCCGTATGAAAAAACTGAGAATGTGAAGCCGGGAAACACCTCGTCAGAAAATGCGGCACCGCCGACTGCGTGCCGCCGTTCCAGAACAGCCGTTCGCATTCCTGCTCGTGCCAAATAAGCCGCACACACTAGGCCGTTGTGTCCGCCTCCTAATACGACTGCGTCATAGTGGTTTGTCATGAGTCACCTCCTGCCCTTGCGCATAAGACTGGTGCGCCGCTAGCACCGCAGCGGCCCCAGCAGTTCCCACAGAACGCCCCCAGGAACACGGATGCTTTTAGCCATCCGTTGCGGCTCATATGTGAAACACCGTTCTGCTTTTAAGTGCAATGGGTGTGGCTGTCAATGTTCGGATGGTCTATTTGCCTAACGATGTTTTCTTTTCCGCACGCCACCAAGGGCT
Organism: Mesorhizobium sp. M1328; assembly: GCF_040318075.1. NCBI lineage: Bacteria > Pseudomonadati > Pseudomonadota > Alphaproteobacteria > Hyphomicrobiales > Phyllobacteriaceae > Mesorhizobium > Mesorhizobium sp. M1328. The sequence continues at coordinate 12,302 of NZ_JAMYLO010000042.1, read as the reverse complement.
CAACAAATTGGGTAGAGGCGACGCTCTTCCCTGTGGCGGACATAGCTTATGCACGATGACCATTACGCTCGCGGGCCCTCTCAAAGCCAATCGGCAGGTGGTCGGCATCTCTTTTTCGCCCGTGTGCACACAGGTGCGGCCGATGTTACTGGAAGAGCGAAATAGCTCCTTTTGGTTTCTCTAGGCAGCGTCAGCCCGTGTCCGGATTACTGCCTTCTTGCAAGTCCAGGGATACGATCCAAGAGTGTTTGAGAAAGGCCACCATCAACTCCAATGTTCTGTCCCGTCACGTAGCGGTTCGTGGGGTCAATCAAAAACTCTACCAAGCGCGCAACGTCCGAGGGCTGTCCGATAGTACCCAAAGGCACAATGGCCTCGCGCGCCCTCAAAATCCGTTCGTCCTGATACACTGCTTCAGTCATCGGGGTTCTGATCATACCGGGCGACACGCAATTGACGCGGATACCGTATCGTCCCCACTCAATCGCAAGCTGGCGACAAAGCATTGTTAGTGCGGCTTTAGCAGAGCTGTAAGCGCCGGTGCCGCGATGGGGATGGCTGCCGGACTGCGATGATATAGCCACGAAGCTCCCGCGGCTGTCGCACAAATGCGGGAATGCAGCCTTCGCAAGCAACCAACTCGCTCGACATGTAACAGCAAACATGCGGTCCCATGCCTCTAACTCTAGTGACTCCAACGGAGCCGGGTCGGCAATGCCGGCATTGGAAACAATGACATCGAGACCGCCAAATTCTTCCACTGCCCGGGCCACTAATTCTGCAGGTGCTTGAGGTTGGCTAAGATCGGCTGTCACGATCACGACTGTGGAGTCCCGAAGCCGACAAGCGCTCGCCAACTCTTCGACCAGCTCTGTCGACCGCCGCACACACATCACCAGAGAGAGAGCCGTGCCGTGTCTATCGGCGAGTTGCTCGCAGATCGCTCCGCCGATCCCGGCGCTAACACCTGTCACAAGTACCTTCAAGGGGGTCACCGCATGACCCGACGCAGGTCACGAGAGGCACATTCGCCCTTCATGCGTTGCAAGGCTCGGCAAGGCGAAGTGGCTGGAGACAATGACTGCGATAGACGGTCGACTATGGGCATGCCAAAATCTTTCTCGATGCAAGTGTTAGTCGGAGCGTCGGAGCCGCAGCAGCCGGAGTCCGATATGTAGCCCTGCCGCCGAGTCTCGATGCGAAACTCGGACAACAAAACATCGGAAAGCGTCCGTTTGGCTGCTGCCTGGGACAGCGCTGATCGTTAACTCTAGCTGTTTCGGGGGACGAGGACTGCATCCCCAGTCCCGAAACGCAAACCTAGGATTTGGTTGCGCTCGAAACGGCGCGATTGGTTTGGCTTTGCTAGGACAGTAAGGACACCCATGGACGTCTCAACGCCGAGGCGAACTGAACTCCCAAGGTAGACGATACTTTGTATTCGACCTTGCAGCATTGCCTCCCCGTCCGAGCAGACCTCGATTTCCTCGGGCCGCAGCATCAGGAGATAAGGTTGTGACGGATATACGGTTATATCGGGGCTGATCCGCACCACCTGACCACCCAAGAGGGTGAATTCCCTTTCGGAAGTCTGATTGACGGCGACCAGATTCGCCTCACCAAGAAAGTTCGCAACGAACTCCGTTCGCGGTCGTTGATACAACGTTTCGGGATGTGCAACTTGCTCGATCCGTCCATCCCGCATCACGGCCGCGCGGTCGGAAAGCATCAAAGCCTCTCCCTGATCGTGGGTCACGTAAACGATTGTCAGGCGCAGCCGCTCCTGAAGGCTGAGCAGCTCAAGTTTAAGCTCTTCACGAAGGTTCTTGTCCAATGCTCCCATTGGCTCGTCCATAAGGAGCACATGCGGCTCGTATATTAACGCGCGCACAAGGGCGACTCGCTGGCGTTGTCCACCCGAAAGCTGTTGGGGCAATCTGTTTGCAAACTTGTCGGGCGAGAGCTTTACCATGTCCATCGCGCGACGCACACGCTCATCGATCTCCGATTTCGACATGCGTCTAAGTTTGAGAGGATAGGCGATGTTGTCGTACACGCTCATATGCGGGAACAAGGCATAGCTTTGGAATACCATCCCGATCCCACGAGCAAAAGGCGGGACTGAGGTGACATCCTGCTCACCAATGTGAATTGTTCCCGATGTGGTCCCCTCGAAACCGGCCAGCATCATTAGTGCCGTTGTCTTGCCCGACCCTGAAGGACCAAGCAGCGAAACAAACTCACCTGGCTCGATATCCAAAGAGACGTTGTCAACGGCTCGAACTATTCCGTACTCTTTGGTGAGATTTCTCATCTGCACGCGAGAGCCGGTTATTGAACCCAAGTCTGCTGACACCGAAACTTCTCCTAAGCGAATTTGCGACTGCGAAGTTATTGAATGTATGCCCACGAACCTTCCTTCTGAGATGGACTTATCGGACGACAATTTATCAAAGCGCGGGAACTGCCTCCGACCATCGCCGCTGCCAGCGCTGAAGTAGGCCGACTAACCACATCAAGACGATAGCTATGAAGATCTGGACCGTCGAGACTGCTGCGATAACTGGAGAGGCAGCGAGTGACAAGCTGGAGAAGACCCGAACAGGCAACGTGGGTGACAACGAACCAGACAGGAAGACCGCCATCACCACCTCGTCAAACGAAATCAAGAATGCGAACAATGCACCAGTGATGATTGCTGGTAGGTTAGCTGGGATAGTGACGTCTCTGATCGTACGCCAACGATTTGCCCCCAGGATTAAGGCGGCGAGCTCAATGCTAGGATCGTTTCGTGCCAAAGAGGACGAGACGATGAGATAAACATAAGGAACGCCCAAAACGGTGTGCATGATGGCAATCCCGATGTTCGATCCAATCATGTCAAGTTTCGAGAACAGGGAATAGCCACCAGTTGCCAAGATAATCGGCGGCACCACGAGTGGAGCGATCGCGAAAATTTCAACGATTTGTTTTCCGGGCAGCCTTGTGCGTGCCGTTGCAAATGCAGCGACGCTGCCAATGATCGTCGCAAACAAAGTAGCCAGACTACCCACAAAGAGCGAGCGAAGGACAGCTTCGTTCCAGCGCTCGTCAAAAAGGAATTCTTCATACCAGCGCCACGAGAATAAGTGTGGTGGAAATCTAAGGACCTCATCTGCGCTGAAGGAAAGCCAGATCACGACAAGCGTTGGCCCAATAAGGTAAAGGGCCACAAGCGCGATTAGCAGGTACCGAATCCGTCGGACGTTTGCGGTGTCACCCATAGCATCACCTCCTGTAGTGTGCGGCAATGCTGCCGATCTTGCTGGCGATGAAAAGTAAGCATAGCGTGACAATTAAGAGGAGGGCGGACATTACCGCGCCACCTTTCAGATTGTAGAACGTCATAACCTCGGTACTAATCATGTTTGAGATCATTGAGCTTTTGGGCCCTCCAAGAATTGCTGGAGTTATGAAGAAGCCAAGCGAGATCACAAACACCAACACACTGGCCACGCCAGCTCCCTGTTTGGTCAGGGGCAGCACCACTTTTGCAAATGTCTGGCGCCCCCGTGCCCCACAAATTGCCGACGCGCGCAGCAGATCTAAGTCGAGGCCGAGCAACGTTGTGTATATCGGTAATATCGCAAACGGCAGCATGACCTGAACCATGCCGATCAAAACGACCGGCTCGGTGTAGAGCATCGCCAGAGGTTTATCGATTAAACCTGCCTCCAGCAGTAGCGAATTGATCATGCCAAAGCGACTAAACATCGCTGTCCATGCGTATGTTCTGACGACAATGCTGGTGAACAGCGGGAACATGATCAGCGCCAAGCCGATAGAGCGCACGCTGGGCGAACTTCTCCACATTGCGTAGGCCATCGCATAGCCAACGGCGACGCTGATGATTGTGACCATCACGGAGATACGAATGGTTCTAAACGCAACGGCTTGGAACAACTCATTAGAAAGAACATCGGTAAACAGGCCGGCGGCATCTTTAATCCCGCTATCAAATATTACGAGCGTCAGGGCGACGATGGGGCCAACGAAGAAGATACCTAGCAAAATCAACAGCGGGGAAACGCCAGCATACCCAATCGACTGCGTAAGAACGACTCCTCGATCGACGTCCGCGACGGCGTATCCCCGCTTTGCTTTCGTGTTATAGCTCGATTGCACGTCCATTTTCCGATCGGCGCTGCATTAGACGTTTAGTTGGAACCTACTTGGCAACGTATTCCTGCCAAGCCTTTCCAATTTCAACCTGTTGCCTCGACATTGTCTCAAAGAGCGCAGCAGGCAGGGTGGTCAATACAGCTTGGGCTTCCGGCGTAACACTTATAAACGGCTTCAAATTTTCTGGCAGGTACGCCACAGATTCAGGGTTGGGTGAACTGTAGCCGACCAGCTTGGTGAACTCCGCCTGCCGCTTCGGATCCAGCATGTACACCGCGAAGGCATCGAGTACATCCTCGTTTTTAGTACCCGTTGTGTAGGTAAGATAACTAGGGAACTGGATGCCGCCCTTATGCTGGATCTTCCATTGTGGGTTGGCCTGCGCCGCCTGAATGATTCTGCCATCCCAGCACAGGCAATAATCCACGCTGTTATCGATCATCAATTGGGCCATCTGGCTGCCATTGGCCCAATATGCCGCGATTTGATCCTTTATAGGGTCTATCACTTTCAGGCAGTGTTTGATATCGATTCCCTTGGTCAATTCATTAACACTGACCCCATCGCTCAGAAGGGCCAAAGCACATATAAACTGCGCTTCACCAGCCAGGGAACTTACGGCCCGGGGGCCCTTAATGTTCGGGTCAAAGAAGTCCTTGACGCTCTTGAGCGGCACGACGTTATCGGCATTGCGATACGAAACAGTCACGACCGAATTGAGGACCGGCACACCGTAGTCACTGGCCACCGCCTTCGGCAGCTTTTCGAGACCAGGAATTTTTGAAGTGTCAATTTTTTCAATGACTCCGTCCTTAATGAGCTTCGGTATGTACGGGGCATCGACGCTCGACATTCCGTCCCACTCGACCTTCCCAGCCTTGACCTGCGCCGAGGCTGCGGCGATCGACTCGTCTGCACCGGCTTCAACGAGGCGAATTTTCGCTCCGGTTTCCAATTCGAATGGCTTGATATAGGCCTCTTCTAGCGCAGTGGTGTATTTCCCGCCGGGACTCTGGATAACCGCTTCCTTCCCTTTGATGTCCGTAGCGAACACTGCTGAAGATGCTATTGCGAATGCGGCAGTGATGCCGATGTATTGCATCGGCTTTCTACGCAAGCATTTCATAGTCTCTCTCCTCTGGTTTCACGCCTTACAGTCGTGATGGCCTGCACGCTCGGCTCTCTCCGAGCTCAAGTGATTGCTGCTCGTTTGCTCAGGCTTCCCTCGACAGACGTGGGTCGATGCTCGCCTGAGCATTCATCGCGCTGCTGCTCCCCACCGCCTTCTGGCGATCTCTTTTTTTGGAATGTGTTTCCAATTTAGAACAGCGGGTCATATTGGTGTCAAGTCGAATAATGGATTAAACGTCAGTGGATCAAAGAGCTGAATTGGGAACCCTACCTGAGGCAAATGGGTATTTGCGGCCGCTCTTTTGCCCTCAGCCCGCGGGTCCCGGAGCGTGCTTCTTAAACCGTGGCATAGGGAACGGTGGATCCTAAGACGCATGCTCCGGCTCCATAATACGCGAACAGTGTTCTATTATAACCGCTTGTTCGAATTGTCAACGAGAGGAACAGGAGAATCTCAAGGGAGGGGCCTGATTAGCTCAGGAGCCGAGCGAATGTTCTCTCCACCCACCCATCTGCGGGGTAGCACCTCGAAGCCCTTGATGGCGTCATCTGTGCGCTTGATTTCGAGCTTGAACTTGCCGACATTCTGCAATGCCCTTTCAGCTTCGGTCCGGCATAGCCGCCATCGACGAAGACATGGCGCAGCCACGGCGAGCGTTTGAGGATCGAATTTCAGGGCAGCCGGCGCGCCGTCCCCATCCTGGATATCGGCGGCATGGATGACCAGGCCCACCAGCAGGCCGAGTGTGTCGACAACGATATGGCGCAATCCGCACCCTCGTTGTCGGACAGCATGGCCTGCGCGTTGGCGGCTTCAGCCTGCCGGTTGGCGGCATCCGCGACCGCCATATCCCGTTCCGCCTGCAACGCCATCAGAGGACAATCAGGGTCGACAATGGCAGTGAGTTCATCTCGCGCGACCTCGATCTGTGGGCTTACGCCAATGACGTCACGCTCGACTTCTCACGGCCGGGCAAGCCCACCGACAACGGCTATATCGAGGCCTTCAATAGCAAGCTCAGGGCTGAATGCTTGGACGCGCACTTGTTCCTGACGCTTGCTACCAGCCCGTCACCATGATCGCAGCCGGAAAACTCCAGCCTCCGGCGCTCCAAACTTCGGTCTCAGAGCAATTACGCCGCCATGGTGCCGAAAGCCGGCGATAAGCTTCTGGATTTAACTCGCCCACCTCTTCGGCATCCGGGCGTCAAAATCCCACCGCTCCCCCATGCTCGTCGCTGTTCGCTGAACTCGCATCGCTCAAACGCCACCGCTTTTGCCCCGGTTACATGCGCTTCACCTCGCCGCCAAATGCAAATTATGGCCTGCCGATTGGGAGGGAGGCACCGGGAGGGCCCGCCGCGTAGGGTCGCAGTCAATCGGAGGGACCGGACGGCAGCGGCGTCTGAATTGTCCGTTCGAGTGTCGCTGCAACAGCTTGTAACAAATGCGGATGCTCAGATTCCGATTGCCTCGTAAGCAGCTGCAATCCGGCGAATGGCTGTGACATAGGCGGCCGTCCTATAGTCACCTAGTTCAGGCTCTGCTTCTAACAGGCCGGCCATGCTTTCCCAGGTGTTGCGCATAACGTCTTCGAGACCGGAGCGAACAAGATCGATTTCGGCGCCACCTTCCAAGAATTCGTCACGCATATCAGCAGGAAACGACTTGCCTGTCATCCGCTCAAGCGCGGTCGCAATCGTCTGATTGCATCGCTCTCGCCGTCGTCTTTCCATAAGGCCAAATGGGATGTGGGTCAGGTTTTTAACCCATTCGAAATAGCTCACCACTACCCCGCCGGCGTTGACGTAGAGATCAGGGAGGATCGTCGCGCCTCGAGAGCGCAGGATCTTGTTGGCGTCGAACGTAACCGGACCGTTGGCGGCTTCTACGATGAGCTCCGCTTTAATGCGCTCGGCGTTGTCGCCGTGAATGGCATTTTCCAGGGCGGCCGGGATGAGAATGTCGCAAGGCGCTTCTAAACCCGACATGTCGCCGGCGAACGACTTCGCCCCTGCAAATCCAAGGACGCTGCCGGTGCGCACCTGGTGTTGCTTGAGTGCCTCCACCGCCAGTCCCTCCGGGTCGGCGACATATCCATCTCGCTCCGCGACAACCGTAATGCGTGCACCATCTTGCTCGGATAGGAACTTCGCGGCATGGTATCCAACATTTCCAAACCCCTGAACCACGACAGATGTATCGTTCAAGTCTCGCCGGCCACCGATCCCTGGAGTGCGCGAGTCTCGGAGATAACTTTGGATGGCGAATTGCACGCCGCGACCTGTGGCTTCCGTTCGTCCGGCGATGCCCCCCTTCGAGAGCGGCTTTCCCGTCACGCAGGCGCGGGCGTTGACGACGTCGGTTGGATTTGCACGACGAAACTCATCGACCATCCATGCCATTTCGCGCTCCCCCGTGCCAACGTCAGGCGCAGGCACGTTTAGCCCCGGGCCGATAAGACCGCGCTTGGTAAGTTCCTGAGTGAAGCGGCGCGTTATGCGTTCAAGCTCTGGAACGCTCCATTCGCGCGGGTCAATCTTGAGCGCACCCTTGGAGCCGCCGAAAGGAACATCGACCAAGGCGCACTTAAGGGTCATCAGGGCAGCGAGCGCCTCCACCTCTTCCGCATCAGCGTCGGCAGCAAACCGAAGGCCGCCTTTGACTGGCTCGCAATGTTCGCTGTGGACCGAGCGCCAGCCTACAAAGCTATACATGCGCCCACGGAGTCGGACTCCAAAGCGCACCGTATATGTCGAATTGCACTGTATGATGCGCTCCGCCAAGCCCTCCGGAAGATCAATAAAGGACATGGCGTTTCGAAAATTTAGGTCGATACTCTTCAGAAAGCTTGAGGGGCTATTTAGGACCAAAGCATCCATTGGCTGTTTCCCTGTGAATTAGTCGCACGCTCGGTGGAGCGCAACGACCTTCGGGGTTGAACTTGTTTTCCACACCGGCCTCGTCCTGTGTCGCCATGCTCACGTTATCCTACTGGGGCATTTCGCATCAGCGACACGTAGATGAGCGTAAATAGCAAGCAGGCGGTGTTGCCGTCGACAATCACCTTTGTCGCGAGCTGGTTCCTCAGCCACTCGGCAGCGTCATTGTGAAGGGCGCGCCGGTCGATCTCGATTGTCTCGAGCTCGGTGCGGCTGGCTCGAGGCATGGTCTCGTAGTAATTCTCGCAAGTCAGCACGTAGTGCTTGAGGAGCCGCCACAGGGGGCTCAGTGACAAATAATGGTTGGCAAGTTGAACACGATTGTGGGTAGCGATGTTGAGCCGCAATTGTCCATCAACCAGCGCCAGCTTGAGACGGTATGGTCCGCTCTCCAGGCCGAGTGGATTGAAAAAACTGCTTTGAACAAGTTTGTCCACGGCAAGAGCACGTTCCCGCTCGACGTGCTGGTTACGACTGAACGGACCTTCAAGCGACACCTCGCAAATACGAGACGGTAAGGTGAGCATCGACGGTTTTCCCATGGGTCCACTCCCACGCCTGCTCGGTAACGAACAGCGCGCGCGCACGGCATCATTCTCGAACCATTGACTCAGATACTCGTTGGCGCCTTGGGTCATAACTTCGACGAAATGGAACAGCTTAGTTCTGGAACCAAAGTTCCGCCAACAGAACGAGAGCGTTCTGGTTAGATCCCTGAAGTTTGAAGCCGTAGGATCAGCCGGAACTTCAGTACCGAGGTGGCGCGTATACACCGCAAGCTTGCTGTGAGATTCCACGGACTTTGGTCAGGCCCCAGCATCTTTTCTGGAAAACTCGCGAGGTCCGAGAAAGCCGCGCACGGATATTGCAAACGAGGTGCCACAATAGAAGCTGCGCTGCAGGGCTCTCACCTCGGATCGTGCTCTTCGCCAACATGAGAACTGGTCCTGCGTCCTCGTATCGAAGACTCTAGGAGTTCCTTTGGGCCCTGGCAATCCAAACCAGCTCTCCGTTTTTCTACGCAAACAGCAACGATCTCGCCGGTACGTTGCGCCAGAGTGCTACGTCGTTAAAGTGCATTCACTCCGAACCTGAGCATCGCAGATTGGTTTCTGCGATGCTCATTCGAGTTGGAGGATATGCCCTTCATCTGCAGTCAGGCAGCCTTGGCGCGAACTTCCATGATGGCTGCATCGATGGACTCACCGAGCAACGCAACGATCGTGTCTAGATTTTCTCCAGTTGCTATCAAGGGCGGGCACACGACTACGTGGTCTCCTTTGTAACCGTCCACCGTGCCCGTAAGCGCATGTGTAATCAGACCCTTTGCTCGCGCGTTCTGAAACACTCTGGCGCTCAGGGCGTTGGAGGCTGCGAATGGAGCTTTTGTTTCTCGATCTTCCACAATTTCTATAGTCATCATCATTCCACGACCCCGTATGTCGCCGACGTGCGGGTGTTGAGCGAATCTGTCGTTCAACCCCTTTGAAAGCAAATTTCCAGTTGCTTTAACTTGATCCAGGAACCCGGGGCCACGAAGTATTTTCTGCACGGCGATTGCCGCAGCGCACGCTACGGCGTGTCCGCCGTACGTGTAGCCACCCTTATAGGTACCAGAGCCAGAAACTATGGCATCGTAAACCTTTTGATTGACGAGGGTCGCAGCTATTGGCTGGAAGCCAGCAGCGATACCCTTTGCAAAGCAAAGGAAGTCGGGAGCCACGCCATCCTGCTCGCAAGCATGCAGCGTCCCGGTACGGCCCAGGCCGCAAAACACCTCATCCAATATAAGGAGAACACCATACTTGTCGCAGATTTCCCGCACCCGTTTGAAATACCCTGGAACGGCCGGCGTCGTACCGTTCGTAGTTCCTGTCACCGTTTCTGCTACAAATGCCATTACGGTTTCAGGTCCCAGCCCCAGGATGGCTTGCTCTAGCTCATTAGCGACGCGTAAGCCATATTGCTCAGATGTTTCTCCCTCCAAGCGACCCCTGTATTCGTAACAAGGCGAAATATGAAGTACATTCTGTAGAACTTCTTCAAATGGGGCGCGACGAGCGAGCTGATATCCAAGGGCAAGGTTAGTCAAGCCGGCACCGTGGTAGCTGTTTCGCCGCCCGATCACCTTTCTTCGCTTGGGTTGGCCAATCTCCACGAAATACTGGAGGGCCATCATAACGGCAGTTTCGACAGCCTCGGATCCGCTGTCAGAAAAGAACACTCGGCTTAGGCCCTCTGGAGCGTCCGTCGTTAGAATTGATCCCAGTTCTTCAAGTGGCTCCGACGAGAACATGCCGGAATGAAAGTAGGCAAACTTTCCGATCTGCTCGCGAACAGCTTCAGCGACGGATTCTTGGCTGTGACCAAGGCACGAGACGCAAGCGCCACCCGCGTACGCGTCGATCCACCGCTTGCCCTCCTTGTCGAAAATGTACATGCCCTCGCCTTTGACAGCGATTGGAAGACTACGGTTCGGAACACGGTGGAACACACTGCTCATTTAACTCTCCTTAGTGTTAGTGAATGGAAGGCGCTGTCTATGTCTGACGGTGAGAAGAAAGGCCTCTGAAGTGAATATCTGGTGTCCACTTTCAAACCATGATTAAGCGAACAGCGTTCTGTTTATAAAGCCTGGGCCGACATGTCAAGGATAAAGATGACAGACAGGCAGACACCAGCTCCCACCTGCCAGTGGAAAAGCCGTCCTTCGCTGGGCGAAGTGAGGTGACTTCGTCAATGGGTTGGCTCGACCCAGCATCGGCGATGAAGGTGCCCGCCAGATTGGTCCAACTCATTATCTTTAATCCCCATAGAGTATAGGCCAAGCGCCGATCCGGAGAGAAGCAGGCTCCCGCGAAACACGTCAGAAGTCGGAGAAGCGAAAAGGAGATAGAAGGCGCTTTGACTTCAAACAGAGAGCCAGTCGTTCAAGACCACCGAAGTGGGGGGATACCCCAAGAGATCTTGATGCAGTTCTCCATGTCGCCACGCGCAGTAAAGCTTTTCGCAAAGCGGTTGTGCCGCTGAGCGTCCTGACGCAAGCGAGGTAACGATGAAGCGCGGATTGGCCCCCGCCCTCGTTCGGCCTGGCGATCGACCCGTCGCTGGCGTGCCCCAGCTTTTATTGTCGACCACAGGAAGTCGCTGTGAACGGTTGTCAGGAAGTGCGGCTATTCGGTGCCGAGAGGCAGATTGAGGTTTCGGCGAACGCAGACGGTATCGCGATGGTGGATTTGACGAGCCCGCCCCTCTGCTTCGCTGCGCGCAGCGAAGCAGAGGGGCGGGCTCGGGAGAGAAGTTTTTCGCCGATGCTTTTCGGTGAAGAGTGCGGGCGCTGGCGGAGCCGCAGCGCGTGCTTTAATCTTTTCCCAGATCGTTAAAGCAGGCGCGGCGCCGACCAACCTTGCAAGTTTACCCGGCGCCGCACCCTACATCGTGCGGAACACGAATGCCGGGCTATTATGGCGCAGATGGGACCTCGCGTCCACGTCATGGACACCGCCACAGGGCGGCGGAAGACGGCACCGGGCGCTTCTTCCTTTGCGAGCGTTGCCGGGCACAAGTGCTGATCTGCAGATGCTGCGACCGGGGACAGATCTATTGCGCCAAGGGCTGCGCATGTCTTGCGCGTGCCGAGCGACGACGGGATGTCGCCAAGCGGTATCAGGCGAGCCGAAACGGCCGTTTCGCTCACGCTGAGCGCAGCCGCCGATATCGAGCCCGGCGCAACATAGTGACGCACCATGGTTCACCCGCTGAAGACGCCGATGTTTATGTCATGGCGGCTTCGGCGACGACGCAAATCCAGGCGCCTGATACCGCTGATACGCCGTCCTTGACCAAGCATGCGATCCCGACGGGGTCGTTGGGCGGAGTTTTTGGACGTCATTGTCACTGGTGTAATCGCTGCTGCTCGCCATTTGTCCGCCGCCAGCCCCTGCGTCGCCGCCAAGCCATTCATAACGTGTAGAAGTTTGTACTTGATCGGACAGTTGGCGTCTGAGAGTGGTCCGTTTTGCCTGTCCGATGGGATCAGGCAGCGATCATTTTCTCCTTCGCCAGCGG
>NZ_JAMYLO010000041.1:0-15790 GCF_040318075.1 Mesorhizobium sp. M1328 | reverse complement strand
TCTCGTATGCCGGCTACGACCCTGTTTTCCTGTCCATCGCCCGCTCGGTGATCGGCGGCCTGTGCGTTCTTGTCTGGTGCCGCTGGCGCGGCATTGCGCTGTTCACGCCCGACAAGACCCTCGTCGCCGGCATTGTGGCGGGCGCGCTTTTCGGTCTCGAGTTCCTGTTCCTCTACGTCGGTCTCGAGCATACGACGGTTGTGCGCAACACCTTGCTGGTCAACACCATGCCGTTCTGGATGCTGGTCGGCGGCCATTTCCTGCTGGGCGAAAGCATCACGGCGCGCAAGCTCGTTGGGCTTCTGCTCGCTTTCGCCGGACTGGTCGCGGTGTTTTCCGATAAACTGAGCGCCAATGGCGGCGCAACATTGAGCGGCGATTTGCTCAGTCTCGGCGCCGGCATTCTGTGGGCCGTGACCAATATCGTCATCAAGCGGTCGAAGCTGGTGACGGCCAGCGCCGAAAAGCTGCTGCTCTATCAGCTGGCCGGGGCCGCCGTCGTCGGCATTTTGGTGATGCCTTTGCCGGGCCGCCGGTCCGCAGCTTTACCGTTCTGCCGAGCTTGGCTCTGCTGTTCCAGGCCGTCTACGTCGTCGCGTTCACCTATGTGCTGTGGTTCTGGCTGCTGCGGCGCTACCCTGCATCCGGCTTGTCGAGCTTCACCTTCCTGTCGCCGGTGTTTGGTGTGCTGTGCGGCGCCGTGTTCTTGAACGAGCCGCTGCCCGTTCGTATCTTCCTGGCACTCGCCCTGATCGCCGCCGGACTCATCATCGTCAACCGGCCGGCCCGAAAACAAAGTCCCGGATGAGCATGCGCGATATATTGAACGACCTCGAAGCGGGAAAACAGCTCTCTGATCCGGACCCGGTGCGTCGCGCCCAGATCCAGATGAAGACGCCGCTGCCGAAGCGCTTCTACAAGACCGTCGCGGTAGCACCGGTCGAAGACGGTTTTGCCGTCCATCTCGATGGCAAGCCCGTCCGCACGCCGGCCAAGGCGCTGCTGGCGCTGCCGACCGAAAAGGCGGCTGCTCTCGTCGCCGAGGAATTCGCCGCACAGGAGGAGACCATCGACCCGGTGACAATGCCGGTGATGCGTCTGGTCAATACGGCAATCGATGGCGTCGCCAGTGATCCCCAGGCGGTGCTGGAGGACATCCTGCGCTTCGCCTCATCCGATCTGCTCTGCTACCGCGCCGATGCGCCCCAAGGGCTGGTCGACCGGCAGAACGAGCATTGGGATCCGGTCATCGACTGGGTGCGCAGCGCGCTCGGCGCCCGGTTCCGTCTTGCCGAAGGCGTGATCCATGTCGAACAGCCGCGCGAGACCATCGCGCTGCTTGGCCAGCATCTTGCCCAGCGTGCCGATCCGCTGCGCCTTGCCGCCATCCACGTCATGACGTCGCTGACCGGATCGGCGCTGCTGGCGCTGGCCGTCGACTTCGGCGAGCTCGATGGCGAGGCTGCCTGGGCTGCCGGTCATGTCGACGAGGACTGGCAGGCCGAGCAATGGGGCCATGATGCCGAGGCCGTCGCCCGCCGCGCTGCCCGCAAGCGCGACATGATGGCCGCAGTCAACCTGCTCGAAGCTCTCAAAGGCTGACGGCACCGTCGTTTCTATTTCGCACTGCACATTAGACCAAAGTCATAATCCCAAAGGCGGTCTGCCTCTGGGCATTGCTTTCTGTCATTTTTTGCACCGATGGCTGTACTGAGTCTGCGTTGCGAGGAAACGCGGACGATGACGCGCAGCATCGAGGACTGACGGAATCACGAATCACACGGGAGGATACACTCATGGCAATGGCATCGACCGCCGGCAAAACAAGCCGCGGCATGACGCGGGAGGAGAAGAAGGTCATCTTCGCCTCCTCGCTCGGCACCATTTTCGAATGGTACGATTTTTATCTCTATGGCACGCTGACAGCCGCGATCGGCGCAGCCTTCTTTACCCAGTACCCGGAAACGACGCGCAACATCTTTACGCTTTTGGCTTTTGCCGCAGGTTTCCTCGTACGCCCCTTCGGCGCGCTGGTATTCGGCCGCATCGGCGATCTCGTCGGCCGCAAGTACACCTTCCTCGTCACCATCATGATCATGGGCCTGTCGACCTTCCTGGTCGGCATACTTCCAGGCGCAGCCAGTTGGGGTATAGCGGCGCCGGTCATCCTGGTCGCACTTCGCATGCTGCAAGGCCTGGCGCTTGGCGGCGAATATGGCGGCGCCGCGACGTATGTCGCCGAACACGCTCCCGACGACCGTCGTGGCTTCTACACCTCATGGATCCAGACCACCGCAACGCTCGGCCTGTTCCTGTCGCTGATCGTGATTTTGATTGTACAGAATTCGCTGAGCAAGGAAGATTTCACGGCTTGGGGCTGGCGCATTCCATTCCTGGTTTCCGCGGCCCTGCTCGCCATCTCGGTTTGGATTCGCCTGTCGCTTGCCGAGTCTCCGACCTTCCAGCGCATGAAGGATGAGGGAAAAGGTTCCAAGGCGCCGCTTACCGAAGCCTTCGGTCAGTGGAAAAACGCCAAGATCGCGTTGCTGGCGCTGCTCGGCCTTACCGCCGGCCAGGCCGTAGTTTGGTACAACGGTCAGTTCTACGCGCTGTTCTTCCTGCAGAACGTGCTCAAGGTCGATCCGCAGTCGGTCAATATCATGATCGCGATCGCGCTGGCGCTCGGCACCATCTTCTTCGTCGTGTTCGGCTGGCTTTCCGACAAGATCGGCCGCAAACCGATCATCATGGCCGGCCTTGCACTGGCGATCGTCACCACCTTCCCCTTGTTCAAGGCGCTGACGAGGGCGGCCAACCCGGCGCTCGCCACCGCCCAGCAGAATACGCGCGCGACAGTAACTGCCGCACCTGGGGACTGCAGATTCCAGTTCAATCCGACCGGGACCCGCAAGCCTCTCACCTCGTGCGACATTGCCACGGATTTCCTTGCCAAGAGCTCCGTGCCTTACGACATTGTTGCGACCGCGGCACCTGGGACTGCGGCAAGCGTCAAGATCGGCAACGAAACCGTCACCTCCTATGATGCTGTGGCAGCCGCAGACAAGGCGACTTCAAATGAAACTGCGTTCAAGAAGGCAGTAAACCTCGCGCTGCAGGACGGCGGCTATCCACTGAAGCGTGCACCGGCCAAAGTATCTGACCAGAAGCTCGACGCCTTCGTCGCGGCCAATCCGGAGCTGAAACTCGATGCGGCAGCCATCCGCGCCGGCGACAAGGCGACGGTTCCGACCGAGCAGGCGATCAAGGACAAGCTGCTGACTGCCGACGACGCCGCCGGCTCGCCAGAGGTCGCCGTCTACACGATACCGGGCGCCGGCGCCTTTGCTATGTTCGCGGACCCGGCTGCGGTGAATTGGCCGATGACGATTGGCATCCTGTTCATTCTCGTCCTCTACGTGACAATGGTGTATGGGCCAATCGCCGCAATCCTGGTCGAGATGTTCCCGACCCGCATCCGTTACACCGGCATGTCGCTGCCCTATCACATCGGCAATGGCTGGTTCGGCGGCCTGCTGCCGGCGACGGTGTTCGCGCTCAGTGCCTACAAAGGCGACATCTACTACGGCCTCTGGTACCCGGTGGTGATCGCGGCGATGTCGCTGATCATCGGGATGATCTTTATCAGGGATACGCTCGGAACGGACCTGCACGCCAAGCAGTAGCCGGCCTGTCCCGGTTCAAAGCAAAGCCCGGCGCGAGTGATCACGCCGGGCTTTTTCATTTATCGAGTGCATGGAGGGGAAGGGCTTAGCTCTTCCGATCCTGGTTCGCTTCCTCGATCGCTGCTTCATGATACCAGGCACTTCCGAAATCCGTTCGGTTGCGCAAAGAAGCAAGTTCTGCCGCGAACTTAGCCTTTCCGCTTAAATTTGAGGCAGAAGCGCGCGCTGCCACCGGGAACATCAGGATTTTGGCCGACTGACGAGTGGAAGTGATTTCCATTGTCGGTTTCCTTTCTTCGACAGAACACTGCCGATTCAACCTTTCCCCAACATAGGTTCAGCAACCGAATTAGGCAACATGATTACGAAAAGATCAGTACTTGCACATGATTTGTGCAAGTTGTGCTTGTGGATGATCCGAACGCAGCATGACGGCGGACCAGCGATTTTGGGCGGATACAACCTCACTTTTTGCCGCATCCGTCGCCGGCGAGAATGGCACACGAATTGCATTTTAACAGTCCGGCAGGTCGGCTGCTGGATAGGCCGGCTCGCCCCGGCGCCATCCAGGGTTCGGTGATCAAGCAACGAGAGGCTAGAATGACGAAATACAAGCTCGAGTACATTTGGCTCGATGGATACACCCCGGTTCCCAATCTTCGCGGAAAGACGCAGGTCAAGGACTATGCCGAGTTTCCGACGCTCGACCAGCTTCCTCTGTGGGGCTTCGACGGTTCTTCGACCATGCAGGCCGAGGGCCACAGCTCCGACTGCGTTTTGAAGCCGGTCGCCGTCTATCCGGATCCCGCCCGCACCAATGGCGCGCTCGTCATGTGCGAGGTCATGATGCCGGACGGCGTGACGCCGCATGCGTCCAACAAGCGCGCCACCATTCTCGACGACGAGGGCGCCTGGTTCGGCTTCGAGCAGGAATATTTCTTCTACAAGGACGGCCGTCCTCTCGGCTTCCCCGAGAGTGGCTATCCGGCGCCGCAAGGCCCGTACTATACCGGCGTCGGCTACAGCAATGTCGGCTCCGTCGCCAGGCAGATCGTCGAGGAGCATCTCGACCTTTGCCTTGCCGCCGGCATCAATCATGAAGGCATCAATGCTGAGGTAGCCAAAGGCCAGTGGGAATTCCAGATCTTTGGCAAGGGCTCCAAGAAAGCCGCCGACCAGATGTGGATGGCGCGCTATTTGTTGCAGCGCCTGACCGAGAAGTACGGCATCGACATCGAATACCACTGCAAGCCGCTCGGTGACACCGATTGGAACGGCTCCGGCATGCATGCCAACTTCTCGACCGCCTATATGCGCGAAGTCGGCGGCAAGGGCTATTTCGAGGCGCTGATGGCAGCCTTCGACAAAAACCTGATGGATCACATCGCCGTCTATGGGCCGGACAACGACAAGCGTTTGACCGGCAAGCACGAGACCGCGCCCTGGAACAGGTTCAGCTACGGCATCGCCGATCGCGGCGCCTCGATCCGCGTGCCGCACTCCTTCATCAACAACGGCTACAAGGGCTATCTCGAGGATCGCCGTCCGAACTCGCAGGGCGACCCCTACCAGATCGCCTCGCAGATATTGAAGACGATCGCCTCCGTCCCGACGAGCGCCGAGGTTTCGGCCGCGGCTTGAGCACTTGTCACGGCGCAGACCTCAGGTCTGCGCCGTGACGTTCTGTCCAATCGCATCACAATAAAAAACCCCGGCGTCTTCGCCGGGGTTTTTTCTGTTGGCTGCAACGATCTGAATCAGACCGAATAATACATGTCGTATTCGACCGGATGCGGGGTCATTTCGAAGCGCATCACCTCGGCCATCTTGAGCTCGATGTAGCTGTCGATCTGGTCGTCGTCGAAGACGCCGCCGGCCTTCAGGAAGCCGCGGTCCTTGTCGAGGCTCTGCAGTGCCTCGCGCAGCGAGCCGCAGACGGTCGGGATCTTCTTCAATTCCTTCGGCGGCAGGTCGTAGAGATCCTTGTCCATCGGCTGTCCCGGGTGGATCTTGTTCTTGATGCCGTCGAGGCCGGCCATCAGCATGGCGGCGAAGGCGAGATAGGGGTTGGCGCCCGGATCGGGGAAGCGGACCTCGACGCGCTTGGATTTCGGCGACGAGCCGAACGGAATGCGGCACGAGGCCGAGCGGTTGCGTGCCGAATAGGCGAGCAGCACCGGCGCTTCATAGCCCGGCACCAGGCGCTTGTAGGAATTGGTCAGCGGGTTGGTGAAGGCGTTGATCGCCTTGGCATGCTTGATGATGCCACCGATGTAGAACAGGCAGCTCTCAGACAGGCCGGCATATTCGTTGCCGGCGAAGGTCGGCTTGCCTTCCTTCCAGATCGACTGGTGGACATGCATGCCCGAGCCGTTGTCGCCGAACACCGGCTTCGGCATGAAAGTGGCCGTCTTGCCGTATGCGTTGGCGACCTGGTGCACGACATATTTGTAGATCAGCATCTTGTCGGCGTTGCGGACCAGCGTGTCGAACTTGATGCCGAGCTCGTGCTGGGCGGCGGCCACTTCGTGATGGTGCTTTTCAACGCGCACGCCCATTTCGGCGAGCACGGTGAGCATTTCCGAGCGCATGTCCTGTGCCGAATCGATCGGCGGCACCGGGAAATAGCCGCCCTTGATGCGCGGCCGGTGACCGAGATTGCCGGTCTCGTAATCGGTGTCGTCATTGGACGGCAGTTCGGTGGAATCCAGCCTGAAGCCGGTGTTGTAGGGATCGGCCTTGTACTTGACGTCGTCGAACACGAAGAACTCGGCTTCAGGACCGACGAAGATCTGGTCGCCGATGCCTTCGGCCTTCATATAGGCCTCGGCCTTCTTGGCGGTGCCGCGCGGGTCGCGGTTGTAGGATTCGCCCGAGATCGGATCGAGAATGTCGCACAGGATGACCATGGTCGACTGGGCGAAGAACGGGTCCATATGCACCGTATCCGCATCGGGCATCAGCACCATGTCGGACTCGTTGATTGCCTTCCAGCCGGCGATCGACGAACCGTCGAACATGACGCCATCGGCAAACATGTCTTCCTCGACCTCGACGACATCCATCGTAACGTGCTGCAGTTTGCCCTTCGGATCGGTGAAGCGCAGATCGACGAACTTCACGTCGTTGTCCTTGATCTGCTTCATGATGTCTTTGGCTGTCGTCATGTCCCTGCTTCCCTATGTGATGACGTTTTGAACGTGGCCTTTTAACGGGAAAACTCAGACGGCGTCCATGCCGGTTTCGCCGGTGCGGATGCGCACCACTTCCTCGATGTTCGAGACGAAGATCTTGCCGTCGCCGATACGGCCGGTCTGGGCCGCCTTGCGGATGGCTTCGATCGCGGCTTCGACTGCATCGTCGCCGAGCACGACCTCGATTTTCACCTTCGGCAGGAAGTCGACGACATATTCGGCGCCGCGATAAAGCTCGGTATGGCCCTTCTGGCGGCCAAACCCTTTGGCCTCGGTAACGGTGATACCTTGCAGGCCGGCCTCCTGAAGCGCTTCCTTCACTTCGTCTAGCTTGAATGGCTTGATGATCGCTTCGATCTTTTTCATGTAAAAAGTGGCCTCCACTGCCAAAAAAGACGGGTTGTGAGCCCCGCTTGCGCCTCAATCAAGCACAAACTGTGCCAACTGATGGGGCGCCGAGCGGCCTCACATCATTTGGATACCATGCTACGCGGGAATGTACATTCGCGTCATTCACTGCGTCGGATGCGCCATGAACGCCGCGAGCCTATACACGGCTGGTCCTGCAGTCCGCACAAAAATTGGGCATATCGGATATTTCATGAGCAGCTGCGGACCTGCGACTCGTCGCTCCGGGCATCGCCGGTGTGTTTCACAACCTTCGTAGTTTGCGTCGGATCAAAAACTGGACAATGCTTCGGCAGATGATGTGCATGTCGCCCGCATGAGCAACGAACTTCTTTCTCCGTCCGAAATGGCCGAGGCCGACCGGCTGGCGATCGCCGCCGGTCCGTTCGACGGCATCGGCCTGATGCGCAACGCCGGCGCCGCGGTTGCTGCCGTAGTGCTGAAGCGCTATCCAGCGGCGAGCCGCGTCCATGTGCTCTGTGGCCCCGGCAACAATGGTGGCGATGGCTACGTCGTGGCACGGTTGCTGGCCGAGGCTGGCGTCAATGTCGCGGTCTGGGCCGAAGGCAAGCAGAAACCGGGGAGCGATGCCGCGCTGGCTGCCGAGGCTTGCAACCTGCCGGTCAACCATCTCGGCCACTGTTATCCGGAAGCGGGAGAAGTCGTCGTGGACGCGCTCTATGGCGCGGGACTGTCGAAAGACATTTCCATGCAAGCGTCAGCCGTCTCCGGCCTTAGTAGCGCGGAACGCGTGCCGGTGGTTTCGATCGACCTACCTTCGGGTGTGTCGGGCGAAACCGGGTTGACCAATGCTTATTTCGAGGCCGAGGTGACGGTAACGTTCGTGCGAAAAAAGGTCGGCCATCTGCTGATGCCCGGACGCAGCCTGTGCGGCGAGATCATCGTCGCTGACATCGGCATTCCAGATGCGATCGTCGACCAGCTCAAGATCAAGACGTTTGAGAACACGCCGGACCTGTGGCTGCGATGGAATTTTCCGCGAACGGCCATCGATACGCACAAATACAAGCGCGGCCATGTCGCGGTCTTTTCCGGCGGACCGAGCGCCACAGGTGCCGCCCGGCTGTCTGCGATGGCCGCTGCCAGAAGCGGCGCGGGGGCAGTGACCGTGCTTTCGCCTGGCGATGCCATGCAGGTGAACGCCGCGCATCTGACCTCGATCATGTTGCGAAAGGTCGACACCGTCGCGGAGGTGGGCGAATTCATCGGCGAACGGCAGCCGTTGGCCATCGTTCTTGGTCCAGGGTTCGGCGTTGGCGACAAAGCCCGCGATTTTGCATTGCGGTTGCTCAGCCGGGACCCTCTCCACGATATCAAACACGGGATCGAATTTGGAGGCGTTGTGCTTGATGCCGATGGCCTGACTTCGTTTCGCGACGCTCCAGACGCCCTTTTTGAAGCCGCACATCGAACCTTCGCACCAAGTCTGGTGCTGACGCCGCATGAAGGCGAATTCGCCAGGCTTTTTCCCGACATTGCCAGATCGAAGAAGCAGTCAAAGCTCGCCAAGGCCGGCGCCGCCTCAGCGCGTGCCAATTCAGTCATTGTCTACAAGGGCGCCGACACGGTGATCGCGGCGCCCGACGGCAGGGTTGCGATCAACAGCAATGGCGCGCCGTGGCTGGCAACGGCCGGGTCGGGGGATGTGCTGGCGGGCATCGTTGCCGCGCTGCTGGCGCAAGGCATGCGAGCCTTCCAGGCTGCCTGCGCTGCGGTCTGGATCCACGCCGAGGCCGGCCGCCGTTTCGGGCCTGGCTTGATCGCCGAGGATCTGCCGATGGCGTTGGTGCCGGTGTTGCGTGAATTGGTCGAACGCCAACAGGACCTTCTATGAGACGTCTTGCTGTCTTTTTCATCACGCTCGTCATGGCCGCATTGGCGACACAGTCGGCGAATGCCGCTGAGCAGCCGGTGACCATCGTCGACGACCCGGCCGTTCTCGCCGCCCTCGATAGCGAGGGTTACGGTTTCGCCGGCATTTTCGGCGTCGATGGCAAGGGCGACCTGAAGACGCTCTACGAGAAGGCGCCGGCCTACCACGCGATCGTCGAAACGGTTGCAAGCGACGTCGCGGCGCTGCGGGCCGAGATGAAGGCCGGCGGGCGGACGCTCTATGAGGTCACCGACGGCAATGTCGGCCGCATCATGGACATGCGCTGGCTGAAGACCGACGCCGCACGCTTCCGCCTCGTCGGCGTGGTCAACCGGCTCGACCGCGGCGATTTCGCCGCGCTGACGGGCGACACCAGTTGCGGCGAGGTGCGTTTCATCTATCGCCTCGCCTACAGCTTCAAGAAGAACGGCAAGGTTTTGGCCTCGCGCCTGCCGTTCAATTTCAGTGCCGTCTTCAATGTCGCGCCCGATGCCGATGGTGGCTGCGTCGGCGTTGCCGGACGCTGGGCGCCGCAACTCGACGAAAGCGTCGATGCCGGTTGGCTGACCGGCGGCCCGCTGGAAAGGGCGGCGCTCACCTTCAAGCAGCTCGAGCTCAATGCGCAAGTGGTGCGCTTCCCCTCCGGCCAGGAGACCGAATTCGGTGGCCAGGCGGCCTACTTCATGCGGATATTCGGCATCGATGGCTCGGCTGTCAGCGAGAAGCCGCTGGAGAATACGCCCGACACGGCACGCCTTGCTGAAGACGCCGGCTTAAAAGCAAAACTTGCGGAATACATCCGCACAGATGTTGCGGCGGTCGATCTCGGCGTCTACCAGATTCCGGACCAATTCCTGGCGAAGAAGGTCATCTCATGGTCGACCTTCGGCAGCGCAAGGCAGGCCAACCACCCGTTCACGCCGCTGTTCCAATCCGCGGATTTCGCCGGCCTCGATTTTTCTGCGCTGAAGTTGGTGCGAACGCCGGAGGCGCTGGTCGAGCGTCTGGACAACGGCGCCTGCCAGGGCTGCCATCAGGCGGGATCGACCGCCGGCTTCCATTTCATCGGTTTCGATGACAAGACGACCTCGCCGCTCAACCGCATCGAAGTTGGCATCTCACCGCATCTTCACGCCGACATCCCCCGCCGCGAAGCGTGGCTGCGCGCGACTGCCGAGGGCAAGGAGCCGAACCGTTTCCGCCCGCTGTCCTTCGCGCCGCCGGCCACATGGAACGATGCCGGCGAGGTCGACTACGCGCCGGCCGAGATGGCGATGCCGTGCCTGATGCCGGAGGATGCGGCCCGCTTCGGCGCAACCTGGCAATGCGGCGGCGGTACCGTCTGCACGCCACTGGCGATCGTGTCCGGCGTGCGCACCAAGCTGGCGCAATGCCTGCTGCCCAAGGACAGCCCCAAGGACAGCAAAGCCATGTTCTCCGGCCATCCGTGCCTGACCGGCTCGATCGCCAGCAACGCCGCGCAGCCTTTCAATGACCGCTACACCATCACCGGCCAGTTCGCGGCTTTCGCGCCGGGCATTTCACGCATCGCCTACACCTGCCGGCCGCCGAAGATCGGCGTGCCGGCGGGCATTGCCTATCGCGGCTGCGACGACCGGGATCACAGCTTTGCCGCCTTCAAACCGGGCAAGTCGATGCCGAACGAGATTTGCGGGCTGGTTGGCGGCAAAAAATTCGACACCTGCGTAGCGACCAATAATTTCGACCAGTGCCTGGGCGGCGCCGTCAATCGCGGCAACAGGCCTGCCTGCTCCGCCGACCATTTTTGCCGCGAGGATTACATGTGCCAATCGCTGCCGCCCGACACGCCGGGCATCGGCAAGGTGAGAGGCATCGGCTTCTGTTCGCCAACCTATTTTATCTTCCAGATGCGCATCGACAATCATGCGACGCCGTGGTCGGGCGCTGTCCGCGCGACGATGGGAGCGGGGTTCGGCGCGGCGGAAGCGGAATAGGCCGCCGGCTCACGCATTAGCAGCAGTGGATCCTGGTGGGCAGCTATCGATCGAGATGGTCGGCGATGTTCGATGTCCATTCGCCGTCGAAATGGCGGACATGTTCGGCGACGACCTCATCGCTCAGCAGGCTCGACAAGGCAGAAACCAGAACTGGTTCTATCTCTGGAGCCGAGTTAAATCCAAGAGCAGTCAAACGTTCGGACCAGGGCGGATGATCCGCGCTTTCGTTATCTGGCGCGTCCCAGGCCTTTTGCGCATATTCTTGCAGGATGGGAAGCCTCGACAGGTGACTGGCGGCCGCCAGAACTCTTTCGAGTGGTGGACGAGGCGGTACCATGGTGCCAAGCAGTTCACGTTTAAGCGGAATATACACTTGGTCATCGAAGAACGCACTGGCAGCACCGATCAGTAGCAGGGCGCGCGCCGTTTCATATGCATCGCCGGACGTCGCTGCATGGCGATCTGCGTCAATTTCCGCCCGTCGCGACAACCGTATTTCTTCGCGCTCCAGAGTGCGCGACAGCGGACCAAGCATCCAGTAGAACAGGCTGCCTGAAACGGTTTTCCCTGGAGGAGCGAAGTCGAAGATTAGATCGAAGCTTTTCTCGAGTTCGGCCAGGTTGAGACCGCCATTTGTATCTTTGTTTTTCAGATGGGCGTCCTCATGAGCCAAGATCGCCGCAAATGCCTTTTTGTCGGTCGCTGCGAGCAGCGGCAGGCCCACGGTGAGAATTGCCCTGCGACCAAGCAGGCCCAGAAACGGCCGCTCTTCACCGATGCTAGCGTTGAGATCGTCGCTCAGCACGATCGTCGTCCGGCTGGCGCGGTGTTTGCCAGCAATACTCTCCCAGACAGCCCACAATTTCGGGGCTGATTCCCAAGTAATCCCGTCCACCTTGCTGGGTCGAAAACCGGCGAACAATGTCCCAATCAACAGAACGATGGCCAGCATCGCGGCCGGGATTGCAACAACGCCAGTCGCGATGACAGCGAGCGGATAGCAATCGAGGAACCAGAACCACAGGAGTATTGGGCAAAACAGCGGCAGAGCGAAGAGCAGGATGGCAAACCTGCCGAAACGCGCTCCCACACAGAGGACCAGGCGCGACATCAACCCCTCTCACAGCGGAATATTATCGTGCTTCTTCCAGGGGTTTTGCATATCCTTGTTGCGCAGCATCCTGAGCGCGCGGGCGATGCGGCGGCGGGTCGAATGCGGCATGATAACCTCGTCGACATAGCCACGCTCGGCGGCAACGAAGGGTGACAGGAAGCGATCCTCGTAAGCTTTTGTGTGCGCTGCAATTTTCTCCGCGTCGCCGATATCCTTGCGATAGATGATCTCGACTGCGCCCCTGGCGCCCATCACCGCAATCTGCGCCGTTGGCCAGGCATAGTTCATGTCGCCGCGCAAATGCTTTGACGCCATAACGTCATAGGCGCCGCCATAGGCCTTTCTGGTGATGACGGTTATTTTCGGCACGGTCGCTTCGGCATAGGCGAACAGAAGCTTGGCGCCGTGCTTGATCAACCCGCCATATTCCTGCGCGGTGCCTGGCAGGAAGCCCGGCACGTCGACGAAGGTGACGATCGGGATCGAGAAGCAGTCGCAGAAGCGCACGAAACGCGCCGCCTTGCGGCTGGCATCCGAATCGAGCACGCCGGCCAGCACCATCGGCTGGTTGGCGACGAAGCCGACGGTGCGGCCCTCGATACGGCCGAAGCCGGTGACGATGTTTTTCGCAAAATTCTGCTGGATCTCGAAGAAGTCACCCTCGTCGGCAACTTTAAGGATCAACTCTTTGATGTCGTAGGGTTTGTTGGCATTGTCGGGGATCAGCCTGTCGAGCGACAGATCGTGATCGGTGACCGACTGGTAGCATTCGATCTCGGGAATTTCCGCCGTGTTGGAGGCGGGCAGCAGATCGACCAGCCGGCGCATCTGCAGCAACGCCTCGACGTCATTGTCGTAGGCTCCGTCGGCGATCGAGGACTTCGTCGTGTGGACGGAAGCGCCGCCGAGGCTTTCGGCGGTGACCGTCTCGTTGGTGACGGTCTTCACCACATCCGGCCCGGTGACGAACATGTAGGAGGTGTCGCGAACCATGAAGATGAAGTCGGTCATCGCCGGCGAATAGACGTCGCCGCCAGCACAAGGGCCCATGATCAGCGAAATCTGTGGGATGACGCCGGAGGCTAGAACATTGCGCTGGAAGATCTCGGCATAGCCGCCGAGCGCCGCCACGCCTTCCTGGATGCGGGCGCCGCCGGCGTCGTAAAGGCCGATGATCGGCGCGCGGTTGCGTAGCGCCATCTCCTGCACCTTGACCACCTTTTCGGCATGCGCCTCGGACAGCGAGCCGCCGAACACGGTAAAGTCCTTTGCAAAGAGGTACACTGGCCGGCCATTTACGGTGCCCCAGCCGGTGACGACGCCATCGCCGGCGATCTTGGTCTTCTCCATGCCGAAGTCGGTCGAGCGGTGCTCGACAAACATATCGAACTCCTCGAACGAGCCCTCGTCGAGAAAAACGTCTATGCGTTCGCGGGCGATCAGCTTGCCCTTCTTGTGCTGGGCGTCGATGCGGGCCTGGCCGCCGCCCATGCGGGCGATCTCGCGGCGGCGCTCGAGTTCCTTCAGCACGTCCTTCATGACCGGTCCCCGAAACGGAAAGCTGGATTGTGGTAATCATGCCCGCGAGAGAGCGCAAGCGCCGCTTCCTCTTGGCTTTGCTGCGCTGCAGCATCAGGCCCCTTGCATTTCGATGCGAACTGGGCCATATGCGGCGGCATAGGCGCTTGGGCCGGGATAAATCCGGCCTTCTCGACGAATGAGACTGGTTGCGTCTGTTTTCCCTCTTCCCGGCATATCGGCAAGGTGGCGAAAAAGCCCCGTGGCATGATGCCTGCGGGCACGACAGCGCAGCCGTGTGGACAATAGCGTCCGCCCGCCTTGTCGTTTCATGACAATTTTCGACGGCAGGTTGCGCCCTGCCGCCATTTATGTTTGCGGCCAGGAGCCGCATGAAAGAAGAATATTTTGACCAATGAAAACACTTTGACCGGTAAGGACACTGGGGAACTGAACGGTTTCGCCGCACTTGGAATTACCGGCGCACTGCTCAAGGCCACCAATGCCGCCGGCTTTACCGATCCGA
Source organism: Mesorhizobium sp. M1328 (assembly GCF_040318075.1). Classification (NCBI taxonomy): domain Bacteria; kingdom Pseudomonadati; phylum Pseudomonadota; class Alphaproteobacteria; order Hyphomicrobiales; family Phyllobacteriaceae; genus Mesorhizobium; species Mesorhizobium sp. M1328. Next base: position 1,474 of record NZ_JAMYLO010000041.1, on the reverse strand, counting down.
AGCCGATCCAGGCCCAGGCGATCCCGCCGCAGCTCGAAGGCCGCGACATTTTCGGCATCGCCCAGACCGGCTCAGGCAAGACCGCGGCGTTCGCGCTGCCGATCCTGTCGAAGATCATCGCACTTGGCACCAAGCGCCGGCCGAAGACGGCCCGCGCGCTGATCTTGGCGCCGACGCGCGAACTCGCGGTGCAGATCGAGGAGATGATCAAGCTGCTCGCCAAGGGCGCGCATGTCTCGACCGCGCTGGTGCTTGGCGGCGTCTCGCGCTTCAGCCAGGTGAAGAAGGTTGCCCCTGGCGTCGACATCCTGATCGCAACCCCCGGCCGGTTGACAGACCTGGTGCGTGAAGGCGATCTCGTGCTTGCCGACACCAAATGGCTGGTGCTCGACGAAGGCGACCGCATGCTCGACATGGGCTTCATCAACGACGTCAAGCGCATCGCCAGGGCGACGGCGCCGGACCGTCAGACGGTGCTGTTCTCGGCAACCATGCCGGCCGAAATCGCCGAACTGGCGAAAGGCCTGCTGAAGAACCCAATTCGCGTCGAAGTCGCTCCTCACAGCACCGCGGCCGCCGAGATCGTACAGGGTGTCGTCTTTGCCCGCACCAAGCAGAAGCGCCAGGTGCTGGCCAACATGCTTGCCGATGAGGCGATGAAGTCGGTCATCATCTTCTCGCGCACCAAGCATGGCGCCGACAGGGTGACCAAGGATCTCGAGCGCGACGGCTTCAAGGCCGCCGTCATCCACGGCAACAAGTCGCAGAATGCCCGTCAGAAGGCGCTCAACGATTTCCGTGAGGGTTCGGTGCGCATTCTCGTGGCGACCGACATTGCGGCACGCGGCATCGACGTGCCCGGCATCAGCCATGTGGTGAATTTCGACCTGCCGGACGAGGCAGAGAGCTATGTCCACCGCATCGGCCGCACTGGCCGCAACGGCATGGACGGCATCGCCATCACGCTCTGCGACCCATCCGAAAACAGCAAGCTGCGCCAGGTCGAGCGCATCATCCGCACTAAGCTGCCGATCGTTGCCGACCATCTCGGCAGCCCCGATCCGCAGCGCAATCCCGCCGAGAAGAACGAGCGCAGCTTCGAACCGGCCAATGATCGCAACGACCACAATGGCCGCCGCGACGGCAGGCGGCCCGGCGGCGCAAACAACGGCTTCGGCAAGAAGCGGTTCGGCGACAAGCCGGCCTTTGCGGGCGAGCGCAAGCCGGAAGGCGCCAAGCCCTTCAAGGGCAACAACAAGCGCCGCTTCGGCGGCAAGCGGCCAGCAGCGCGGGCCGCATAATCTGACCGTGTTGCGGTCGGCCAAGCCTGGCTTGGTCATTCACGATTGAAAAGGGCGGCCCGCAGCACGGGAACGGACCCCACCTAGATGACTCCAATTTGTTAGATAAACCCCTCAGTGTTATTCACAACAACGAACCCCCCACCCCGCCACCCAAATCCGAGACGCGGCTA
>NZ_JAMYLO010000040.1:0-15862 GCF_040318075.1 Mesorhizobium sp. M1328 | reverse complement strand
TACCGTGCGCCGCCATTTGCTGGCGCAGTCGACGCGTGCGTTCGCGGTATTCCTGTTGACTAAATGCGGGCACGCGTTCCTGTTGACTAGATGTGGGCATGAGTGGCTCCCCTATCTTGGCAAATGACGATTGCACGAGCAATCAATTGGCATACTTTCTCGAAGGCGTAACATTGGCTACGCGCAAACTCTCAAAAAACATGTGTCTTGCGAAATCCTTTAAGATACGGCGTCTAACGAGGGATTTCGCCCCTGGCCTGCTAATGGTTTTTCGGACACGCAGTTCAGCTAGGCTATTCCGTTGATATTATTTTTGTGCGACAACCACGAGGCGCGGGCTATCGGATGTAAACGCTCCACCTTCCTTGCCATATGCTTCGACAGTCTCGAACCCCGCGCTTCGCAACATGCGAACATATTCAGAAAACCCATACTGCCTGTAAGAAAGGTGCGTTCGTCTAACGCGTCCATCGCGAACGATAATCCTTTCGAGGTTCTCGCGATCGCTTATCACATCGTTGCTAAATATATCGATTCGTACATCGTCGTTACGCTGCGCAACGGAACACATAGGAAACTTGTGGCGCAGGCACTCGAAACGATTGGGGTTATCGATTAGCAGACGCCCGCCCTTTCGAAGTGAAGAAGCAGCTTCACGAAGAACTCTCTCATTATCCGCGTCATCGAAATAGCCAAACGTCGTGTACCACAGAAAAGCCGCGTCGAATCGATCTCGCCAGGGAAGTGAGCGCATGTCGCCCAGAACATACTCGACATTTACTCCGCGTTCAGCCGCATCCGCTTCGGCTTTTTTCAGCAAGATCGGCGAGATATCAAGTCCGACTACCTGGGCTCCTTTTTCCGCCAATCGGTTGGTAATCCGCCCATAGCCGCACCCAAGTTCAAGAACTGAGTTGCCTTGCGTAAGAGAAAGAAGTTTCCAAATTACTCCCACTTGCCTGTCACTTGTTTTCGGTGAATTGATCACATCCCCAAAATGGATATAATCTTCGCTGAAGTATGATTCAAGTTCTATTAAAGAAACTTTCTTACCAATATTACTATTCATATATCTTTCCTTCCACTTTGATAACCACACAGATATTTCTGACTTTTTGATTCATATATATTTTGATCGAGTTTCGCATACGGCCCAGAATAGTAAAGAAAATATTTGTGAACGTTTTCATATCTTTGTTAAAAGTTTCGCGACAGTCATTGACCATGCCGCGTTGGAGATTGCATCGTGGGCCGGCATGGGGCCTCTCGAGGCACTGCTCCGGCCTTCTCTTCCGCTGGGCGCTATACGCACCGCTGCGCCATCTCCAACACCCGCCCCATCGACATCGAGGACAGCACGGTTCGTTTCCGCTGGAAGGAGTACCGTCGCAACGGGAAGGAGCGCTACCGGACCATGACGCTGGAAGCGGGCGAGTTCATCCGCCGCTCACATGACGAGTTTCAGGTCAAGTGATATCAAAGGCGCATAATTCCTCCTTTTCTGTTGGCGGAGCTTCCAGGGTTGAGCCCAACTGCGTTGACGCGGCGCGGCGTATTTCCGAGCCTGGTCCAACTCACATGCGGTCGCCGTCCGGGACGGCTGCACCAATATCCCGCTTTCGGCGGGCAAGGGGCTCAGGAGGACGAGACCATTCTTCCTGTCGGTGGTTCAGACCAGCGGCGGATTCGGTTGTCTCCCTGGAGCCGCGGGGGCTAATTGGCCCTCCGGATAGTTATGCAGGGTTGATCGCCTTAGGCGGTTTTCATGACGGCGCCCTCGATGACCACCCATTTCGAGAGAGCGATGAGCAACTTTCGTGCGCGCACGCGCCCGGCGTTACACTCTGCTCGTTCGCGGAACCAACGAGAGAGCGCTGACTCGGGCTGGTAGCGCAGCCACAGCCAGGCAAGCTCGATCATTGTTGTCCGGAGCCGGGGATTGCCAGCCTTTGAGACGCCTTGCTCGCGGTCGATTGATCCGCTCCGCCAAGGCGTCGGCGCAAGCCCGGCATAGGCTGCAACCTGCCTTCGGTTGTCGAACTTTCGGAACAGCCCTTCCGTATACAAGATGGCGGCACTCTCGGGGCCAATGCCTTTGAGGTCGAGCAGCAACGCCACAGGCGTGTCAGCGACGTCGGCGGCCAGCAACGCGTCACGCTCGGCTTCGACTGACTTGATCTGCTCGAACAGCAGCTCGAGGCGATCGAGCTCGCGAATGAGCTGCGCCTTGAGTTGCCTGCCCAGCACACGGCCATCACCCGTTCGGAGATCATCAAGCCGCTCACGCCGGTCACGTCGCAGCGGATCATAGCCGGTTATCCCTTGCGCAAATAGCAGCCCCTTGATGCGATTGGCGTGGCTCGTCCGCTCACTGACCAGGACCTTGCGCTCCCGGCAGATCCGGCGCCGATCCTCTGCTTCGGGCGTCGGTGGCTTCGCCATCGCGCATACGCGTGGCTCGCCGCGTTTATAAGCAAGCAGTGCGCGCACCAGCGTTTCGCCGTCGATCTTATCGGTCTTCGCCCGCCGTCGCCGGCGCGAGGTGGCAATGGAGGCAGGGTCAACAACATGGCTCTCGATCCCCTCATGCTCCAGGACACGGTGGATCCAAAAACCGTCCAAACCGGCCTCTTGGATGACGACAATCGGAAAGGTCTCGCCGGTGCGCACTTGAGCCTTTTCCCGAAGCTGTGCAAAGCGCGCCAGCAGTCCCGCAATATCACCACCTCGCACCGCATGCTTCGACATACGCTCACCCCCGCCTGGCAATAGCGACGTCACCAGCCACGTCGACTTGCTGAGACCGTATGTTCTCGGGGTGAAGGTGGCTCACCCCCGCGATAAGCTGAGATCGGGGGGTTGCTTCGGAGTGGCCGAAGCCGAGCCCCGTCGTCGCCGGCAAGGAGGCGGCTCTTGCCAGGCTACGAAGTCCCCGTAAGGAGGCGCCGTGGTCAGACCCGCCTTTGTGACGCAGTAAGACTACGAGAACAGGGAGGTGCGCGCTGCGTGGCAGGTTGCTAAGGAGTCAGCCTGCTGGAATGAACCGTCACGATCGATCGAGGTTACTCGAGTTGAGCCGATGAGACGGCCATAAAGGATATCGCGTGTTCGCGTGGTGCGGTGTCCCGGATGCCCGAAGTTGCGCGACAGTTGCCAAGGCAAGGAGCCAAAAAATGTGCGGCATCTGTGGATGGATTGATTTCGATCGTGACCTAGGAGGTCCCGACGCGCGAAGGGAGCTTGCCGACATGACGGCCACCATGGCCTATCGTGGTCCGGACGACGAGGGGACTTGGATCGACGGGCCTGCGGCACTGGGACACCGCCGCCTGGCGATCATCGATATCCAGGGCGGTCACCAGCCGATGACGCACCAGGAGGACGGCCGACCGGCGTTGGTGCTCGTCTACACGGGCGAGACTTACAACTACCGCGAGCTGCGGCAACGGCTTGCCGCCCTGGGCCATCGGTTCGACACGAGCAGTGACACCGAGGTGGTGCTGCGCGCCCACCGCGAGTGGGGCCACCGCGACCCCCGCAGCGCCGTGAGCGAACTCAACGGGATGTTTGCCTACGCACTCTGGGATACCGCCAAGCGCGAACTGCTTCTCATACGCGACCGGCTCGGCATAAAGCCGCTTTACTACTACCCCACCGAGCACGGAGTGTTATTCGGCTCCGAGCCAAAGGCGATCCTCGCCAATAGTCTCGCGGAACGGGCCATGGACGCCGATGGGCTTCGCCGCACCCTGTGCTCCATCGCTGACCCGGACAGCACCGTGTTCCGCGGCATGCGTGAGGTACGGCCCGGCCACATCGTCCGCGTGACCCGCGACGGCATCAAGCAGATGAGCTACTGGCATCTCACCGACAGCGGGCACACCGACGACGTGCCTACCACTGTTCGGCGCGTTCGCGAGTTGCTCGACGACACGATCCAGCGGCAGCTCATCGCCGACGTGCCGCTGTGCACACTGTTGTCGGGCGGGCTTGATTCCTCGGCCATCACCGCACTGGTCGCGCGCTTCAGCGACGAACGGATCCGGACCTTCGCCGTCGACTTCGTCGGCTACACTGAGAACTTTATCCCCGGCCCATGGCGCCCCACACCCGACGGGCCGTACGTGCAGGAAGTCGCGAAATACGTTGGTACCGACCACACGGACATCACGTTGTCCGCGCACGAACTCATGGACCCGAACGTGCGGGCCGCCACCCTCCACGCCCGCGACCTGCCGTTGACCACGGGCAGCGTTGATACCTCGCTCTATCTGCTGTTCCGGGCCATCGGGCAACACTGTACGGTGGCCCTGTCCGGGGAGGCGGCCGACGAGCTTTTCGGCGGCTACTCGTCGTTCCACGATCCCGCGCAAGTTCAGGCCGACACCTTTCCCTGGATCGAAGACAGCGACGATATCGTACGGCGGTCCCTAGACCCCGGCCTCGTCGAGAAACTCGACCTCCCCGGCTACCTCGACGAGCAGTACCGCAGGGCACTTGCGGAAGTACCCGCCCTGACCGGGCCGGCCTCGGCCGATCCGCACGAGCGTCGCATGCGCGAGGTCTGCTACCTCTTTCTCACGCGTAGCCTGCCGAAGCTGCTCGACCGCAAGGACCGGATGAGCATGGCTTTGGGTCTCGAGGTGCGGGTCCCCTACTGCGACCACCGCCTCGTTGAGTACGTGTTCGGCACCCCATGGGCCCACAAGACTTTCGACAGGCGCGAGAAGAGCCTGCTGCGGGCCGCCACGGCGGATCTGCTGCCGCAGTCGGTGGTGCAGCGAGTCAAGAGCATGATTCCGGCTATCCAGGATCCGACCTACGGCAGAATGCTGCGCACCCGGTTCACCGCGCTGCTGAATGACCGCAATGCGGCAGTGGCACCGCTGCTGTCCGTCGACAGGTGCCGCGCGCTCGATGCGACCGACAACCTCAGGGGCGTAGAGCGTATCCTGGCCCTCCAGGATTTCCTGACCGATTACAACGTGAGCCTTACGGTCTGAGACGGCGGAACACGCAAAAGGACAGCAAAGGGGTCCGGGCGCCCGATACGGCGTGGCTCCATGGCCAAGTCTCCTTCCCGAACTTTCGGATTGCACATCATTACACAGCACTGCAATGCACAGGAGCCTCCGCAATGATCCCCCAGGCCTTGCATTTCGGCTCGGGGCACCTGAGACCGAGTGTTTGCAACTCCGGGTCCAGGCATCACGGCGACGCGTGCCGCCTTAAAGATTCGCCCACGTATTTCGTATTGACGTTGGCCTCCGTTGAAACGCTGCTACTCCGACCCGGTAGTGCGGATTCCGCTCGATGTCTCCCACCTATAGCGCGACAATCTGGAAGAGGCCTCGTATTGCCTCACCGTGGAATGCTCCCGGCCGACATTGTCCGTTGCCTCATCATAATGTTCCCACGACTGGGATCCGGATCAATTCGTCAAGGCTTGATTGCCGGCTCGAACTGCATCGCGCCGAACACCATTGCGTGCGCCTTTTCCTTTCGCCAGATCTTCAAGCGGCGCTGCAACGTGAGCAGCAACTGATCGGGATATTGTCCCGGACGCTCCGCCTGCAGACGCTCCAGCAATTCGCGGCTTGTCCGCCAGGGCTCGTCGTCAAACCACGCTTGCAGTTCTTTGGTGACGAGGGCGAAGGGATCCGGTCGCCGACGGCCTCGTTTTTGCTTCGGCTTGGCTTGCGCGGTTGGGCGGATTTCACCCTCCTTCCAAGCCGTCCGCAAGCCCGACAGGAACCGGTCGACAGACGGATCGGCCGCCAAAACCAATTGCGTGCCGGCCTGTGGCGATGTCGACGAGGCTGCTGCGCCATCCGCATCTTGCTCAGCAACCGGACAGGGTCCAGCCGCGCATATGTTTGCGCGAGTGCGGCGCGAACCGGTTCCGGCGTCCGGGGATCCGCCAGCAATCGTTGGCAGGGCGTCGCCGGCCGTAACGCTTGCGCACGCGGGCGCCGCCCCGCTCCTTTGTGGCCAGCTTGAAGGAGGGCTGGAAGAAGTTCACGAACAGCCGCACCGTCGCATAGAGCTGCGCGAGAGCCGCAGCGGCTTCAAGCCCCTCCAGACGGCGATAGCCGACGATGCGGCGCACCACGGCACCGTTCTTCTGCTCGACAAAAGCCTGATCATTCTTGCGGTACGGCCGGCAGCGCGTGAACGCGATATCGGCCTCCTGAAAATAATCGCGCACCGTCTCGTTCAGGAACGCGCTGTCATTGTCGGTGTCGAAGCCGAGAGGGTCGAACGGCAGCCGCCGCCGCAATTCCGTCAGCACCTCGCTCAACAGCTTCTGCTCGCGGACCAGCAACGGCGCGCTTTCCGTCCATCCGCTCGCAACCTCGGTGAGAACCAGCGTCTGCACAAAGCTGCCGCTCGTCACCGGGCTGCTGTGCGCCACCAGGTCGGCCTCGACAAAGCCGGGCGGCGGATCCGGCCAGTCGGAGAAGGTGCGGATCGGTATGCTCCGCCGCAGCGCCGAGGATGCCGCGGACCGGCGCCGCTTGCCGCCAACTGCGGTCTCGCGGACCGCGCGCAGCGCACGGTCGATCGTTGCCGCACTCATCGCCAAAAGCCGCGTCCGGACTTCCGGCGCACGCTGAAGATGCCCGTGACGCTCCATCGCCTCGACCAGGATCGGCACCAGCGCTTTCAGCCGCTTCCCGCAGATCCGGTCTGAGGCCTCCCACAGCACGATCAGCGCTTCACCAACCGCATCGTCATAAAGCCCCCGCTCCGGCCGCGGCCCCGAACGGCCCACCTGCGGTCCGTTGCGCAATAGGCGCATCGCATGCCTGCGTTGAAAGCCGCTCACCGCCACGAACTCATCGAGAATGCACGACTTCTCTGCCCGCTCGCTTCGGGCGTAGCGCTCCGTTACCGCGCTCACCAGCTCATCCCGCGTCGCCATGCTGACCTGCCTCATCTGATTTGCTCCTGCCACACAAATGCGGGGAGCAAATCAGATGAGGCAACGGGTTAACATCCAGGAACAATTCAAGCGAGGCAATGCGGGGTCGTGGCGGGGTCCGGAAAGACCCTATTCCATTCGGCTGATTGGCGGTGGAACGTCGCTCATATCTTGCAGAGATCAGTGTCGCAAAGCGCGGCCATCCGCTGGTTGGATTCGTCCTGCAAAGACGGGCAGCGTGGCGCCGGGTCAGATGGCCAGGGCACAAGCCGCGAAGTTTATCGGGCGAACATCGTGACCGGCTATTCGCGCGGACGACAGCCGAGATTCATGCTGCGTGCTTGGTCACTGAACTGGCGAGCGCGGTGTCAAGTCGACTATCGATCGGTGCGGGGCTTCGTCCATGCCGAAGGGCTGAGCTTCAAAAAAGCATACTGCCCGCGGAGCAACGGCGGCCGAAAATCCGCGAAGGCGAGGGCAGTGGAAGAAATATCAGGGCAAAGTTGATCCGCAGCGCCTCGTCTTCATCGATACATAAAGGTGTTCTTGAGTGGCTTGCTAGGACGTAGTGACGATTTAAGGATTGGGGATTCCCCTTTGGGAGCAAATCAGATTGAACTAAACCGCTGCCGCGGTAGCTGATGCGCGGGTCTGGCCTGAGGAGGCCCCCGTCTGAGAAGATTTGGTGTCGAGCCAACCTTCCAGACAGGAGAACCCCAGATGGCCCAGATAAGCCCTCTGCGTCAGCGGATGATTGAAGATCTGACGATCCGCAATTTGTCACCGGAGACCCAGCGATCCTACGTGCATCACGTGGCGAAGTTCAGTCGATTTTTTGGACGATCACCCGATCAACTGGGATAGGAAGAGGTGCGCGCCTATCGGGCCCACTTGGTGGGCCGAAGGGTCTCGTGGGGCGCGTTGAACCAGACCGTTTGCGCCTTGCGTTTCTTCTACGGCGTGACGCTGGGTCGATCTGATCTGCCTGAGCGGATCGCTTACGCCCGGACGCCGCGCAAGTTGCCGGTCGTGCTGAGCGCCGATGAGGTGGTCGGCTTTCTGCAGGCCGTGAAGGGGACGAGTTAACCGGGTCGCTCTGATGACCACCTATGCGGTGGGCTTACGCGCCGCGGAGGCGGCGCGTCTGCAGGTGACGGACATCGATAGCAGCCGGATGATCATTCGCATCGAGCAGGGCAAGGGCGGCAAGGACCGCTATGTGATGCTGTCGCCGCAGCTGCTGGAGATTTTGCGCGCGTCTATTGGCGGTTGACCAAGCCGGGGCGATGGCTATTTCCTCGGCGCGATGGCCGCGGCCGTGGCGGATGTATTCCACCGTCACGGGGCTGATTATCGCCGCGACCATGCCGGCCATCTCGGGCGTGTCGAGCGCCGGGTTATGGCCGCGGGGAGGCGTGCCGGACCGCGGCCCTGGGCGGTCACGCCGAACACTGCACCGACTGAGGCTTCGTGCGGCAAGCCTATAACTCCTGCCTTATGGGCAGATTTAGTAATCGGGAGCTGGCAGCGACTTGATCGCGCTCTTGTGTGTGCCGCTGCCAACCCGGCTCACCATTACGAAGGGCGCTTGAGGAGCGCGATGAGCCTGTCGGACGGCCGGAACGCGCCGCGCCGCACATGTGGTGGAACGATCGATTCCATGGCGTCGAGCTTTTCTGTCGGATCGCCACGCGTGTAGATTTCAGTAGTCGTCAGAGTGGCGTGCCCCAACCAAAGCGCCACCTTACGGATGTCCTGCGTTGCTTGCAGGATGATCATCGCGCATGTGTGCCTGAGCACGTGGGGCGAGATGCGTTTCTTGTCGAGGCCAGGATGCGCTCGAGCGGCGGTCGCTGCATGCTGTTTGAGGAGATAGGCGAAGCCCCATCGGCTCAGCGGCACTCCCCGGGCGTTGACGAACACCTGGGTGCTGCGACCCGCCCGCGAACGGCGAGCCACGCGCGCAGGGCTGCGGCCGTGGTCTTCCACAAGGGAAGCGTCCTTTCCCGCCGTCCCTTGCCCAGGACACGAATGCTCATCGACGACAGGTCGATGTCCTCGAGCTTCAACCCCGTCAGCTCGGACACGCGCAGACCCGCACAAACCGCCAGATGCAGCATGGCCCGGTCGCGAATGCCATCGCGCGTGCCGTGATCCGGAGCGTCGAGCACCGCTTGCAGCTCCTCCCGCAAAAGATAGGGGACCAGACGCCGATCCGTCTTCTTGAATGGGATCGCCAGGACGCGGCGGATATGCTCCAGGGCCGCCGGCTGCCTGTATTCGAGGAAGCGGAAGAAGGACTTGATGGCCGCCAGCCGGACATTGCGCGTCACCGGCGCGTTTTTGCGCTTATGCTCGAGATATTCCAGGAAGGCGCTGATGAGGCTGGCGTCGAGTTGCTCCAGCGTCAGCGCCGATGGCGAGACCTTCAGCCTCTTTGCAGCGAACATGAAGAGCAACTGGAAGCTCAGGGGGTATAGGAATCGCGCGTATGCCGACTGACGCCCCGCTGGCGGGCGAGTGTCTCATCGAGGAACGCTTCGATGAGGGGAGCAATCGGCGTCATGATTGCCTTCCTTCGGTGAGGAACCCTTCACCGGCCGCGGCGACGTCGCGCATGAGGTCGGCGGTGGCCTCTAGAGCGTTTCGCATTCAGGTTGACTTGTAGCCTGCGCTTTCGATGTAGTTGTTGCATTCGTTTGGGGTGACGTCGTCAAGGGTGTTGGCGATGGCGTTGTGTACGGCCTCAACACTTCGTTTGGCGGCACGTCGCATGCAGTGCTTGAGCTTAGCGAACAGCTTCTCGATTGGATTGAGGTCTGGGCTGTAGGGCGGCAGGAAAAAGAGCCTTGCGCCAGCAGCCCTGACGATGTCGCGGACGGCTTGGCCCTTGTGAGAACCGAGATTGTCGAGAATGACGACGTCGCCCGGCTTCAGTGTTTTGATGAGTTCGGTTTCGACATAGACGCCAAAGGCCTGCGCATTGATGGGTCCGTCAATGACCCAAGGCGCCTCCACCCGATCATGCCGCAGCGCGGCGATGAAGGTCATCGTCTTCCAGTGGCCATATGGCGCGTGAGCAATCAGCCGCTTGCCGCGCACGCCCCAGCCGCGCAGCGGCGCCATGTTGGTCTTGACCCATGTTTCATCCAGGAAGACCAGGCGTGTGGGATCAATGCGGGTCTGGTAACGCGTCCATTGCGCACGCCGGCGCATCAGCTTTGGCTTGAGCTGCTCCGCCGGCAGAACGGTTTTTTTAAAGCTTTTGCCTCGCGATGGAGGAAGCGACCGACGCTCGCTGGGTGGATGGTGAGACCGCGTTCAGCCAGCGCCGCCGTCAATTGATGAAAGGCGGCAAAGCTCCTGAGCAGGTATTCCGCATTCAGCATCGCGAATCCAGTGGTACGGCGGAGCGCCAGATAAGTCTCGATGGCCTTCAACATCAGAGAACCTCCGGCCAGGGCTGCGCGATTTGCTTGAGGAGCGTGACATCGGCCTTGGCGTAATGGGCCGTCGTGTCGATACCTCGGTGCCGCAGGACCAACCCGATCTTCTCGAGCGGAACGCCATGGCGCAGCATCTCGGTCGCCGCCGTGTGTCGCAGGACGTGCGCCCCCTTGACTGGCGCCACGATGCCGGCCCGCTGCATGAGGCGTTTAACCACCGACGAGATGCCGTCACCTTTCCGGAACGGCCGAAACGGCGCAATATTGCGGAGGAAAACGTGATCGCTCGGGCAGGTCGAAGGGCGACAGGCGAGGTAGGCGGCGATCGCATCCCCGACGTCTTGCGGAAGCGGCAGACGCACCTCGTAGCGCGACTTGCCCGAGACCCGCAGCGAGCCTGTCTCCCACTCGATGTCGTCGAGGCGGAGTTGCGCCACGTCGCCGGCCCGCAGCCCGAGGCGCACCAAGAGCAGGACGATCGCGCGATCGCCGGCGCGCGACGACTTCGCCATCGCATGCCGCGATCAGCCGGTTCACCTGCTCCGCCGCCAGATATCGCGGCAAGTCGGCAAGCCGCCAATGGGCATAGCCAGGAACGACATCGGCGAGACCTGCTCGGCAGCGGCCTTCGACAGCAAGATACCGCAAGAACGCGCGCAGGCTGGTCGTCAACTTCTCGATGGTTCGATTGCCGCATTGGCTCGCGCGGTCCAGGAAAAAGCTGCGAATGGCAGCCGGTTCCCACCGCTCTTGATCGTCCCCGAGTCCCGCCATCAAGTGGGCGGCATCGCGGCCGTAGAGCTTGATGGTGGGATCGGATGCCCCGCGGTGCTTGCGCAGCCACACTTTGAAGTGAGCCACTAGACACGGCTCGGCACGCTGCAATGCAGTAGCGGCGAACTGGCAAACGCCGATTTCGACAAGGTACTGGCGAAAGAGCCTGGCGCCGAAAATGTGTGGTGGTTGCGACGCCGTCCCATGGCGCGCGGACATCGACAAGTGCGCAAGTGCTCGCTGAACACCGCAGATCAATGTCGCTGGGCATTGCTCCTTGCCGAGTCACGACATGGCCGAGATGCGCTGCCGCCCGCAAATATCGCGCGGCTGTGCCGGTACTATAGCCCTGCCGCTCGAGCGCGGCTGCGAAACCGTCAAGGTATGGTCCGCTTGGCCCGCTCCGCAGATGCCCCAGCAGCTTCGACGCCGAGAAGGAGGTCTCTAACATGTTCGTCTCCGTTTGTGACCGGCCATTGGTGGCAGAGCCTACGAAGGCGCAGGCCCGCGCTGTTATGGAGACAAAGAGCGCTACAATTCACCGAAAAATGCCGATGCCGGCACGCCAGCTCCCCATTACTAGATCTGCCAATAAGGCAGGTAATGGGCGTCGCCCATTACCTGCAGCAACCGCCACTGCCCTAAGTGCCAGGGCCTAGCCCGCGCCCAGTGGCTGGCCGAGCGGCAGGCTGAACTGCTGCCGGTCCCATACTTCCACGTGGTCTTCACCGTCCCGGCCCAGATCGCTGAGATCGCCTTAGAACAAGGCGGCGGTCCATGCGATCCTGGTCAAGGCCGCATCCGAAGCCTTGAGGGTGGCGGCGGCCGATCCCAGGCATCTGGGCGCCGAGATCGGCGTGGTCGCCGTGCTTCATACTTGGGGTCAAAATCTCCACCATCATCCGCATGTCCACTGCGTCGTGCCGGGCGGCGGCCTGTCGCTCGAGCCTGCCACGGCGAAGGCCGCGGACCAGCGATGGATCGCCTGCCGGCCGGGGTTTTTCCTGCCCGTGCGGGTTCTGTCGCGCCTGTTCAGGCGGCTATTCCTGGAGCGCCTGCAGGACGCCTTCGACGCCGGCCAGCTTCGCTTCTTCAGCGATCTCGCCAGCCTGGCCGACCCTGCCACTTTTCTGCACCCAACTGGCTGGATTGAAGCGGATCGAATGGGTCGTCTTCGCCAAGCCCCCGTTCGGCGGTCCCGAACAGGTCCTCGCCTATCTGGGTCGCTATACCCATCGCGTCGCCATCGCCAACAGCCGCCTCGTGAGCCTGGACCAGGGAAAGGTCAGCGTCCGCTGGAAAGACTATCGCCACCATGACAAGTCCAAGCACAAGCTCATGACCTTAAGCGCCGACGAGTTCATCCGGCGCTTCCTGCTGCACGCTCTTCCAGAGGGATTCCATCGCATCCGCCATTACGGCCTCCTCGCCAACGGCCACCGCGTCGCCAAGCTCGCCCAGTGGCGTCTTCTTCTGGCGGCGCCCCGGCGCCGGACCCGACTGCCGACTATCGCCAGCGTTACCGCTGTCTCACAGGGCGCTCCCTGGACATCTGTCCGGGCTGCGGCGGCGCCATGGCCTCGCTCGGCCCGATCCCGCGCAAGGCCCCGACCTGGCCAGACACCTTGTATGGGGATTTCGTTGTCAAGGGGCCTTCACTGATTTCGCGGTAAAGCGGTCAGGATAGCCATAACAGAACGGTTGGTCACTGCCTTGTGCATTGGTCCGCGAGCATCAAATTCGAGGGGAGCCTGCCTTTGGGCGCATCGCATTACGCCGCAACCTTGTATTCGGTGGGTCTGCAAAAGACCCGGACCATGAAGCAGTCATTGGCTTCAGCAGCAAGGCTCCGAGGCGGCGGGCCCATTCTCATGACGGCAAATAACGCCATGGTGTCCATCGGGACACCGCCACCTCGAATCGATACGCGCGGGCGTCATTACGGCGGTTGATCCGTCAGGCGCCCTGCAGTGTGTTCAGTTCATCGGGCGCAATGTGACGCCCATCGGGATTTCGCCGACGGTAACCAATCGCCAGAGCGCGATGAGTAACTTGCGTGCGAGCGCCACGATCATCGTCGTCTTGCGGGCGCCCTGTGCCGCTCGTGCCTGGAACCATTGCGTCAGTTCGCTATTCTTTTGGAATCTCAGGAAGCGCCAGGCCAATTGGATCAGCCCGCGTCGCACCCGGGCGTTGCCTGCCTTGGCCAACCCCTTTTCGCGTCGTTTAGATCCGCTCTCGTCGGGGGAGCCTGTCAGACCGGCGTAACGCGCCACCGCGCGCCGGTCTCTGAGGTTGCGGCTAAGCACCTCGTGGACCAGCATGTCGGCTGTCTCAATCCCGACACCAATCACGCGCGCCAATAGCACAACCATTGCATTATACCCCGACGCGGGCGCCTGCTCAAGCTGGGCAATTCTGGCTTTTTCAATCGTCGTGATCTGATCGCGCACCACCGCAAGCCGAGCCATGTCGCGCCGCATCTCTTCCAGCATATTCGGCGGAAGCGGCTGTCCTTCCGAAGTGCGCAGGTCCGGCAACTTCTTCGGCGCCCGGCGAAGCTCGGGCTTGAAGCCACGGATGCCGAGCCGAGCCAGCGCCCCTTTCATGCGATTGACTATCCGCGTTTTCTCGCTGACCAGGTTCTCCCGCTCGCGGCTCGGCCGCTTGGCATCCTCTTCCGCCAGTGATGGGATCGCCACCATGCGGCAGTGGCCACGCTCGCCACGCAGCCAACCCAGGAACACGCGCATCAGCATGGCCGTGTCTAGCCTGTCGGTTTTCGCCCGTCGGTGTTCACGGTTCACGGCGACGCTGGTTGAATGGATGACGTGAGCGTCTATGCCTCGCGTCTGCAGCCACCGGGCCAGCCAGAAGCCGTCTCGCCCAGCCTCGAAGGCCAGCGCGACCCGGTCTATCGGCATGCCCGCAGCCTCCGCCTCCGATCGCCAACGCGCGATCAAACCGAGCAATGCATTGGGATCGGGATCGAGTTTCTTGAGGGGGTGTCGCTGAACGCCGGGAAGCATTCCGGCCACCAGCCAGTTATTTTGACTCATTTCTACAACGACGAGCACAGTGCGAGCTTGATCCAATACAGTGATTGATCGGCTGAGATCGTCGACTTTGGACATGATAGTCTATCCTTCGGGTTGATCGTACGACGATGGTGCCACCTCGCCGCTCCCCCGCATAGCTTCTCATGACACGCTGCGCACCGACACGCTCGCCCCGTCCATCCCGGCGTCTGCTACAGTCGTCGCCGGGCCTTTGCGCCGCTAGTCAATGTCGCAGCCTGCCTGTCACCAGCAACGCTGCACCCTAGCGTCAACGGCCCAATGGCGCCGTCTCTCGCGTCGCAGATGGTCCTGCATCGCGACGACGGGCGACTACTCCAGAGCGATCGGCGAGCCCGCCCCGGCGCCTCGGACACACTGTCGAGCCCTAAATCCCCATAGCCCCGCCCGCCATCCCGCGGTTCAGTTCAATCAGGCTTCAATGTAGTCGCGACCCGTGCGTGCCCGCCCAATCGCGCCCGCGACCACACAGAACCCTCCAGATTCAAGATGCTGGCCGGATGGAGGCCAGCGATGGATCGTGATGCACTTCGGGATGATCAGTGGGAACGGATCAAGGGGTTCCTGCCCGGAGGCACCAAGGGCAAGCGCGGTCCCCGAACGAACAACCGGCTGTTCCTGGATGCGCTGCTGTGGATGGCCCGTTCGGGCGGCCGCTGGCGCGACCTGCCGGAAGGCTTGGTGACTACGCTATAGTGAAGCGGCGCTACCGCTGGATCGAGATGGGTGTACTCGACGACATGTTGGCGGTCCTGGCACGCGAAGCCGATCTAGAATGGCTGATGATCGACTCGACCATCGTGCGGGCGCATCAGCATGCCGCCGGGGCGCGCAAGGAAAAAAGGGGGGCGAATGCCCAGGGCCTGGGCCGGTCTCGAGGCGGGCTGAGCACCAAGATCCATGCCGCCGGCGATGCGCTCGGGCTACCGGTCCGCCTGATCGCCAGCCCCGGACAGCGCAACGACATCGCCTTTGCCCATGATCTCGTCGATGGCTTCGAGGCGGGCGCCACGATCGCCGACAAGGGCTGTGACGCCGACCACCTGCACGCAAAGATCGCCCAGACGGGAGCCGAAATCGTCATCTCACCGAAGCGCAACCGCAAGCTCCAGCGTCCCTACAACTCTCACCTCTACAAGGAGCGCAATCTCATTGAGCGCTTCTTCAACAAGCTCAAGCAGTTCCGTCGCGTCGCAACACGATACGACAAGCTGCTGGCCAACTTCCTGGGCTTCGTTAAACTCGCCGCCATCGCCATCTGGCTCAGATAGTTAAATCGTCACTCCGTCCTAGAGCGAGGTTTCTGGATTTCCCATGACGGACTTGGGGCGTTCTTGACGCCAATGACCCAAGCAGATATCCGTGGCTTTCTCGCGGCTGTCGAGGACACACTTGCGTCCGCCCGAGAAAGGTTCGCCCAATGATAAACGATACCCGCGCCTTGAAGCGAAAGATACCGTTGGGGCCCTCGCGAAGGCTCGCGCCGAGGGCCTAATTCAATCTACCCACCTGGTTGCTCGTTCCCTTGCTCGCGCAACGTCGCTGCGCGAGAAGGGGAGTGTGGCGTTCACACGGCTGTGGGCCGAGGACGCACTGGCAGCTGCAGAGCGAGAAGACAGGTTAGTTGCCGCCGGAACGCC
>NZ_JAMYLO010000039.1:0-16407 GCF_040318075.1 Mesorhizobium sp. M1328 | reverse complement strand
CAAGGAGTTCAAACGCATCGCAATGCGAGCTGACAAAACCGACCAGAGCTTCAACGCAATCATCCATCTCGCAGCCGCCGTCATAAACTCACGATGAATCTCACAGGCCCTAGGCCATATCGGTATCGATCAGGCACTATTTTTGGATTCTATGTGCGCTGGAAGATTCTGCTTCAGTGAACGTCCGAGATGCAAAGCAACAATCATGCCATGTGCAGGCAAAGGATTAAATTTCAAGCGGGAGCTTGCGGCTAGGCGGTGTCGCTATTTTTGTCGAATTCCTTGCAGGAGTTTGAAGGGCGATGTCACGTTGTCTGCAGCTTAACGGTTGACGGATAATTGGGCGAGGATGAGCTCGACGACGATCAGTTACAAGAACCACCGCTTTCCACCGCAGATCATCGCCCCGGGGAGCGCTACGCCGCGAACTGCCGGCCTGCTTGCGAACGGGGCGCGTGCTGCGGGTCCCCAGGGCGCGCGTACTCAGGCGCGGCAAGAGCTTTGTCTCGCCGGAGATCATGATTAGTCAACGCCCCGCCGAAGCGGCCGATCGCGCGGTGCCGGGTCACTGGGAGGGAGACCTCATCCTTGGTCTTGGCAGCTCGGCGATCGGCACGCTGGTTGAACGTACGACACGCTTCACGATGCTACTCCATCTTCCCCGGCTTGCGGGGCATGGGGCATGGCGAAGCTCCGCGCATGAAAAATGGACCCGCTCTCGCGGGACACGGGGCCGAAGCCGTGCGCGACGCAATTACGCGGACCATCATCACCTTGCCCGAAGAACTGCGCCGTTCGCTGACTGGGATCAGGGAGCCGAAATGGCTCAGCACGATCGTCTCAAGATCGCGCGGGCGTCCAAGTCTACTTCTGCGATCCGCAAAGCCCATGGCAGCGGGGCACCAACGAGAACACCAATGGGCTGCTACGTCAGTACTTCCCGAAAGGCACCGACCTGAGCATCCATAGCGCCGACGGGATCGCCGCCGTGGCTGCGGCCCTCAATGCCAGACCGAGAAAGACCTGGGCTGGAAAACGCCCGCAGAGGCGCTTGACGAGTTGCTGTCGTGAGTGAACACAATCGGTGTTGCGACGACCGCTTGAATCCGCCCAATACGCGTGCGGAGCGTACTCCGAACTTCTGAATCGTCACGATATCCAAGCGAGCATGAGCCGTGGAATGAACAGGACCATCAAGGACCCCACCGTCAAGCGCTTCTACTACGAGAGCCATGACCAACTACGCACCCATCTCGCCGACTTCGTTGCCGCCTACAACTTCGACCGCAGGCTCAAGACCCTCAAGGATCTCACGCCCTACGAGTTCATCTGCAAGGCGTGGGCGTCACAACCGGAACGCTTCAAAATCAATCCGCTCCAGCAAATGCCGGGACCAAACGCTCTAGGGCGCCTGGAGCACGATTTGGCGTTGATTAGATCTTGCTTCCACCGCTTTTTCGCCAAAAATACGCCGGCAACGCGCGATGGCGATATCCATTACTTCTGCCGGATCACGAGCCCACCAGTCCATAGAGAAGATCTCAATCTCAATCGGACCGCGGAACCCTGCTCGTCGCATCATGCCTTCTACGGCCGGCAAGTCGATAATGCCATCTCCCATCATTCCGCGATCGCTCATGAGATGGCGGGTTGGCAGCAGCCAGTCATTGACGTGAAAGCCAAGAAGCCGCCCAGCTTGGCCAGCGCGTATAATCTCTGCTTCCAGTCGCTCGTCCCACCAAAGATGGTAGACATCCACGACCACGCCGATTCCCGGCCCAAAAGCTGCGCACAGGTCGTTGGCAGACGTTAGACTTGTGATTACGGTGCGGTCGCCGGCAAGCATTGGATGCAAGGCCTCGATAGCAAGCTTGACCCCTATGCGCCTGGCCATTTCCAGTAGCCGGCCGATCTGATCTTCCGCCCGCCGCCGTGCTGCCGCTAGCCCACGCTCCCCTTCTGCGAGCCCCCCGGTGAATAGGAATACATGGTCGGCGCCAAACCGCGCGGCCCTTTCCAATTCCGCTTCCGCACGGCCCAAGTACTCAGGCACAAACGGGCCAATACGATTGTAACCCGAAACTTTCATACCATGGTCGCGCAATGCGGCCAGAGCATTTGCTTCCCCAACCTTCGTTATCTCGTCTCCCCAGATGGAAACCGTATCGATGCCTCGCTCAGCGCTCAGCCGCACAAAGCTCAGCATGTCGGCGCGTTCGCGTACCGTGGCATGGTTGAATACGATAGTCGTCATCCGCTAACCTCAGTTTCTGCGGTCGCCGAACGGAGGAAATGCGCTCGAGCGAGCTGGTTATGCTGTCACGCAGACTGCGCTCTCTTGGCTACCCTCACTCCTGCTGCAATAGTCAGCGGTGTCATCGTCCGCTGACGGCTTCGAAGTGGCCAGATGTGGCTGAGTTCCGTCGCCGCTCGATTTAGCGCGTCCGCTAATTCTGGCCAGCGATCGGGTGTAATGCGGATAAGCGGGCCCGCGACTGATATCGTGCCGGCAACCGGTGCATGCGGGTCAGAGCTGGCCCGGAATGGTACGGCGACCGCGGCCGTCCCGGTTTCAGCTTCTTCCAATGAGGTGGCAAAGCCCCGCTGTCGCGTTTCCTCGAGCCGACCTCGTAGCTCGTCGACCGAACGAGCCGAGTTCGGCCCGAGTTTGCGCCTTGCTCCAAACCCGCGGGAGTAGACGAGTTCGAGCGCCTCTTCCTCCGGTAATGTGGATAGCCAAGCCTTTCCGTTAGCAGTTGCATGCAGAACTATTTCCTGCCCCATATCGGGATCGTACCGTAACCCGGTGACAGCACCTTGTGCCCTGGCGACCCAGACCAAGTCACGACCTTCCAAAAGAGCAAGACGGCAATATTCCCGTGTTTCCGCAGCCAACCCGGTCAAGACCGATTGGACCACGTCCGGTACGTTGCGGGCATCTAAGTTCCGGAAGGCCAGGGTGCTCATTCGCAGCGACAGCGCATATTTCTGGCTGGCATCGTCTTGGATAACCCACCCATGGTTCACCAGCGTCGCAATGAGCCTGTGGACCGCGCTGGCAGGCATGTCCAGCCGATCCGCAAGATTTGATAATTCCACAGACTCACGTTCGCCCGCAAGCAGCTCCAACAGGGTCAGACATCTGGATACAGCAGCGACAGTCACCTAGCCTCTCCGTTCTTTACAAGATAAATGAGTTGTTTCCAAAATGGAATACGTTTCCAAGGTAAAAACTCCTGTACCCGCCGGACGTAATCGTTTTGTGCAGGGACGACATGGGGACCAGCATTTCCGAAGCCATCGAAAGTCGCCAGTAAGTGCTACCCGGCTTCGACTATAGGAACATGAAAAATTGACCTGGTTCCAAGACTTTTCCGCGATGAGCGAGATGATTGGCGAGTGCCACACGAGATCAAACGGTCTCCTATTGGAAGTCCACCGCGCCTTGCGAGTACGGTTACATTATCCACGGTCAACTCGACAGCGATTTCGAGAAGATTGTGCTCCAGCCACGAAGCGTTTGCCATTCCTAACACGACACCGCCATTACCAAGGTTGTCTGCCAGCAGGTGCGGCGTCGGCGACTGAAACAATTCCACTAACCGGCAGTCTAGCATTCGAAAGCAGCCATGACGCCACCAATTCAAGGTATAACATCTGCTCTCGTATTGCCACTTACCGGTCGCGGCCCGAGCGCAGTGTCGTCACGAAAGCCACCTCGCACTCCACGCCATCTTGCATTCCTGTCTCGCCCGAGAAGAAGATCGCAATCAAAAATGGGGGCGGATAGTACGGAGGGATCGGCTTACAGAGTCGCCTTCCAGCCCACCACATTTACGCCTAACAAAGGCTGGGCACATGCTTGGATATCATACGCGTTTGTGGTGAATTCAGGCCCCATAGATTTACCGGATCCGCGCTGGAATCGCGCTTTTTCGTGATTAGGCGGTTGGCGGCATCGTTAGTCGCTCATTCATCATGTTCTCCTGTATTAGGCTAAGCGGCAAGCTAAACAGCTTTCGAAACGGATATGCTTGGGTCGAGAGCAGCGCGTCGCCGACTTAAACCAACGAAATGCAAGTGGAGAAAGCGGCACAAGCCCACTCCCCGAGGGCGCGCAACGTTGCCGATAGGACGGATGAGCGGGCCGCGCTCGCGGAACAGCCGCCGCATTTGCACCTCCGACCTCAGGCAGGTAACTAAGCCCGGTCGAGCGCTGGGACGGTACCGGCCACCTGGGCAAACCGCTATCATTGCCACATAGCCTGAGGTTCTGCCTACCCACCCGGGCAGGACCACCAATCAGCAGCTTGCCCAGGCATCCCGAATGGCGTGGATCGCTGCCAGCGCCTCAGCCGAACGACCGGAGACACCAACATCCGGATGGTGCGACAGTTTCACCGCCGCGAAGTCAGCTTGTGGATCGATAAAGATGAGCTGACCGCCGTACCCGCTACACATGAAAGCGCGCCGTTCCGCGTTCTCGATCCAGAACGTGTTGTGATAAGCACCTTTCCGCAAGTGTGATCGTTCGCCGCCGAATATGCGGAACAGATCGTCATTAGCCCCTCGCGTCTCGTCAATCCATTCCGACGGAACGATTTGCTTCCCATTTAAGTATCCGCCGCGCAGGTGCAGCAGCGCGAACCGGGCATAGTCACGAAGGGTCGCATTGAAGCCGCCATCAGTGAGCGCAAACCGCGCTTGGTCGACGGTGATATAGGCGTCTTCTTCGGCTCCCATGGGCTCCCACAGCTCGCTGCTGAAGAGCTCCGGAAGCATCTTTCCTGTTACACGCTGCATAATAAAACCGAGTACGTCGTTTTCAATCCCGCGATAGCTGAAGCGTGCGCCATGCGGAGCCTCCTGCTCAGTCAGCCTCAGGATGATTTCCCATGTATTCTTAGGGTAGTCGGGATACTTGGCATAATCCATCGGCCACCATCCCATTGCCAGTTTTTCTAAGTACTCATTCTCCCACCACGTTGCGGCGGGCTTGAGTTGCTCGTCGATATGAGACGTCGTATTGGCTATCGCATACTTCACCCCCGCCGTCATATCCAGCAAATGCTGAACCTTGGCGCCGCGATAAGCAGTTGCTTCCAGTTCGGGCAGATACCGGGTCACCAGGCTGTCCGTGTCGATCAGCCTTTTGTGGACGAGTATGCCGAACAATGTCCCAGTGATAGACTTTGTCACGGATTGTGCCAAATGCTGGACGTGCGGCTCCATGCCGTTCATGTACGTTTCGGCTATGATCTCGCCACGGGACAGAACAAGGAAGCCATCGGTAAAGCTGCTGTCCAGAAACTGGCGGATGGTGCAACGCCGGCCGTTGGCCTCGAACTCGATGCCATCGATATCCGAGAGCCGCTGGGGAAGTGGCAGGACAGGTCCTTGACCGCGCCAAATTGATGCTGTCGGCGTCGACTCGCGCACTCGCTGCCACGTCCAGCTGTTGTACGGCGAGATGTCCCAGCCCACCGGCGGAATCGTCTGCGCGCTGGGCCTCATTGGATCAGGCTGCCAGTCGGAGCCGACGTTATTCGCGCGAGCGACCTTGGCATCTGTCGAGGTATAAGGGAGCGGGCTCCTCGTGGCCTCCGCGGCGCGATGAGTTTCCTGCAACTGCCGAGCAACGGCTTTGTTGCCTTCATGAGGTTCGTCGCGGTGCATTACCATCTCTTAATTTGTAGAATTATATTCCATTTCGTGCAGGCAGGAGGGTTCTCTGCAATCGATCGGGCAACCACGAGCGCTTGGTTTAAGCGGGTGAAAAACCAGCAATGCACGCAAGTTTCGGGTTGCCCCCAAACGATCGGCTTTTCCCGTTCAGCAGGCTCGCCAATGAATCCTTCCAGCCGTCCTTGTTGTCCGAAGCATTCGCGTGTCCTGTCGCTGCCAGCAATGCGCCGACAATCACGACCAACACCTTATGTTTAATCGACATACTTCTCTCCCGGTGGTCTTGCTTGTTCTGAGCTGCCGAGATAGGGCAGCGCCCACATGAACGAAGCTATGGCTGCCGTCCTCAACCTATTGATATGCATTTAAAGAATGGAAGACGATTCCAGTTCGGAACGCTATTGCACCGGGGCAATTATTGTCAATGACCTTTCTGCGACAGTTGGCACCAATCTCCTGGTGCGTCTGGTCCCGGGCGATCCAGCAAGGGCAATCCTGGGTGAAAAGGCACCCGCGGAAGTTGTAGAAGCGCTGAGACACGAGCTTGGCCTGAATCAACCGGTGATCCAACAGATCGCTGGGTCGCTCGGCCGACTGCTTCAAGGCGATCTTGGCACGTCTTTCGCCTATCGTGGTCGAGAAGTTGTGTCGCTAATCGCTCCCGGGTTTGCGGTGACAGCAAGCCTCGCTGCGGTCGCGATCGTCCTGTCTCTCGTTGCCGGTGTCCCGGTTGGACTGTGGCTAGCGCTCGTACGCGGGACCGCAGCGGACCTCGTTGGTCGGTTGGGGACGACGGTGCTGTTGGCTCTGCCCAGTTTCATGGCCGCTCTAATAATTCTCTACTTTCTCTCCCTGAAACTAAGGCTCGCCCCCGCGGGAGGATGGGCTGGGACCTGGCCGCAGAACGCAAGATATGTCTGGCTTCCGGCCCTCGCGCTGACGACGTATCTGGGGCCCCTGATCGCGCGAACAGTGCGTCAGGCCGCACTTGACGCGATCGGCTAGCCGTTCATAGAAGCGGCACGTGCACGCGGAGTGCCCCTGCGCAGCATCGTATTGCGCCACGTCCTTCCCAACGCGCTGTTGCCGGTGATTACGCTCGTCGGCTTCAACGCTGGGATCCTAGTCAGCGGAGCTGTGACCGTCGAGACGATCTTTGCAGTTCCCGGGCTCGGATCCAAGCTGCTGCAAGCAATGGCCACGCGGGATTTACCGGTCATGCAGGGGATTGCTTTGGTGACGGCGGTGTCGATCGTCTTGTTTAACCTGCTGGCCGACCTCCTCAACATCGCTGTGGATCCGCGGATAAGGAGAACTCACTGATGTCCACCGAGACCACAGCCACAATCCCTATCATTTCTGAGCCTGTGGCTGATACCGATCCTGGACAAAACAGATCCGAATGCGTTGATCGCCCTTCCCCTCCAACCGCCATCTGCCGAGCATCTATTCGGCACCGATATGGTTGGGCGCGATGTCTTCATACGCGTGTTCACCGCTGGTCGCTTGGACATTGCGCTCGCCGCCCTTGGCGCACTGGTGCCGTTCATCAGTGGCACATTGATTGGTGCGGCGGTCGGCGCGAGCCCCCATGGCATCATCGATACCGTCACTATGCGATTGACTGACGGCGTGATCGCGTTCCCTTTTGTTATCTTGGTTCTCATGATCGTAGTTATCATCGGTGCAGACACCCGGGTGCCGCCGCTACCGCCAGGAGGGGCCTCGGTCCTGGTGGCGGTTTGGAGCGTGAACTGGACGACTTATGCGCGCCTCGCCAGAGCACGCACCCACGTAGTGCGGCAAGAAGATTTTATCGCGGCCACTCGAATCCTTGGCTTCTCCCAAGCTCGGATCGTTATCCGTCACGTCCTACCTTCAGTTTGGCCCACGACGGCTACCTACGCCGTCGCCGACGCCCTAGGTCTAGTTTCCCTCATTGCGGCAATGCCATTCCTCGGGGCAGATGTGCAACCACCGACCCCGGAATGGGGCAGCATTATGTATGAAGGCCGTGGGGTGCTGCTCCAGGCTTGGTGGATATCGCTGACCACAGCCGGCGTACTGATGGTCCTCGGCACCGGAGTTATGCTGGTCGTTGACTCGCTCGTTTCCAACCCACGGAGGCCGCGGCTACCATGACGGAAACGCTGCTTTGCGCTTCAAACATCGCCATCGAAATCGCGGGGCTTGAGCTTGTCTCAAACATGGATCTCGAAGTTGATAAGGGCCATTCGCTCGGCATCGTCGGAGAAACAGGCTCAGGGAAGACCCTGACCTGCCGCGCGCTGGCCGGATTGCTCTCCCCGATCGGTGGACGCATCAGTCGCGGCAAGCTATGGCTCGGCAGCCAGGAGGCCACCTCGCCTGAGGCTTATGGTAAAAAGGACCTATACGGTCGCGTCGTTTCCCTCGTACCGCAGAACTCATTGACGACGCTGAACCCACTTATGCGCATTGGCAGCCATTTGACTGAAATCATTATAGCGCTCGACGCCGACAGCGCCGTTCGACCGAAGGCACGTGCTATCGATCTTCTCCAACGTGTGGGGCTTCCCGACCCAGAGTGCATCCTGCGCCAATATCCACACGAGCTGTCGGGCGGTATGCGGCAACGGGTGATGATCGCCCTCGCGATCCCCGGGCGGCCCCAGCTGCTGGTCGCGGACGAACCGACGACGGCACTAGACGTCTCCGTCCAGAAGGACATCCTTGAGCTGCTGCGTCGATGCTCCCAAGAGGAAAATATGGCCCTGATTCTCGTCAGCCACGACCTCGGCGTCATTGCAGCAGCGACGCAGTTCGTGGCCGTTATGTACGCCGGAATGATCGTTGAACGAGGACCAACGGAAACCGTGCTCCGTCAGCCAAGGCATCCCTACACGCAGGCATTAAGGCCCGTCCCACGATCGGTCGTACCGAGCGACTCATTGGCATACCTGGGGCCCCAGCAAGTCCTGAAACATGGCCGAATGGGTGCCGCTTCGCATCGCGCTGTCCACACGTGGACAGCCGATGCAGTGCCAAAGTTCCCACACTCGAAACGACTGGTGACGCGCTCGTTGTGGCTTGTCACCGTTCGCACGAGCTGCTGACTTTGGACGTTAACTAGAAAAGGCTTTTATCGTCATGACGCCGAAGCACACCGTCTTTTTCGAGAGGGTCTTCCGATGAACCATGGCGATAGTTACATCGGTGGGCCATCGTCGCCGCGGGGTACGCTTCCAACGTCACATTTGCCTACGGTTCTGGTCCAGCGGTCGTTAAGAATATTAGCCTGGCCGTTCCGGAAGGCGCGGCGGTCGGTATAGTAGGTGAGAGTGGCTCGGGCAAATCCACGCTCGCCAGCCTGCTCGTGGGGATGCTCACACCCACCGCCGGGACTGTAACGATCGGTGGCCAAGACTGGAGCAAGGTGGGCAGACGCAACCCGTTGCGGCGCGCAGTCCAAATAGTTTTCCAAAACCCATACTCAGCGCTAAACCCACACTTATCGGCGCTGAGCACAGTCGCGGAGGTCTACCAGTGTTGTGGTCGGATCACAAAGGCAGAGGCGACCGAATGTGCACGGGCCCTCCTCGAACGTGTCGGGATCAGTGGGCAGACCCAGCTTAAGGGCCCAAGCGGACTCAGCGGAGGACAATGTCAGCGCGTGGGGATTGCTCGAGCCCTCGCAGCGCAACCGGCTGTGATCGTAGCCGACGAACCCACATCTGCCCTAGACGTCTCTGTACAAGCGCAGATTCTCAACCTGCTGAGTGATCTCCGGCAAGAACAGGGTGTCGGCCTGGTCTTGATCTCCCACGACCTCAACGTCGCACGCGACCCGCCCCACCCCAAGCAAAAAGCCATTCTGGAGGAGCGGATTCAAAACTCTCGAAGCCATGTCTTGAGGAAGACGTTGGAGTGATAAAAGTGAAGCTCGCTGAGGCAACTCTGTCAGGCGAAATGAGAAATTGACCCCTCCTGCCGCCAAAGCGTATGATAACTGGCAAGCTGCGCTCCTGCGGGGCGACCACAGCTCATGCCGAACGTGCAACACCGCTGGCAGAAACGCTTGAACAACCGGGCGAGAATTCTCACCTCCCGTCCCGAAAACGGGAGTGAACGCGACAAGGTTCCGGTCGGTCGACTCAAGCACTATTTCGTGTCGATCTTCTCCGCCGTCCCAAACCTCTTCGTCCCATCCCAGACCAACCGCTCCGCAGCATAAATTCGAACCCATCGACGCCAGGCAATGGCCGCGTGGGAAGCCGTAAGCGCACGGCCTGCCTGAAAAACGCGGTGTCGGCCTCACGGGGCCAAATTTCAAACAACGTGACAACGCCGACCTCTGTTGTGTGTTCATCTGTGTCCGATTGAAGGAGTCTGTGTTCGGAACCTGACACACTGACGCGCAAGTATTCCGCGTCCGGCTCGAAACACATGGTTTTGCCCTCTTACTCGCACCACCTGTTCGTTGGCCCGCCGATTGCATGCTCGCCGGTTGCCGGCCGTACCGGTGCGGGCGCGGGGTCCAGAGAGCTGCCCTCCATAAGCAATCAAAATCAGAGCGAATGAACGTGACAGCAAGCAAACACCAAAGGAGGAGGCATGGAAGAGGCCTCGCCCACTGGAAGAACGGATCACTGAAATGCAGATGATCGTGGGACAGTCACACCTTGCGCCGTTTGGCTTAAGTTTCCTAGGTTTGGAAGAACTCAAGGAAGGAGAGCAAGGCGGGACTACATCCTATGATTATCACATCGGCGTTGATTACCATAAAAGCTACAGCCAACTGGTGGTGGAGGACGCGGCCGGCAAGACGTTGCGGTCGGGTCGGGTGAAGAACGATCGCCAGTCCCTGGGTTCGTTTCTGGAGCGATATGGGGAGAACTCACATGCGATCGTGGAAGCGACCCGCAACTGGATGGTGATGTACGACTGGCTCGACGACATCTGCGACGACGTCGTGCTGACTCATCCCCTGAAGGTGAAGGCGATCGCCGATGCCAAGATCAAGACGGACAAGATCAAGGCTACGGTGCTGGCGCACCTTCTTCGGGCCGATCTGGTTCCCGAGGGGTGGGCTCCAGGAGAGAAGGCTCGAGAACTGCGCACCGCACTTCGCGAGCGCATGTTCTACGTGCGGCTGTGCACGATTGTGAAAAACCGGATCGTTACGGTGTTCGACCGCTATCCGGAGCAGACGGCGCAGTTGCGGAAGCTCGGCGATCTGTTCGGCAAGGCCGGCCGCCAGCAGCTCGCGGCGCTCAGCGTGTCGGAGATCGACTGCATCCAGATCGATCGTGGCCTCGACTTCATCAGCGACATCGACGGGCGGATCAGGCATTCGGAAGTCACCATCCGAGTTATGACCAGGCCCAACGCCAATGTAAAGTTGCCGAAGACGATCCCTGGCATCGGTGAGTTCTTCGCCCGGCTGATCGACGAGCACCTGAAGTTCAGGGGAACGAACAAATTCCGCGTTGCGATCGCGCGCAAGCTTTTGACCATCGCCTTCGCGATCCTGCGCGACCGGCGCCCCTTCGAGCGACGCGGCGCCGACATCGAGGAAGACGCATCGTCAATGATATTCGGCTGGCCTGATGACAAACTAGCGAGCCCGGGAGGCCGGGCTGCCTCCTAAAGGATAATGGGTAGCCGGGAGCCGAACGCATCTAAGTGACCG
The DNA here is from genome assembly GCF_040318075.1 of Mesorhizobium sp. M1328. Taxonomy (NCBI): domain Bacteria; kingdom Pseudomonadati; phylum Pseudomonadota; class Alphaproteobacteria; order Hyphomicrobiales; family Phyllobacteriaceae; genus Mesorhizobium; species Mesorhizobium sp. M1328. Next base: position 5,051 of record NZ_JAMYLO010000039.1, on the reverse strand, counting down.
AAGCCGAAAGCGAGACGGCTTCAGGGTCACGGATTGGAGATTGGTTCAGAACCGCAGGGCGGCAAAGCCTGCCCTGCGAAAGGGAGAGTTTTGCCGATCGGTAGAAATGCCGGTCAAACAACCGAACTCGGGAAACAAACGGCAAAAAGTGCCGATTCTGCCCTTGAGTTCTTTCATTGGAGTAGCTCATGCGAGTAGCCATCGTGACGAACAGTGATTTTAGCGGTGTAATCAACCGGTTCGGTCAGCCTTGTCCGCATCCGCCCCCGGAGCGCCGCACGCAAGAAAACATAGTGGCAGCACTTCAACAGGGCGGCCACGAGACGCTAGTGTGTGAAGGCGATAAACGACTGCTCGCCACGCTCGAGCGATTCATGCCACCTGGTCCGCAAGCCCGCCCCTCGGGAATGGTCTTCAACTTGGCGGAGGGAATTCAGGGCGAAACGCGCGAAACCCACGTTCCTGCCATGCTTGAGATGGCCGGTGTTCCATACACTGGATCTGGCCCGCTCGGGATCGGGCTGACGACCGACAAGGTCATTACCAAAATGCTTCTCCGCGATAAGGGCGTGCCGACGCCGAACTTTCGCGTCATGCGTCGCGGCACCGAGAATGCCGCCGACCTGCAATTCCCAGTGGTAGTCAAGCCGCGCTACGAAGACGGCAGCCTCGGATTGCAGCTCGTTCATGAACATTCTAAGTTGAAACAGGCCGTGGAAGTGATCGCTAGGCAGTATGCGCAGGATGCGCTCGTTGAAGAATACATTGAGGGGCGGGAAATTGCTCTCGCGTTGCTCGGAAACGAGGAGCCGGAGGTGTTTCCTCCGGTGGAGCAAGATTTCGGCGACCGCGAAAAGCGTCTTATGGATTGGGAGGCGAAATACGTGGCCGCCGCGGCGGTGCCGAAGATTTGCCCGGCTCAAATCGGGAGCAGCCTCGCGACTGTGCTGAGGGATATTTCGGTTGCGACCTTCCGTGCCTGTCACTGCCGAGACTTCGCACGCGTCGACCTCAGGATCGATCGCTCCGGCCAGCCGTTTGTCCTAGAGATGAACTCGCCGTCGCTCGGTATGCACAGCAGTTATGTCACGGCCGCAACGACCGCCGGATATAGCTTCTCAAGCTTGATCAATCGTATCCTCAATGTCGCCCACACCCGGTGTTTCGGATTCGGCATCCCCTAGTCTCTCATGTTCCCTGTCAAGCAGAGGGAGAGAGGAGATCGGCTGCTTAGCAGGTTTGCGAAGCAGTCGGATCGGCAGAAACTGCACAGGGCTGGGGGTGGAGCTCAGAGACGAGGGTCGATCAGACTCTCATCCGCAGGTTGGGTGTCTAGAGGGCGAGCGTCGGGCGCATCGGCTCGGCCACATAACTCTTATGACCGTGGGTTCGCGTGAAAAGCGGGAAGTCGCTGCCGACCCGGCTGAGGCAGGATTCTGCCACGACCCGAGAGGATGTAGCGGAGCGCATACCGGTGGGGCAGACCAGCTATTCATTCTCAATGCTGAAGCTGGTGCTCACAACGGCCGCAAGCACATTTTCGATTACCGAAGCCACGGGAACGGGGACGGAGCGAGGAGGCAAACTCGGAAGTTGCTCGGGAAGGAGACAATCAAGTTGACTGTTGCTGCTGTCTCCCGTTGCCTTGCTTTACTAGAGGTCTTAGCGGGCGAAATTGAGCCTATCGGATTGTCGGAGCTTGCTCATCGCCTCAATATGCCGGCCAGCGTGGTTCATCGGCTCATTGCGACGCTGTTGAATCACGGATGGGTCATTCAAAATGCCGAAAGCAAGAACTATGCGCTGTCGCTTCGAATGAGCACATTGGCATTCCGCAATCTCGACTCACGCAATTTCCTGGACGTTGTGCAGGTTGTTCTGAACAGAGTGGCCACAGAATCGCAGGAATGTTGCCGTCTTGCTGTCCTGGAAAATCGGGATCTAGTCTGGGTGGCGAAGGCACAGGGCGCCATCGCTGGTTTGCGTTACGATCCAGACATGGGACAGGAAATCGCTCTTCACGCAACCGCTAACGGAAAAGCTTGGCTTTCTACCTTGCCGGAGGAGGAGGCGCTGGAAATCGTTTACTCCCGTGGTTTTGGCGCAACATGTAGGCTGGGGCCGAACGCGGCTCGGTCTGTCGACGAACTGAGGGTTCGGTTAGTCGAAGCGCGAGAACGGGGTTTCGCAACGTCGGTCGAAGAAGTTGAAGCCGGTGCCGCGGCTATCGCGGTACCATTCCGAGCGAGTTCTGCCGAGGATGCCCCGGTTGTCGGAACAATTTCTGTCGCAGGCCCGCTCATTCGAATTACACCGGATCGTTGGCCAGAACTGGGTGACGCTCTTAACCGAGCCGCTATGGAACTCGCTCAGATTTGGCCGGTCAGGCTCCGGACAAGATCGACCGGATCAATGATGATTAGCACTTCGTCATGACGGAATGTCCGAGCTTGCAAGAAGTCACATCTGAAATCCACTCCTTGGACGCATAGCGTTTGCCGCTTCAAGTGATTTTGTTTGATCTTTTCGACTTCCAGCGTAAAGGTCGCATCGATATCAGCGCCGACATCGTCGGCTGTGTCTTTTGATGCTCTCGTGTGAGCGTCAGTGGTGTTTTTGCCGCTATCCAGCCATAGCGATGACCATGACCTTCAAACTGCGTTTCATATTGTAGGAGATGGCGGTGAGGCGAATTTGAACGCCTGCCTTTGCAAGCCCTCGCCATCGCATCCAGCGCGGGGCAGCGACCGCATCGAGGAACTCGCAGCCATGGCCATCCAGGACCCTAGCGCAGGCGGAAACCCTGTCACCTTGACGAGAGAAAACACCAAGGAGCTTTTCCGCGACTCCTTCTGATAGAATACCAGACGGGGGCCTCCGGACCCTTAGTTTATGTTTCGACTGATTTTTTGGAGATATCTTCCCCCAGTTTAGCGAGGTCTTAGAGGCCGTTTGGAAAATCGGAAAAATGGGATTTCGGCGGAGGCTGGTTTGTGATTCAAGCTGTGGATGTGGACCAAACAGAGCCGAGGCCGGATGGCCAAGATCGCCGCGAAGACCAAGCGCTACCCGTCCGATCTGACGGACGAGGAGTGGGAACAGATCGCTCCGCTGATGCCCAAGCCTGGGCGTCGCGGCCGTCCGCGCGAGGTTGATTTCCGTGAGGTGATCAACGCGGTGCGCTACCTTGTGCGCTCGGGTTGCGGCTGGCGGATGCTGCCGATCCATTTCGGCGCCTGGCAGACGGTCTACGGCTGGTTTCGCGAGTTGGCGCGGCGGTTTCTGTTCCAGACCATTCACGACGTGGCGCTGATGCTGGACCGGCGAACGAGCCGGGCGCGAGGTCAGTCCCACGGCGGGCGTGATCGATAGCCAGTCGGTCAAGGCTCCGCAAGCGGAAACAAGAGGATACGACGCCGGCAAGAAGATTGTCGGCCGCAAGCGACACATTGCCGTCGATACGGATGGGCGGCTGTTGATGATCAACCTGACGCCGGCCGACATCTCCGACAGCGCTGGCGCTCAGGCGATCCTGGATGGTATCCGCAAGCGCTGGCCCTGGGTGAACATCTGTTCGCCGACGGCGCCTACGACCGGCCGAAGGGGTACCCGCCGGGAGGCGCGCCCGACTGGAACTTTTGCCCCCCTTTGGCTCCCTGCTCAGCATGGCTCCAGCCGAGCCGCTGCGCCAGCAAGGCGTCGGCAAGCCAGGGTCCCATGGCGCGTGGCAGGCCGTGGCCCTCGACGGCCGCGTAGGCGCCGGTCAGCATCCCGACTGGGCTTTCGCTTCCTGCAAGCTGTCCCACGTCATCTGCGATAACGCTCACGGCCTCGTCGTCGTTCAGCACGGCCAGCAGGCCCGACATCATCGCCCGGTCGTGTGAGCAGCAAGGCGTCGCGCAGGGCCGCTTCATCCTCGACGCGACCGGTCCGCTTCGCCGTCACCGCGGCGGCCGAAAGCGCCAGGCGTTGCCGCCAGGCGCCGGCCCATCTTTCGTCGCGGCGCACCACCGCATCCAGCGTGGCGATGGCCGCGCCGGTGGCGAGGGCAGCATCCTCGACGGTTTGCGCCGCCTCGACCGCCTTACGCAGCCAGCTCGGCACGGTGACAGTCGGAGCGGCGCCGGACTGCGTGACGTGACGGCGTTGGGGCGAGTTCGGGCGCAGAATCATCGTCGACATGATGATGCATTGCGGCGCTTATTACAACACAAATGGCAGCAATCCGCCGCACCTGTCGCCACACAATCATGTCCGGTAAGCTTGCCTTGCCGGACGTACCGGCAAAAACGCGAAAAATCCGTTCGGGTCCTCGCCCACCATCCTTCAGCAGAGATCCACCTATTACGACACTCCCGAACAGGATCTGTCCAAGCGCCCGCCTGTCGCTTCGCATTCGGCAATCGGGAAATGAACGGATGCAAACCGTCAAGGCTGGCGATGACGCGGCGGCCGGATCGTTCACACGCGAGGAATAGGAGCGACCGGTCGCTGGCGATATACCGATGCCCGACGATCCGCAGATCCGAGACCTGCTTGCTGGGGCTGGCCCAAAGCTCGCGTCCTTGTTCGAGGTTCAAGCTCAAAGGGCGCTTGCGCTCTAGCCAACCGATCAAAACCTGGGAACGCCTACCTGCTTTCCGCAGGGGGACCTACGCTGATCCAACGCTTTGCGTAGGTACGTCACCTCGAAGGCTTTGACTTGGCGGTAAGCCTGCAACCGATTGGCTAAGCTAAAAACATCGTTCATCTCGAACTTCTGAAAGATGTCGAGGCCGCGATCAAGGCTGATCTTCCAGCCCGTGTCGCTGGTGATATGGCGAGCGTGGATGGTGTTTGTCCTATCGATTTCCCAGGTAAACTTGATCCCTGCCGCCGCGCCGGCGGTCTCAACGGCGATCAGATTGGACTGCTGCTTTTCGGGATAGGTATCGTCGGCACCGGTAATGAGGTTGTCTAATCGCGGTGGGGACGTCAAGTATCTTCGCGCTCGGAGATGCGTTGGCCGGGTACACGGTTGTCTTCGCGGTCAACATCGGTCGCCGCATGAT
>NZ_JAMYLO010000038.1:0-19165 GCF_040318075.1 Mesorhizobium sp. M1328 | reverse complement strand
TTGGTACCTGCCACCCTACTCCCCCGACCTCAACCCGATCGAGCAGGCCTTCGCCAAGATCAAGCATTGGATGCGACAAGCTCAGAAGCGTACCGTCGAGGACACTTGGCGCCACATCGGCCACCTCGTTGCGACGATCGAACCCGGCGAATGCAAAAACTACTTCGCAAACGCCGGATACGCTTCCGTCAAAACGTGAAGGACTCTAGGGCGAAGTTCCGATAGGAACAAGTAGCTTGTCACCATTGTGGTCGATCTCGATCATCTCACTCTTGCGGCTCAAGCGTTCTGCAAATCCATTGTGAAAGATGATGGCGTTCATATAGGCAAAGGTCATCGCCAGCGCCTCGGTTCGCAGCGGATAGTCGACCAGTGAATGAATGAGAAGAAACGATACCGAGAGCAATGCCGCCTTCTGAAATGGGTCGCGGCGAACCCTGGCCAATGCAGCCAGAAGCAATACGAAATAACCTGCCATCAGCAGGATAGCCGGAACTCCACCTTCGAAAGCTAGTTCAAGATATTCGTTATGGGCATGATTGACGTATTGCCTGAAAATCATGCCCTCCCTTTCATATATTTGATAGGCGTTTTGAAAATTCCCAAATCCGATGCCCGTCGCCCAGTTTTCCTTGATCCCCTCAACCGTCGTTCGGGCGAATTCTCCGCGCCCGAACGCTGGATCGATCACGTCCGCATCGATCTTCGTCCATGCGCCTATCGTGTAGACCGTAAGCGCTATGAAAATCAGCAGGATGGTAAGTCCACTCGCCCTGGAACGGGCCGAAAGAAAGACAACGGATAATATGGTTATCGCCAACCCAATCGAAACGCCGGCGCGTGAACCGGCGGCCAAAAGTAGCAGCAGAAGCGCGATCAAGCCCACCGATCCCGACAAAAGATGTCCGCGGAACAGGCCATAATAGACGACAAACGGAATAGACACAAAAAGCAAGGCCGAAAAGTGATTCACGTTGGCAAAAAGCCCCGCGTTAATGGTGAAAGGCAATAGACCCACTATAGCGATATTGTCGGAAAGCGAATATTGAATCGACCCAGCCAGACCATTGCAGATGACACCTATGAAGAAAAAAGGTAGGAGGGCGCTGACCTGTTCCGAGCGCAAACGTAATACGCTCAAAAAAAATGCCGCTGATGCTAGCAGGAAGAACAGACACTCTAGGGTCCGGCCGACTCCCACACTGACGAAGCGAAACGGGGCGGCTCCAATCAGCCGGGAATCTCCGAGCAAAAGTTCCGGACGAATCCCATCAAAGATGGCTGCCGGGAATGGCAGAATCTGGAGAACAATCAACGCCAATGCAAAGATGAGGAGCCATAGAACGGAACGCGGGATCCTTTGGCCGGAGGTCTGAGAAAAGACCGCTGCCGCCGATATGATGGCCACGACCTGGATAAGAGTATCGGTATAAAGGCCGCTTGCGGTACCGCCGCCAATGAGCAGGGATGTGAACAGAACCGACCCAAGAAGATATTTATCCCATTCCGATGGCCGGTCGCTCAAGACGGATTTCTCTCGATGCTCAATTTGTGCATAACCAACGTACCGACATAGCGAAATCGCCAGCTCTCAGCAATGGCCGAAGTCTCAAGCCTCAACAATTGCATTCGACATGCGTCCGGACCGATTGAAAACTCCTCGCTCATGGCCTGCCGATTGAATGTACCCTCGGGAATATTCAAGCGCGCGATTTCACCGGCTGGACATCTAACAGACCAGAACAGTTCTTTCGGAAGCTTGAGGTTTCTGGCAGACGCAATCAGAGAAAGCTTATAGGATCCGGGAGGCAGCTCAATATATTGCTGAAGAGCCGAATTCTTTACGGGCGTATTCAAGAACCGGACTATCGCGCCGCCCTCGCCCTCCACCGCATTTTGGGATGTTGCAAACGTCACCTCCAGGCCCGACTGGTCGCGAACCTGCCAATCAAACGGCCTATCTCTAGATACCGGCTCGAACGTGCTGTTGAAAATATATCCGCCTAACTTACGTTCCTGTTCAGACAGGGTGAAAAGAAACAGCCGATACGCTTGTTCATATTCCCTCTGGCGGATGTAACCATTGATCACACCGGCTAGTTCAACCGGTTTCGGCGGCGCGATTGATTCATTCAAATCGAGCAGCAGCCGGTTTGCGTAATCCAGGCCCTTGGGGTCATTGGCGAGAGCCCCGAAGAGGCTAGGCCGCCAGGGCGCCTCCGCCGTGATTGCTGTCAGCATGGCGTTATATCCGCCAGGATTCGAAAGAATCGCCTGTAGCCCATCGGCGATCGCCGGAAATTGGTTCGGCCACCGACGCAGCAATATGTCGATGTCGCCAACGGCCTTTGACAAATCACCAGTCTCGGTCGCGCGGCCAATAGACCTCTGGAGCGCATGGATTTCCGTTTTGGACAACTTACGAGCTTGGTCGAACAACTCGTAGGCCTCGTCTGTCTCGCCTTGTCGGTATTTGATCTCACCGACTAAGCTATAGAGGCGTGCGTCGGCGAGATTGAAACTTAACGCATCCCTGGCCTTGCTAAGCAAGGCCTCGAGGTCCGGAGCGTTATTGGGATCGTTCAGATCACCGGTAATTACGCTTATCAGAGCATCGGCGTTCAGAGGATCCAGCGCAAGAGAAACCGCTGACGTTTCCGTTTCAAGTAACCGACTTAGCCCGATCGACGAAGCCGCCAACACTAGAACGGATGCGACGAACCAAACGCATGAACGCCGGAGATTTTGCATACGCGGGCTGGTCTGCTCCATCATCCACTTTGCCCTCGATCTTCGCTGCATTCGCGCCATAGTCGTAATATTGATAATTCATATACTTATATGCGTAATTGTAGTCGAACTTGTTCACCGCGAATTTTGACATCGCGGCTCCAACAACGTTGGCGCCAGCGGCTCGCATGCGCTTCAACGCCGCCTTCGCTGACTTGCGTGTCACCTGATTGGTAGAGATGACCATCAATGTACCCTCGGCAAGCCGGCTGAGGATGGGCGCGTCCGAGAGGCCAACAATCGGCGGCGCATCAATTATCACAAGATCGAAGCGCTTGCCGAGATTGGTTATGATCAGAGCCATCTTCGGAGACGAGAGTAGATCAGCGGGATTTGGAGGAATCGTTCCAGAAGTCAAAACTGTGACGTTGGGATATTTCGTCGTCCTGAAGATGCTCGCCAGATCCTCCTTGCGAACAGTGTTTGTCAGCAGATTGCTTAGCCCAATCGTATTGTCGAGACCAAACAGGCGATGAAGGTTCGGTTTCCGAAGGTCCCCGTCAACGATGAGGACTCTTGCACCAAGTGCTGCAAAGTCCTGCCCGAGCTTGAACGAGGTGGTCGACTTGCCCTCCGAGGGCTCAGAACTTGTGACCAGCAGTGAACGCGGTGCTCCTTCGGCGCCGGAGAATTGCAGCGACGTTCGAAGCGAGCGGTAGGCCTCCGAGAGCCCGGATTTCTGGTCGATGATGCTGGCTATGAGTTCGCGGTCGTCGACGAGAGGCAAGATGCCGAGCATCGGCAGCCCGAGTTCTTTTTCGATCTGCTCAGGATTGGTGAAGGTGTTGTTCAACAACTCCATAATGTAAATAACCATTGCAGCCAAGGCAAGGAAAAGAAACAGTGCGATAGCAAGGTTTATGCTGAGACGTGGAGAGTAAGGTCGATTAGGAAGCGCCGCAAAATCGACAATGGCTGCGCTCTGTGTCTTTAATTCCGAGCTAACACCGACTTCGTTTAGCTTGGCAATAAGACTATCATATTGAGACCGGTTCGAATCGACCTCGCGCTTCAAGATCGTATATTTTATATTCTTATCGTTGAACACGACCTGCTGCTTTTCCATTTCAGCAAGTTTGCTCTTGAGGTCGGCCTCCTTGTTCTGCGCCTCCTGATATTTCAGCCGAAGTGAATCGGTAATGGCAAGCACGCCGTTGTTATAGAGCCGTTGCAACTCCTTGATCTGTGACTGAAGCTGCTGCATTTCAGGAAAACCGGGCTTGAGAATGCCCAGCTTCTGCTGGTACTGGCTAGTCAAATCCGCCAGCTTCTCACTGAGATTCTGCAGGCCTTCGCTTTCCAGGACGGGGGCCAAGCTCGATCCGCGGCCTTTGTCTATCTGGTCCACGACACGTCCGGCATCGAGGCGATCCTGGATCGCTGTCGCAAGTGCGGTGTTCAGCGCCTCGATGTTCGAACCTATCAGCGACTTATCATCGCCGGTTATCGTGATGCCGGCATCCTTCGCATATGCGACCAGCTCCTCTTCGGATTTCTGAAGCTTTTGCTTTACCTGCAAAACCTGTTCCTGGATGAATTGCCTTGCCAAGTCAGAGGTCTCGCTGGTTTGGTCGAGGCGCTGATCAATAAAGCTTTGTGCAACCTGATTGGCTACATCACTTGCATATTTCGGATTCTGATCAACAAAGGTGATCGATAGCAGGCTCGTGTTGGTGACCAGATTGACCGTGAGGTCGTCTAGAATGCGCTTTATCGCAATTTCCTCACGTTCTTCCGGCGTCTTCTGTTCAATGGAAGGCGACTTGGAGATTCCAAAGGCACGATAGAAGATATTGGAGAGCGAGAAGTTCGGCGTAGGGAAAAGGAAGTCCGGTTTTTCACTCAGACCCAATTGGAACACGACGCGCTGCGCCAATGCGCGGCTTTTGAGCTTTTCACGTGCGGTGAGAAAGGCGCGTACATCCGCATTTTCAGAAACGACCTCAATGTCCTGGAAGACCTTGGCGGACGGGACCAGCACTTCCAATTGTGTTGTTGCCTGGTATTTTGGGGTCTGCATCATCGTAACAATGAGGCCCGCGACAAGCCCGGCAGCCACCATCATGACGAACAGCCATCTGTACTGGACTACGTAGAAGAGCAGCTTGAGCGGATTGAAGCTCTGTTCCTGCTCTGAATATTCCCGCCCGTAAGGGCTGTAGTTTTGCCCACCGTCATAATAGAGCTCAGCGGACAGAGCCTGCCCATGTCCTGGCCCTGCAATTTGGTGCTGCCTGTTGCGATCGAGCATGGTGCTAGGTGTTCCTAGATTCGATTACATTCTGACCGGCTGCGATCTATAATCCCGGGACCACGGCAATTCGGGCGGCATTGGATGCTATGCCGAGTGCGTCCTTGAGATTGTTCACCGCTATTTTTGACTTTGAGGCAAAGACGACGACCTTGTCACCACCGTAGATCCGTGGGTTACGGGCCTTGCCGGCACGAATTGCCTCCACATTGTAATTTGCGACCAAGGTATTCTGGCCGATATTGCGATAGACGAAGACCTTGCTTGCGTCTCCAACCGGGCTGAAGTTTCCTGCCAGGGCGATCGCGTCCAGAAGCGAGGAATTACTCGTTACCGGAAAGATACCGGCCCTGTTGACTTCGCCATCAACGGTTATGCGCTGCCCAATTGACTCCTTGACGAAGATCGTCACATCGGGCGACTGCAGGTAGTTGGCGCCATAGGCCGTCTCGATCTCTTGCTCCAGCTGACGAACTGTTTTTCCTGCCGCGGTAATGGTTCCGATAAGCGGAAGCGATATCTGGCCGCTGGAGTCGACTTGAACTGTTCGGCTCAAATTGTCGACCTGGAATACATTCACTTCGAGCACATCGTTCGGAGACAAAGGCTGCTCGCTGCCATTCTGGGTGTTTTGCGGCGGAGGCAGGTCCTTCACTACCTTCAGCGCACCGCCGGCCGAAAGTGGCGTCGATGACGACGTCAGTTGCAGCGCATCGACCGCACTCGAGGAAGTAGGTGTCGTCGACGAGGTGCTCGTGCATGCCGACATTGCAAACGAGGTTAGCAAGACGAGTGCCGTGACTATGTGGCTCTTTGCCAAATGAAAAATGCCCATCACGCTGTCCCGCCCTTGAATAGGCGGCTCAATCCTCCGAAACGGCCAGCGTTGCCGGCGCTTTGTTTTCTCGGACGTGCTTTTCCGACCGGCTCGATGAGCCGGTTCGCCAATATTTCGCCTGGACGTTTCAACACCATGTTGCGGGCCTCGTCTTCCCCACATCGCTTGGCAGCAGCAGCAACCGCCTGTGAAAGCCCAGGGCGCCGGCGCGTTGCGCTGTGAGTGTCCGATGCGATGATATCCACCCTGCCCTCGTCAATCAGCTTTTCAGAATAATAGAGCGCCGTGCGTCCAAAAGCACCAACAATCGAGTCTGCGGTAAGCTGGATAAGGCAACCCGCTGCATTCAGCCTCTCGATAACGTCGTAATTCGTTTTGATCCAGGTCAAACGCTCTGGATGGGTAAGAATCGGAATGAAACCGGCGTTTATGAGGCGTAGAGCAAGATCTTCCATTCGTGGAGGTAAGACATGATGCGGCGGTTCGAACAGAAAATAGCGGGATCTGTTTAAGGTCGGCACGCTGCCCGCCGCCAACTGGTCCGGAAGATCCGGCGCTACGTGAACGTCTGCACCGACGTAGAGAGCAAGTGGTATGGCGGCGCTACGCAGCGCCCGGTGCAACTCTTGAACCGCTCGGACAATGTTAGATGTTCCGTTCTCGTAAACGCCCGGTGTGATGTGTGGCGTGCAAGCCATGTGGGTCGTTCCGTCGGCCACCGCCAGCCGAGCCATTTCCAGCGATTCGGCAAGACTGGGCGAGCCGTCGTCGAGGCCGGGTAAGATATGGGAATGTAGATCGATCATGGGCGTTTGTGACTGCAGCGAAGCAACGTGGCGACGTCATCCCCAAAAAGTATAAATGCGTCACCCGCGAGACAGCGAGCAACGCATTTGTCAAGCTCATACAATACAATGACTGCCGGGCTCCAGCTACTAGCTGACAGAGTTGTCATCATGCAGACCGATGACCAGCGCCGCGCCGCCGATAACAGCGCCGCCCAACAGAGGTGGCGCAAGGCAAAACCCGACGCCCAATGCATCCAGCGCTATGTGCATACTGCCTTCCCCGGGATCGACTTTGACATCGCCGGAATGTAGAGCCTGCAATTCGCACCCACAAGGAGCAAAGCCGAAGATCGCGATCCAGTCATAATACGAGCGCCGGGATTGACAGGCGCTCTTGCCCTAATCCCGACATATCCGCCAGCCTCAGCCACTCGCACACGCCCTTTGGGCTCGAGCGACTTGACCAAAGCGCCGACCTGCAGGTCAAGGCAGCCTTACATCCCAACAACAGCCACACAGCAGAGGCGCCGCGCGCATCCGCTGCCGGAGCTAACTACGACCAGCTTAGTCGCTAACGCCGTGATCTTTGTCCGCTGTCGCAGCCAGAACACCAGCCCCAAGCGCCATGCCGCCAAAGATGAAGAGCGGCGTATTGTTGTTGGAAGCACCCGTCGAATTGCCCGTTTGGGCGGTATGCTCAGAACCGAGAACATTGAGGCAAATCTTGTTCTCGACGCGGGAGATATCAAGAGTCGAATTGGCCGGCACGCTCAAATTGCAGCTGCCAACATTAACCGAAGCCGATCCGTTGGCACCGACCACGACGCGGCTGCCGAAATCGAGCGCGCCGCCCGCTTGTGCCGGGCCATAGCCAGCCACCTGGGAGACCATGACGTTGCCATTGACGCCCCCGATCGATCCAATCGGATTTACGCCCGTATAGGCAGTTGCGCAGGTGCACGACCCATCCTGCGCGAAAGACGATATCGGGGCGAAGGCGGCCAACACAACAAATCCGGCCAACGCACTTTTCACAACTAGGTTCATCCGCATCAATCCTTCTGTCCCACGTTACCTGAGGCCCACCCAGCCATTAAGATACTGAAATGCGCGTAACAGCTTTTTGCGCCAATTCCAACCCGTTTCGCAGATGCGAGATAATTTTTGGTTTCGGTGTGGTTGATTGAACACACTATTAGAGTATCGAAATGTATCATCTTTGCAGCCTACCGCAGTAGAGCTGGTTGCCGGCGAGCCGATGTGGCTGCGCTACCAGCGCCCCCGCACGGATCTGCAGTCGACCACGTTCTGATGTCGTCCACCGGCCTTCGTCCGGGGCAGGCGCGGATCTGCTGGCGGCCTTGCCGTTCGGCGACACTGTCCCGAATATGGTGCGGGCGTCGTCCGATTCGACTGCGTTGCGCCAAGAAGCCAAGAAGAGCATGCCTGGAGCCTGCCCGCGACAGGTTCAAGGTTCAAGCTCCAGGGAGCTCTAATATGCCTTGAAGCTTCGACGACCAGTTTATGATTCTTGAGGAGCCAAAACTGGTTGTGGAGGAAAAGAAGCGCTCGAGCAGATCCAGCGCTGTCGCACGGTTTTGGTGCGCCATAACTGCGTCGATCGAGATCGACGGTCGAGCGCACAACGGCGGTCTTGCCGCGCGAAGCCGAATAGAACGTTTCGCGGGCGGCAGGCGCACCCTCGCTCGACACCATTGTCGTGCGACTACCGGACATCTGCAGGCCGAAAACTGAGATCTCTGCGCCACCACGCGCTGTGTGGAAAATCCAGGAAATGACCAGGTATGCAAATCGGTCGCCGACCATTGAGCGACTTCAAAACAGCGTGCTTGGCGACGAGATCGGCAAAAGCGGTTACCCCGGCGGGGAGTGCGATTAGCCCCCCGTTTGCAAAGGCCGGTGCCGGTGACCTGGTCGCAACGAGGGCCCTCCAGGGCGCCGGACGGATCAGAGATCAAGTTAGCATGGTCGCCCCGCCGAGACTGTCCTGAAACGACAGGCGACGCGACCCCTAAGACTTGCAAAATCATGCCCGATAATGTGCCTACGGACGCAGGAGACGCCGGTATGGTCCTTATAAACCGCGGAGAGCGCCGCAAGACGACAAGATTTGATGTCAGTCATTTTATCGCCCATTGATGCGGCATAATCCGCGACCCGAACCTTGTTGGAGAGAAAGAGGTCATGCAAAATATCTCCCGCCGTCTATTTGCAAGGTGGGTGGCGTTAGCCCCGTGGAGTGTAAGTTGGAGCGCTGCGGTATCGGACGCTTCAGCCGCGGCCCAGCTGTCTGGCGATCGGGAGCCTGCCCGGATCGCAACCCCCGAGAATATAAACCTAATGCTTCAACAAGTGATGGATGTAGCCGATTCTGCAATCTCTGCCAGCGGTGTTGCAGATTTTGCCAGCAAGACCGTGGCGGAAGCCACCAGTATCCCATTCGCAAAACAGTTTCTGCGGCTGGCAGGGTACGCGCGATCCGGCGATGGCGGCGGCGCGCTCTATAGAAAGGCGGATACTGAACCAAGACATCACGGCAAATTTCAAAGCGCCGATGGCGCCTGGTGGGAATTAGCGGAGGAGACCATCACTCCGAACATGGTGGGGGGCGAGTTAGCTTCAGTCATCGCGATCGGTCCGAACGGGTTTATTCCAGCTGGCACCGTTCTCGTCGACAAAACGATCGCATATCCTAAGTCGGCACCCTACGGCGGCGGGGCACTGCGTGGGCAGGGAATGGAAACATCGAATGCTTTTTCACCCAGAGCGGCGAGTTCCAAATCGACCATAGTATGGAACGGCACCAGCGGTGGTACGCTGATGGAATTGGATGGGCAACTCGGGCTGCTGTTCGAACAACTTTCTTTCGTTGGCAAGCCGTCACTGAGGGCTGCTAGTCGCGCCGGGATATGTCATCACTGGCTCCAGACGACCAAGGCGTTCGGGTCTGGCGAAAGTCTCTATGTCGAATGCTCGTTTCAGCACTTCGACACCGCAATTAAGTTTGCCAATAATCGGAGCGATGCCACTTGCGCCGGTATGCATTTTCTAAAGTGCGTCGTTCAGAATCTCGACACCTTCATTCATGTCATGAATGATCAGGGTCTCAACTACGTTCTGGACCACGTCTCTTGCAACTTTATTGATCGGGTCGCCCTTTTTGAACGCGGAGGGAATCTCGATGTGAGAAACGGCAATCTCGCGGGCTGTGGAATTATCAACTGGTGCTTTGAACTGGCTGCGATCGGTAACAATCTCTATGTCAACAGCTTCCGCAATGTCCGAATCGAACAAGGCACCAAGCGACTTCTCAAAATGACCGGATCGGGGAGCGTTGTTTTTGACGGCCTCACCGAAGCACAGCCAAATCAAAACGTCACGATGTTTGAACAGACCGGGGGAATTCTCACGGTCCGCAATGCACATCTGACCACTAACGGCGCCGCCAATCCAACGTTCATTGTCCGCAACCAGGACGGCGGTTCTCCCGGGATTCTCTTTTTAGAGAACGTTCACTTCGCGGAGAACACGTTTGTACTAACAGACTGGATCAGGCGACCGAGCACGAGCGCAAGCTCTGTCGTGGTGATGAAGAATTGCACCCACGGGACCAATTTCCAGCCAATCCCGAATTTCTCAACCAATCTTGCATATGGCAATCCCCGCACTTGTACCCAGACCACGACCAGTTCGAGCAAGCCGCTGACAATCGAGGGTGAAGCACGAGGGCTTCATACGGTTGTACAACTACCTCCCGATACCCTAACCACGATCAACATTGTGATTGAAGGCGTGGACAGCGCCCGCAAGATTGTCTTCTCCGGGGTGCGCAGGGCAGTGTGCC
The DNA here is from genome assembly GCF_040318075.1 of Mesorhizobium sp. M1328. Taxonomy (NCBI): domain Bacteria; kingdom Pseudomonadati; phylum Pseudomonadota; class Alphaproteobacteria; order Hyphomicrobiales; family Phyllobacteriaceae; genus Mesorhizobium; species Mesorhizobium sp. M1328. Next base: position 8,633 of record NZ_JAMYLO010000038.1, on the reverse strand, counting down.
TAAATGACAGCTTTGTCTGCACTCTGGTCAGTCTCCAGATGATTGGAACTGACTATGATCCTTTTGCACTTGAGGCTCCCCCCCAAGTGTCGGTTTCGCAACACCTGAATGCCATCGAGATTACTGTCACCGGCTTGCGAGAGACTTTGATCAATTGGACAGCTATCTTTGATGGTCAGCCACGACCAATCTAGATGTGAGCGCGCCCCTGCAGGGCTTGCATCATTGGCTTGGGCAAGCCACATAGCCAGCCCACGACTGCGAAGGCAACTGGCACAGGAGCCCTTTCTCCGAAAACTCCTTTGCAAGATCGGCGCCTGAAGACGTAAAGCACTGAACGACCAAGGCTCTGCCAAACTTGAGACCGACTTTACCGTCGCACGGCGTGCCGCTCCCGACAGGACGGCAGGTCACGACGCTCTGCTCGTAACTTTTTCGAGCAGCCTCGGTTATCAAGCCCACCGGCCCCAAGCGAGGCTCAGACGAAACGCCACACAAAACCACATTGTAACCGCCCACTCTGATGTCTCTTATCGAAACTATTGACAGTCTTCCAGTAAACGGAGCAGTCGGTACATCTTCTTTTGGGACACGGGCGATCCGTTTATTAATTTCGGAAATAGAAATCATTCCAAAAACCAAAGCGAAGAGAAGCGCGACAATGAATATTACGATCCAAGCTCTTGCCGTCAACGTGAACTCCTCCGAGCGGAATGTGATTCAAGAGCTGAATGCTAGGAGATATTTGGTTTGCGGGCGATCGCTATCATACTCTTTGCCAATGGCGGAACTCTGCCCACTCGATCGAAACGGACAATATCCAATCCCACTTCTTCAAGTAGCATCCCCAGTGTCTTTATGGACCAAAATTTAATATGGCCGCCGTCCCAGAGAGCCCAGAAATGGTTGTCCATCTTTCCCGTAACCGCGAGCACTAAATTTTTCACGTATCCATGATAAGGGGTTGAGATGATCGCTATACCGCCGGGTGCGAGCAGATTGAATATGTTTCGGGCAAAGGCTCTTGGATCGTAAAGATGTTCCACGACCTCGAGGCTGAGAACGGTGTCGAACGTACCATATTTAGCGGACAGGTCATCATACGCCGACCCAATCTCGATTTTGAGGTTTGGGTACGCGCGATTAGCCATTGCGACGGCGGAGGAAGAGGCATCGATGCCAACAACGGAATATTTTTCGCTCAGTTCGCTCGCAACGCTGCCATTGCCGCAGCCCAGATCAAAAATGCGCTTCGAGTTCGCCTCAGCTAGGATGCGCTTAACCGCCGGCAATAATATGCGGTGAGAGCTATTTTTCTCTGCCGTATCATATTCATATTCAATGTTTCGTTCATCAGGCATGGTCGTGCTGCTCCGTCTTGATAATAAGGCCCCTTCGCCTTCAAACACCCGAACGCAAATCGATTCCGGTTCTATCCTTGATAGCATCTTCAAGTGACATATTTGTCTTTTTGGCAAGGTCGATAATTTCGTCCACCTTAGCGTCAACCAGAGTTCTGTAAAGAAAACCCTGCAAAAGGTGAAAATATAAGCCCGGTTTTCCGTCTAAAAATCCAAGCAAGATCGCGTACCTATATAGGAAATAGGCAGACGCTCTCAGTGCGGTTGGCATTTTTAGGTATATTTTCTCCTTCATAAAACGCTTAACCGCCGCTTGTCCACTTAGTTTACTGCCTTTTCCTGCGTTTTGCTCAAATTCTGCAATATTTTTAATAAGAATATCTGCAGCCTCACGCGAAGCATAGGAATTGTGCTTCGACATCCACCAAGTCAGCGATTTCAAATTACGATCTGAGAGACTTAAGCTGGATTTCTGGACACGACGTTCAACAATTATGTGCTCATCCATCCAGCGCTGTTCGCATTTTCCGCGTCCATTACGCCAAAGGCGAAGCTGCCAACTTGGCTCGATGCCGCCAAACCGAATCCTACGCCCTAGAAAATAGATGCGCCGCTTGATAAGTATTCCATCACAGTCAGCGGCCGCTTTTAAGACAGTATCAGGCAGACTATTAAGCTGTTTTGCGTCAAGAACTTCGTCAGCATCGATGCGAAGCAGCCACCCCCCCTTATCGGACAACAAATCGATGCCAAAATTCATTTGTGTCGCGTAATTCACCCATTGATTCTCGACTACCACCGCGCCCAACGAGGCCGCTATCTCGCGAGTGTTGTCGCTGGATCCGCTATCAATGACTGTTATACTTGACACTCGACCAAGAAGACTCTCGATGCACCGCCCAATGTGAATCTCTTCATCCTTCGTGAGAATGAGCGCATGAATGTCAGGAGACTTATTTATTTCCCCCCTGTGAACAGTCAAGGGTTCGGCTTCAGCTGGGGCTCTCATGATCACCGTGACCCGACCTGTCGAGCCGGATTGCCAGCCACCACCACTCCAGGCTCCAAATCCTTAACAACAACAGCACGTGCGCCTACAATTGCACCTTTCCCAATTTTCACTCCCGGCCCGACAAATGCGCCGGCCGCGACCCATGCTCCTTCTTCTATTGAGATATTGCCAACGACGAGAGGAAAATTGGGATCGCGATAGTCATGGGTCGCAGAACACAAATATGCCCCCTGACTGATGGTGACGTAATCGCCGATGGCAATTTCTGCCACCGAGTAGCAAGTCGCTTCTGGACCCAGACTACTGGTTCTTCCCATGCGCAGGTTCCACGGTGCCCAAACGCGCGCGGACGGATAGGGATGAGCGCCAACTTCAATTTTCGCGCCAAAGCTCCGCAGTAAAAAGCACCTCCATCGATGAAACGGTGTTGGAGACCATCCGTAAGCCGTTTTCTCAACTAATCGCCAAAGCGCACGTCTCAGCTTGTCACTTCCGCTCGGCGCCGGCACCGCTGCTAATTTGAACGACCGTTTATCTGGCATCGAACTTAGTCCACTATCACGCTCTTCGGTCGGTCAGCTCGCCCATCGCACCACCGGTAAACATTCTCCATCTCAGCGCCAACACCATCCCATGAATAATCCCTTTCCATCCAAGAGCGCCCCCGCGCGCCCATCGCTAATCGAACCTTCCTAGGCATCGACATTGCATCATTGAGTGCTCGGACCAATGGCTCTATGCCGTGGTCGACCCACCACCCGCAGCCCTCAATGTCCAATCCTGCCCAAGGAGCCCCTTTGGTTGAAATAACCGGCACCCCGTGCGCCAGGGCTTCAGCGACCACCATCCCAAAGTTCTCATCGAGCGTCGGCAACACGAAGAGACTCGCCGACTGATAAGCCATGGCTTTCTTCTCGCCGTAAAGAGCGTCGTCAAATGATGCTCGTTCCAAACCCAGCCTTGCTGACATCGCCTTCAGTTCGGCTGGATAGCTGCCTTCTAGCGGCCCAACTACCCTAAGCCGCCAATGCGGGTTCTGACGCTCGACTTGGGCCCAAGCAGCCAAAAGGCGGTCAATTCCCTTCTTGGCGTGAATTCTGCCAAGATAAAGGACCGTGTCCATTTGCTCCTGAGGTTTTGGCGGATCTGCAGTGATGCTCTGGTTCAGAGCCGGCACGTCAATTCCGTTGGGCACTACTGCAACTGGCGCCTTGAATCCGAGCCTTCGAATATCATCGTACTCTTGGACGCTAGTCGCGTGAAAGCAACTCACCACTTCGACCGCTGAGCGCTGTGCGATGCGCCAGAAAATCATCTTCTTGCGACGAGAAAATTCGAGAGCCGGAGAGCCAAACATGCCCCGGGGAGAAAGAAGTAACGGCCGGCTGTGCCGACCGGCACTCCAACTCGGATACACGTTCGGCATCAGCCATAGACCGTGCGCGTGCAATACCCCGCCGGCAGCTGCGAACCTATCAATAGCAGCCCGCAGGTCTCTGGACGCATACAGGTTGGAAAAGACAGGAACGGAACCAAAATCGTGTTTGAACACACGACACTCAACGCCATCCCGCAAAGCCATGGATGGGTTTCCAACGCTAAACAGTCCCGATTGCAGCCCTCTAGCAGCCAAAGTCGACGCAAGCCGTGTGACCGAATAACTTGGGCCCGCGGCTTCAGATTCAACAGAAGCCACAATTTGGAGAATCCTGAAGCTCAATGCTTCATTAGCTGCGCGTAGATTCAATTCACCATTCCCGCTCTACATACCGGAGTTATTTTTTTACCTTACCCAGTATGTTCACGCGGAGCGGTTCAAGCGCAGCAGTACTATTGACGATGCGCTCATATGCCGAGCCAAACAAAAAAAGCGGAAGAGACCGCCTCATGTAAGACGGCTCTGGCTCGATCATTCGGAGTTCAATCTCGGAGAAACCTGCAGCCAATGTTGCCTTTTCAAGAGATTTGCGCCGGTTCATTCTGTAAAAAGTAGGCCAGGGTTCATGCGCATCCGTATTCATTCCACGCGCCGCGTTGGCAACACGCAAGTGGACCCAGTGAGGGGTTACCGCGGAGATCAACGTTACATAGTGAAATAAATTCGGAGTGCGAAAGAAAAACGAGGATCCAGGCTTCAGCACTCGGTGCACCTCTTTCAGAAACATTGCGGGGTTCTCCACGTGCTCTAAAACGAAGTCCGCAAAAACCAAGTCAAAATAGTCGTCTTCCTCGGGAATTTGACCATTTACTATTGTCCCTGCCCTGTCCAGCTCATCGTTAAGCAAGACGGCTGGATCAATATCAACCCCCACGATCTCCTTGACCTCACCCCTCAATACCCTTCGATTGTCCCGCGTCGACGGACCTGCACCTATGTTTAATACCTTGCAATTCGGATTTAGCTCCGCACGGATCCAGTTGTAGAACGCAGTAGTTCCATTCGACGATTGATCTCGGTATAGCCGCCTATACAGTCGTTCTACTAACGGCAGACTACTGGTTGACGTGTCATTGCCTGGCATTTACGCTCCTTAATTGGTTGAAATTTTAGCTTTGCCTCTCACGGGCTACCTGGACTTCGGGACCGTCCCAACAATCCGCGCAGGCACGCCAGCCATAATCGCGCGCTCGGGAACGTCCCTTGTAACGACGGCTCCAGCGCCAATGACTGAATGGGCGCCTACCTTCTGGCAACCCGCTAGAACGATTACCCGAGCCCCTACCCAAGCCCCCCTTCCAATGCTCTTGTTCATCGCAATAGGATCTGATCTCGGGTCAAGCCCGTGATTATGAGTATACAAAACGACTCCTTCAGAAATGAAAACGTCGTCTTCGATTGACATTCCCCCCGTGTAGTCGATTTTCACCGCAGCGTTTATTACTACATCGTCGCCAACGACCAGCTGACTGCCAAGCGACTCGCTGGACGCGCCCACGCCGCGTGAGATTGTGCACCGCGAGCCGAGTGTGACAGACCCCGGCCGATCAATGCGCGCGAAGCGTGCTATCGTCGTTCCCCTGCCACATTGCCTTAGCGCACTTCTGTAGGTCATCGTCCAAACTGAATCAAGTATTCTTCTCCAAAGGTACGCAGCCAACCGGGGGGCCAGAAATATAAACGGGATCTCACGCACAGGTTTTCTCTTCATTTCATTTTTACAAAAAGATACGCGAGGGAGAATAACAGCCTGGCGAAAACACTTCCCGCGAAACTGATCGCCACAGCCATACCGATGTTAGGGGATCCAACGTCAAAGAGGTATTCTGGTGCAAGAAGCACGACGAATACCAGAATGCCTACTATCGGAGCAGTGGTATAAGCCCTTGTCGCGCCGCGAGCGACGACCGACAATCCAATAAAACCCGATGAGTGAACGAGGATCATTGCAACAGCCGTCAAATATAGTCCTGTTCGCATCTCGACGCTGGCGTTCCCAAACACCAGAGTGAGCGCTCGATCGCTTATCAATACAGAGGCCATGAAAAACGCCAAGCCTATAGCCAGCCCGACGGATATACCTTTGAGTATGTTTATAGTGTACGCAGCTTTATTCCCGCTTCGGTGAACCCTTATCGCCTCTGGCAAAAATATGAAGCCGACCGCAGTCGCCAGCATTTGGAATGGGACGAACAACGTCTGGGCCGCGCCGACATAGCCCATTATCTGTGCGGAACTTGTGAGAAAAATGCCGAACCGGAAACAGTTCGTATGCACGCTGTCCAACGCCGGAAACATCCCTACCCAAAGGTTATCCATGACAAGACGGCGTATTCTCTTAAAGCTTGTTCGCCCAATCACATGCCTTGCGGGACCAGGTTGCATCGACATGTAGACGTCCAACAGAACCGAAGTTGCAATCACACATGCCGAAGAGAGAACTGCGGCTTCGATGAAACTTCCTCTGAGATAAGTGACCCCGAGAAAGGGCACCATACCTGCGACGCCCCTGCCGGCAAAGGAGATTGCGATGCGCTCCTGGTTATTATCGCGTTGGTATATCCCTATTATGAGGTCGCTTACCTGGTCCCCAACCCGTCCTGCTATCAAAGCGAGCGCAATCCATTTTTCAGATGATCCCGGATCTTTCAAAGAGAAAATAACCAAGGCCGTCACCGTATACGAAAAAAGCACACCAGCGACTCGCAATATCAGTGCGTCGTTCACAACCGAACCGTCGACGCTGTCGAACGACATAACGACTCGCAGATTAAGGCCGAAAAGCAGGCACGACGGCGCAAATATCGAAAGCCCCAGCGTGTATACCCCAATCGTCGAGGCCATGTTGTGGTGAGAGAGCACGAGAATGCAAATGGCTTGGGATGCTGCCCAAACTGCCTGCCCCATTAGATTGACGATTGTTTTCTTCAAGACTCGTTCCGTTCGGCGACAACAGCGAGCGCTGCGCGCCACGGTGGCGACCGCCACGGCTAAATAAAGGGCAACACTCGCCTGGCGGCTTTGTACAGGAGCAATACGAGAATTGCTCCAATGACTGAAGAGATCAGGTTCACAATGCGAAGATTTGACATCTCAAAGTTGAGGAACAAATTACATACAACCACAATTCCGATTATCGAGTCCGGGTTCTTCATGGAGTAGGCATAGCCCTTGGCTAACAGATACCCGACGAACCAGCCTGAGATCAGTACGCCTGCCAGTCCGGCGTTCATGTATCCGGTACCAAGTGTCTCCCCTGGCCACGAATTGTGAACGATGTCGGCGGCTGGTGTACCCGGCTCCAGCAGATATCCCAAAGTGGCTGCTCTTATGTATAGTCCGTCGTCAACAGGTGGCTTAAATTCATATAGCGAACTCGGCAAAAACGCAGTCGTAAGGTCGATAAAAGTTCTCCCAAAATAAAAATTTTCCCATTTAAAAAAATTTGTCGCAAATAGGTAAGTATCTATGTAGCTTAGCGAAATTATTAATGAACTATACGAATCTAGTGTCATAGATACCAAATTTTGAAAATTTTCGGTCAGACCATCCAGGGAGTTGGCATTTCTATAGATAAGCACTGCAAAGTAATACAATATAACCGACGCATATAAGACCGACAGTACTAGGATATTCTTTATGCTATATCGCATAAATTTCGGATTCGACAGAGACGCAACCATGATTATCGTTAGCAGCAGCTGGAGAGTGTCCTTTCTTCCTCCAAAAATGCTTGACGTTGCAGCTCCCGTTATAAAGGCGGAAAAAAGGAGGAGACCACTGATCACGTCCCCCTTGGTGGCAACTCTCCGAGTGGCAGCAACGTTAGCCAACAAAAAGGAACTTGAGATTATGAAGTTCAGTGGACCCAAACCTGATTGCAATTCTACGCGCCGGGAGACGTTGCTCATAAGGAACTCGAGTCCGCCCGAAGCCTTGATCTTGGCATAGAAAGCCAAGGTGCCGACTGCTAGAAAAAATATGACCGAACCGATGCTCTCGAACTCGGTAAGATGCACCCTCGAACGCCTAAGGCTTTCCAGTGAATTGAAGCCTCCCACGCTTGAATAATAAGCCGTGTATATTGTCAAATTCATCAGAGCGTAGCAAAATATGGTCCAAGTTAAGCTTGCTTGAAAATCTGAAGCTACGACAGAGAATACGCTTGGCTGAATGTATTCAGGATATTTTGAAACTATTATCATAGCAGGAACCATAATAAGTACCTGAACACACGCGTACAATTTAATCGGCTGGAATATCTGCTTGCTGCGCTCAACGACGAAGGGGACCGCGTTGCACAGAGTAAATATAAAAATTGCAAGATAAGTTGCTAGCATCTAACTAGAAATACTCGTGCGATATATGTCGACGGTAGTTCAATTCGTCAATTTCCTCTCCTTATCGATACCAGCTGCTTCAGCTTGCGCGCAGGCTTTGCGACAAGTGCATAGTCAACCGGACCCGATCCCAGCCAGCGGCGGCGTGCCCGCAGCGCTTCCAGATTGTGGCCTATGTGCGAGGCAAGACTTCGCGTGCTGGCTCCGCCAACCATCATGTCCACCAGCACGTGGCCGGTCGCAGCGGTCTGGAATCCGTGAAGCTCAACAGCTCTCAACATCCAGTCATAATCCGATGCCACTTTGAGGCTGAGATCGAATGCACCGACCACGTCCGCCACCTTGCGCTTTACATAGAAAGTTGGATGGGCCGGCATCCATCCGGTCCGAAAACCCTTGGCGGGGGGGGGGGCGGCGGCCCCCCCCCCCCCCCCCCCCCCACAAAAGGCACGGCCCAGAAGAGGGTATGGTGGTGGATGGGT
>NZ_JAMYLO010000037.1:0-21095 GCF_040318075.1 Mesorhizobium sp. M1328 | reverse complement strand
TCGGATACATCACGCCTGCGGCTTATGCCGCCAATCTCACCGCAACGGACGATCGGCTGCGCAACCCCGACCAGCTCCGCCGATCACCCGTTGCTCAACCCGCACCATACGGCGTAAAACCCGCCGAGGCTCTAACTGCAGCCGGATGAAAATTCAGTGGCAGGTCACTTTGACAATTTCATAGGCGATGTTCGCTGCAACGCCGAAGTTCTTGCCTTCGTCATAGGAAAGCTGGGTGTTGAACGAGGTCTTCTCGTTGATGGTGTAGGTGCCACCACCCCAGACCGCCCAGTTGCCGCTCCACTGCTTGTAGAAGCCACGACCGTGGGCGTCGATCGCGTTGCCGGCGTCATCCGTGAGGTTGTCGTCGGTGCCGTAGCCGCCCATGATGAACAGAGACAGGTTGTCCATCGGCTTGATGTCCAGGCGAACCTTGCCGGCCACTTCTTCATAGTTGCTGTCGTAAGCGACGACGCCGGTGATGGCGCCCCAACCCTGCGTGTACTTCACGCCGCCGACGACATGCGGAACGTAGCTGTCGATTGTGCCAATGTCGCCCGCGCCTTCTTCGAGAGAGACCACGGCCGAGAAGCCGTTGCCGGCGTCGAAATAGTACTGGACGACATTGGTGTCGAAGGCACCATACGGAACCAGCGTGTCCTGGATGACGCTGCCGGCGTAGCCGATGAAGGTGTCGAATGCCGATTCGTCCTTACCGACGCGCAGGCCACCGAGCTGGATCCAGGCGAATTTCAACGAAACGCCGGAGTTGCCGGCAGCGTTAGGGTTGAAGAAATCGTCGGTAGAATCAGCCGGAGTACCGTTGTTATTGACGGTGGCGTACCCCTGCCTGTTGCCGAAGTTGAAGCGGGTCTCGGTGTAGGTCTTCAAGGTGCCGAGTTCGGTTTCCTGGCCGGTCCAGGTCTTAAGCGTGAAGCGGGCGTTCTTGCGGTAGGTGTCGTTCTCGTCGCCGTCCTCGTGGTCGCCGGACGTTGCACCATCGAACGAGCCGACATCACCCACGCCGATATCGTAACGGACATAGCCGCCGATGCGCAGGCAGGTCTCGGTGCCGGGGATGTAGAAGTAGCCAGCGCCGTAGACGTCGCAGATCTTGACGTATTCAGCGGGTTCCGGCTCGGCGACGACGACGGCGTCGGCGGCGCGCGCACCGGAAACTGCGATCAGTGCCGCAGCGGAGCCGAGAAGAAGGCTCTTGATGTTCATTTTCTGACCTCTCCAGTCAAAGTTAAAAATGGTTTCGAATTTTGTGGCTGAACAGCAGCATTCCCCGCCTCACCCCAGATCGAAAAAGGCTCGCACCGCTCCCCCTTTTCGGCGGCGAACATACCCATCCGCGCTTGATCCTCAATGACTATTCCAGAAATAATGATGGTTTTTGCAACAGAATAACTCCGTGTTGCACAAATATCACGTGCATTTAATTCCCCAGACTGAAATGACACAAATGGCACATTGTCACCTTAAGTTAGAAGAGTACTTTTACGTTAGCCGGCTGTACAATTGCAGCCCAACGTTTTATCTGTCCATCTAGAAAATTCGAAGGGCAGAAGGAAGTTAAGCCAGCTTCATACGTGCTTCGTGCTGAGCAGCAACGACAACATCCGCCACCAAATCCTGTTTAAGCAACTCAATTGGAATACGGCCGTCGAGCACGGCGGCGGGGCCGATCAGCCAGTGCCATGCGCGCCGCGGATTCGGCATTGCAGACAACACTTCCGGATGCCGGCCTGCCATCGACGAACTGCGCCAGCGGAAACACATGTTTGCGGCCACCGGTCCGCAAGGCGACAACCCTACAGCTCCGCTGCCAACGATGCAGGGTCGAACGCGATATGCCGAAATTGTCTTCCAGGAATGTCGGTCCAGCCACCCGCCCCGCCCAGTCCTCCACCCGCATCGAATCGATGTCGTCTCTTCCGGCAGGCCGGCTTGGGACCTGTATGCTCCGGTCTCCAAACGCCGATGAGGCGGACGCCTCGGTGGTTTGGCCGGCGGCTTCCGCTGCCAGGAGCCTCACCAGCTGCAATACCCTGTCAGGCAATCTCTCCTGCATGGTATCGATCGCCCTGATGTCCGTCGGCGCAAGCAAGGCGACGGCGGCGGCAACGGCGCCGGCGACCCTGCCCGCTGCGACGATCGCATCACTGTTCGTCACCTCATTTTGCCGCGCCAGCACGCGCTGGATCTCAACAGCGACGGCGTTTGCAAACTCGGTCTGACGGTTGGGGTCGATGCGATTCCAAGTCCTGGTCATGTCCTAAATCTGGCTGCTTGCCCGTCGGTTCCGTGTTGCTCGGAAGTGGGTCTTTCGCAGAGCCTATAAGGAGCGTGTATGACGGAGGGACGACGAACGAGAACCGTCCAAGCGGCGACGTAAGGACCGGTCTGACCGCCTGTTGTATCAGAGCCGCGCGGTTTGACCTTAGCCGATCTCTACTGCGGAAATTCGAGCCCCATTTCACGGTAGCGCTCGGGATCGTCGCCCCAGTTCTCGCGCACCTTGACGAACAGGAAGAGGTGCACCTTCTGCTCGAGTATGCCTGCTATTTCCATGCGCGCCGCCTGGCCGATGGCGCGGATCGTCTCGCCCTTATGGCCGAGCACGATCTTCTTCTGGCTGTCGCGCTCGACATAGATGGTCTGGTCGATGCGCACCGAGCCGTCCTTCTTCTCTTCCCATTTCTCGGTCTCGATGTGGGAGGAATAAGGCAGTTCCTGATGCAGCCTGAGATAGAGCTTTTCGCGGGTGATCTCGGCCGCGAGCTGGCGCATCGGCAGGTCGGAGATCTGGTCTTCCGGGTAGTACCAGGGTCCGGCCGGCAAGGTCTCGGCGAGATAGTCGAGCAGGTCCTTGCAGCCGGACCCGGTCAGCGCCGAAACCATGAAGGTGCGCTTGAACGGCACCCTTTCGTTGGCTGCCGCCGACAATGCCAGCAACGTCTCGTGCTTGACCCGATCGACCTTGTTGAGGATCAATACCGTCGGCTGCCGAACATCCTTCAGCCGCTCGAGGATGGCGTCGGCATCGCCCCGGATGCCGCGCTCGGCATCGATCAAGAGCAGCACGATATCGGCGTCCTTGGCACCGCCCCAGGCTGTGGTCACCATCGCGGTGTCCAGCCGGCGCTTCGGCTTGAATATGCCCGGCGTGTCGACGAAGACGATCTGCGCGTTGTTGTGGGTGGCAATGCCGCGCACGATGGCGCGGGTGGTCTGCACCTTGTGCGTCACAATCGACACCTTGGCGCCGACCAATTGGTTGACCAGCGTCGATTTCCCCGCATTGGGCGCGCCGATCAGCGCGACGAAGCCGGAGCGGGTAGCGGGAGCTTCTGTTGCCGGAGCTTCGGTGGCGATCATGCGGCACTCCCTTGATTGAGCCAGACGCCTTCCCGCTGCAGAAGTGCCGCGGCTGCAGCCTGCTCCGCCTCGCGCTTGGAGCGCCCGCTGCCGGTCGCCGGCGGATAGGCGCCGACCTTGACGCTGACGGTGAACAGCGGATCGTGGTCCGGTCCCTCGCGGCTGTCGATTATGTAAACTGGCACTGCGCCCGCCGCCTGATGCGCCCATTCCTGAAGTTCGGTCTTCGCATCGCGGCGGGCGGCGTCGATGGCTTGCGAGCGCGGCTGCCAGTATCTGTGGATGAAGGCGCGGGCCGCTTCCAACCCGCCGTCGAGATAGAGCACGGCGATCAACGATTCCAATGCATCGGCGCGCAGATTGACGCGCTTGCGGCCATCGAGGCCGCGTACGTCCGAACCGGCGCGAATAAGTTCCGGCAGGCCGATCTCCTCGGCGATCTCCGCCAGGGCCTCGGCGTTGACCAGCGCGTTCAATCTCAGCGATAGCTCACCCTCGGCGGCATCGGGAAATGCCGCCAGCAGCATATCGGCAACGACAAGGCCGAGAACGCGGTCGCCCAGGAATTCGAAACGTTCGTAGTCGATGCCGGCGTGACTGCCGCGAGCGCTGGCATGTGTCAGCGCCCGCTGCAGGCGCTGGTGGTTGCCAAAACTGTGGCCGGTGCGCTCCTTGAGCGCCTCGGCGAGCGCATCGGCGGTCAGCCGTTTCGTCGCCGCCATGGTCCTAATTGACGAAATGGAACAGGCGCGAGGCGCGCATCTGCGACGGCCATTTCCAGATTTCGAGCGGGCTGGCGCTGCCGGCGATCGAGAAGAAGATGAGGTTGGCGCGGCCGACCAAGTTCTCCTCCGGCACGAAGCCGACCGTGAAGCGGCTGTCCGACGAGTTGTCGCGATTGTCGCCCATCATGAAATAGTGACCGGGCGGCACCTTGAACTCTTTGGTATTGTCGCCGATCGAGGCCTGCGTCAGGTCGAGCGTGTCGTAGGTGACGCCGTTCGGCAGCGTCTCGCGATAGACATCGACCGGCCCGTTCTCCTCGGTGATGTCGCGGTTGTCGATCTGCCCGACCTTGACGCGCGGCACGCTCACGTCGTTGATGAAGAGCTGGCCATCCTTGACCTGGATCTTGTCGCCCGGCAGGCCGACGACGCGCTTGATATAATCGACAGAAGGATCCGGCGGAAACTTGAACACCACCACGTCGCCGCGCTTCGGCTCTGAGCCCCAGATGCGGCCCGAAAAGATGTTCGGCCCGAACGGCAGTGAATAGCGGGAGAAGCCGTAGGACCATTTGGTGACGAAGAGATAGTCGCCTTCGAGCAAAGTCGGCCGCATCGACCCGGACGGGATCGAGAACGGCTGGAACAGGAGCGTGCGGATCACCAGCGCAAGCAGCAGGGCCTGGACGATGACGCTGACGGTTTCGCCAAGTCCGCCGGATTTCTTCTGGGTTTTTTCAGCCACGCTCATGTCGTCCTCGATTGTGCGTTGGATGGTATAGAGTCTCGGCGCGCGCTGGGCAACGTCATGCCGGTGGTCAGATGCAATCAATGTGGCGCTTCTTCGACCGGCAACGCTTCAATGATCACAAAGGCTTGAGCGAGCGGAAAATCATCGGTTATTGTGAGGTGGATCACGGCGCGGTGCCCTTCAGGCAGGATTTCGTCCAGCCGCGCTGCCGCCCCGTTGGTCAGCGCCATGGTCGGCTTGCCGCTGGCCAGGTTGACGACCCCCATGTCGCGCCAGAACACACCCTGCGCCATACCGGTGCCCAATGCCTTGGCACAGGCTTCCTTGGCGGCGAAACGCTTGGCGAAGGAGGCCGCACGCGCCGCGCGGTTTTCGGAGCGCGCCTGTTCGATCTCAGTGTAGATGCGTTGGATGAAGCGCTGGCCATGACGTTCCAGCGACTTCTCGATGCGTCTGATGTCGATGAGGTCGCTGCCGATACCGATAATCATTCGGCAGGAACTTCCGGCCCGGTTTTTCCAGCCTTTGCGGCTCTTTCGGCCAGACGCTTGCGGCGCTGCTCGTGGAAAGTGACCATGCCCCAGCGGGTGATGCCGTAAAACAGCAGGCCGAAAACCAGGCCGAGCGGTATCGCGCCGATTGTCATCGGCTTCAGCACCGGTCCCCACAACTGCGCAAAGGAAAGATTATGCAGCATGTCGCCAAGATGGGCGGGCGGGCCATGCGCCGGCAGGTGTTCATGCAGGATCAGCTTGCCGACCTCCCAGGAGGCGGCCCATAGCAGCGGAAAGGTCAGGGGGTTGCCGAACACCGTGCCAAGTGCTGCCGCGACCAGATTGCCGGCGATCAGCCAGCACAGGATGGCGGCAATGATGAAGTGGAAGCCAAGCGGGAAAAACGACGCGAATACGCCCGCCGCAACACCGGCGGCCACGGCGTGCGGCGTGGCCCTAAGCCGCAGGATGCGCTTGGAGAAATACCGCAGCGAGCGCGAGAACGAGCGGCGCGGCCACAAATAGGTACGCACCCGCTCGAAAAAACCATCAGGCTTGCGCCGTCGAAAAAGCACTCTGTTCCTGTTCCTAGTTCCATTAATGACTTCGCGCCGGCTTTTCCCAGCCAGGGCGCGACAGCCCCATGCTGCGCTCTGCGGTCGCCGAAAAGCAACTACGACTTTGATATAGCGATGCGCTGGCCGAAGAACAACGAGGCCGAGGGCATCCGCTCGGCGGCCGGTCGCGCCAGCCCTGGGTGTCGCCGTTCTGAACAGGGTATGATCGCGGCGAATTTAAGGAGCGCCGCTTAGGATCGATATTCGCTGACCTCGACGAGGTTGCCATCCGGGTCACGGAAATAGACCGACATCATCGCGCCACGAGCGCCGACACGCTCGACGGGGCCGACCTCTATCACCACGCCATTGGCGGCGAGGCTGGCACATATCTCGACGAGCGGCCGGGCGGCAATCAAGCAGAAATCTCCGGCGCCCGGCGTCGGCGCCTTGGCCTTCGGCTCGAAGGTACGCCCGACCTGATGCACATTGATCTTTTGCGTTCCAAACAGCAGCGCCGTTGGTCGGTCCGGCTCGTCGAGGCGCTCGAAGCCAAGCACGCGCTGATAGAAGGCGCAGGTATCGTCCACCGAACGAACTGTCAGCACGAAATGATCGATGCCGGCAATCACGGCAGCGCCTCTTGACTTGTTTTTATGCATGTCGTTGTCCCAAAACCACCGCACACTTTTGGGCGACATGCATTAGATATTGCGGCTGCCCGGCTTGATCGCCGGTATGGCGGCGAGTTCGGGCGGCAGCCTGTCGGCCGGATAGGCCGGAACTTCATATTCGGCGAGCGCGATCAGCGGCACGCCGACATCGGTTTTGCCGGCCGAGCGGTCGATGATGCATGCAGCGGCAACGACATCGGCGCCAAGGCCGCGCAGGCAGTCGATGGTCTCGCGGATCGACAGGCCGGTGGTGACGATGTCCTCGACAATGACAACGCGCGATCCCTTGGCGATCTCGAAGCGGCGCAGCCTGAATTCGCCCCCTTCCCGCTCGACCCAGATCGCCGGCGCACCAAGATGGCGCGAGGTCTCATAGGCCGGGATCAGCCCGCCGATTGCGGGACCGACGACGTAGTCGATCCTGCCGGGCACGCCAGCGCGGATCTTTTCGGCCAGCGCCTTGCACAAGCGCTCGGTCTTGTCGGCATGCATGAAAACGCGCGCCTTTTGCAGGAAGACCGGGCTGCGCAGGCCCGACGTCAGGATGAAATGCCCTTCGAGAACGGCGCCTGCCTCGCGGAAAATGCCCAGCACTTCATCGGTGTTCATTGTTCGCTCCATGCCCATGGTGAATGGTGAATGGTGAATGGTAGTGAGAGCACCCTCTTTCACTATTCACGATTCACCCATTCACGCGTCGCGCGTCGCTGACGCTCGAATTGTCCTTTAGCTGCGACAGCAGCCGGTTCAAGTGCTTCAGATCCCACACTTCGAGATCGATCAGCATTTCTGTGAAATCGGGCGCGGTGCGCACCATCGACAAAGTGTGGATGTTGGCATCGTTGGATGCGACGACCTGTGCAATGTCGGCCAGCGAACCCGGTGCGTTGATGGCGGTGACCGAGACGCGCGCCGGGAATCGCTCCTTGGTGCGCTCGTCAATATCCCAACGCACATCGATCCAGCGCTCTGGCTGGTCGTCGAAGGCCTGCAGCGCCGGCGACTGGATCGGATAGATGGTGATACCGGTTCCCGGCTGCACGATGCCGACGATGCGGTCGCCTGGCACTGCCCCCTCCGGCGCGAAGCGCACCGGCAGATCGCCGCGCACACCGCGGATCGGCACCGCGTCGTCGCGCTGCTGGTTCTTGTCCTTGCGCGCGGCGCGGCCGGGAATCTGGAACAGCATGCCGGCGGCGTTGCGGATCTTCGACCAACCCTCCTCGCGCTGCTTGGGCGCGACCAGCGTGACGCGCTCGTCCTTGTAGTCGGGAAATACCGCCTTCATGACATCGGTGGAGGCAAGTTCGCCACGGCCGACCGAGGCCAGCACATCCTCGATATCCTTGCGCGCCAGCCGGTGCAGCACCGGCTTCAGATTTTCCTTGGTAAAGGTCTTGCCGGACCGTTCGAAGGCACGCTCCAGAATTCGGATACCGAGACCCGAATATTGCTTGCGGATAGCGTTCTTGGTGGCGCGGCGGATGGCCGAGCGCGCCTTGCCGGTAACGACCACCGATTCCCACGCCGCCGGTGGCACCTGCGCCTTCGAGCGGATGATCTCGACCTCGTCGCCGTTCTTCAGCTCCGTCATCAGCGGCATGATGCGGCCATTGACCTTGGCGCCGACGCAAGTGTCGCCGACATCGGTGTGGACGGCATAGGCAAAGTCGATCGGCGTGGCGCCGCGCGGCAGCGCGATCAGCATGCCCTTCGGCGTGAAGCAGAATACCTGGTCCTGGAACAGTTCCAGCTTGGTGTTTTCGAGGAAGTCCTCGGGATTGTCGCCTTCGGCAAGCTGCTCGATGGTCCGCCGCAGCCACGCATAGGCATTGGTTTCCTTCGAGATCGCATGGGCGGCACCATTCATCTTGCCGCCGGTATCCTTATAGATCGAATGAGCGGCGACGCCGTATTCGGCGATCTTGTTCATCTGGTAGGTGCGGATCTGCAATTCGACGCGCTGGCGCGATGGGCCGACGATGGTGGTGTGGATCGAGCGGTAGTCGTTCTGCTTCGGCGTCGAGATGTAATCCTTGAAGCGGCCGGGCACCATCGACCAGGTGGTGTGGATGGCGCCAAGCGCGCGATAGCAGTCCTCGACCGTCTCGACAACGACGCGGAAGCCGAAAATGTCGGACAGCTGCTCGAACGACAGCGCCTTGGCTTCCATCTTGCGGAATACCGACCACGGCTTCTTCTGCCGGCTTTTGACCTCGGCCTTGATCGAATATTTGTCGAACAGCGTGGACAGCGCCTTCTCGATCTCGGACAGCACGCCCTTGTTGCGCTCGAAGATTTCGGCGAGCCGTGCGGTGACGGCGCGATAGGCTTCGGGATTGATGAAGCGGAAGGCGATCTCCTCCAGCTCCTCGCGCATGCCCTGCATGCCCATGCGGCCGGCCAGCGGCGCGTAGATGTCCATCGTCTCTTCGGCAATGCGCAGGCGCTTGGCTTCCGGCACATGGTCGAGGGTGCGCATATTGTGCAGGCGGTCGGCGAGCTTGACCAGAAGCACGCGCACGTCTTCCGAGATCGCGAGCAACAGCTTGCGCAGGTTCTCCGCCTGCTCGGCCTTCTTGGAGACGAGATCGAGCTTCTTCAGCTTGGTCAGGCCTTCGACCAGCTTGCCCATTTCGGGGCCGAACAATTCGTCGATCTCGGCTCTGGTCGCCGTGGTGTCCTCGATCGTGTCGTGCAGCAGCGCAACGGCGATCGTCGCCTCGTCCATGTGCATTTCGGTGAGGATGGCGGCGACTTCGAGCGGATGCGAAAAATAGGGGTCGCCGGAGGCGCGTTTCTGGTGGCCATGCTTCTGCATGGCGTAGACATAGGCCTTGTTGAGCAGCGCCTCGTTGACGTCAGGCTTGTAGCGCTGGACGCGCTCGACAAGCTCATACTGACGCATCATGGGCGGGATCTCGCAATGCTGAAATGAATCATGCGCCGCACTGGCGTACGGCGCATGTCATAGATAGCCACGAAACTGCCGACGCGAAAGTGTCGGCAGTTATTGCTAAGATCAATAATCGTCGCTTTTTTCCGGCGGTACCAGACCTTCGATGCCGGCCAACAGGTCTTCTTCGGTCATGCGATCGAAGGTGACGTTGTCCTCGGCGTCGTCGGCATCGGTGGCCGCAACGGCACTGCCGGTCTGGTCGGCAATCGCCTCGCCGTCGGCTTCCGGCTCGTCGACCTCGACATGCTTCTGCAGCGAATGGATGAGATCTTCCTTGAGGTCGTCCGGCGACAGCGTCTCGTCGGCGATTTCGCGGAGCGCAACGACCGGATTCTTGTCGTTGTCGCGCGGTACAGTGATCTGCGCGCCCTGGCTGATCTGACGGGCGCGGTGGCCGGCCAGGAGCACCAGCTCGAAGCGGTTGTCGACCTTGTCGATGCAATCTTCAACGGTTACGCGGGCCATGAGTTGCCCCTTTCATGCCTGGATTTGATGGAAAACAGGCGCGGTCCATAACCCGAACGCCGCCAAAATACAAGCTTTTATGGCGGTGCGCAGCTCTGACGCGGGCCGCCTGCGACGACGCAGCGCCGATCACAATTGCTTGCGGTGCCGCATGGTGCCTTGGATTGCCGTAAAACTGGCGTTATCTCGAACGATGAAGGCCAACAGGTCTATTATCAGACCGGCCGATAGTCGCCACGCATTTAGACGACCGCTTATTTCGAAAAAGGACATTTTTCCATGTTCGATCCTCGTGAAAAAATCGCTCTCTTTATCGACGGTGCCAATCTCTACGCCACCTCGCGCGCGCTGGGTTTTGACATCGACTACCGCAAACTTCTGTCGAGCTTCCAGAAACGCGGCTATCTGCTGCGCGCCTATTACTACACCGCGCTGGTCGAGGATCAGGAATACTCCTCGATACGGCCGCTGATCGACTGGCTCGATTATAACGGCTTCAAGGTGGTGACCAAGCCGGCCAAGGAATTCACCGACTCGACCGGCCGGCGCAAGATCAAGGGCAATATGGATATCGAGCTGACCGTCGATGCGCTGGAGCTTGCCGACGTCGTCGACCATTATGTCATCTTCTCAGGCGACGGCGATTTCCGTACGCTGGTCGAGGCGCTGCAGCGGCGCGGGCGCAAGGTTTCGATCGTCTCGACCATGGCTTCGCAGCCGCCGATGATCTCCGACGATCTGCGCCGCCAGGCCGACCATTTCATCGACTTGATGGCGCTCAAGAATGAAGTCGGCCGCGATCCGTCGGAGCGGCCGGTACGCCGGCCCGAGCCGGCCGAAGTCGACGAGGAAGACTATTGACGGTCGTTGCCTTGACCGCGCCCCTGGTCGTCTCGCCCGAACCCGATCGCGACTGCCCGCTCTGCCCACGGCTGCACGACTTCATCGCCGAGTGGCGGCGGCGCGAGCCGTCCTGGTTCAACGCGCCGGTGCCGACCTTTTTGCCGCCGGAAGGCGAGGATGCGGTGCGCTTGCTGATCGTCGGGCTGGCGCCTGGCCTGCGCGGGGCAAACCGGACGGGGCGCCCCTTCACCGGCGATTTTGCCGGCGACCTGCTCTACAACACGCTGATCGCGCACGGCTTTGCGCGCGGCGAATTCAAGGCGCGACCTGATGACGGGCTGGAGCTTGTTGGTACGGCGATTACCAATGCGGTGCGCTGCGTGCCGCCGGATAACAAGCCGGTTGGCGCCGAGATAGCGACCTGCCGGACGTTCCTGGTGCCGACGATTGCGCGGTTTCCAAACCTGCGCGCCGTGCTGGCGCTGGGCTCGATCGCGCACCAGTCGACCGTGCGGGCGCTCGGCCAACGCGTCGCCGCCTATCCGTTCCGGCATGGCGGGCAGCAGCAGGCCAATGGCATCACGCTATTTTCCAGCTATCATTGCTCGCGCTACAACACCAATACCGGCGTGCTGACGGAAACGATGTTCGTTAATATCTTCAGTCAGATAGAAGCTTTTCTGAAGACATAGAGTCAGACGAGGCGCGCCGGCGCACAAGCGCCTAGATTCGGGCAATCGCGAACAACCAGGCCAGGAGATCCAGCAACCACAGAAACAGTGCAAGCTGCAGCGCGACGCGCAGGCGTTGGATGATCCGCCAATTGCTGGCCATGTCGGATTTGATGCGCAGCGCAAGTGCTCGGTGCATCCCATCCATGGTTGCGGGAGGATGCTGATCGACGAAATCCTGGAGCAGCTTCTCGGGATCGAAACGGAACGTATAGTTATAATATGGCCACACCATAATCGCACCAGCAGTCCGATAAGAAGAAGCAATGTCAGCGCCAGCCAGTCCCAAGGCCCTACGCCATCCTGGAGCGCCCTGCCTCCAAGGAGAGAACTCGCGAACGCCGTTGCGAAGATCAGATTGCCGGCGCGCGCATTGAGACTTTCAACCACGCCCTGCTGGTGCTGGAGGCCACGCACCGCCTCCGCATAGACAAATGCTAGGCGGGGGTCGCCGCCATCCGTCGCAGCAGGCGGGGCGTTGCTGTCATTGGTTGATGAAGGGCGCTCCGGCATCAAATGCACTTAGCACGGCGCCGCCTGCGATATGAATAGTTAGCGGAAGCGTAAAAGGCGGGACGGTGACGTTCAACTTTTAGGGGAAACAATGAATCGGGCGGCGATTGATCAATCTACAAAATCCCTTGGAATGTCACCTTTGAACCTCGCAATGGCCTCCTCGACTAACTCCAAAGGAATCTCCTTCCGGTAGAGGGTTACCTCTCGGGTTCGCCTTGTGTCGTCACGGAAAATCTCCAACACGAGGTCGCCTTCAATCCAAAGCTCGATGCCGATTCCGTCCCGGTCGGCTACGTCGCTTGCGACTATCCAAGATTTTTTTGGTGCTGCGGCCATTGGCTAATCCAAAATTATGCGGCCAAGCTAGCGTATCTCCGCCGATGAACTCTGCAAACGGTCGTAAGCTGAACTCAAAACTGAGACGCTATCGAATAGCCGTATTTGTCAAGGCTTCGTCGTTCCGTCTTCGGGCCATTGAGGGTGTTTTAGTGGACGGGAATAGCGTCAATTCGTCGACATCGCTTCAGGCGCTGGGGCAAACAACGCGGCCAGCGTCGCGGGTCCACCCTGGAGAACATTCAGGTCGACGTCGCCGCTGATGCCGTCGACGCGGCCCCGGTTGTGGTACTGCCAGTAGATCCAGTCGTCATGGCCCGGCCGCAGCGCCAGCGAACGCAGCCAGCGCGGGCGGCCGGCTAGCTGCCCGACATAGGCTTGCGCCGCCTCGTCGGTCACATAGAGGATCGCCGTCTTGCCAAACGCCGCCTCGACCGGACCGAGGAAGGCGGAAAGCTCGGCACTCAGCTGTTCGGGAGTTGGCCGCTGCGGGCAATTGCCGCCGAACTCGATGTCTACCACCGGCGGCAGCAAAGGCTGATCGCGCGGCACCACCGAGATGAAGTTGCGTGCCTGATCGGCACCCGGCCTGCAGAAGGTGAAGAAATGATAGGCACCGACGGCAAGGCCGGCGGCGCGGGCCGCGCGCAAATTGGCGGCGAAGGCATCGTCGACATGGTCGCCGCCTTCAGTCGCCTTGATGACGGCGAAAGCGACATCGTCGGCGGCAACACGCCGCCAGTCGATCTGCCGCTGATGATGGGAAACATCGATGCCCCTCACCGGATATTTGCCGCGGTCCGGAGAAAACGTCTTGAAGTAGGTATAGCCGCCGGCCAGGACGAGGCCCGCCAGGAGCAGACCGGCCGCGCTCCACAAGACGATCCGGTTTTTCAACAGAGATCTATCCCCATTGGTCCACCCTGCCCGCCGCTATGGCTCCGGACGTTCGCCGCTCGAAAAGCCAAATCATTGACTTTTCGTCCGCTTCGCGGACTGCTCCTCACCCTCGCTCCTTCAGCAGCCGGCCCTTCTCGCGCGACCAGTCGCGCTGCTTTTCGGTCTCGCGCTTGTCGTGCAGCTTCTTGCCGCGGCCAACGGCGAGCAGCAGCTTGGCACGACCCTGGTCGTTGAAGTAGATCTTCAGCGGCACCAGCGTCATGCCCTCGCGGTCGACGCTTTGCGCCAGCTTGGCCATCTCGCGCTTGTTGAGCAGCAGTTTGCGGCGGCGGCGTGGCTCGTGGTTGAAGCGGTTGGCCTGCAGGTATTCCGGCAAATAGGAGTTGATCAGCCAGATCTCGCCGCCCTCGACCGAGGCGTAGCTGTCCTGGATGTTGGCCTGGCCCTGGCGCAGCGATTTCACTTCGGTACCGGTCAGCACCAGGCCGGCCTCGATCGTGTCGAGCACCTCATAGGAAAACCGCGCCTTACGGTTTTCCGCAACGGTCTTGTTGTTGGGATCGGCTTTTCTGACTTGATTCATGATGCGGAGAGGTGGCGCCTCATCCCTAGTTTATCAAGCCGGCGTGCTTCATCGCCGCGTCGATCTTCTCGGCAGTCGACGGCTCGACCGTCACTAGCGGCGAGCGCAGCACGTTCTCGACCTTGCCCAGCTTCGACAGCGCATACTTCGCGCCGGAAACGCCGGGTTCCAGGAAAATCGCCTTGTGCAGCGGCAACAGACGGTCCTGCAGGTCGAGCGCCTTGGCGCTGTCGCCGGAAAGCGTCGCCTCCTGGAATTCAGCGCAGAGCCTGGGCGCGACATTTGCCGTCACCGAAATACAGCCGACGCCGCCATGCGCGTTGAAGCCGAGCGCCGAGGCGTCTTCGCCGGAGAGCTGGATGAAATCCTTGCCGCAGGTGGCGCGCTGCTCCGAAACCCGCTCGACCTTGCCCGTGGCATCCTTGACGCCGACGATGTTCCTGAAGTCGTGCACCAATTGCCCCATCGTCTCCGGGCTCATGTCGATCACCGAGCGCGGCGGAATGTTGTAGATGATGATCGGCAGGCTGGTCGCCCTGGCGACGGCGGCGAAATGCGCATAGAGGCCGCGCTGCGTCGGCTTGTTGTAATAGGGCGTGACGACCAGGGCCGCGTCGGCGCCCGCCTTCTCGGCATACTGGACCAGGCCAACCGCCTCTTCGGTGTTGTTGGAGCCGGCGCCGGCGACGACCGGAACCCGGCCCTTGGCGACCTCGATGCAGACCTTGACGACCTGGCGGTGCTCGTCATGCGACAGCGTCGGCGACTCGCCGGTGGTGCCGACCGGGACCACGCCCGTCGTGCCTTCGGCGATCTGCCAGGCGATAAACGCGCGAAAGGCTTTCTCGTCGAAACGGCCGCTCTGTTCGAACGGTGTCACGAGCGCGGTCAGCGAGCCTCTCAGCATGTCGTCCAACTCCTTGGGACTAGCGCATGACCCCGAAAATCGCAGTCGATTTTCAGAAAGGATCATGCGCCAAATTTAAAGTGCTACAGCGTCCTTTGCGCGTCTGAGAAGACGCGCGGCGCTGTAGGTGTTTGTCGTGCGCGCCTTCTAGCCGAAAGCGAAGCGGCGCACCATAGTCTCGACATTGTTGCGCGGCAAGCATTGCGCCGGCAATTGCAATTCGAACGACCTCGATGGGGTTTTCTTTACGGGCCCTTCATCACAGACGAATAGGCTTCAATTCATCTGTGCCTGTTGTAGCGTCGAAGAACGGGGATGACCAAATCCATGCCGATCAGGCGGCCTCATCTTTTCGCGCTTATCAGCGCGATCGTCGCGCTGATTCCCGGCGCCGCGATCGGCAGCAGCGTCGATGTGCAGGTCACGTCGGCGATTCCGATGACCGAGCCGCAGAACGATGCGCTGCAGCAGTCGCCGTCCGCCAGCGTCGCGGCGCTGAAGAGCGGTCTCGATGCGCTGGCGGCAAACGACATTCAGCGCGCGCGCCAGGTGCGCGAGGCGCTGCCGGCCAAATCGCTCGACCGGCACATCCTTGCCTGGGCGATCGCGCTCTATGGCGGCGACCAGGTGCCGAGCGGCGACATCGCCGATGCGGCAAAAATGCTGCCGAACTGGCCGGGCACGATCGCCTTGCGCAAGAACAGCGAGCGCGCGCTCTACCGCGAGAACCCCGCGCCACAGGTGGTGGTGCGGGCGTTCGATGGCAGCCAGCCGCTGACCTTCGAGGGCGTGGTGATCCTAGCCCGCTCCTATGTAGCGCTGGGCGATACCAAAGCGGCGCGCTCGGTGCTGTCGCCATTCTGGCGCACCGAAAAGCTCGAAGCCAGGGACGAGGCGACGGTCATCCGCGAGTTCGGCGCGCTGATCCCGGCCGCCGACCATCGCTTCCGCATGGAGCGCATGTTCTATGCCGACCGGGTCGCTTCGGCGCTGCGCGTCGCCGGTCTCGCGGGCGCCCAGCAATTGGCCGATGCCTGGGCGGCAGTCACCAAAGGCGACAAGAACGCGGCCAAGCTGCTGAAGGCGGTGCCGGCAGCGCAGCGGGCGGCCGGCTATCTCTTTGCCGAAGCCGAATATCTGCGCAAGCAACAGAAATTTTCCGACGCTGCCGCGCTGGTGATGAAGGCGCCGGGCGACCGTGACGCTTTGGTCGATCCGGACGCCTGGTGGGTGGAGCGCCGGGTGCTGTCGCGCGAGCTGGTCGACCAGGGCGCCATGAAGACCGCCTACAGAATAGTCGCCGCGCATGCCGCCGAAAGTCCCGCCAATGCTGCCGAGGCGGAATTCCATGCCGGCTGGTACGCGCTGCGCGGCCTCAACGACCCGAGCACCGCCGCCAAGCATTTTGTGCGAATCGCGGAGCTCGCCCAAGGGCCGATGTCGCTGTCGCGCGCCTATTATTGGCTCGGCCGCGCCGCCGAAGTCGGCGGCCCCGGCAATGCCAAGGATTACTTCAGCCGTGCCGCCAGCTACGGCACGACCTTTTACGGCCAGCTTGCCGGCGAACGGGTCGGCCGGCAGACCCTCAACATCGTCTACCCACAGCCGAGTGCCGCCGACCGCCAGAATTTTGCCACCCGCGAGGCGGTCAGCGCCATCGAGCGGCTGCAGGAGGCCGGCTATGACCGCTATGCCGAGACGCTCTACCGCGACCTCGCCGGGCAGCTGAACAGCCCCGGCGAACTGGCGCTGCTTGCGGTGCTGGCGGAAAAACAAGGCAACCATTTCATGGCGCTGAAGGTCGGCAAGATCGCCGGCGCCCGCGGCATCGATGTCGGCGCGCTGTCGCATCCGCTCGGCGTCATTCCCGACACCGCCAACATCTCCGGCTCCGGGAAGGCGCTGGCCTATGCGATTGCCCGCCAGGAAAGCGAGTTCAACATCGGCGCAATCTCCAGCGCCGGCGCGCGCGGGCTGCTGCAGCTAATGCCGGCCACGGCCAAGCAATTGGCGAAGAAGGCCGGCGTGACTTTCTCGCAGGCCCGGCTGACCACCGATGCCGGCTACAATGCAACGCTGGGCGCCGCCTTTCTCGGCGAGCAGCTCGGCCGTTTCGACGGCTCCTACGTGCTGACCTTCGCCGGCTACAATGCCGGCCCCGCCCGCGCCGCCCAGTGGGTGGCGAAATACGGCGATCCGCGCGGCAAGGACGTCGACGCCGTCGTCGACTGGATCGAGCGGATTCCCTATACGGAAACAAGAAGTTACGTTCAGCGCGTGATGGAGAATTACGAGGTCTACAAGATGCGTATCTCCGGCAAGTACGATATTGTCGGGGATTTGGTGAACGGCCGGGGGTGACGACCGGGCTTCAAGCTAAGTCGGGCTGCGATCCTTTGCGCCCCCCTCTGTCCCGCCGATGTCTCGAAGATTCTCAGCGCCGATGCTTCGATTTGACCGTCTCTGCCATCGCCTGTAGCAGTCGGGAACGATCCGGCAACTGCGAGGAAGCGGTCCACATGCCAACCGAGCAGGGTTTTTCCGATTTCTTCTAC
Source organism: Mesorhizobium sp. M1328 (assembly GCF_040318075.1). Classification (NCBI taxonomy): domain Bacteria; kingdom Pseudomonadati; phylum Pseudomonadota; class Alphaproteobacteria; order Hyphomicrobiales; family Phyllobacteriaceae; genus Mesorhizobium; species Mesorhizobium sp. M1328. Next base: position 3,715 of record NZ_JAMYLO010000037.1, on the reverse strand, counting down.
GCCGCGCCGGACGGGCTGTGCCTGCACGCCCGCATCTACGGCGAAGCGAATTCCGGCCGCTGGCCAGTCGTTTGCCTGCCCGGCCTGACCCGCAATTGCCGTGACTTTCACGAATTGGCGCTTTATCTGTCAGCGCAGACGAAGCGCAAGGTCGTCGCCTACGATTATCGCGGGCGCGGTCAGTCCGCCTACGATGCCGACATCGGCCATTACAATATCGGCATCGAAGCGGGCGATATTCTCGCCGGGCTGGCAGCACTTGGCATCGAGCAGGCTGGCTTCATCGGCACCTCGCGCGGTGGACTGATCATCCATGTGCTCGGGGCGATGCGGCCGGCCGTGCTGAAGGCCATCGTCCTCAACGACATCGGCCCGGTGATCGAGGCGCAAGGTCTCGCCCATATCCGCTCCTATATCGACCTCGCGCCAAGGCCGAAGACGTACGCGGAGGTGGTCCGCGACTTGCGCAGCACCCATGGCGCGGATTTTTCGGCGCTGACCGATGCGGATTGGGAGCGGATGGCGTCAGCCCTTTACCGCAAGACCGAGGAAGGGTTGTTGCCCGATTTCGATTCGAGATTGGTCGACACGCTGGCCGGCCTGGACCTCTCCTCGCCGCTGCCCGACCTGTGGCCGCAGTTCGACGCGCTGGCGGCGATCCCGTTGCTCGTCATACGCGGCGCCAACTCGAAGCTGCTGTCCGCCGAAACGCTCGAGCAGATGCGGACGCGCCATACCGATATCGAGACGATCACCGCCGACGACCAGGGGCATGCACCGTTTCTCGAAACCGGCGGCCTGCCGGGCAAGGTCGCTGGCTTTTTCGATCGGGCGGAGCGACGGGGTGGCGGGAAGTAAATCTCGACCGAGTGAAGTAATTCACGCGCAGGGTTTGCGTCGATCAAAGCATTCCGACGGCCGTTGACAGTTCCGTTGGAATTAGCGGTGAAATAATTTTATCGATGTTGGCGCTGCCCCTCATCCGCCTGCCGGCACCTTCTCCCCGTATAGCGACGGGGAGAAGGGGCTAGCCGGAACGCTGGCGACTAGCGAAATCTTTCGCGAGGGTACCTTTCTCCCCGTCACTATACGGGGAGAAATGCCCGGCAGGGCAATGAGCGGCAGCGCTAACCTGAAGCAACTGCCCTGAAACCCAATGCCAGATCCACCCAAACCGTCAGGATTTGGCGCTTCTCTTCGCGGGCTTTGGGGCCTTGCTTGCGGCCGGCTCGCTTTTTGGTTGCCGCCTTGGCGGAGGTGGAGAAGACAAAGCGCTTGCCCCGCCGCTGTCCGCGCCACTGCACCGCGGCGTCTCCAGCACGGTGACGCAGCCGTCGAGGTCGTTGGTGGCCAGATGGGCGTAACGCATGGTCATCGACAGCGTCTGATGGCCGAGCCACATCTGCACGCGCCTGATGTCGATACCGCCCTGGACAAGACGCGAGGCACAAGTATGGCGCAATATGTGCGGCACGACCTGATCGTCGGCGCCAAGCCCGACTTCGGCCTTGGCATCGTTCCAGATAGCGCGAAACTGCGCCTGGCTGAGCTTGGTGAACGGGCCTTTGGGCCGGCGGCCCTCGGTGGCCGGCAGCTTGATCACTTCTTTTACCCGCTCGGTCATCGGGATGGTGCGGCTGCGGCCGGATTTGGTGATCCAGAAACTGACGCGGTGCTCCTGGATATCGTTCCAGATCAAGCCCAGCGCTTCGCCGAGACGGCAGCCGGTGTCGACGAGAAAGACGGAAAGCCGATAAGCGTCCTCGCTGCGGCTTTTGATGGCGGCGAACAGCCGGGCCTCCTCGTCTCTTTCGAGGAAACGAATCCGTCCCGCCCGCTCCTTCTGGCGGCGGAACTCGGGCAGGCTGTGGATATCCCCCATCTTATGAGCCTTGCGCAGCAGTTTGCTGAGGGCAGCCATCTTCCGGTTGATGGTTGCGTTGCTGTTGCCGCGCTGGCGCAAGGTGCCGATAAGGTTGTCGAGGGTGCTTTGGTCAAAGGCGCTGAAACGCTCCCCAAGGAGGATCTCGTCTATTTCGCCGATGAAGGAGCTGACATTGTATTTATGCCGCCCATCATCCCAAAGTATGTCCCGGTATACTGAAAACAGTTCTCCGATCCTGTGCGACTTTACTTCTCGTATCTTGTTATAACTGTATTTTATCTTTGCAGTTTGAGAAGAAAACATCGAAAAATGATCAGAGGTTCCTCCCTCTTGAATCGCATCATTCGTCATTATTCGCCACACCCCCGAGTGGATAGGCCTAGACCTACCTGCTTGGCGGTGCCCTTTCAAGAGTTTTAAGCGTTGCGGCCGATTTCATCCACCAGTTGGCGGATCCCAACGACATCGTTCCACAACCCTGTTCAGCTACCGAACCCCCTTTCCTTCTGTTTGCCTACCAGTCGCGAAAACAAAAACAGCCCGGACGTTTAAGCGCCCGGGCTGGATTTCACTTGCTTTAAGTCCAGCCCTTAGAACGAGCGCTGGAAGCGGAGGATACCGCCAACGGCGTTTTTCTTGTCGCCCGGGATGCCGGTCCAGTTGTATTCATAGCCGGGCAGCGAGTCGCTATCGATGTGATGGCTGTTATGAGCCCAGTCCACTTCGGCCGTGATCACCAGGCCGGGAACGATTTCGTATTTGATATTGGCCGCGACGCCAGCTTCCTTGGCTTCGTCATACGACGCCTGGAGGTTGAACGTGGTCTTCTCGTTGATGGTGTAGGCACCACCACCCCAGACTGCCCAGTTACCGCCCCACTGCTTGTAGTAGTTGCGCGGGAGGTTGTCGTCAGAGCCGTAGCCGGCCATCAAGAACAGCGACAGGTTCTGCATCGGCGTCACGTCGAGGCGAACCTTGCCGGCCCATTCTTCGAGGCTGCTGTCATAGGCGACAACACCGCTGATGGATCCCCAGCCCTGCGTGTACTTCACGCCGCCAACTACATACGGAACATAGCTGTCGATCGAGTCGTGACCGAGATTGAGGGCGCCGCCGTCAACGACAAAGCCTTCACCGGTTTCCAACGAAGCCACCGCCGAGAAGCCGTTGCCGGCATCGAAGTAGTACTGGACGACATTGGTGTCGAAGCCGCCGTAGGGAACGATCGTATCCTGGATGACGTCGCCGGCGTAGCCAGTGAACGTATTGAAGGCCGTTTCGTCCTTACCGACGCGCAAACCACCGAGCTGGATCCAGGCGAAGTTCAGCGAAACGCCTCTGCTGCCAAAGTTGGAAAAGAGGGTGTCGTCATAGTGACCCGTTCCCCAGTTGAAGCGGGTCTCGGTGTAGGTCTTCAAGGTGCCCATCTCGGTTTCCTGGCCGGTGTAGGTCCTCAGCGTGAAGCGAGCCTGTTTGTAGTAGCCGTCGTTGACGTTGTCTTCGCCATCGAGGGCATCCGACAGGTCCTGGTACCTGGCGCCGTCGAACGAGCCAGCCTGGCCGGCGGAGATGTCATAACGGACGTAGCCGCCGATGCGCAGGCAGATTTCGGTGCCGGGGATGTAGAAGTAGCCAGCGCCGTAGACGTCGCAGATCTTGACGTATTCAGCGGGTTCCGGCTCGGCGACGACGACGGCGTCGGCGGCGCGCGCACCGGAAACTGCGACCAGTGCCGCAGCGGAGCCGAGAAGAAGGCTCTTGATGTTCATTTTCTGACCTCCAGTCAGAATCGAACCAAAGTGCGGAATTGGCGCCGTGTGTTTCGGTAGT
>NZ_JAMYLO010000036.1:0-21166 GCF_040318075.1 Mesorhizobium sp. M1328 | reverse complement strand
GAGCTGATCGTGCCGATCGCCATGGAAGAGAAGCTGCGCTTCGCCATCCGTGAAGGCGGCCGCACCGTCGGTGCCGGCATCGTCGTCACCATCAAAGAGTAATTTGGACTTAAACCGATCTGTCGCGGGCGCTGCCCGCGCCGCGCCAGAACAAGGAAGTGACGCATGAACGGACAGAATATCCGCATCCGCCTGAAGGCGTTTGATCACCGGGTGCTCGACGCCTCGACACGGGAAATCGTGTCGACCGCCAAGCGCACCGGCGCCAACGTCCGCGGCCCCATTCCGCTGCCGACGCGGATCGAAAAGTTCACGGTCAACCGGTCGCCTCACGTCGACAAGAAGAGCCGCGAGCAGTTCGAGATGCGCACGCACAAGCGTCTGCTCGACATCGTCGACCCGACCCCGCAAACGGTCGATGCTTTGATGAAGCTCGACCTGGCCGCCGGTGTCGACGTCGAGATCAAGCTCTAAGGAACCAGAGGTCAGCGGGGCGACCCGGAACTCTGAAGGAACAAGAGGCGTGGAGGGGCGACAGCCCCGACAGGGAACTCTAAAGGAATTGAACCGATGCGTTCAGGTGTGATTGCAAAGAAGGTGGGAATGACCCGCATCTACAACGATGCCGGGGAACATGTTCCCGTCACTGTTCTCCAGATGGAGAACTGCCAGGTCGTGGCGCAGCGCACGCAGGAGAAGAACGGCTATACCGCCGTCCAGCTCGGCGTTGGCCTTGCCAAGGTGAAGAACACGTCGAAGGCGATGCGCGGCCATTTCGCGACCGCTTCCGTCGAGCCCAAGGCCAAGGTTGCCGAGTTCCGCGTCTCCGCCGACAACATGATCGATGTCGGCGCCGAGATCACCGTCGAGCATTTCGTCGTCGGCCAGAAGGTCGATGTGACGGGAACCACGATCGGCAAGGGCTTCCAGGGCGTCATCAAGCGGCACCACATGGGTGGCGGCCGCGCGACGCACGGCAACTCGGTGTCGCACCGTACACACGGCTCGACCGGCCAGCGCCAGGATCCGGGCAAGGTGTTCAAGGGCAAGCATATGGCCGGCCACATGGGCGATACCCGCGTCACCACGCAGAATGTCGAGGTCGTCTCGACCGACGCCGATCGCGGCCTGATCCTGATCCGCGGTGCGGTCCCGGGTTCGAAGGGTGCATGGATCCTGGTCCGCGACGCGGCCAAGGTGGCGCTTCCGGCCAATGCGCCGAAGCCCGCCGCGATCCGCGCCGTTGCGACCGATGGTGCCGCCACGAACGAGGCCCCGGCCACAGAGGGAGCGGAATAATGGACCTCAAGATTACAACGCTTGGCGGCAAGGACGCCGGTAAGTTGAAGCTCTCCGAAGAGATTTTCGGCCTTGATCCGCGCGAGGACATCCTGCAGCGCGTCGTGCGCTGGCAGCTTGCCAAGAAGCAGCAGGGCACGCACAAGGCCAAGGGTCGCGCGGAAATCGCGCGCACCGGCGCCAAGATGTACAAGCAGAAGGGTACCGGCCGCGCCCGTCACCATTCGGCTCGCGCTCCGCAGTTCCGCGGCGGCGGCAAGGCCCACGGCCCGGTTGTGCGCAGCCACGAGCACGATCTGCCGAAGAAGGTTCGTGCGCTCGGTCTCAAGCATGCGCTTTCGGCCAAGGCCAAGAGCGCGTCGATCATCATCATCGACGAGCTGAAGCTGACCGAGGCCAAGACCAAGGCACTGATCGCGAATTTCGCGACGCTGGGCCTGAGCAACGCCCTGGTGATCGGCGGCGCCGAGCTTGACAAGAATTTCAAGCTGGCGGCGACCAATATCCCGAACATCGACGTGCTGCCCATCCAGGGCATCAACGTCTACGACATTCTGCGCCGCGGCACGCTGGTCCTTTCCAAGGCCGCCGTCGAGGCTCTCGAGGAGCGCTTCAAATGACCGACCTTCGTCACTACGACGTGATCGTCTCGCCGGCGATCACCGAAAAGTCGACCATGGCTTCCGAGCAGAACCAGGTCGTCTTCAATGTCGCCAAGAAGGCGTCGAAGCCGGAAATCAAGGCCGCCGTCGAAGCGCTGTTCGGCGTCAAGGTGATGGCCGTGAACACGCTTGTCCGCAAGGGCAAGATCAAGCGCTTCCGCGGCACGATCGGCCGCCAGAGCGACGTCAAGAAGGCGGTTGTGACGCTGGCCGACGGCCAGTCGATCGACGTCGCGACGGGTCTCTGAGCAAGGTCGCGAGGACAGAACAATGGCACTGAAAAAATTCAACCCGGTAACGCCGAGCACCCGTCAGCTGGTCATCGTCGACCGCTCGGGCCTCTACAAGGGCAAGCCCGTCAAGGGCCTGACCGAAGGCCTGACCAAGTCGGGCGGCCGCAACAATTACGGCCGCATCACGGCCCGCTTCATCGGCGGCGGTCACAAGCGCACCTACCGTATCATCGACTTCAAGCGCCGCAAGTTCGACGTCGTCGGCACGGTAGAGCGTATCGAGTACGATCCGAACCGCACCGCCTTCATCGCGCTGATCAAGTATGACGATGGCGAGCTGTCCTACATCATCGCCCCGCAGCGTCTGGCTCCCGGCGACAAGATCGTGGCCGGTGAATCGGTCGACGTGAAGCCGGGCAATGCGATGCCGCTGGCCTCGATGCCGGTCGGCACGATCGTCCATAATATCGAGCTGAAGCCCGGCAAGGGCGCTCAGGTCGCCCGTTCGGCCGGTGGTTATGGCCAGCTCGTCGGTCGCGACCAGGGCATGGCGATCCTGCGCCTCAACTCGGGCGAGCAGCGTGTCGTCCACGGCTCCTGCATGGCCACTGTCGGTGCCGTGTCCAACCCGGACCACGGCAACATCAATGACGGCAAGGCAGGCCGCACCGTGTGGCGTGGCAAACGTCCGCACAATCGCGGCGTGACCATGAACCCGGTCGACCATCCACATGGCGGCGGCGAAGGCCGCACCTCGGGTGGCCGCCATCCGGTTTCGCCCTGGGGCAAGCCGACCAAGGGCAAGAAGACGCGGTCCAACAAGGCGACCGACAAGTTCATCCTGCGCTCGCGCCATCAGCGCAAGAGCTAAGAAGAGGTAACGCCAAGTGACTCGTTCGATTTGGAAAGGCCCCTTCATCGACGGCTACCTTCTGAAGAAGGTGGACAAGGTTCGTGAAGGTGGTCGCAATGAGGTGATCAAGATGTGGAGCCGCCGCTCCACCATCTTGCCGCAGTTCGTCGGCTTCACCTTCGGTGTCTACAACGGCCAGAAGCACGTTCCCGTCTCGGTGAACGAGGACATGGTCGGTCACAAGTTCGGTGAATTCGCTCCGACCCGGACCTATTACGGTCACGGCGCGGATAAGAAGGCGAAGAGGAAATAATCATGGGCAAGGCCAAAGCTCCGCGCAGGCTTGCTGACAACGAAGCGCGCGCCGTGTTGCGCACGATCCGTATCAGCCCGCAGAAGCTGAACCTGGTTGCCGCGCTGATCCGCGGCAAGAAGGTCGCGACAGCGCTTTCCGACCTCGAATTCTCGGCCAAGCGGATTTCCGGCACGGTCAAGAAGACGCTGGAATCGGCGATCGCCAACGCGGAAAACAACCACGACCTCGACGTCGATGCGCTGATCGTGGCGGAAGCCTATGTCGGCAAGTCGATCGTCATGAAGCGGTTCCATGCCCGTGGCCGTGGTCGCGCCAGCCGTATCGAGAAGCCGTTCTCGCACCTCACGATCGTCGTTCGTGAAGTCGAAGAAAAAGGGGAGGCCGCATAATGGGCCAGAAAGTCAATCCGATCGGTCTGCGTCTCGGCATCAACCGCACCTGGGATTCGCGCTGGTTCGCGAATACAGGCGAGTACGGCAAGCTGCTGCACGAGGACATCAAGATCCGCAAATATCTTGAGAAGGAACTCAAGCAGGCTGCGATCTCGAAGGTCGTGATCGAGCGTCCGCACAAGAAGTGCCGCGTCACCATCCATGCGGCGCGTCCGGGCCTGATCATCGGCAAGAAGGGCGCCGACATCGAGAAGCTTCGCAAGAAGCTGATGGAGATGACCAAGTCAGAGACGCATCTGAACATCGTCGAAGTGCGCAAGCCGGAGATCGACGCGACCCTGGTCGCCCAGTCGATCGCTCAGCAGCTCGAGCGCCGCATCGCGTTCCGCCGCGCCATGAAGCGCGCCGTGCAGTCGGCGATGCGCCTCGGTGCCGAAGGCATCCGCATCAACTGCGCCGGCCGTCTCGGCGGCGCCGAGATCGCGCGCATGGAATGGTATCGCGAAGGCCGCGTGCCGCTGCATACGCTGCGCGCCGATGTCGACTACGGCACGGCCGAGGCGAATACGGCCTACGGTATCTGCGGCGTCAAGGTCTGGGTGTTCAAGGGCGAGATCCTCGAGCACGACCCGATGGCTTCGGAGCGCCGCGCCACCGAGGGCGATCATGCGCATGGCGGTGGTGGTGAGCGCGAACGCGGTCGCCGTCGCGAAAACGCGTAAGACAGTTAGGAATTTGGAGTTAGAACGATGCTGCAGCCAAAGCGCACAAAGTTCCGCAAGCAGTTCAAGGGCCGCATCCACGGTACCGCCAAGGGCGGCACCAATCTGGATTTCGGTGGATTCGGGCTGAAGGCGCTTGAGCCGAACCGCGTCACCGCGCGCGAGATCGAGGCGGCCCGCCGCGCGATCACCCGCGAGATGAAGCGTGCCGGCCGCGTGTGGATCCGTATCTTCCCGGACGTGCCGGTGACGTCGAAGCCGACCGAAGTCCGTATGGGCAAGGGCAAGGGCGCGGTCGACTACTGGGCGGCACGTGTCAAGCCGGGCCGCATCATGTTCGAGATCGACGGCGTCAACGAGGAAACCGCCCGTGAGGCGCTGCGTCTCGGCGCGGCCAAGCTCTCGGTCAGGACGCGCTTCGTACAGCGCATCGCAGAATAAGGACGGGCTGATCATGAAAGCCGAAGACATCCGGACCAAGACCCAGGACCAGCTGACCGACGACCTGGCCAGCCTGAAGAAGGAGCAGTTCAACCTGCGCTTCCAGAAGGCCACTGGCCAGCTTGAGAAGACCGCGCGCGTGAGGCAGGTCCGCAAGGACATTGCGCGTATCAAGACCATCGCTGCGGAAAAGTCCGCGGCCAAGCAGGCTTAAGGACGAAAACCATGCCAAAGCGCATTCTGCAGGGCACCGTCGTCAGCGACAAGAACGAGAAGACGGTTGTCGTCAAGGTCGAACGGCGCTTCACGCATCCCGTGATGAAGAAGACCGTGCGCATGACCAAGAAGTACAAGGCGCACGACGAGAACAACGCCCACAAGGTCGGCGATCAGGTGTTCATCCAGGAATCGAAGCCGATTTCCAAGGACAAGCGCTGGGTCGTGGTGTCTTCGGACCAGGCCTGATCAGGGCGAACGAAACGAATTTTGGACAGACCGGGGAGGGGTGAGAAACCCGTCCCGTTAGAAAAGAAGAAGGCGGCCAGTCATGATTCAGATGCAAACAAACCTCGACGTCGCGGATAATTCCGGCGCCCGTCGTGTCATGTGCATCAAGGTGCTGGGCGGCTCGAAGCGGAAATACGCTTCCGTGGGCGACATCATCGTGGTGTCGATCAAGGAAGCCATCCCGCGCGGCCGCGTCAAGAAGGGCGATGTGATGAAGGCGGTCGTGGTTCGCACGGCCAAAGACATCCGCCGCCCGGACGGCAGCGTGATCCGTTTCGACAAGAACGCAGCCGTTCTCGTCGACAACAAGAAAGAGCCGATCGGCACGCGTATCTTCGGACCGGTTCCGCGCGAACTCCGCGCCAAGAACCACATGAAGATCATCTCGCTCGCGCCTGAAGTGCTGTAAGGAGCCGGACCAATGCAAAAGATTAGAAAAGGCGACAAGGTCGTCGTGCTGGCCGGCAAGGACAAGGGCCGTTCGGGCGAAGTCCTTTCGGTGCAGCCGAAGGATGACACCGCGCTGGTGCGCGGCGTCAACCTGATCCGTCGTCACCAGAAGCAGTCCCAGTCCCAAGAGGGCGGGATCATCACCAAGGAAGCGCCGATCCAGCTGTCGAACATCGCGCTGGCCGACCCCAAGGATGGCAAGCCGACCCGCGTCGGCTTCATCTTCCAGAAGGACGGCAAGAAGGTGCGCGTCGCCAAGCGCTCGGGAGAAGTCATCAATGGCTAAGGCTCAAACCAAGCAGGCAACTGCCCAGAACACGCCGCGCCTCAAGCAGGTCTACAACGAGACCATTCGCAAGGCGCTGCAGGAGCAGTTCGGCTACGAGAACGAAATGCAGGTTCCGCGCATCGACAAGATCGTCCTGAACATGGGCGTCGGCGAGGCAACCGGCGATTCGAAGAAGCCTTCGATCGCGGCGGAAGACCTTGCAATGATCGCCGGCCAGAAGGCCGTTGTCACCCGCGCCCGCAACTCGATCGCCGGCTTCAAGGTCCGCGAGAAGATGCCGATCGGCGCCAAGGTCACGCTGCGCAAGGAACGCATGTACGAGTTCCTCGACCGCCTCGTGAACATCGCACTGCCGCGCGTCCGCGACTTCCGCGGGCTCAACCCGAAGAGCTTCGATGGCCGTGGCAACTATGCCATGGGCATCAAGGAACACATCGTGTTTCCGGAGATCAACTACGACAAGGTTGATCAGATCTGGGGCATGGACGTCATCGTTTGTACGACTGCGAAGACGGACGACGAAGCCAGGGCATTGCTCAAGGCCTTCAACTTCCCCTTCCGCCAGTAACGGCAGCGAGAAAAGGAAAAATCTGAAATGGCAAAGACCAGCTCAGTCGAGAAGAACAACAGGCGCCGCAAGCTTGCGGACCAGTTCGCTGCCAAGCGCAAGGTGCTCAAGGCGATCATCATGGATCAGTCCAAGCCGATGGAAGAGCGCTTCCGCGCCCAGCTGAAGCTTTCGGCGCTGCCGCGCAACTCGGCCAAGACCCGCATCCGCAACCGCTGCGAAGTCACCGGACGCCCGCGTGCCTATTATCGCAAGCTCAAAGTATCGCGCATCGCGCTTCGTGATCTCGGCAATAACGGCCAGATCCCGGGCCTGGTCAAGTCGAGCTGGTAAGGAGGACATAACATGTCATTGAGCGATCCTCTCGGCGATATGCTGACCCGCATCCGCAACGCGTACGGCCGTAAGAAGTCGAGCGTTTCGACGCCGGCTTCGCGCCTGCGCACCCGCGTCCTCGACGTGCTGAAGGCCGAAGGCTATATCCGCGACTACAGCCAGACCGACTTCGACAACGGCAAGTCCGAAATCGAGATCGAGCTGAAGTATTTCGACGGTGCGCCGGTGGTGCGCGAAATCGCCCGGGTCTCGAAGCCCGGCCGCCGCGTCTACGTTTCGGCCAAGTCGATACCGCACGTCGCCAACGGCCTCGGCATCGCCATCCTTTCGACGCCGAAGGGCGTGATGGCCGACCACGAAGCGCGTGAACAGAATGTCGGCGGGGAAATCCTCTGCCAGATCTTCTGATCTGGTATGTGACCCGGTTGGAAACAGGTTTTCGGGATCAAGTCCCGAAAGCTGAGACCTGAAACAAGAGAAGTGACGAGGACAACAAAATGTCTCGTATTGGAAAGAAACCCGTTTCGCTGCCGCAGGGCGTGACCGCGACCGTCAACGGCCAGACCGTGACGGCGAAGGGTCCGAAGGGCGAGCTGAAGTTCGTGGTGAACGACGAAGTGCTGGTCAAGATGGAAGGCAGCGAGATCGCTGTCCAGCCGCGCGACCAGACCAAGACAGCCCGCTCCAAATGGGGCATGTCGCGCACGCAGATCGTCAACATCCTGCAGGGCGTCAAGGACGGCTTCGAAAAGAAGCTCGAGATCACCGGCGTCGGCTATCGCGCCGCCATGCAGGGCAAGAACCTGCAGCTGGCGCTAGGCTTCAGCCACGACGTCGTCTACGAGACGCCGCAGGGCGTGACGATTTCGGTGCCGAAGCCGACGGAAATCACGGTGACCGGCATCGACAAGCAGCAGGTCGGCCAGGTTGCCGCCGAAATCCGCGAGTATCGCAGCCCCGAGCCCTACAAGGGCAAGGGCGTTCGCTATGCTGGCGAGAAGATCGTCCGCAAGGAAGGCAAGAAGAAGTAATTTTAACGCCGCGGGGAGCGGTCGCGGGAGGCTTGTCCTACCGCATATGGTTGCCCCCGTTTTTTGAAGGCAAGGAACTGACATCATGGGCTCGAAAGAATCTACCCAACGCCGCGCTCAGCGCGTCCGCCGCCAAATCAAGAAGGTTGCCGGCGATCGCCCGCGCCTGTCGGTCCATCGCACGTCGAAGAACATCTACGTCCAGGTGATCGACGACGCCAAGGGCCACACCATCGCTGCTGCCTCGACGCTCGAGAAGGAGCTCAAGGGTTCGCTCAAGACCGGCGCCGACACCGTGGCCGCAGCTGCCATCGGAAAGCTGATCGCCGAGCGTGCCTCGAAGGCCGGCGTCAAGGAAGTCGTCTTCGACCGCGGCGCCTACATCTACCACGGCCGCGTCAAGGCGCTGGCCGAGGCTGCCCGTGAAGGTGGTCTGAGCTTCTAAAAACGAAATTCGCCCCCGGCGACCCACAGAGGTGCCGATATCATCATCAACCGTGCTTCCGGAAAAAAACAAGGAACAGGATATGGCACAGGAACGTAGGGATGGCGGCCGCGGCCGTGATCGCGAAGAGCGCGACGACGGCATGGTCGACAAGCTCGTCCACATCAACCGTGTCGCCAAGGTCGTCAAGGGCGGCCGGCGCTTCGGCTTCGCGGCACTCGTCGTCGTCGGCGACCAGAAGGGCCGTGTCGGCTTCGGCCACGGCAAGGCACGCGAAGTGCCGGAGGCGATCCGCAAGGCGACCGAATCGGCCAAGCGCGACATGATTTTCGTGCCGCTGCGCTCGGGCCGCACGCTGCACCATGACGTCGAGGGACGCTGGGGCGCGGGACGTGTTCTGCTGCGCGCCGCCAAGCAAGGTACCGGCATCATCGCCGGCGGCCCGATGCGCGCCGTTTTCGAGACTCTCGGCATGCATGACGTGGTCGCCAAGTCGATGGGTTCTTCGAACCCCTACAACATGGTTCGCGCCACTTTCGACGCGCTGAAGAGCCAGATGCATCCGAAGGATGTGGCTGCCGCGCGCGGCATCAAGTATTCGACCCTTCAGGCCCGCCGCGGCACCGCCGTTGCGACTGAAGAATAGTCGACGCTGACCAGGGATCTGACCATGGCCAAGAAAGCAACCAAGACCATCACCGTCGAGCAGATCGGTTCGCCGATCCGCCGGCCGAAGGAGCAGCGCGCAACGCTGGTCGGCCTCGGCCTCAACAAGATGCACAAGCAGCGCACGCTTGAGGATACGCCCTCGGTGCGCGGCATGATCGCTGCCGTCCAGCATCTCGTCCGCGTCGTGGACGAGGGCTGAGCCAAAGCGCAGGAGAACCCAGATGAAACTTAACGATCTGCGTGACAACGACGGCGCGACGCATTCCAAGAAGCGTCTTGGCCGTGGCATCGGTTCCGGTTCGGGCAAGACCGCGGGTCGCGGCGTCAAGGGCCAGAAGGCGCGCTCCGGCGTCGCCGTCAACGGCTTCGAGGGTGGCCAGATGCCGCTCTACCGCCGCCTGCCGAAGCGCGGCTTCAACAATATCTTCGCCAAGAGCTTCACCGTCGTGTCGCTGGCCCGCATCCAGGCGGCGCTCGATGCCAAGAAGCTCGACGCTAAGACTGTTGTGACGGCCGAGGCGCTGGTTGCGGCCGGCGTCATCCGTCGGGTCAAGGACGGCGTGCGCATCCTTTCGGACGGCGACATCAAGGCCAAGCTTGCCTTCGACGTGGCCGGAGCCTCCAAGGCCGCGATCGAGAAGATCGAAAAGGCCGGCGGCTCGGTGAAGCTGCCTGAGAAGGCAGCCGCCGAGTAACGGCAATTTGAAGCACGGTCGGCAAAGGTGGAATTCGGTTTTGCCTTCGGTCGTGCTTTGATCCGACAGATGTGGCGGCCGCATCAACGCGGCCGCTTGCATGTTTGCAGTCCGGAGCTTATCTCGTGAGCTTCGGTGACACGCGCCGCCTGAGCTGCGGGCATCGAGCGTGACCAAGCGGAGAATCAGGCATGGCTTCGGCTGCTGAACAACTAGCCTCGAATCTGAATTTTTCGGCCTTCGCCAAAGCCGAGGATCTGAAGAAGCGCATCTGGTTCACCATCGGCGCGCTGCTCGTCTACCGTCTTGGCACCTATATCCCGCTGCCCGGCATCAATCCCGACGCTTTCGCCCAGGCCTTCTCGTCGCAGAGCAAGGGCGTGCTCGGCATGTTCAACATGTTCGCCGGCGGCGCCGTGCAGCGCATGGCGATCTTTGCCCTTGGCATCATGCCCTATATCTCCGCTTCAATCATCATGCAGCTGATGACCTCGGTCATTCCATCGCTGGAAGCGCTGAAGAAGGAAGGCGAGCAGGGCCGCAAGATCATCAACCAGTACACGCGCTACGGCACCGTGCTTCTGGCGCTGGTTCAGGCCTACGGCATTTCGGTCGGGCTTGAGGGCGGCAACGGCATCGTCAACGATCCCGGCATGTTCTTCCGCATCTCTACCGTCGTCACGCTGGTTGGCGGCACCATGTTCCTGATGTGGCTTGGCGAGCAGATCACCGCTCGCGGCATCGGCAACGGCATTTCGCTGATCATCTTCTCCGGCATTGTCGCCGGCTTGCCGCGCGCCATCTCCGGCACGCTGGAGCTTGGCCGCACCGGCGCCCTGTCGACCGGCCTGATCCTGGCAATCATCGTGCTGGCCATCATCGTCATCGCGCTGATCGTCTTCTTCGAGCGCGCGCAGCGCCGCCTGCTGATCCAGTATCCCAAGCGCCAGGTCGGCAATCGCATGTTCCAGGGCGATACCTCGCATCTGCCGCTTAAGCTCAACACCTCCGGCGTCATTCCGCCGATCTTCGCCTCGTCGCTGCTGCTGCTTCCGGCAACGGTTGCCGGCTTCTCACAGACGACCAACATGCCTGCCTGGGCCAGCACCATCCTAGCGGCGCTCGGCCACGGCCAGCCGCTCTATATGGCCTTCTACGCGGCGATGATCGTGTTCTTCGCCTTCTTCTATACGGCGATCGTCTTCAATCCGAAGGACACCGCCGACCAGCTCAAGAAGCATTCGGGCTTCATCCCGGGCTATCGTCCGGGCGAGCGCACTGCGGATTATATCGACTATGTGCTCACCCGCATCACCGTCGTCGGCGCCATTTATCTGGTGCTGGTCTGTCTGCTGCCTGAGTTCCTGATTTCAGCGACTGGCGTACCGTTCTACCTTGGTGGCACTTCGCTCCTGATCGTGGTCAGTGTAACGCTCGATACGGTGGCGCAGATTCAGGGTCACCTGATCGCGCACCAGTATGAGGGCCTGATCAAGAAGTCGAAGCTGCGCGGGGGGAAAAAGGCCAGATGAGGTTGATATTGCTTGGACCGCCGGGGGCGGGCAAGGGGACACAAGCACTGAGACTGGTAGAACGACACGGCATCCCACAGCTTTCCACGGGGGACATGCTGCGTGCTGCTGTTCAGGCCGGCACCGAAGTCGGCAAACGCGCCAAGGCGGTGATGGACGCTGGCGAACTGGTGTCCGACGCTATCGTCAACGCCATCGTGGCTGAGCGCATCGATCAGGCTGATTGCGCAAATGGCTTCATCCTTGACGGATACCCGCGAACCCTGGTGCAAGCGGACGCCGTTGAGGAAATGCTGTCGGATCGCGGACTGGAGCTCGACGCGGTCATCGAATTTGTCGTCGACGACAAGGCGCTGGTTGGCCGAATCGTCAAGCGCGCCGAAGAAGCCAAGGCCGCAGGCCTGCCGGTGCGCAAGGACGACAGTCCAGCGGTGTTCGAAGAACGCTTGAGGGAATATTACAAGAAAACCTCGCCGCTGATCGGCTACTACTACGCCAAGGGCAAACTCAGGGGCGTCGATGGCATGGCCGACATCGATGCGGTGACGCAGCAGATCGAGGCGGTGCTCAGGGCGACAACCCGGCAGGTTGGCCAGGCGGCCGGCTAGAGAATCGAACGATTGCGCTTGACTGGAGCGGTCCGCTGGGGTATGGCGGCCCGTCTTCCTATCAGGCATGAGGCTTGCTTGTCCGCAAGGGCAAGGCAGGCCGCTTTGAACTGGAAACTCCCGCAAGGGCCGGCCTCCACCGGACGCGGGGCAACTTGAAGCGCCGGCTCGTCCGGCCTATATGGAGAAGAGAAGAACATGGCTCGTATAGCCGGCGTCAACATTCCGACCAACAAGCGCGTCGTCATTGCGCTTCAGTATATTCACGGCATTGGCAAGAAGTTCGCCCAGGAGATCGTCGACAAGGTCGGCATCCCGGCCGAGCGCCGC
The DNA here is from genome assembly GCF_040318075.1 of Mesorhizobium sp. M1328. NCBI lineage: Bacteria > Pseudomonadati > Pseudomonadota > Alphaproteobacteria > Hyphomicrobiales > Phyllobacteriaceae > Mesorhizobium > Mesorhizobium sp. M1328. Next base: position 8,788 of record NZ_JAMYLO010000036.1, on the reverse strand, counting down.
GTCAACCAGCTGACCGACGCGGAAGTGCTGCAGATTCGCGAGACCATCGACCGCGACTACCAGGTCGAGGGCGATCTGCGCCGCGAAGTGTCGATGAACATCAAGCGGCTCATGGACCTCGGCTGCTATCGCGGCCTGCGTCACCGCCGCTCGCTGCCGGTTCGTGGTCAGCGCACGCACACCAATGCGCGCACCCGCAAGGGCCCAGCCAAGTCGATTGCCGGAAAGAAGAAGTAATTTAGGGCAGTAAGGGAGTAGGGCAGTAAGGCAATAGGGAACAGCCGCCAATTGGATTGCGCGTTTCCCTACTCCCTTACTGCCCTATTCCCCTACTCCCTTACGAAGGTGGAGCCGCTGGCATTACGGCGGTGTAGAGATCAACTGAAAGGACTATCATGGCCAAGGAAGCCGCTCGTGTTCGCCGTCGCGAACGCAAGAACATCTCGTCGGGCGTTGCCCACGTCAACTCGACCTTCAACAACACGATGATCACCATCACCGACGCGCAGGGCAATTCCATTGCCTGGTCGTCGGCCGGAGCCCAGGGCTTCAAGGGATCGCGCAAGTCGACCCCGTTCGCTGCCCAGATGGCCGCCGAGGATGTTGCCAAGAAGGCGCAGGAACACGGCATGCGCATGCTCGAGGTCGAGGTCTGTGGACCCGGCTCCGGTCGTGAATCGGCGCTTCGCGCGCTGCAGGCAGCCGGCTTCACCATCACCTCGATCCGTGATGTGACGCCTATCCCGCACAATGGCTGCCGCCCGCGCAAGAAGCGCCGCGTCTAAAGAATTTACCGAACGCCGCGCGAGCGCCTCAAGGGCGCTCCTCCACGGCATTCCAGGTCGCCCGCCACGATTGGATGGTGGCGGGACAACGGAAGGAAAGCACTATGATCCAGAAAAATTGGCAAGAACTGATCAAGCCGAACAAGATCGAGTTCTCGTCGAAGAAGAAGACGCTGACCACGCTGGTCGCCGAGCCGCTCGAGCGCGGCTTCGGCCTCACCCTCGGCAACGCGCTGCGCCGCGTGCTTCTGTCTTCGCTGCGTGGCGCGGCTGTGACCGCCGTGCAGATCGACGGCGTTCTGCATGAATTCTCGTCCATCGCCGGCGTGCGCGAGGACGTGACCGACATCGTCTTGAACATCAAGGAAATCGCCATCCGCATGGAAGGCGACGGCCCCAAGCGCATGGTCGTACGCAAGCAGGGACCGGGCGCGGTCCTCGCCGGTGACATCCAGACGGTTGGCGACGTCGAGATCCTCAATCCCGACCACGTCATCTGCACGCTGGACGAAGGCGCTGAAATCCGCATGGAATTCACCGTCGACACCGGCAAGGGCTATGTGCCGGCCGACCGCAACCGCGCCGAAGACGCGCCGATCGGGCTGATCCCCGTCGACAGCCTGTATTCGCCGGTCAAGAAGGTCTCCTACAAGGTCGAGAACACCCGCGAGGGCCAGGTTCTCGACTATGACAAGCTGACCATGACCATCGAGACCGACGGTTCGATCTCGGGCGAGGACGCGGTGGCCTTCGCCGCTCGCATCTTGCAGGACCAGCTTGGCCTGTTCGTCAATTTCGACGAGCCGCAGAAGGAAGTCGCCGCCGAACAGGTTACCGAGCTTGCCTTCAACCCGGCGCTGCTCAAGAAGGTCGACGAGCTCGAGCTCTCGGTGCGTTCGGCCAACTGCCTGAAGAACGACAACATCGTCTATATCGGCGACCTGATCCAGAAGACCGAAGCCGAGATGCTGCGCACCCCGAACTTCGGCCGCAAGTCACTGAACGAGATCAAGGAAGTCCTGGCGGCGATGGGCCTGCATCTCGGCATGGAAGTGCCGGACTGGCCGCCGGAAAACATCGAAGACCTCGCCAAGCGTTACGAAGATCAATACTGAGGCTCAGGCCTCTTGAACCCGCAATGAAGGAGAAGAGCCATGCGCCACGGATTTAAAGGCCGCCGGTTCGCCCGCAGCATAAGCCATCGCAAGTCGATGTTTGCCAACCTTGCCGTGTCGCTTATCGAGCACGAGCAGATCCTCACCACGCTGCCGAAGGCGAAGGATTTGCGTCCGATCGTCGAGAAGCTGGTGACGCTCGGCAAGCGCGGCGACCTGCATGCCCGCCGGCAGGTGATTGCCCAGATCGGCAATGAAGGCGTCGTCAAGCGCCTGTTCGATACCATCGCGCCGCGTTATGCCACTCGCAATGGCGGCTATCTGCGCATCATGAAGGCCGGCTTTCGCCACGGTGACAATGCGGCAATGGCGGTCATCGAGTTCGTCGACCGCGACACCTCGGCCAAAGGCGCCGGCGACCGCGCCCGCATCGAGGCCGAAGGCACCGAAGAGGAAGCCGCAGCTGCATAAGCTTCGGTTGTCCTGAGAAGTTCAAAGGGGCCTGCGGGCCCCTTTTTCTGTTTCCGAAGGTGCCGGGCAGGGCTGGTAGGCGTTTTGTCACCGGTTTTTGCGGCGACCACCCAAATTAATCGGATTTCAGCGGCTTAGCCTTTCATTTTGCACAATCGTCAGGACAATGGCGCCCGACTTGGAGGATTCGGAATGCGCGTTAAACGGCTGTCCCTTGTTCTGATCTGCGCCTTGATGGCGTTGGCCGTCGTGCCGGCGGCCAGGCACGCGCTGGCGGAGGAGACCAAGCCAGATCCCGGTCTGTCCGACGTGCTGACCGATCTGCTGCATGGCGTCGAAGGCGAAAACGCCACTTCCGGCCCCGACAAGCGCGTGCCGTTCGGCCGCGAGGAGGTGCAGCTGTCCTTCGCGCCGCTGGTCAAGCAGACGGCCCCGGCCGTGGTCAATGTCTACGCCTCGCAGACCGCCAAGGTGACGTCGCCCTTTGACGGCGATCCGTTCTTCGAGGAGTTCTTCGGCCGCTCGCAGCCGCGCGCGCAGTCTTCGCTCGGTTCGGGGGTGCTGGTTGATCCCACCGGCGTCGTGGTCACCAATTTCCATGTCGTCAAGGACGCTGACCAGGTCAAGGTCGCGACCGCCGACGGGCGCGAATTCGACAGCAAGGTGCTGCTCAAGGATGAGACGCTCGACCTCGCCGTGCTCAAGATTTCTTCTGACAAGCCGTTCCCGGTGATCGCTATCGGCGATTCCGACGCGCTCGAGGTCGGCGACCTAGTGCTGGCGATTGGCAATCCGTTCGGTGTCGGCCAGACCACCACCAGCGGCATCATTTCGGCGGTTGCGCGCAGCCATATCGGCGTCTCCGATTCCAGCTTCTTCATCCAGACCGACGCCGCCATCAATCCCGGCAATTCCGGTGGCGCGCTGGTCAACATGGGAGGGCAACTGATCGGCATCAACACGGCGATCTATAGCCGTAGCGGCGGCTCGATCGGCATCGGCTTTGCCATCCCTTCGAACATGGTTCGCGCTTTCGCCGATGCGGCCAAGGCCGGGCTCGACTTCTTCGAGCGGCCGTATGCCGGTGCCGAGTTCGAGGCGGTGACGCCGCAGATTGCCGAATCGCTCGGCATGGACAAACCGACCGGCGCGCTGGTTTCTTCGGTCGAAGAGGCGGGACCTGCTGCCAAGGCAGGGCTCAAGCCTGGCGACGTGGTGCTGTCGCTCAATGGCAGGCCGGTCGAGAGCGTCGGGGCGCTGGACTACCGGATGGCGACGCTGTCGATTGGTACGAATGCCAGCTTCGGCGTTCTGAGCAAGGGTCAGCAAGCGACGATGGACATCGCGTTGGAACGGCCGCCTGAGGGCGCCAAAGCTGCGGAACTCACATTGCGCGGCCGCAGCCCGTTTTCCGGTGCCAAGATTGCCGAACTGTCGCCACGGCTTGCCCAACGGCTCGGTCTGCGCACCGATGTCAAAGGCGTAACCGTGGTCGACATCAACCGCGATTCGCCCGCTGCCGATTTTGGCTTCCAGCCAGGGGACATCGTGCGTGAGGTCAATGGCCTGACGATCGACAAGGCGGCGACCCTGGAACAGGTAGCCCAGCAGGATACGCGCTGGTGGCGCTTTACCGTCGAGCGCGGCGGGCAGATACTGCGCCAGGTGTTGCGTTACTGAGCCCGACCGTCAGCATGATCGGGCTCCAGGCAGAAGAAGTTGCATGGCCGATCTGTTCAGTGTCGATGAACCGGAAAAGACGCCGCCCGGCAGGCCGCTGGCGGACCGTCTGCGCCCGAAGAATCTCGGCGAGGTCGTCGGCCAGGAGCATCTGACCGGACCCGACGGCGCGCTGACGCGGCTGATCGGCTCCGGCTCGCTCGGCTCGATGATCTTCTGGGGCCCGCCCGGCACCGGCAAGACCACGGTCGCACGGCTGCTTGCCGGCGAGACAAGCCTCGCCTTCGAACAGATCTCGGCGGTGTTTTCCGGCGTTGCCGACCTGAAGAAAGTGTTCGAGGCAGCGAAGCTGCGCCGCTCCAACGGCCGCCAGACACTGCTGTTCGTCGACGAGATCCATCGCTTCAACCGCGCCCAGCAGGACAGTTTTCTGCCCGTGATGGAAGACGGCACCGTCGTGCTGGTCGGCGCCACCACGGAGAATCCATCCTTCGAGCTTAACGCCGCGCTGTTGTCGCGCGCGCGTGTGCTGGTCTTTCACTCGCTCGGCGAGGACAGCATCGCCAAGCTGCTGGCGCGGGCCGAGGAGGCAGAGGGTAGGGCGATGCCGCTCGATGAAGACGCGCGGGCGATGCTCATCCGCATGAGCGACGGCGACGGCCGCGCGGCGCTGACGCTCGCCGAAGAGGTCTGGCGCGCAGCGAAATCAAAGGAGGTGTTCGGCGCCGAGGCCCTGCAGCGCATCGTCCAGCGCCGCGCACCGATCTACGACAAGGGCCAGGACGGCCACTACAATTTGATCTCAGCCTTGCACAAATCGGTGCGCGGCTCCGACCCCGACGCGGCACTCTACTATCTCGCCCGCATGTTCGACGCCGGCGAAGATCCGCTTTATCTCGGGCGCCGGCTGGTGCGCATGGCGATGGAGGATATCGGGCTGGCCGACCCGCAGGCGCTCGTCGTCGCCAACGCCGCCAAGGACGCCTACGACTATCTGGGCTCGCCCGAGGGCGAACTGGCCTTCGCCGAGGCGACCGTCTATCTCGCCACCGCGCCGAAATCCAATGCAGTCTATACCGCGTTCAAGGCCGCCACACAGGCGGCGAAGGAATTCGGTTCGCTGCTGCCGCCCAAGCACATTCTCAATGCGCCGACCAAGCTGATGAAACAGGAAGATTACGGCGCCGGCTATCGCTATGACCACGACGAGCCCGACGCTTTTTCCGGCCAGGACTATTTTCCGGAGAAGATGGGAAGGCAGACATTCTACGACCCGCCCGAGCGCGGCTTCGAGCGCGATATCAGGAAGCGGCTGGACTATTGGGCGAAGCTGCGCAGCGAGCGGGAAAAATAGTCGCCGATCGCACACTGGTGTGATCGCCGTTGTCTGGCGGGATAAAAAACCCTATCAAGATGCGCCTTCGGCCGGCGGACAGGCCAGAACGTACCGACGATATTCAGAACGGAATCGCGCCTGGCGCGTGGAAAAATGACAAAAAAATCTCGCAAAACCCTTCGGAAGTTCGCCATAGCGATCCCGCTGCTGGCGCTCGGCTTCTATTTCATTCCCATTCTGACGACGATTTTCATCGTCCTCGGCCTGATCGACGTGTTGCGCAACGACAACAAGAATTGGGCGCTGTTCAGTGGTTATTTCCTGGGCAACGGCATCTTCACCTGGCTGCTTTCGCCCTTCAATCTGCTGGTGGATCTGCTGTGCTATAGAAACCGCGGTGTCTGGAAATTGGACCAGTTTCCTCCGGACTACCAGCGCGAGGTCAACGAGGTCCTGGATGTCTTCAAGGCACGCAAGGACGAGATCATCGCCGACATCGACGCCAATTTCGGCAGCGGCCGGCGCGGCATGTATGTCTATCAGTGGTATGGCAAGCACAAAATAGACAACGTCGCCGAATTCAACAAGGATTTCAAATACATCAAGACGATTGCCGTCTCTGTATTCAGCGGCAGGGAATCGACTTCCTGGCACTTTGGCCCGCTCCGGCTCAGCCTGCGCATTCTCTACAACCTCATCCCGGTGAAATCGGAAGTGTTCGTCCAGTGTGGCAACGCCAAGAATTACTGGCACGAAAACCCGCTGTTCATCTTCGACGACACGCTGCTGCATCGCTCGGTCAACGAGTATGACGGGCGCCGCTACTGCGTGTTCATGGACATCATCCGGCCATCGCCATTCCCCGGCCTGATCGCCGCTCTTCTCGCCATCGTTTCGGTCAGCGTCGAGCGCATCAATGCTATGTTCTACAAGAACTGGAAGATGATCGGCTCCAGCAAGCCGAAGAAGGCCGGAGCCGCCTGACACCGTGGTGTGACCGGCGCGAGGAAGCACGATGTATCATCTGTTGCTTGTCTGCCTTGGTGGCGCGATCGGTGCAATGGCCCGCTTCTTCCTATCCGGCTTCGTCGCCCGTCGGGTCGGCGAGACCTTTCCCTGGGGCACGATGGCCGTCAATGTCTCGGGAGCGTTTGCAATCGGAGTCGTTGCGCATGCGGTGGCGCGCGACGGCATGCCCGCCATCTGGGCCTTTGCCGTTACCGGCGGCCTCGGCTGCTACACCACGGTCTCTTCCTTCAGCCTGCAGACGCTGGCGCTGGCGCGCGACGGCGAATGGCTGCGCGCCGGCGGCAATGTGCTGCTTTCGGTTTTCCTGAGCCTCGGCGGCGTGACGCTGGGCTTTGCAGCGGGAAGTCTTCTGACTGGCAGCGGCGCGCCGTGAGCGGCCCGCGGAAGCTCCGCCACGACGGGACGGACACTGCCGCGGCAGGGCGTGGCGGGCGCCTCAGTGGTTGGCGCAGAACCAACGAAACGGTTCGGCTCTATGCGACAGTAGCCGCAGGCAGCATGATCGGCGGTGTGCTGCGGGCGCTTGCCTCATCGACGAGCACTGCCCTGTGGGGCGCTGGATTTCCCTTCGGCACGCTCCTCGTGAACATCGTCGGCTCATTCCTCATCGGCTTCTACGCGACATTGACGGGACCGGATGGACGCGTCTTCGCCGGTCCGCTGCAGCGCCAGTTCTTCACGGCCGGCTTCTGCGGCGGCCTGACGACCTTCTCCGCTTTCAGCCTTGAAACACTCACCCTCGCGCAAGACGGGAGGCTTGTGGCGGCGGGACTCAATATCGCGATCTCCGTGGTGGCGTGGCTTGCCGCCGTCTGGCTTGGCCACATCTTTGCAGTGCGCCTCAACCGGCTGAGAGGGTCCAGGCAATGAAGATACCAACACAGGCACAATTGCTGCGCATATTTATCGGCGAAAACGACAAGGCAGATGGCCGTCCGCTGTATGAGGTCATCGTGCTGAGGGCCCGCGAAATGCAGATCGCCGGTGCGACCGTCCTGCGCGGCGCGATGGGGTTCGGCCATTCCAGCCGGCTTCACACCACGAAGATCCTCCGCCTATCGGAGGATCTGCCACTCGTCATCGAGATCGTCGATAGCGAGGAAAAATTGGCCGCTTTCCTGCCCGTGCTTGAAACAATCATGACAAGTGGTTTGATTACGCTGGAGAAAGTTCAGGTTCTGCAATATGGAACCGACAACGAATAACCGAGTGAGATTGCGGGTGCCGGCGAATGCCGTTGCATGTTCGCAAAACGGCGATTGGAATCATGGCAGGCGTTGAACAGATCACTGTGGATACCGGCGAGGCGGGCATGCGGCTCGACCGCTGGTTCAAGACCCATTTCCCCGGTCTCGGTTTCGGTCATCTCCAGAAGCTGCTGCGTTCCGGCCAGATCCGCGTCGACGGCGGCAGGGTGAAGGCCGATACACGCGTCGAAGCCGGCCAGACGGTCCGAGTGCCGCCGCTCGAAGTCGACAAGAAAGGCGAAAGCCCGCTGACAGGCCATTCGATCCGCAACCAGGGCGACGCCGATGTCTTGGCCAAGATGCTGATCCATGAGGACCCGAAGGTCTTCGTCTTCAACAAGCCGGCCGGCCTGGCGGTCCAGGGCGGCTCGGGAGTCACCCGCAATGTCGACGACATGCTGGAAGCCTGGCGCAACCAGAAGGGCGAGAAGCCGCGCCTGGTGCACCGGCTCGACCGCGACACGTCGGGTGTGCTGGTTGTCGCCCGTACAAGGCTCGCCGCCATGAAACTCGCCGAGGCGTTCCGGGCGCGTGAGACGAAGAAAACCTACTGGGCGCTGGTCAAGGGCGTGCCGCCGAAGCGCGAGGATAAGATCTCGACCTGGCTGATCAAGGAACCGACGCCCGACGGCGATCGTGTGCGCATCGCCAAGCATGGCGAAAAGGGCGCCGATCACGCCGTCTCCTATTACCGCATCGTCGAGCGGGCGGCGCAGACCCTGTCCTGGCTGGAGATGGAACCCTATACCGGGCGTACCCACCAGCTTCGCGTCCATGCCGCCCATATCGGTTGCCCGATCATCGGCGACCCCAAATATTTCGAGGCCGACACCAACTGGGATTTTCCCGGCGGCATGCAGAACCGGCTGCATCTGCACGCGCGCCGCATCGTCATCCCGCATCCCGACAAGGGTTTTGTCGACGTCACCGCCCCGATGCCGCCGCATATGCGCCAGAGCTGGAACCTGCTCGGCTTTGACGAGCAGAGTGCCGAGGACTAGCGCTGGTGGGCGTCGCCACAGAAACCCTCGACCGCCGTGACGCGGTCGATCTGGCGGCAGCCGCCATCATGGTCGGGCTGACGTTTTCCTGGGGGCTCATCTACGTCGCTGCCAAGATCTCGTA
>NZ_JAMYLO010000035.1:0-22337 GCF_040318075.1 Mesorhizobium sp. M1328 | reverse complement strand
CTTTGGCACTGCAGGTCGCCTCGTCAGCCACTTCTACATCCACAACGCCGACGATTCCGGCTTCGTTTGCGAAAGAGCCTGACTTCTTCAACGGCCTGCTAGGGATGCAAAACAGTAGCGTCAGCCTGTATCAGACGCTCCATCCCGGCATCAGCTACGTGACGCTGCATGCGTATGACGGCCTCTACGCCTAGCTGTGCCGGACCTACCACAGCGCATCGTCGACAGCGACCCGGAATCCGCCGGGCCGAAGCCACATGACATGCGATTTCAATTTGTGAACACATTATTCAGGAGGTTATACCTTCAGAGAAGCCTTCGTAACCCCATTTAACTCAATCATAACCTCGCGCACCGCGGGGGCATGTTAAGCTTTGGTGATGCCGGCCGAGAGATGCCGGCCGAGAACGGCGCGCAGAGCTGCCGCCTTAGAGCCGGCAGCTTTGTCCACCAGTGACAACATCCGGCGCAAGATGCCTACGGAGTCGAGACTATGGAACGTCGGCCGATGACTGCGGTTCCCCAGCTTCGACGGCTGGCAACCAGCGTGTCCGACCAGTTCTATTTGGTCCCGTCGATGCATGTCCCGGCGGCGGCCGGAAAGGCGTTTGCGGTCGAATTCGGCCGATTTCTCGACCAGACTGATGGCGTTGCTCAATCCGAGCAGTTGTTCGACCTGTTATCTGCTTTTGCCCTGAATTTTGATTGCCCGTGGATCTCTTATGGCTCTCTTGCACCTGACCAAAGAATTTCAAAGCCGGTTCGACGCAATCCAGAGGTTATGCTGAATTATCCGGATGAATGGCAGGAGCGCTATTTCGAAATGAGTTATGATAGAATTGACCCCATCATCAAGACGAGTCGAAAGCGCGCAGGCGCCTTTCGATGGAGTGAGGTGTACAACGACGCAAGCACGACTGAAGACGAACGGCGCGTTTTCGATGAGGCTGCGACGTTCGGCTTAAGGTCAGGCATCAGCGTTTCATTGCACGGCCCTGATAGCAACTTTGCGATCATGAGCTTTGCTCAACCCCGGGACCGCGAATTCCAAAATAGAGTAGTCACATACTTGGAACTTGCTGCGTTTCATTTCCATTTGAGAGTGGCGAAGTTCGCGAATGTGAATGGGTGCGAGGAAGCTCCTGACCTTTCTCCAAGAGAAAAAGAGTGTATTCTGTGGACAGCGAGAGGGAAATCGTCGTGGGAAATAGGACAAATTTTAGGAATTTCCGTAAACACCGTCAATTTCCACATAAAAAACGTAATGCGAAAAATGGATACTGCGAGCAGAACGGTCGCTGCTATAAAAGCCGTAAACTTCGGAATTATCGAATTCTAAGAAGCGCCGACATACCACTGAACTTTCCTCCGGCGGCGATGAGAGTCTCGGCCCTTTCCGTTACGCCGTAGGGCGCACGTTGAGCAACCGGCGAAGGCGCGGAGCCTTCAATCAGCGCAGCGTCGGAGCCGGTTGCGGTGATGATTCCGGCATAGACTGCCGGGGTCTGATATTTGTAATCCTCCGCTCAGTCTGTCATGGCTCAGGGGGCATGGACGAGGCCGAAGAAGAGGCTCTCGTTCAAGGAGCTCGCCGCGCATCCGGCCGTTAAAGCTCTCGATGTAGGCAATCGGCTTGCCTGGTGCTATATGATACCATCCCACGCGATGATCCTTCGACCAAACGAGGATAGCGTTCGAGGTGGACTCGGTGCCATGATCGGAGACGATCAATGCCCGAGTTGCCGCGGCTAGCAATCAACTCCGTCCGATCGCGCGCGACGCGGAGGCACCTGTGAATGAGGTGTCGGGTTATCGCGGCTAGGCACTCGCGTGTCACATCGTTGACGGTGTCAAGCACGCGGCAGCGCCGGACCCAGGCGAACTGGTCGAGCACAAAATCCAGCGAACAACGCGCGTTCGGCCGCGCCTTGACGAGGATCGGTGCCCGTGGGCCGACTGCGTCGAGCGTGAACAATTGAGTTGAAGCGACGAGCTGCTTCGGCGGGTCTGAAATGCGGCGATCAAGAGCCCCAAAAACGCCTTCAGCGACCTGAACAGGAGGGAGAAGTTGTAGCCGCTGCGGCCAGGATGGCGTTGATTGCATCGCCTTGGGTGTGAGCGAAGCAATTGCGGTAAGGCGTTGACCAACTCGATGCGCTGATTGACCAGCTGCTCGCAGGTGCGAAACACGATGGCCCGGGATTGCTGCTGTTGGGTCTTGGGCTCGATGAAGCGCATCGCTGGCCGTTGCACCGCCTCGACGATGGCCTCCGCATCCGCTGCGTCGTTCTTCTGCCGCTTGATAAATCGTCAGATGGTCATAATCCGAAGGAACGTGCGCAGATCGGCTGATTGTCGGCGTTTCCGCTCAAAATTCCTTCGCATTAACTCAGAGCGTATTGAGCCAGGCGAGCAAGCTCGCATCCTGCTTCCATGATGGCCGTACGAGCGTGAGCATCAGCCGATGCCGAAGATCGGCCCCTGGCAGGATCAGCTCGACGGGCTTTTAAGTGGCAACCACGGCAAGGCGGCGCGCAAGCGGCTGACGCTGATCCGGATTTACGAGGAGCTTCGCGGGCTCGGCTATGAACGCAGCTACGATGCGGTCCGTCGACACGCGAAGGGCTGGGCGAAGGAGCAAGGATCGGCAACGGCGGACGCCTGTGTGCCGCTGTTCTTCGCGCCGGAGAGGCCTACCAGTTCGACTGGAGCCACGAGATCGTTCTGATCAACGGCGTAACGGTGACCGTAAAGGTCGCCTATGTCCGGCTCTGCCACAGACGCATGATGTTCGTGAGGGCCTATCCACGCGAGACGCAGGAGATGGTGTTCGACGCCCACGATCGGGCGTTTGCCTTCTTCGGTGGCGCCTGCATGCGAGGCATCTACGACACCATGAAGACGGCGGTGGAGACGGTGTTCGTCGGCAAAGACCGGCAATACAATCGCCGCTTCCTGCAGATGTGCAGCCACTATCTGGTGCAGCCGGTCGCCTGCACGCCGGCGTCGGGCTGGGAGAAGGGGCAGGTCGAGAACCAGGTCGGTCTGGTGCGCGAGCGCTTCTTCGCACCGCGCCTGCGCTTCAAGACCTATGATGAGCTCCACGCCTGGCTTCTCGACAAATGCATCGCCTACACGAAGCCCATCGTCAAATCGACCGGCCGGAGCGCACGATCTGGAACGTGTTCGAGGAAGAACGTGGCAAGCTTGTCGAATATCGTGGGCCCTTCGATGGATTCCACACGGTTCCCGCCTCGGTGCCGAAGACCTGCACGGTTCGCTTCGACAACAACAAATACTCGGTGCTTTCGACCGCGTCGGCCGCCCAGTCGAGATCCATGCCTATGCCGGCAAGATCGTCATCCGCCAGGACGGCGTGGTCGTCGCCGAATATGCCCGCTCCTTCGGGCGGCGGCGACACGATCTACGATCCCTGGAATTACGTCCCTGTGCTTGCCCGCAAGCCCGGAGCGTGCGCAACGGGGCGCCGTTCCAGGGCTGGGTTCTGCCATCGGCAATGGAACGGTTCCGGCGCAGATTGAAGTCCGCGGACGATGGCGACCGGCAGATGGTGGCGATTCTGGCTACCGTTCTCAGTGACGGCCTCGACGCGGTCGAGGCGGCCTGCCAGGAGGCGCTCGACCAGAACGCCTGCTCGTCAGCTGTCATCATCAACATCCTTGCACGGCAGCGCGATCCGGCGCCGGCCGTCACCACGGACGCGCTCCGCCTGCAGCATGAGCCGGTTGCCGACTGCGCCCGCTACGACAGCCTCAGGAGGGCAAGCTGATGGAACGCACGCAGGTTCTGGAACTGATGGGGACGCTGAAGCTTATGGCATGCGCAGCGCCTACGACATGGTCATGGCAACGGGTATCAAGCGCCAGCACGAGCCGCCGAGGATCGTCGGTGATCTCCTGTCGGCCGAGATTGCGGAGAAGCAGGCTCGCTCCATCAAATACCAGCTCACCGTCGCCAAGTTGCCGCTCGCCAAGGACATCGAGGAGTTCGACTTCGACGGCACGCCGGTCAACGAGGTGCTGGTCCGGACCTTGCCAACGGCGCGTTCGTCGCCGACCAGCGCAACGCGGCGCTCATCGGCGGCACCGGCACCGGCAAGTCGCATCTGGCGATTGCCCTTGCCCGTGCCCTGATCCGCAATGGCTCGCGCGGTCGGTTCTTCAACGTCGTCGACTACCTCACCCGCCTCGACTTCGTCGTGCTCGACGAACTCGGCTATCTGCCGTTCGCCCAGGCCGGCGGGCAATTGCTCTTCCATCTAATCAGCCGGCTTTACGAGCGCACCTCAATCATCGTCACCACAAACCTGGGCGTTCGGAGAATGGCCCACCGTGACCGCGCCGACCGCGTCCCACAAAGCCTTGATGGTTCTCTCGGCCTTTGCTCGCAGCAGCGCCTTGAGTTTGGCGAAGGCGTTCTCAATCGGATTGAAGTCGGGACTGTAGGGCGGCAGGTAGAGCAGGCTCGCGCCTGCGGCCTCAATCGCGTCGCGCACGCCGGCGGCCTTATGGGCGGGCAGGTTGTCCATGACAACTACGTCGCCCTCCGACAATGTCGGGACCAACACCTGCTCGACATAGGCCACAACACGTTGCCGTTCATGGCGCCGTCGTAGACGAAGGGCGCAGTCATGCCCGTCAGCCGTAGCGCTCCGGTGAAGGTCGTGGTCTTCCAGTGGCCATGCGGCACGCCGGCCCGGCAGCGCTCGCCGCGCGGCGCTCTTCCACGCATGCGGGCCATCTTTGTGGAGAGGCCGGGGTGAGTAGGCCGGAGGGATTTCACCTGCCGGCCTCTCGCAGAACGGTGCGTGAACCTCTCGATTCACACCGCTCCCATCAGGCAAACGTATTCGTTCCGAACGCCTTCCAGTGCACAAACAGTCCTGGATTTTCCCGCGCCAGCTTTCTCACGAAGAGGCTGGCACGCGTCTTATGGGACTGAAAGCGCTTGAACTTCCGCATGATCCACGCCCTGAGCTTCCGGTTGACGTAATCAGCCAGAGTGGACAGGGCCGAACGGCTGTAGCGGCCATAATAGGCTATCCATCCGCGAAGGAGTGGATTGAGCTGTTGGGCGATTTCAGCCAGCGTCCCCGGCGTCTGCCGCGGGATGTTCAAGCTTTTGATCGTGGCCCGCATCGACTTCATTGCCGTTGGGCTGGCCGCAGGCGTGTAACCACAGAAGAACTCATCTCGCGCCGTGTGTTCGCCACGCGTCGCGGCCGGAACTGATACCCGAGGAAGTCGAACACGACATTCGGGTATTCCCCCTGCGCCTTTGGTCTTTGCAATAGACGATCTTGGTCTTTGTCGGATGCATTTGAAGCCCGCATGCTGCCAGTCGAGCACCAAGCTCCGCCTTGAGGGCTTCTGCCTGCTGCTCATTCCGGCAATGCACAAGGCCATCGGTCCGCATATCGACACCATGGAAGGTCAGGATGCGTCCGGGTCATCCACAGATCAAAAGCATAGTGCATGAAGAGATTCGACAAGATCGGGCTGACAACGCCCCCTTGCGGGGTACCGCGTGTGCGCTCGACGACTTCCCCGTTCTTCTCCATTCCATCGGCGCTGCCAGCCATCTTTCGATGTAGAGCAGAGCCCACTTGCATGTGACGCGCTTTCTGACCACCTTCAGCAGGAGATCGTGCGGAAGATTGTCAAACAGCCCTTTGACGTCGAATTCCAGAACCCAGTCATGCTTCCAGCATCGCTGACGCGTGACGCCAACTGCATCCAGAGCCGATTTTCCCGGCCTGTAGCCGTAGGAGTCTGGAAGAAAGAGAATATCCAAATCCGGCTCAATCATCTGCTTGACCACCATCTGTGCGATCCGATCGCCGACGGTGGGCACACCCAAAACCCTTTCGCCCCCACTCTTCTTCGGAATGGAGACAGCGCGAACCGGGGGTGGGAAGTACGTCCCTGAGGACACCGATTCCAGACCTTGTAGAGGTTTCCTGCAAGGTCCTTCTCGAACACCTCCAGGGTCTGCCCGTCCACCCCGGCTGCGCCCTGGTTGGCTTTGATCGCTTTGTAAGCTTCGTACACTTGTCGTTTCGCAATTCGAAACGGCTTGTCTGTCGTATCTTCTGAAGTCATCCTGTTTCCAGTTGTTCCAAACAATACGACCACCTGATCCGGCCCCTTTGCTCCGGCCCCATTACAGGGCCTTCAACGCTCATACGGGCCGATCCGCCCCAGTCTCCTGCATCGGTACTCTCGCCTTGCGGTTTGGCCCGCTTGAGCTTCTCCCTTTGCATCAGGAGCCTGGTTCCTGCAGTTCCGCGCGAATGCCTTTGTCCGACTCACGCCCCCTCAACGCCGGTCGCCGCCCGCCCTGTCATCAGGCACCCGGCGGACTTGTCCCAGGATGACGAGACGGTCCTGGTTTCGGCGACACTTACGTTCATAACGACGCGTCTTCGAAGGGTTCACTTTCGTTCGTCTTTCGGACACCCACCTGCTCGGATCTCGTCCGAACTTTTCATCCAACGCTCACCACCACGGCTCTTTACCGCAGCAGCTTGGACTGGTTTGAGACCTGCTCCTGAAAGCCGATCCCGGAGGGCCGTCCCCCATCATTCACGCAGCTTTACGCTACGGTCTTAGTTCATATTGAACTCCTTCCGCTGCTCTGCAGCACACTCTCATCGATGAACACGAGCTTCGCCGGATCGAGGTCGAGCTGGCCGTCGAACCAGTCCCGGCGCCGCTTCAGAATGTCGGGGCGATCCTGCTCCAGTGCGTGCGCGGATTTTTTTTGAATGTCCAGCCGTGGCCGCGAAGCCAGGCGCTCAAGGCGCTGCGGCTGATCCGCACCGACTGCTCGGCGACGAGCCGCTCCACCATCTCGTTCAGCGTGATGTCCTTGCGCTCCTCGATCAGCCCGACGATGAAGGCTTCATGCGCATCGAGGCTGGAGGCGTAGCGGCGGCCCTGCGGGCGTGGCGCCAGTTCGCCGATCTTCGCCCGCGCAATCCAGCGGATCGCGCTGGACACTCCCACGCCGAACCGCGCTGTCGCTTGCCGCGCCGACATGCCCTCGTCCGAAGCCTTCAAGACCCGCGACCGAAGATCCACGCTAAATTCTCTTCCCATCGTCAACCTCCATCGAGGTGGATGTTGAATCAGCACAAAACGCAGCCGTCACATCACAATCGATTCATCGATCACAGGACGTGCTCTAGATGCCTGCCATGAGCATGAACTTCAGTTCCGTGTACTCTTCGATGCCGTGACGGGATCCTTCGCGACCGATGCCCGACTGCTTAATGCCTCCGAAGGGAGCGAGCTCGGTCGAGAGACGCCCGCTGTTGATCGCGACCATACCGTACTCGAGGGCCTCTGCGACGCGCCATATGCGGCCGATATCGCGTGAATAGAAGTAGGCGGCGAGGCCGAACTCGGTGTCGTTCGCCATGGCGATCATGTCTTCCTCGCCGCTGAATCGGAACAGCGGGGCAAGCGGTCCGAACGTCTCTTCTCGGGCAACCTTCATCGACTGGGTGACGTCGGAGAGCACCGTCGGCTTGTAGAAGGTGCCACCTAGCTCGTGACGAGTGCCCCCTGTAAGTATGCGCGCACCCTTCGCCACTGCGTCGGCAATATGCTGCTCCACCTTCGCAACCGCGGCCGCGCTTATCAATGGTCCCTGGCCAATGCCTTCGGCCATGCCGTCGCCGACCTTGAGCCGCGCAACTTCAGTCGCGAGCTTGTCGGCAAACGCATCGTAAATGGAATCTTGGACATAGATGCGGTTTGCGCACACACAGGTCTGGCCCATATTGCGGAATTTCGATGCCATGGCCCCAGCGACAGCCGCGTCGATGTCGGCGTCATCGAAGACGATGAAGGGAGCGTTGCCACCCAACTCGAGCGCGAGTTTCTTCACGGTAGGCGCGCACTGCGCCATCAGGAGCTTCCCGACCGCCGTGGAACCGGTGAAACTCAGCACGCGGACATCCGGGCTGTCGCAGAGTGCCTTTCCGATCGCGTGGGCGTTTCCCGTGACGACATTGAGGACGCCGGGCGGCAGACCCGCCTCCTGACCGAGGGCAGCAATGGCTAATGCCGTGAGCGGTGTTTCCAGCGCAGGTTTGACGATGACCGTGCAGCCAGCCGCCAGGGCCGGGCCAACTTTGCGGGTTATCATCGCCGCCGGAAAGTTCCAGGGCGTGATTGCGGCAACGACGCCCGCTGGCTGACGGATCACCACAATGCGGCCGTCCTGGATGTGGCTTGGAATTGTCTCGCCATAGATCCGCTTTGCTTCTTCGGCGTAGAATTCCAAAAAGGAGGCCGCGTAGAGGACCTCGCCCTTGGCTTCAGACAACGGTTTGCCCTGTTCACTGGTTAGTTTCCCAGCCAACTCGTCGGCATGTTCCACCACGAGATCATGCCATCGGCGAAGAGTCGTCGATCGTTCCTTGGCGAGGAGCCCTGCCCAAGCCGGGAAGGCGCGCTTAGCCGCAGCAATGGCCTTCGCAGTTTCTGCCCCGCCGAAGTCGGGAACCTTCGCAATTTCTTCGTTGGTGGAGGGATTGAGCACCGACAATTCAGGCTCACCCACCCATTCGCCATCCACGAGGCATTGCGCCGACCAGCACTCTCGCGATTCGGACCTCTTGATTGTCTTGGTGCGGTCAGCGATTTCGCCAGCAGCGCGCTTCGCCAGTTCAATGTCAGGCATAATCATGTGATTCCAACCTTGGTCGGGGTGATAGTGGCTCATGCGGGGAGCGAACTCCCTCCGTTCACGTCGATGATCGCTCCAACGAATGGATCCGCATGAAGAAGTCAGGAACGGACGCATGATCCCGGAGGTTGGCGGGGCCGGCTAGCAGGCGGCCCCCGGACGATATTTCCTTGCGAACCGCCTGCTCAGCAGCTCGCGTGGTATCCGCGTTCTGGCTGAAAAAGGCCACGTCCCAACCGGCGATGCGCAGTTGGCGAACACAGGCCAAACCAATTCCCGACGAGCCTCCTGAGACAACGGCAACCTTCGTGAAAGGCGCCGTCGTCATACCAGTTCCGATGGTTCGCCAAGGGCGCCCGTGAAAAGGGAGATCGGTGGGTGCGCATCAGGATCGGTGATGACTTCGATGAGCACCGGCGTCTTCGAGGACAGAGCGCGGTCAAGGGCAGACCCAATGTCGCCCGGATTTTTGACTGTGATCGCTTCGCAGCCGCAGGCCTTGGCCAGAGCAGCATGGTCGACGGGGGCGAAGTGACAGGCTGTCGTATAGCCGCCGAATTTTACGGTCTCGGCATCTTTTTGGAAGCCGAGCACGCCGTTGTTGAGCACGATCACCGCGAGGTTGATTTCGGACCGCACGAGCGTTTCCAGTTCTCCCCAGCTATGGGCGAACCCGCCGTCTCCGACGAGTACGACAACAGGACTGTCGGGTCTTGCCAGCTTGGCGCCCATGCCGAGTGGCAAGCCCCATCCCAGACCTGCCATGCCGCGCGGAGCGATGAACCGCTGCCCTCCCCGACGTGTGCGGAGCTGGCCGACGACCCACATTGAAGAATAACTCGCGTCTGCCACGACGATGGTTTCCGGTGTCATGCGCGACTGCAGATCGCGCATGATGCGTTCTGGCCTCAACGGCGTCTGGTTGCTGCCGCTGAAGATGCTGCGATCCTGCTCGAATTGCTCCCAGGCTTCGGCGATGCGACGTTCAAGCGACACCTTTTTGGCCGAGCGATGGGACAGGTCCTCCGACAGTAGCGCGGCACTCAGGGCTTGAATTGTATTGGCTATGTCTCCGACGAGGCGGACAGACTCGTAGTTCCTGCCGATTTCGCAAGGATCGATGTCGAGGTGTACGACCGTCGACGTAGAAGGGATCGAACGCCAACTATCGGTTCCGTTCTGGTTGGTCCTAGTGCCGACGAGAAAGACGAGATCTGCCTCATCCATTAACGCGCGCGTGCGGTAGCCGAGAGACCTTGGGCCATTCAGAGCCCCAAGGACGCCGCAAGTAAGGGGCGCGCGCTCATCGACAGCGCCTTTGCCCATATTTGTTGTGAAGACGGGTAGATGGGCCATGGTCTGCAGCTCGGCGAGCGCCTTGCTCGCCGCCGGCGAAACCGCACCGCCTCCGGCCAGCACCACGGGCGACTCGGCGCGAGCGAGCAACTTGGCCACCGCCGCGAGCGCCTCGTCGCTTGGGCGGATGGGATCAAGGGGCCACGTGCCGTATTTCCCTGTCCGGCCGCGCGCGCCAGCCGGAACATTCTCGCGGAGCAGGTCGGCCGGAAGCAGCAGCACGGCTGGGCCAGGCCGGCCACTGGCGGCAGCGATGAACGCGGAGTCGACATAGTCCTCGATCCGGTCAGCCGTTATCACCCGTCGCGTCCATTTGGAGCAGGCCGAGAAAAGGGCGATGTGGTCCAGTTCTTGGAATGCGTTCCGGTCGAGCTGGTGGCGTTCGACCTCCTGCACCAAGGCCACCACCGGAATACTCGCCTTAAGCGCTTCGGATAGCGGCGGTACGAGCAACGTTGCGGCAGGCCCATTTTGGGCACACACGACGCCGACTTTGCCCGAGATGCGAGAGTAACCATCGGCCATGGCCCCGCCCATGTTTTCCTGGCGGTAGGCGATCTGCCGGATTCCAATCTTTTCGCATGCCAGAACCACCGCTGAGGGTAGGCTCTGGGCAAAAATCATCTCGACGCTGTTGCGTTGCAGTGCTGCTGCAATCCGTTCGGCTACAGTTTCTACGGACATTACTCCGGTTTCTCCATATTGTTGATGTCTGCTGCGTGTTCTTGGAGGAAGAGACGGAACAGGTCGGAAATCCTGTCGACCTCGGTCTCTCCCATCGGTGTTGACAGGCACGCGGCAGCCCCATTCGGCAAAATGACACCGTGCCGGGAAAAGAAGCGGGAGAGCGTCCTTATGACGGCGTTTTGGGCTGGATTGGTTGCCGTGTCCCTAAACTCACGCGGTTTCCGGCGCGTCGGATGAATTCGAAACAGAGAGCCGGCTCCGGTAACTGCAAACGGAGCGTCGCGTTGGGCAATGATCTCGGTGAGGTTAGAGCGCAGCCGGTCGCCCAGCCCGTCGAGGCGAGCGAACGCTGCTTTGTCCAAAGCGCGCATTGCGGCGATGCCGGCTACAATCGATAGTGGATTGGCCGAGAACGTTCCACCCTGTGGCAGGAGAGCGCGCCCGGACTTGGCGCTGAAGACCTGCATAACCTCCTCGCGTCCGCCGATAGCGCCGATGGGCAGTCCACCGCCGATTATCTTGCCCATAGTGATCAGGTCGGGTTTCAGCCCGTATCGCGCCGATGCGCCGTGGTAGCCTTGGCGCAGGTTCAACACTTCGTCAGCGATGATGAGCACGCCGTGATGGCGGCAGAGCCGATGCAGCGCCTCCAGGAAGCCCGGGTTCGGCGTTATCAGGCCAGCGCGGCTCGGCATCGGATCGATTACGACCGCCGCGATCCGATGCGCACGGGCCTGGAGCTTCTTCTCGATCAGCTCAGTGTCATTGAAGCGCAGCACAAGCGTCTCTTGGAGAACGCTTTCCGGCATACCCTTGTACAATGGCACCGAGACCGGATCATCGGGAGGTCCCCAGTTTTCCGGGCTTGCCGACTGGCTGACTTCAACCCAGTCATAGGCGCCGTGGTAGGCTCCCTCGAACTTGGCGATTCCTGCCTTGCCGGTGAAAGCTCGTGCCGCCTTGATAGCGAACATTACGGCTTCAGTGCCGGTGTTTACAAATCGAACGCGATCGACATTCGGAATCCGCTCGCAAAGGATAATCGCCAACTCGATTTCCATCTTCGTCGGATTGGCAAAGCAACTGCCGCTCGCCAGCTGCCGATAGACCGCCTCGACGACAGGTTTGAACGCATGTCCGTGGATGAGGGTCGTAAAATTCCCGTTCAAATCAAGATAGCGGTTTCCGTCGACATCAAAGAGATAAGCGCCCTCGCCTCGCTCCATGTACTTCGGAATTGGATCGCGTTCGATCGTTACCCGGCTCGTACCGTCGGGAAATACCGACAACGCGCGTGCGAACGCTTCCTCCGAGTGGGTCAAGGCCGGCGTTTCGTGCCGAACTTCTGCATTTGATTGCCTGGTCATCGATATCCCCCTCGCACCTCGTGCCATATCTCCAAGGCCGCCGATGCAAGCGTTGCCGCGACTGCGCTTTCCACCGTTTGCTCGATTACTCCCACGGAGATTGTTTCCAAGTTTCATGAATGGCATCCACGAGGGCGGCGGCTAAATCTTGAACATCGGTCTTGCTCATCGGTGTCGAGAGCGCGCCGGAGCAATTCGGCGTCATCAGAAAACCCCGTTCCATCATTGCAAGGTGGACCTTTGCCAGCGCAGTCTTCTGCAAGGCGCTCGGCAACGAGGTCCGGCAGTTTCGGATAACTTCCTGCCGTCCGCGTCGGTGATCCAGCAGCCCGCTGCTGACACAGCATAAGGGGGTTGGGGGGCGAAGAAAGGCGCAGCACGCATGCTTCCCCCTGGCGTGATCCTTAGCGCTCGTTGAAACTCGTGGCGAGACTTCGGCCCAACGACCTTTCCCCGGTTGTGGCCTAGGCTTGAAATGGGCTGCACGTCCGAACTCCTTGACCACTTTGTTGAGACGGTGACTGGATCATATGAGCCGATTAATGTCAATCAGGATCAAATGCTTCGTTTCGACAAGCATATTCACCTACTCAGCTTCCGAGGTTACGTTCGGAACTAACCTGCTGCCGGGAAACAAAGGGCCGAGCAGCGCGACTTTTCGACTTGCGCAGCCGGGCTTAAGGCGTGGGGCAGCGTACCCGCAAAAGTTCTTGCCTTCGCGCTTCGGTGGCCAAAAGATCGACTCCAACCGAATTGGAGCTGAGGACGACGCCGTAGACGTCCTTTGCCACCTCGGGGCTTACGATCTCGTCTACCACGTCGCGCTGAACGGCGATCGGATCTCGCCTGAGCGGATCTCCGAAGCCACCACCACCTGGGGAGCTGACGTCGACCCTTGCGGATCCCAATTGCATGATTCCGTATTGCGGAACGGCAATCCCTTCGCCGCCGTCCAACAACGTCACCGCGATTGTGCCTTTCACCCCGGGCTCGCCACCTGCGATGCCATAGCCGGTTGGTTTGCAGCTGCCTTCGCTGCGGAATGAGTATTCGGCGGGCTGACTGGTCGAGGCGGAATATTCAAGGCCGGTGCCGCCGCGAAACTCGCCTGCTCCCCCGCTGTCCTTGCGCATCTCGTAGCGATCTATCCTTACGGGATAGATCTGCTCGTAGGTCTCGACATTGGGGAGGTTCATCCCACCGAGGGTGCAGAGCTGTCCGGCCGCAGGGAAGCCATCGCGCCCCCGGACGGCTCCTGCCCCGGACGACCCGTTCCAGTGATACATCACGTAGGTACCGTCGTCTTTCCGTCCGGACGAGATGCAGTAGCAAGTCTTTCCCCAGCCTGCATAGCCTTCCAAAGGCATGGCGGTCGCAAGGGCGCGCCAGACGGCGTGGACAATCTCGCTCGTCGGATGCACGGTGTTCATCGTCATCGGCGCCGGCGGAAGGGCGTTTACGACAGTGCCGGGCGGTGCCTCGATCGTCATTTGCCGCATCGCGCCCTGGTTCTGCGGTACGCGCCCGTTGAAGAACGACATCACCGCGAGGAAGACCGCCGAACTCGTATTGGCAAGCGAGCTGTTCTTGAAGCCGCGGATTTGCGGCGCGCTGCCAGAGAAGTCGACATGCAAATGCCCGTTCTTTACCGTAAGGGTGACGCGAACGGGCACATCCACCGACTCAAAGCAGTCGGTGTCGGAAACATCCTCGCCATAATAGACCCCCCCGGGAATTGTACGGATCATCTCCTTCATCAGTGTCTGCGCATGATCAAGGATCGCGCTGAAAACCCCCTCAGTTTCAGAGAGACCATACTCGCGAGCGAGCGCCGCAACCCTGTCGCGCCCGGTGCGGGTCGAGCCAACCATCGCGGCAAGATCACCGTCAAGAAGATCCGAGGTGCGGCTGTTAAGCAGAAGGAGGCGCCAAAGGTCTTCACGCACACGGCCGCGCTCGAAGAGGCGGAGGACGGGAAGCCGGATGCCTTCATGAAAAATCTCGGTCGCCGCCGCATTGTAGGTTCCCGCCGCACCCCCACCTATGTCGGATTGATGTGCCCTGTTGCTCGCAAACCCAAGAAACCTGTCATCGACGATGATCGGGCGGATTATCGTCCAGTCCGGGAGATGGTTACCTCCCGCCTCATATGGGTCGCTCAGGAGGAAGAGGTCGCCGTCGTGAAGATCACCGCCATAGTCGCGAAGTACCGCGCGAACAGCAAAGTCCCCACCCCCCGTGTGGATCGGAAGACCGTCGGCGACGGATAGCGCATCGCCTCGGGCATTGCTCAGAAAGCAAGAGAAGTCGTGGCTCTCGCTGAAGATCGGGCTCTGCGCGGTTCGCGTCATCGCCCAGCCCATGTAGCGAGAGATGTGATCCAAACGCTTCTGCACCAGCGTCATCGTGATCGGGTCGACGGCCATGGTCATCACTCCGAAATAGAAAGTTGAATAGAATAGTTTCCACCCTCATCGACCAACAGCATGTCTGCCGCGCCGAGGAGAATGGTCGTCGTCAGTTCCTCGATGACGGCGGGGCCTGTTATCGTCGACCCGGGACTTAGCTTCGAGGGAGAGAACACGGGCGCATCGACGAAGCCAATGCGAGTGTCGATCCATATGCTACGGGTGCTGCTTGCCTGCGGGCTTTCAGCGGTCGCGCCGGTGGCTTCCAGCGCGAGCGCGGGGAACCGGCCCTTGCCGATAAGATGAAAGGCTACGATTTGTACCTCATTGCGTTCCTGCACGTAGCCGTAGATGCTCGAGAACTCTTCCTCGAAGCGATGCCGCAGCGTCTGCTTACTGTCCGTACCACCGAAGAACGGCACGCGCACTGTCCACTGTTGGCCGCGATATCGCAGATCCAAGAAGCAATCGATGACGATTGCCTCGCTGGAGAAGCTTTCAAGAAGCCGGCCGCGTTGTTCGTCCTCACGCTCGGCAACCTGCTCGGAAATCCGCGCAAGCGTCTCATCCGAAAGCTCGACCATGCAGGATTGAATGAGGTCGTGACGAATATTGGAATTGCACATTCCAAACGCGCAGAAGACGCCGGCAAGCCGGGGCACGAACACCGACCGGCATCCCAGAAGCCGAGCGACTGCCACACCGTGGAGTGCTCCGGCGCCTCCGCAAGCAACGAGCGTCAGGGCGTGAGGGTTGACGCCGCGCTCGCTAGACATCCGCTCCATTGCATGCAGCATGTTCTGTTCGGCGAGGCGGATGATGCCGATCGCTGCCTCTTCCACCGTCAGACCCAGCGGTTGCGCCACGTGCTTGGCGATCGCTTCATGCGCGAATTCCGAGCGGATGTTGACCGATCCGTCCGCGTAGGCGCCGGGCCGCAGCCGCCCTAACACCACGTGGGCATCGGTGACCGTGGCCATCGTTCCCCCAAGCCCGTAGCAGGCCGGGCCCGGGCGCGAGCCGGCACCCTGCGGTCCGACTTGGAGCATGCCGCCAGCATCGACATAGGCGATCGTGCCGCCACCGGTGCCGACCGTATTGATTTCAACGCTCGCCGTGATCGCCGGGTACCCGGCGATGTCAAGCCGGGTGGTCTCACCAACCTTTCCCCGGTCATAAAGCATAACATCGCAACTCGTCCCGCCAATCTCCATAGTGACGAGACCGCCAAGACGATCTTTCCCAGAGAAATAGTCCAGCGCGCCGACACCAGCGGCCGGCCCTGAGAGGAGCAAGGAAACCGGGCGCTGTTCTATGTCGTCTATAAAGGCCGCGCCTCCGTTGCTTTGAACGAGAAGAAGCCTATTCGACATCCCGAGTTCACTGAGGCGTTCGTCGAGCTGTCGGAGATAGGGAACGACCCTTGGACCAATATAGGCGTTGACGACAGCCGTCGAGGAACGTTCGTACTCGCCCATGACCGCCGCGAGCTTCGCCGATCCGCAAACAAAGCAATCCGGCATCGCCTCGCGAAGGTAACGAACGCAAAGTTCTTCATTGGCATCATTAAGGTAACTGTTGATGAAGCAGACTGCCACCGCCTGAACGCCGGCCGCCTTGAAACGTACGATGGCGTCATCGAGATCTGCCCGATCGACTTCAGTTTCGATACGTCCGTCCTTCAGCACCCGCTCGGTTACCGGCCTGCGCAGCCAGCGTGGCACTAGCACATCGGGCCACGGCGTCCGATAGTCCCATACGTTCTCGCGAAAGCCGCGGCGGATCTCGATTGCATCGCGGAAGCCTCGAGTAACGAGCATACCCGTCCGGGCACCCTTTCCTTCGAGAAGCGTGTTGGTGGCGACGGTGGTGCCATGGACGAAATGGGTGCATGCCGACAGGAATTCCCGGATCGTAAGACCCTGGCTCTCCGCCAGCGCGGAAACCCCGGCAAGTACACCCACGGAAGGATCGTCTGGCGTAGATGCGGTCTTATAAATGAGAATGCCGGAACGGGAGCCGACGGCGACGACATCGGTGAAGGTGCCTCCGACATCAATTCCAACTCGCCAAGTTTCTTTCGCCACTTCCTTTTCTCCTACGGATTGTTCTTCGAGCGGTGGTGACATGCGAGCTCCGCTAGCCTCCGCACAAATCTGGAATGTTTCTGCCGACATGTTGCGTTTGTAAGATCCATCAAAAAAAGACCGTCGACAAAGGAAGGACCATGTCAGGAATGCAGAAAACAAGCCGATTGATATGATCATCATCCCATCGACAATCGCGGGGAACCGCTCAAGCGCGACACTTCCCTGCTTCCCCGAATTCGCCACTTGAACTGCTCCGCCGCGGCGCCGTCGGCCCGCTTCACGATCCTTTTTGCCAACTCGTTCCCGTGCAGCTCCTGCGTCCGACCCACTTCCGTGGGCTTGAGGCACTCCATTTTGCCGTTCGAAGACGCTCTCGGACTGCGGCAGGATCATTGGATCATACAGTTCAGAGGTTCGTCAATATGGATCAATTGCTTCCACATGAGAATCGTGGCAGCGTATGATCAGCAATGCGGATCGTAGGTTCATGAATCCCAAACCGTCCGACATAGACGCGAAGTTGCGGCAACTCATGCCGGAGGCTCGTGGGCCTGCGGCTGCCGCCATCCAGTTCCTTATTGCGCACCGCGACGAGATACCCTTTCGCTCCATGCGCGAGCTTGCTAAGCGCGCCCGGGTGCCTTCGGTAACGCTGGTGCGGTTGGCGCAGAACCTTGGCTTCAAGGGTTTCGATGAATTCCGCGAGGTCCATATTGCTGAATTGATCAACGGTCAGGGCAGCAATAGAGGCCGCGCTGCGGAGCTTGTTTCCCTTGGCCAGAAGGAAGGTGCAGTTGGTTTTGCTGCACAGTTCGCTGAGCGTGAAATCGAGGTGCAAAGAGCAGCGGTCACTGCGCTGAGCGAGAAGCAGCTTGAAGCAGCGGTACAGGCATTGGTCGAAGCCTCCCGGGTCTATGTGATCGGCCGCCGCCCCTTCTTTGCCCCCGCCTATTCGCTTTCCTATTCGTTGCGGAAGGCCAAACCAAACACTCACCTGCTTGACACTGGTGGGGGATCAGGATTGGAACTCGATGACCTCACGCAAAATGACGTGGTCATCGGGTTTACTTCCTACCCCTATAGCCGGGTCACCTTTGACGTGGCGAAAAATGCGAGAGCCCAAAGAGCGACGGTTATTGCCGTCACCGACAGTGAGAACGCTCCAATTGCACGGTTTGCGGATCATCTTTTCCTCATGACGGCGCGAAGTTACGTCTTTCCAGACTCCGTCGCCGGCGCTTATGTTGTCGCGAACATTCTTGTCGCGCTCACGGTCTCAAGATTGGGCGCAGACGCATTAGCGCGCATCCAGCGCAATGAGCTGGAAATCCGCGAAACGGGAGAATATATGGCCGAACCCGCACGGCGCTCAAAGGCCTCAAGGCGCTAGACATAGATTTCTGTTCTTGAGCCGGATAAGCGATCTTTTCTGACGAGGTGGCTCAGTCGCAGTGCGATGGAGCGCGCCCGCCGCGCGCATGCAATTGGCGATTCCTGCCCCAGGCTAGATGTTTGTTTCCAGGCTTTGCTGGTGCATCATTTTCGCACGAATCAAAGGAAGCGCTATGGGCCAGGTTCTTCATGGGAGCGCAACGACGACAGAGGCGGTCCGTCGAGCAATACAAAATAGCCACGTCAGGACGGCGCCCGCTGATCAAGGGTTTGTTTTCAGCGATGAGGTGGTCGCGGGTGCGGTCATTTCTCCGGCCCGCGGCTCGTGACGTAGCCGGCGGGGCGCCAATGCCCCGAAACCTCGACCCGCGAACTCCGCCTTCCCATCACGATGGCTCACCGCCGGCGCCCGACGAGGTTTGTCAAAAAGCACCACAACGGCGACTACATCGCCACTTCAGGCCGCCAAAAGCCGATCACTGTGCAGCAATGCGGTTAAACGGTGCAACAGATCCTGCAAGTACATTTCACACAATTTTTGCAACTGCAAATCGCTGACAATGGTACGTTCACCCCAAAGTTAAAGGTCGGGCACGGATAAAAGCGAAGCCCTGTCTACGCTCGGACCGAGCGCACAGCACGCAAAGGAGGGTCACCGCCAATGAAAAGAAGAGCGCTCATCATGCTTGAAGGCCATGCGCGTACTGGTCTGCTATTCGTCCAAGCGGCCCAGCGTCTTGGTCTTCACCCAATTACCCTGTCGACTGATCCAGCTAGTTACGACTATCTTGCGGCGGAAAGCATTGAGACAATCCGTGTCGATACAGACAATCTCGATGCGCTGATCCACGAATGTTCCCGCCTGCGTGCGACCTATGACATTGCTGGCATCACGGCCGCCGAGGAGGAGGTCTATGCGACAGTTGGCAAGCTCTGCCGACACTTCAATCTGCCGGGACCGAACCCAGCATCGATTGAACGATGCTGCGACAAATTCGTTCAACGTCGACTCCTCGCGGAAGCCGGCGTTCCAGTACCTGCTTATCGCTTGGCAGCGAATGCGACGGATGTAGAAAGCTGTGCCGTTGAAATCGGCCTGCCGGTGATTCTTAAGCCAGCCGTAGGCACCGGCAGCAGCGGTGTCCGATTGTGCCGCAATGTCGAAGAGGTAGCTGAACATACGGCTTTTCTGTTGGGCGGAAAGCACCTATGGCGGACCTCGCCGAGGATACTGGTCGAGGAATTCGCACAAGGCCCGTACTATAGCGCTGACGTTATGGGAAACGAGGTCGTTGCGATTGCCGCCGCTGAGTTCGGCGCCCCGCCACATTTTGTGTTTCGTGCGTGCTCCTATCCTCCCCAGCTGGGTAATGACGCATATGAGCGACTCGTCGACGTTGCCTTGAAGTGTTTGCTAGCTCTTGGGCTTGGCTGGGGGCCGACCAACATTGAGTTCCGGTGGACGAAGCGTGGCCCGGTCGTCATTGAAGTCAACCCGCGTTTGGGTGGTGGAACCGGTCCTCAACTGGTTCGGCTCGCTTACGGTGTGGATCTCATCGCTGAACACATCAAGCTTGTCATCGGCCAAGGATGGAATTTGCGTAAAAAGCGTTCGCAAACTGCGGCTGTGCAGTATCTAATTCCTGATCGCGATGGCATCCTCGATTGGATCGATGGCGACGGTCGGACCACTGCTATACCCGGTGTTTCCGAGGTGAAGTTTTATGTTGACCCCAAGACACCGATCATGAGAAAGGGCGATCACCGAGACCGCATTGGACATGTCATTGCCGTTTCACCCAACAGTGCCCAGACCGAGGCTCTACTTCAGCGTGCCGTCGACTTAATCAGCTGGTCGATCTCACCATTTCCGACCCTTGATAAACAAGGACAATCAGCAGCCCACCGCCTCCCCGCACCAACGGAGGTGGCGCGAACGTCGCCGGCAGGAAAGCCGGCCGATCGCGGAGCCACTTGAGGAATGGATGCGGGCCCGAGCGGACCAAATTGTCCCGAAGCTCTCCGGTTGCTGAGCCAATCGACTACATGCTGAAGCGCTGGGGGGCACGATCTTCCTCGATAGCCGGATCTGCCTACGGGGCTCGGCATGAGCGAAGCGCGTACTAGGGCTCGCCACTTGGCATATCTTCGGCGCGGCGCGCCGTGCCTTTTAGAATGGAGGTCAAAGTGACTACAGGATCCTCGAAAATTGCGCTCGTGACCGGCGGAAGCACGGGCATCGGCGCCGCCACCTGCCGGCTTCTCGGCGAACAGGGGTGGACTCTCGGCGTCAACTATCGATCCGATCGGACACCGGCAGACCATGTCGTAGCGGATATCGAGCGGGCCGGCGGCAAGGCCATTACTGTACAGGGCGATGTCGCGAACGAGGCCGAGGTAGCGCGAATGTTCGGTACCCTGGACCGTGAGTTCGGGGCGCTGACCGCTCTCGTAAATTGTGCCGGCATCGTCGGCAGGCGGGGGCGTTTCATCGATTTAGATGCTGCCGGTATTCGTCAAGTCATTGGAGTCAATCTCCTCGGGACGATGTACTGCTCGCTCGAGGCGATCCGACGCATGTCGACGCGGCGCGGGGGCCAGGGCGGTGCGATCGTCAACATCTCGTCCGGCCTGTCGAAGACTGGCGGTGCCCTGTCACCCGACCCGGTCTTCCAGCCTGATCCGGACGGTAAAGCCTCGGGAGGACGAGTGCCTTATTCGACTTCGAAGGGCGCCATCAACTCCTTCACTGTGGCACTCGCCCAGGAGGTCGCGCGCGAAGGCATAAGAGTCAATACGGTAAGCCCAGGGCCAACACGAACCGAGCTTCCCGACCCCATTCAGATTGCCGAGGCCGAGGTCACGATCCCGATCGGCCGGGCCGCCTACCCGCGGGAGATTGCCGAGGCGATCGCTTGGCTTCTGTCCGATAACGCGAGCTATGTTGCCGGGGCCTATCTGCGCGTTGGAGGTGGACGAATTGGATAGGACAGGATGCCGCAGAGCAGGCTATTGAAGAATGCGCTCGCGCCGTCGCCCCGATGCGACACGGCATTGCTCGCCGACGGGCAGCGCCATATAGAATCCGAGCGCTTCGTTTTCCTGGTCGAGACCGGGGGCCACGACCGCCATGACCCGCAGATATGGCTGGGGTGTCCGTGGCCTAGTCGATGCAGCCCCATTGTCGGAAAACTTCTGCAAATGGTGTGGCACACTCGGCGCCAGCGGCCAGCCAGAAGGGCGTGTCGTTGGCGAGTGCAACGACCTCCTCCTCGGACCGGCAGGAGCAGACTGGGGCGAGGTCTCCTCGTGCGTAACGAACATCATCTTGGTAACGCCCGACAGGACAGTCGGCTCATAGAAGCTGCGGGCGAGGGCATGGCGCTTGCCGCCGATGATTATCCTGGCGCCGTTGGCGACAGCGTCGGCAACGTGACGCTCGACTTTTTCGACCGCACGCTGATTGATGAGCGGCCCCTGCACGACGCCGACCTCGACGCCGTTGCCGACCTTGAGTTCGGCAACCCTGCCGGCGATCCTCTCGACGAAGGCGTCATGGATTCCTTCCTGCACAAAAAGCCGATTGGTGCAGACACATGTCTCCCGATGTTGCGGCACTTGGCCGTGATCGCGCCGGCCACCGGCGCCTCGAGATAGGCATCGTCGAAGACGATAAAAGGGGCATTACCGCCGAGTTCGAGCCCGACCTTCTTAACCGTCTATGAAGCCTGTTGCATCAGGAGCTTGCCGACCGGCGTCGAGCCGGTGCAGCTGATGAACCGCACCGCTGGATGCGAAGTCATTACCATGCCAATCGCGATCACATGGCTGTCACGACGTTGAGCGCGCCTCTGGGAAAGCCCGCCCGCTCGGCGAGCGCGGCCAGCGCCAGTGCGGTCAGCGGCGTGTCAGGCACGGGCTTGATCACAAAAGTGCAGCCCGCCGCCAGGCCCGCCGAGCATTTGCGCGTGATCATCGCAGCCGGGAAGTTCCAGGGCGTGATCGCGGCGCAGACGCCGACTGGCTGCTTCTGCACGATGATGCGCGAGCCCGGAAACGGCGACGGAATGGTCCATAGATGCGCTTGGCCTCCTCGGCGTAGAACTCGACGAAGGCGACCTCTCCGCGCGCCTCGTCCAGCGGCTCGCCCTGCTTGGCGGTCATGATCTGCGCTAGGTCATGATCAACTCGAACCAAGTGCGCAGGATCTGCGAATGATCAGAACGATGAAATTGCTCTGGAAATCGAGATAGGAGTTCTCGTTGACGTCTAACGTACGCTCCCTTTCCGGATTTCTGATAAAAGGGCGCCTCATGGAC
>NZ_JAMYLO010000034.1:0-23900 GCF_040318075.1 Mesorhizobium sp. M1328 | reverse complement strand
TCGGGTCATCCGATGCTGGCCTCCACTCCAGCCAGCATCTTGAATCACAAAACAGATAAATCTGGAATCCCCTTTGATTCCGTCAAAGGGGGAACCGCTCTAATATGGCGAGCTGGAGGTGCCGCTCGTGGCATCGCGACTTAACGCGAATCGTCGCAACAAGGCGCTTCTAGCCACACTCGACGATGAGCAGCATGTTGGCCTTGGCGCGCCCCAAGCTGTCCATCGGCCCCGCTGTGGTCATTTCCGCGTGGAATAGTCCTCCGGGAGTGGTAGAAGACCAAGGTTCGGCACGCGGTAGTCAGGCTCCTTCTCCGCGACAGTGGCCAGACCTCGTGCAATTTGTCGACTAGCCCACAAAGTTGCCAAAACAACGGGCCGTTTGCTTTCAGGTTGAGTTGCGCAGAAAGCACCGCGTCGCGGCGGCTTAGTGCCTCCCTTATGATCTCCTCAGCGTGCCGAGCAACAGTCTGTCATACCGGCTTTTTCGTCTGCCCATGCGGCTCTCCTTGGCTGTAAGCACCCGCCCCACACGCCGTCAAAATAGGAATCTATTCCTCGTCGAGTCAATTCGCTCTTGACATTTTTGTTCCGTTTTTGTTCACTTCGCAAAGAGAAGGTTTGGAGCAACGGCCGTGGACCACATTGTGAGACTGGACAGCAAGAAGCTGCGCTGCAGGCGATCGCCGACAAATTCATCGCCCAGCACAAGGGCGACGCGGTGAAGGCGCTCAAGGAAATGATCGTCCTCAATGGCTGTCTCTAAGGCCGTCTTGACGAACTCTCGGCTCCGCGTCGGGCAAACAGTAGGAGGAACGACAATGGGCATTATTCGCCTGGACGCTGAAGCGAAAGCCGAACTCCATTCTGAAGCGGTCAAACTCATCGCCCGATACGACAGCCCCCTTGAGACCGTAAAGGCGCTCATGGCGTATAACTGCGAGCTTGAGACTCAAATTCTGGCCCTCGCTCACCGGCACCCTGGACTCGTGGCGTTCGGTTACGACGACACGCCGCCAATCTTGGGATGAGCCATGAAGGTTGGGACCATGCGGCCCGATGGCTATGGTGACGACGGCGAGCTGCTCAGGTTTTTCGAGACGCACATGAACCCGGATGATTCGCGACAAATAGGCCAACCACGGCCGAGCGAGCCGGTGACGATAGCTCGCTTGTTCGCAGCATGATGAGGTCGAGTTGACGATGCAGGATCTTATCAGCTTTTTGGAAACTAACTCCGCGCTGATGCTGGCCAACCCAGCCGCCTTTGCCAGTTTTGCCGTTCTTTTCGGAGGAGGCGGATTTGCGGTCGGCCGCTATTTGTTGACCGAGCGTCTCGCAAATCTGGAAAGTCGCATTTCCAGGCGTGACGAGGAAATCGCGGAGTTAAAAACCAGGAAAGTACAAGATGACGAACCGTCGATGGTGCCCATAGTCGGCACTGCTGCAATAGGCCCAATCAGCCGAAGCGACCCTGTAGCTCTGGCCATCAGACGAGCCCGACGCACCGGCCCGGCAACCGCAAATGAAGGACGATGAGCGTACTGAAGGCCAGCCATCCTCTCCAAAAAGCGCCGAAAACCGAGCAGCAGGGCGAAGGCCGGATGCCATACACCGAGTGATACCAATGACACGCCGATCTGTTGCTGAAGATCTCGAAAGCGCAACTCAGCGCATAGCCGACATGTCTCGCGCGGATTTGCAGATCCTCCTGCGTCGCGCTGCTTTGATGCTCCGAAACGTCGATGGCGTGCCGCTGGAGTCCGCGACCGCAGATGCACTCGATTCCATAGCAGCTGAGATGAAAATCGGCAGGCCAGACCTTATTCAGATCATTTTGGGAGAATGGCTGGAAACGAATGCCTATTTGCCGGTTCGGGCGATCGACGAGGAAAGCGAGACGGACGGGAGCGCGTAACTACCCTCAGCTAACGTCGACGTCCGATCGCTACCGATTTTCCGTGTCTTTCGAAGTGTCCTGTTCAAAGCGACCGAGAAGTCGAACGCGCAAGCTCTCACCCTGCTGCCGTTCCAGTCCACATAGGAGGCGAAAACGCGATCGAGCCTGTCAGGCTTGGTCCAGCCATTGGTTCAGCGAGGTTGCGATTGCCTTCGGAAAGACCGTCAAACCAGCTTTTGGCGACAGGGGCGGACCCGTTGTCTCAGTTGGCCGGTGGCCGCGCAAGGTGCCCGCTGGTGGCACGCTGCCGCGCGAAAAGAGGCAGCATGACCGGAGAGAACGAGGCCGCAGATCTCACCTTCGATGGCTCGAACATGTTCGAGCCGCCATTCCGCGGGCAGCGGGACCCGTTCCCAGGACGAGTGGTGCGATGGGCCGGAAGAACCGCCGTGTCTCGCCGTGTCGAAGCTAGCACTCCACCTGATCCACAATCTCGAGGTCGGAGAGACAGATCGCTTCAGCGACATTTTCGATCTCGTCGAGCGCTGGAACGTCGAAGGCAATCGCCACGTGAGGGAAGCCGCGACGGGTTGCTCGAAGATCTGCAGAACGCGAGCCTGCATCGCAGCACACCCCGACGATCTCAGGCCATGGCTGCG
This sequence comes from Mesorhizobium sp. M1328, assembly GCF_040318075.1. NCBI lineage: Bacteria > Pseudomonadati > Pseudomonadota > Alphaproteobacteria > Hyphomicrobiales > Phyllobacteriaceae > Mesorhizobium > Mesorhizobium sp. M1328. The sequence continues at coordinate 21,341 of NZ_JAMYLO010000034.1, read as the reverse complement.
GCCTCAGTCGGCTATCTGGTGAATGAAACTCTACGCCATTCTGGTCCGACAGAACGCCATTGGTCTAAGCCAAGCGGCCTCAGGCACTGTCGCCCCAGTTCCCCCAGAGTAGTGTAACCGGCACCGGCTCATTGAAGGAGAAGACGGTTCGGTAGGCGCCGCCCTGCCCGATCGTCCTGGCGGTAAGCCCCGCCTGGCGGGGCACGGCCGGCTTCTCTGGCGGCGGCACGCGAAAGCGTCCGGGGAAGACCTCGGGTCATCTGGTTTCTCCATTTTTGAGGAATTTGAGGAAGGTTCAACTGGACCGCGGCATGTAATCTGCGGCAAATCTCATGGACATTTGGGTCAGCTGTGTGTATATATACACAACATGAAGAGCGCCGATGTCATTCACAGGCTGTTGGCGGATGGCTGGTACGAGGTGGCTCGAAAAGGAAGTCACGCCCAGTTCAAGCACAAAGCCAAATCGGGCCGAGTGACAGTACCGCACCCTAAGCGAGACATCCCGATCGGCACTCTCAAAAGTATTGAAAAACAATCCGGCGTGAAGCTGAGGTAGAGAAATGCGCAACTACATCGGATTGATCCACAAGCAAGCGGACAGCGACTTCGGCGTCTCCTTTCCCGATTTTCCGGGCCTGGTGACGGCTGGCGTCAGCCTGGATGATGCCCGCGCTATGGCCGAGGAAGCACTGGCCTTTCATGTCGAGGGGTTGATCGAGGATGGCGAAGCCATTCCCGAGCCGTCCTCCCTCGAGGAAGTGATGTCGGACAGGGACAATCTGAGCGGTGTCGCCATTCTGGTTCCCTTGAAGGCCGAAGCGGCGAAGGTCGTGCGTGTCAATGTCACCATTCCGGAAGATGTCCTCGACCAGATCGACCAATATGCGGTGCGCCACGGCTACAGCCGATCGGGATTTCTGACCGCTGCGGCAAAAAAGGTGATGCAGATCGAGGCAGCGTAGCGCCTCGAAAGTCGACTTGGGATGAAGCTCTGTGGTCTTGTTCGGTTACATTTCTTTCCGAACCGGAGTTGTCAGACAAAAACAACCATGTCTCATTTCGTGAGGCACGGTGCCTATGTTCCGCCGCAAATGCGACCGTACTTGGCAAATCAGCCTGCGTATTAGTTCATAAACTTCAAGGGAGTATCAGACGATGACCATGTCCAGAGCCATTGCCGCCATGTTCGTAACCGCCGCGCTGGCAGGCTGCGCGCAGACCGAAGCACAGCAGAGAACCAGCACCGGTGCGCTGCTCGGCGCCGGCGCCGGCGCGCTTGCCGGCCAGGCGATCGGCGGCAACACCAAGAGCACGGTCATCGGTGCCGGAGCCGGCGCCTTGCTGGGCGCCGTCGTCGGCAACGCCACCACGCCGCAGCCGCGCAGCGAACAGCTTTGCCGCTATCAGGACCGCACCAGCGGCCGCATCTACACCGCGCCCTGCGACGAGCGCTATTACAACGGCGATTATTGACCGTTAACGCTTCTCCCCCGTCACAATTTTGGGGAGAGCGCCCCACCGGGGGTGAGGGGAGGCGCGGTTCTGAAATGCTGGCACCGCCCTCACCTGCTTGTCGGCAGATCTCTCTCTGATCGAGGCTCTCGATTGGGGCCTCGTCGAGCACGGCGAGCGCCATATTGGCGATGTCGAGCGGGGTGATGGCCATGGCTCAGGCCTCCGGCTGTGTGGTTGGTCGGGGAAAACGGGGCATGGTGCCTCCACGGCAAAAAGCCGCTTCAATGCGGCTGGGATTTCTTGTGATTTTGGGTTGGGCAGAACGTTGCACGTCTCGTGCTCGGGGGCCGTCACGACGCCAACCGCCCGTCAGGAAATGGCGTGGCAGATGCTTCGTCAGCCGTCTTTTTCCCATTCGAGCAAGGAAGACGGCAATGCTTCGGCAGTTTCAGGACACCGCCGCGCAACGCGGCGATGTCTTGCTTGGATTGTGTCAGCCGATGCGTGCGCTGGTCGAGATCCCTGTTTCGGCTGACTTGGCAAAGACGCTTGCTTTCACCCTTCCGGCACCTCCCGCCATAGCCAAGCCCTTTTCCAGGGCATCCTGAAGAGCTGGTGTGTAGTAGGCGGTGTTTTCCAGGCCGCTGAAGAAGTTTATGCGATGAACTTCCCCCTTCTTGCTCATGACAATGCCCGCTTTTCGGAGCACTTCCTGAACTGTTTTGTACTTCACGTTCATAGTTACCTCCCCTGCCGAGACAGTCAGCATCGCCCTTTCTTGTAACTGTTTGGTGCCGCCGATTGGCCAAAGGGCAACATGAATGTTGTAGCGAACCCCAAAATTCACATCACTCTGATGCAGCGCAGCGGGTGAACTTGGGATTCCCCACAGTGGCCGACCTGGCGTCCCGAAAGAGTGGGACGTCTGACGCCCGCCCCTTCGCCCGATCACGCCTCGGTCGTCTTCAGCGCGATGAACGTAATGCGCTTGAGGCTCGAGGGCGTGCGGTCCCAGTTTGCCGCCAGTGCCAGCTCGGCATTGGTGGCGAATTCGCCGAACCCAACGATCGGGACGCGCGGTTCAGCGAAATGCTGGTGGCGGCGCTCGCCATCAAGATGGCGCATCCGTTGACTTACAAGGCCAGTATGATTGACGTCGCCCGCAGCCCCAATGACAGGGCGCTGGTGCAGCTCGAAACCCCCGTCTGGCGGCTGGTCATGGGCCGGGCTTGACCGCCTCGAGCGCCGGGGTCCGCCCAAAGCGCTGCACGACGAAACGGCCCATCTTCTGGCCGGGCACTTCGATCAGCGTGTAGGTGATCCAGGACAGCAGGCACACCACCGGCAAGACGACGGCAACAACGATCGCAAACCGCACCGGCGCCGACAATTCGTGGCCGAACCGGGTGATGACCAGAGCCGCCACCGGCTGGAGAACCAGCAGATGGATCAGATAGATGCTGAAGGAAAGCTCACCCATCAAATGAAAGAACCTGTTGGCGAGCGTCATGGCGATCTTTCTGGCCACGATGCCCATCATTCCCGGCAGCATCCGGTAGAGAACCAGGGCAAAGAAACCCACGACGAGCGCTTCGCGCATCAAAAACTTGCCAAGCCCGTAGCCGCCGCCGAAGGGCAGCGCGGCCAGAGCCATGGCCAATGCCAGATATGCGAAGGGCCGCTTCTGCCTTTGATGGACGACGCCCGCCAGCAGCATCCCGCACAGGAAAATCTGCATCTTCAGCGGCAGGAACGACGGCATCGGAAAATGCACCGATAATTGTCCCATCAAGAACACGATCGCGCTGCCGATCGCGGCGACAAGGATGGCGCTCCATATCCAGTCAAGCCTGCGCACCAGCAGCATGACCGCCGGGAAGAGTCCGTAGAACTGCATCTCCAGCCCCAGGCTCCAGTCGGGCAGCGGCGTGCGATAGGCGAAATTCGGCACCAGGCCGAACAGGAACAGCAGATGGGCGCCGATATTCTTCAGGCCGCTGTCGAGATAACGCTCGGGCGCCTGCGGCGACCGCAGCAGGAACTCGTCGATGACCATCCTCGACTGGTAGAGATAGGGGCCAAGCGCCAGGGCAGCGAACAGCATGACATAGAACAGCGGCGCTATCCTGAAATAGCGGCGGGTCCAGAATTTCAGCCAGGTTTCCGGCCTTTGCCAGGGCTCCTTGTCCTGGCGCAGCTGGTAGTGGAACACCATCAGGAAGCCGGACAGCATGATGAAGAGATCGACGCCGAGATCCGGTTCGCCGAGGATGGGAATCTGCCAGCCGGTCAACAGCAGGCAGTGCCCAATCAGCACCCAGATCGCGGCGAGCGCCCGAAGCCCGTCCAGGCACTCGATGCGCGATGACCGGCCTTCCGTCATGCCGAACTCCTCGATGGCCATGTTGCAATGCAGCATGGCGGCTGAGGGAGGAATGTCAACCGCGTGGAAGGAACACGATTTGCGCTCGGCTGTTACGGAAAAACGTTCAAGGCCATGATTTGCATGCGGTTGACTGCCATCATCTATAATGACGATTAGGTTCGGTCACAGAACCAATGATCGGAGCTGCACTCGAACGACGTGCCGGGCCAAGCGTCATCGGACGTTGAGCCGGACACCAATTGCCCCGCTGAAAGGCAATCGTGCCGGTCAGCATTCGATCCGCATCAATGATCAATACCCTGTCTCTTTCGGTGGGTAGACGGGGCGGCAGAGGATGTAGCAATCACCGACTATCACTAAGCATATTGCGACTGTCGATGCCCTTGCCAAACAATCTAGACAAAACCAACCTATCGCTCACTGCCAGGAGCTTAACAATGTTGAACCTTGACATTCCGATCCATCCGGGAGAAATCCTTCGCGAGGAATATCTCGCACCGCTTGGCCTGAAGCCCTATACGCTGGCGAAGAAGCTGCATGTACCGCGCACCCGCATTGAGCGCTTGACGCACGAGGCGACCCCGATCATTCCGGATACCGCACTGCGCCTGGCCAAGTTCTTCGGCACCACGCCGCAGTTCTGGATGAACATGCAGGCCAGCTATGACCTCGCCGTCCAAGGCCGAGCGAAGCAAGCCGAGATTGCTGAGATCGAACAGCTCAAAGTCGCGGGCTGAACAGTTTTGCGGTCACGGCACCCGACTGGAGACGAAGCGGCCTGGAGCCGGCATGGCGACGAAGGGCCAAGCAGGCGAGGCCGCATCTTGGGCACAATATTCACCCTTCCGGTCTGCAACAGCCGTCAACGACATCATCGGTCAATCCAGCGCGCGCAGATAGCGGATGGGGCGCCCACCAGCAATCCGGTCGGCGGCTGTCGCTATCGAATTGGCGTCGATTCCGAAGTGCCGGTAAAGGTCACCGATTGTCCCCGACTGGCCAAAGTGCTCGACGCCGAGACTACGTGTGCGATGGCCGTAGACCGAGCCCAGCCAGCCGAGTGCCGCTGGGTGGCCGTCGGCGACGGTGACGATCGCACAATGGGATGGAAGATCGGCGAACAGCCGTTCGACATGGCTCCTGGCATGAAGAAGGCCGCGCTCGCGTGCGCGGCTTGCCGCAGTCCAGCCTGCGTTCAACCGATCGGCCGAAGTTACCGCCAAAAGACCGACGTCGCGACGATCCTCGGCCATCATGCCGACCGCCTCGATGGCTTCCGGCGCGACGGCGCCTGTATAGGCGACGATCACCTCGGCATTCGGGCCAGGATGCCGCAGCCAATAGCCGCCGTCGACAATGTCCTGCTCGAGCTCAGGTTCCATGGTACGAATGATCTGCTCAACCGGGCGCGTCGAGAGCCGCAGATAGACCGAGCCGCCGGTCTCGTCGCGCAGCCAGGTGCGCTCCGACTGCACGGCGTCGCCGTCGCGCTGCATATAATCCAGTGCAAAACGCGCGATGACGCTTAACTCATCGACGAATGCCGGCTCGTAAGCCGCAAGCCCGTCCTGCGCCATGCCGATCAACTGGGTGGCGATCGACTGATGCGCGCCACCTTCCGGCGCCAGCGTGACGCCCGACGGGGTGGCTGCAAGGAGAAAGCGCGCATCCTGGTAGCAGGCATAGTTGAGCGCATCGAGACCGCGCTGGATGAACGGATCGTAGAGCGTGCCGATCGGCAACAGCCGTTTGCCGAAGACCGAATGCGACAACCCGAGGGCCGACAGCAGGATGAACAGATTGTTCTCGGCAATGCCGAGCTCGATGTGCTGGCCGGAGGGGCCGAATTCCCATTTCTGCGCCGAGGCTATGCGTTCACTGCGGAACGTGTCGGCGAGCGAGCTACGCGCAAACAGGCCGCGCCGGTTGACCCAGGGGCCGAGATTGGTCGAAACGGTGACATCGGGCGACGTGGTGACGATTGCGTCGGCAAGCGGCCCGCCGGCCCGTGCAATCTCGTCCAGGATCCTGCCGAAGCCTACCTGGGTGGAAACGCTGCCCTTGGCTTCCGGGCCGAGACGATCGGGGACGCGGATGCGTTGGGCGTGCCGGCGGCGTCGGCCTTTCGCGGCAAAAGGCACCGCATCGAGGAAACGTCGGAAATCAACCTTGCCAATATCCAAGCCTTCGAAGGCATCCCACTCCCGCCCCTCACCGATCGACATCGAGGCGCGAAAGACTGCCATCTGATCCTTGGTCATCAGCCCGGCATGGTTGTCTTTGTGGCCGGCCAGCGGCAGGCCGAAACCCTTGATGGTATAGGCGATGAAGCAGGTCGGCCGGTCGTTGCCGCGCGCCGTCTCGAAAGCTTCGATCAGGCACTGCAGGTCGTGACCACCGAGATTTGTCATCAGCGCGGCGAGTTCGGTTTCGGATCGCCGGTCGAGAAGCGATTTCAGGCCCGGCTTTTCGCCGATATCGGCAAGCAGCCGCTTGCGCCAGGCGCCGCCGCCTTGAAAGGTCAGTGCCGAATAAAGCTGGTTCGGGCAGGCGTCGATCCAGGCCTTCAGCGCCTCGCCGCCCGGCTCGGCGAAGGCGGCCTCGAGCAGCGAACCATATTTCAGGATGACCACATCCCAGCCGAAATTCCTGAAGATGCTTTCGAAGCGTTCCCAAAGTCCTTCGCGGACAACGGCATCGAGGCTCTGGCGATTGTAGTCAACGATCCACCAGCAATTGCGCAGGCCGTGTTTCCAGCCTTCGAGCAGCGCCTCGAAGATGTTGCCTTCATCCATCTCAGCATCGCCGAGCAGCGCCACCATGCGGCCCTCGGGCATGTTTTGGTCCCGGGCGCCGAGATAATCCTGCACAAGGGAGGCAAACAGCGTCTGCGCGACGCCGAGACCTACGGAGCCGGTGGAGAAATCGACGTCGTCGACATCCTTGGTCCGCGACGGATAGCTTTGCGCGCCACCGAAGGCGCGAAACCCTTCGAGCTTCTCCCTCGTCTGATTCCCCAGAAGATACTGGATGGCGTGAAACACGGGCGAGGCATGCGGCTTCACTGCGATGCGGTCGTCCGGCCTCAGCACTAAGAAATAAAGTGCGGTCATGATCGTCACCAGCGAGGCCGAGGACGCCTGGTGTCCGCCAACCTTTAGCCCGTCGGCGTTCTCGCGCAGGTGATTGGCGTTATGGATCATCCATGTCGACAGCCAGAGCACCTTCTTCTCCAGCGCCGAAAGTGCCTCCAGTTTTTGTTTGTCCATGCTGCAAGACTCCCGGTTGCGATCGTCGCAATCCTAGGGCGGAGCAAGAACCGATTGTCGCTAAACTTGCATGAGATTGGCAGCTGCGTTAGCTGGTTTCAGCAATATCGACCAATGGAGTAACGTTCCATGCCAAAACGCCGACTGGACGATATCGACCGAAAGATCATTGCCGCGCTGCAGGTCGACTGCAGGATGACGGCGCAGCAGCTTGCCGAGCGGGTCGGACTTTCGGCCTCGCCCTGCGCCCGCCGGGTCCGCCTGATGGAGGATATGGGGGTGATTACCGGCTATGCCGCCCTGATCGACCAGGACATGGTCGATCTGCCGATCTCGGTGTTCGCCTCGATCAAGCTTGAGCGCCAGCGCGAGAACGAGCTGAAGCGGTTCAACGCAGCGATCGCACGCTGGCCGGAGGTAGTCGATTGCTATCTGATGACTGGCCAGCGCGACTATTTGCTGCGTGTGGTGGTGCGCGACCTGCACGCCTATGAGCGCTTCCTGAAGGAAAAGCTGACGCGGCTCGATGGCGTCTCCTCGATCGAGTCCAGCTTCGCGCTTGCGCAGATCAAGCGGTCGAACCGGCTGCCGGTCGAGACATGATTTTTTCGAGCGAAAGGGGAACCGCATCTCGCTTCGGAGCAAGTCGGCAATATGGGTTCGGAACGGGCCAACACTGTTTGCGAGGTCGGCCATTTCGCCTGGCTGCAGTTGCATTTTATCCACCATGCTTGCAGCGATCACATGGAGGATCTTCTCTTGAGCCTCAATGCTGTCAACGGGCTTTTGACGAATCAGCTGCCGGCGCGCGGATCGCTCAAGCAACCGACTGGCCACTAAACCTACCCAGCCGATGGCTCGGGAGGGCCAGTATTTGGCGGCCCTGCTCCTTTAAAACCTGTCTACGGCGGCCAGAAGGCGTCGATGCCGCTCAACACAGCAGACCATGGCATTAGATCGATCTGCACTACGAGGAACGCCGGCTGGCGGCCCGGCCTCTGCAGGCTGATGCAAACGATCGGGAAGTCCCACTGATCCGCGTCGGATTGTGCTCGAGAGACTCCGGGGTTCTGGTCGCTGCGCTGTTGCCTCGCCATTGTGCGTCTCGACCCAAGTTCGCGATCTATAGCTTCCCCTTGCCACCGGCACGTTGGCGATCATCGGCGCCAATCGAAATGTCGAGCTGAGATTTCAAAGGCTGAAAACGATCGGGCCGGCGCAATCCACTGTCGGCCAGGTGCTTGCGTTCCGTGCAACGCGTCAATCTACCGGAAAACAGCCTATTCTATTGCCTCCCGGCCCGACACCTCTTCAACGAGAATCCGGAAGAAGACGGGCGGCGAGCTGTCTGACACGGGAGGTGTGATCGGCCTGAGCGCGCCAGGCTCCCACCAGTCCGTGTGCTTGCTCAACACTGCCCATGCATGACCGCGTTGAAACTCGTGGCCGGTCCGGTCGCTCAGTTCTTCAAAGCGGCCCTCGACAATGACGCTTCTCCATCCGCGTCCTTGGCCGTGTTCCTCGACCTGGGCGCACACCAAGGGATTGGCTCTCATCCACTCGATCTTCTTGCCTAGCAAGGAAAACGCATAGAGGTGAGTGTCAGCGTAGGCGTAGTTGAAACACACGACGTAGGGTTGCCCGTCCTTCGCGCATGCCAAGTGGCCGATACGATTGGCCGCTAGCAACTTCGTACATTCCAGTGAAGACAGCGTGCGGATCAGCATCGATGCGATCTCCTCTTTCTCGCCACTGACCCCACAATTTCACACCTTGGCAGCTGCACTTCAATGACGTGGATCAAACTGCGGGCCGCGCTCGTTCGGGCAGATCGTCAAGAGCCGGTGCCGAGTAGATGAGAGCCCCAACGGTGGCATGATGGACAGTGATGGTGGCGCGTCCATCACCGATGTGCGCGTATGCTGACCGAGACAGATGCCCCTTGACTCACGTTAACGGGCGTCGCGGCGACCCCGCTGGCGTGGAAGCCACCATCGCTGCGCAAGGGCCCCCGGCTCCTCTGGCGATGGCTGACTTCGAGGTGGACGTCGATCTGGACGGCCGCACGCGCCCGATCGGCGCATGGCTGCAGGATCCGCACCCTTTTCGCTGGAGCCGGCATTTGTACTGATGCGTGGTGCCTTTGGTCCTACTGCCGGACTGGCGACCTTCGATTCCATAGGCGATTCGGCGCCGGATAGCGGGTCGTCGCCTATGCAGCGCGCCGCATCGCCGAACGCGAAGGTGGTGCCCGTTCGCGCCCTTGCGAAAAGCGACTACCTGCTCGGCGCAGCCGGAGAGACGCGGCTTGGCGCGCTCAGCTTCCGCTGGCTTGGCGACGACGGTTTCCCGGGCGATCCGTACCGGGTTGCTGCCCTAATCGAACCTCGTCGGTTGCTCCAAGTCGCCGAGCGGATTCTCCGGAACGAGGATACGGATGAGGGCCGGCTGCGGGTGGCATCCTGCGCGAGCGTAGTGCCGGCCCCAACATTGCCGTGAAAAGAATAAGGCACCCGGGAATAAACCGCGTCCTGCCCTGGTCTTCCATGCATACGCTGCTGACTGACCCCGAAGGAGCACCACACTGCAAGCCCCCACACTGACGAGCGCCACCCCGTCGGTCGACGGATTCTGGGGCCCCTAGAAGGCGACAGGTTTGTCGCGTTAGGTTGGTTGGCTCCGCCCCAGTTCATCGTGAGACCCTGCTCCGGTCGGGGTAGAGAATGCCCGGTGTTCGCGGGTGTGGTCCTGATCGTGAATGCGGCAATCCTTGCGCTCCATACGTTCGAACGCATGCATGGTTGCAGTCCAGAGTGTGATTGACATCGATGAGACATTTGCCTTCACATTCGCGGCTGGCGCCCCGGCAAAGTTCTGCCGGATTCATTCGCAAGGAACCACCCTTGCCCCACGAGCACTCAAGGCGCGGCGTATATGACAGCGCACCCACGCTGAGCAGCAATGCGCAGGCCGACCGCTTCGGCGAAGTGGTGATGCCTCATCTCGCCGACGCACTTTCCCTTGCCCGTTGGCTGACCGGCAATGCCACGGACGCCGAGGATGTCGTGCAGGACGCCTGCATGAAGGCGCATGCAAGCATCGCCAGCTATGCCGGCGGCAATGCACGAGCGTGGCTGCTCACTATCGTTCGCAATTCCTGCTACACATGGCTGGCGCGAAATCGGCCGCGCAGCATCGTGTCCGTAGGTGACCTCCAAGATCTCGACGAGATGAGCGCCGCACACGCAGCCGATGTGCCCGAAAGCGAAAGCCCGGAGGCAAGCCTCATCGCCAAGGCTGACATATCGGCCCTCGAATCGGCGATAGCCGCCTTGCCGCAGCCCTTTCGCGAGACGCTCGTGCTGAGAGACATCAATGGCCTCGCCTACCGCGATATCGCGGCCATGCTGGGCGTGCCAATGGGTACGGTGATGTCACGGCTGGCGCGAGCGCGCGGCCTGCTGATCTCTGAACTTGGGAGGGCGCAATGAACGCGCACAATGACGGGTTGCCCGAGGACGCTGCAGGCATGAACCTGATGCTGCACGCGTTGGTCGATGGCGAGCTTGACGCCGCAGCAGCAATAGCGGTCGAGCGTCGCATGGCCGCCGATCCCAGTCTCGCGGCCGAACATGCCCGCATCGTTGCCTTGCAACAGGTTTTGGGTTCGCTTCCGAAGCCGAAAGCAAGCGACGCCCTCAGCGCACGCATCGCAGCCGTGGCCGCCGCCGACAACGTGGAGGTGCTGCGGCCCAGGGCGCCTCCGGCACAGGCGAAGCCCGCACGAACGGTGTGGTCGGCGCGAAGCTTCGGCTCATTCGACTGGCGTGCCATGGCGGCCTCGATCATGATCAGCGCCGTGCTGGCCAGCGGAGCGACGCAATGGGCGATGCAGCGCGCGCCCGACAGCTTTACCGCCGGCGTGGCCAGCGGCCATCGTCGCAGCCTGCTCGCGACGAGCCCGGTGGATGTCGTCTCGTCGGACCGGCACACGGTAAAGCCTTGGCTCGACGCTAGGCTCGGGCTTTCACCGCCCGCGCCGGACATGGCCAAGGAGGGATTTGCCCTCGTCGGCGGCAGGGTCGAGGTCATCGGCGGCCGCCCGGTGCCCGCACTGGTGTATCGCCATCGTGAGCACTTGATCACACTTGTCGCCGAGCCTCAAAATGCCGGGGCGGTAACCGAGCCGGTCGATCTTTCGGAGGGCGGCTTCTCGCTGGTGCAGTGGAGCGAGGGCGCCTTCTCCTATTGGGCGATTTCCGACATGGAGCGACCCGAGCTCGACGATTTCGTGGCGCGCTTCCGTGTCGCCGTCGTGACCGGCTGATATCCGTCCTTCCAGACCTCGGTACTCTCTGCATGCGTAGCTGAGGCCAAGGGCGGCCGCATCGTGCCGACTTCAGGCAGAAGTGTGTCCTCGCGTAGTCCTCTCGGACTCAATCGCGCGGCAAGGCTGAAGGCCGCCGCCTTGGCGCGCCAGCCAGTTCCGTCGTTTCATTCCATTTCATCCGCATCACTCGCCAGCCGGCATTTCTGTCCAGCCCGAAATCCTGCAGTCTCAAAAAATTCGCGGCACCGCGGGAATAAAGCCAAGCGCTGCCGGGTCTTGCTGTGTAGCGGGGCCGTTCTCCGCACGCACCTCAACCCCAAAACAAGGAAACCTCGAAATGAACAGAACCACATTTGCTGCAGTCGCAATGCTGCTCGCAACAGGCACTGCATTTGCCGGCAGCGACCATTACGGCTCGAACAGCGCCAACCAGCCGGCCTCGACTGTCGACCACAGCTATACCGCTTCCATCCAGGCCCCCGACAGCGGACGTCAGAACGGCATCGACACCAAGGTGACGACTGGGCCGAGCCAGATGACTGTTCAGGACATCATCGCCCAGCACAACCGCGACGGCATCTGGGCCCGCTGATCGCGGTCCGTCAATCAACCCTCGAAAACATCTCAACTCTCGAAATCAGGAATTATCGACATGAAAAAGACCACGATTACCGCGGCCGCCATCCTCGTTGCGACGAGCACCGCTCTCGCCGGCAGCGACCACTTCGACTCGAATAATGCCAACCAGCCGGTGGCCAATGTCGACAAGTCTTACATGGCTTCGATCCAGAAGCCGGCCATGGCTCAGCACAAGCTAAAGCTGACCACGAAGTCTGACGCGGACGAACCCGGGCAGGGCATCTGGGGTAACTGAGGTCGAATCCGATTCAGGGACGGAGGGCCAGGGGCGCTCCGTCTCCCTGGAAATCACAGTTTCCCACAGGAGATCACCATGTTCAACATGACACGCCGCACACTGCTTGGATCCGCTGCCGCCGCTGCCGCCTTCGGCCTTGCCGGAAAGCTGGAATTCACCCGTCCCGCCTTGGCGGAAATGCCGGTCGAGCCGGCCGTCGGCTTTTACAAATACAAGGTAGGCGATATCGAGATCACCGCCATCTATGATGGCATTTGGCGCAAGCCGCACGACCCTGCCTTCATCAAGGATGTCTCGGTCGAGGACACCAAGGCAGCGCTTGCCAAGGCCGGCTGACGACGGACTTCATGCCCATCCCGCTCACCGTCCTCGCTCTCAAGATGAATGGCAGGCTGATCATGATGGATGCCGGATCGGGCGTCGGCCAATGGCAGACCAATGCCACCCATCTGCCGGCCAACATGGCCGCCGCCCGCATTTCCCCTTCCCTGGCACCGGCACCTTCGTCAAGGACGGCAACGCCTATGGCTTCACCCCCGTGCAGATCTGAACGGGAGCACAAGAAAGCGAGAGAGACAATGAACCACAAAGTTTTCGGGAAACCTGCCCTTGTCGGGCTCCTAGGTGCCCTGACGGTCCTGGCCGTCGTGCCCGTCGCCGTCATCGTGCCGGCCTATGCCGTGGATAACGTCGAAGGCGACGACGCACCGGACCTCACCGGGGTCAAAGCCAAGATTGAGGCCAAGAACTATACGGGCGCGCTGGCCGACCTTCGCGACCTTGCGCAAGACACCCAACAGGCCGACGTCTACAACCTACTTGGCTTTACGCTGCGCAAGACCGGCGACTACGAGACGGCGCTAACCTACTACACCAAGGCGCTCGAACTGAAGCCGGACCACAAGGCCGCGCGCGAATATCTCGGCGAGCTCTATGTCGCGACCGGCGATATGGCCAAAGCCAGGGAGCAGCTAGCGTCGCTGACGCAGCTCTGCCCGGCCGGCTGCGAGGAGCGCGCGGACCTGCAAAAGGCCATCGACACCAAAGTGACCAAATAAGCCAAGGCAGGCGCCTCGGGGCGCCTGCCCCTTCGTTCCGTCTGGAGCCAATCGTGACAACAAGACAAATCGCCTCAAAGCTACACCTTCGCGACTTGACCCTGCTGATTGGTCGGCTGCTGCTGTCACTGCTTTTCGTGCATGAAGGGCTTGAGTTGGCGAGCCACTTCGACAATGCCGCAAAAGCCATGGCCGCGCTCGGCATCAGCTCGCCGCTTCTAATCGGCACCATAGCGCTTCAGCTGGGAGCTGCGCTTGCCGTGGGCCTGGGCTTCCTGACGCGCCTGGGCGCGGTCTGCCTTGGACTGTTCTGCCTGGCAACGGCCGCCCTATTCCACACCAACTTCGCCAGCCAGAACGAATTGCTGCATTTCGAAAAGGATCTCGCCATAGCCGGCGGCATGTTCGCCCTCGCCATAGCCGGCGCCGGCGCGATCTCGCTTGGCAGCGTGGTGACTGGCTTGGTGAGGCGTCGGCGACGGGAGAGAGACGATGCCGCGCTCATCGGGGGCGGGCGGCCCTCTGTCAGCAGTCGATAGCAAGCTCCCGTTCTATCGGCCAATGCCGCGCCTGCCCAACCGGTTCGCCACCGTGGTGCCGCCAAGGTGAACCGGGCCGAACCTCGTTGCGGACAGAAAGACTCTCGGCGAGCACGCCGTCGAACGTCATCGCCGAGCGCTTTTATGTTGGTTTTGCCAACGTCGAAGACGGCGATATTCACGCCGTCCGCCTCCTGCGCGTCATACATTGGGTCAGATCAGACCGTATTGGCGAGCCTTGTTGCGCAGGAATGGCAAGCCATCGCCCATCACTTCGGCCTCGTCCTTCGCGACCGGCCGCCAGACGGAGAGGCCATAGGAGACTTCCGGCGGCATGTTGATGAAGCTTTCCATGGCAAGTCCGCCCTTGAAGCCGATCGCCGCGAGCGTTGCGTAGATCTCGTCCCAGGGGCAGTTGCCGGTGCCCGGGGTGCCGCGATCGCTCTCTGACAAGTGAATATATTTCAGGTGCTCGCGAGCGGCCAGAATGCCATTGGCGGCCCCCTTCTCCTCGATGTTCATGTGATAGGTGTCGAGATGGACAAAGATGTTGTCGGCGCCGACTTTCTCGAGCATCCAGACGGCCTGCGCGCCAGTATTTATCAGGTGGTTCTCGTAGCGGTTCACCGCCTCGATTCCGAGCTCTATGCCGCGCGTCTTGGCATGCTTGGCGGCGACGGTCAGCACATGCGCGATGTTGTCGTATTCCTTTTCGGTGGGTGGCACGCCGGTTCGTTCGCCGATACCGCCGAAAATCACACCGGAAAGCGCCAGAGCGCCCATCTCTGCAGTCTTGTCGATGGCCACTTCGAGATATTCGATGGCGGCATCCGGCCGCACCGAGGCCCAGGCCCGCTCCGGCAGGCCAAGCGAGCAAACAGCTGGAAGATTGTGCTTTTCGAGCAAGGCGCGCGTATGCGCGGCATCGACCGCCGGCGCGTTCAGAAGCGCGATCTCGATAAAGTCCATGCCGTATTTGACGGAAGCGGCGATCGCCTTCTCTGCGCCGGCCCGGTCCCAGTTCATCGTCCACATCGAGGTGTGGACCCCAAAACCATGCATCTAACTCACCCTTTGTCTGTGTTTAGGAACTTTAGGCGCCCGGCAAGCCAGCGCAGGATCATCACCGTGACCATCAAAATGCCCCAGACCGCCGTCGCCAGATGCTGATTGGCGCCCATCAGATTGAGTCCCGAGGACAGAAGCTGGAGCACCACGAGCGCGACGAACACAGGGATCACGCGACCGAAACCGCCGAACGGATTGACCCCGCCAAGAAAGCAGGCAAGCACAGTGATCAGCAGGTAAGACTCGCCGTGGCCTACACGCACCGAATTGAAGCGCGCGAGCATGATGATGCCGGCGACCGCGCACATCGCACCGGACAATGTGTAGACCAGAACCTGGACCTTGCGTGTATTGATGCCGGAGTAGCGCGTGGCCTCGATGTTGGAGCCGATCATATAGGTGTTGAAGCCCAGCTTCATGCGCGTCAGCAGGAGGTGCCAGATCAGCACACAAGCGATGAAAATGAGCAACGGAATTGGGATCCCAAGAATCGACCCGTAGCCGATCGGCGCCAGGAAGCTAGGGAAGCCGGACACGTCGCCGCCGTGCGTCAGGAACTCACCGAGACCGCGCAGGAAAATCATCATCGACAGCGAGACCAGGATGGGGTGAGCCTTGGTGTAGGCGATGACGAGCCCCATGGTCAGTCCACTAAGTGCTCCGACCGCAAGGGCAAGGATCGCGCCAAGGACAAAGGCACCGATGCCCGCGTCGACGCCGCCCTGGCTTTGAAGAATCCAAGCGAGCGTCAGCCCGGCGATGTTGGCCGTGAAGGTGATGGCCAGGTTCAGGCCGCCGGTCAGGATCGGGAGCAGCATGGCGAGTGTGAGCAGGCCGAGTTCCGGCAGCTGGTACGCGACGGATCCAAAAGTAGCCCGGGAAAGGAAGTTCGGTGCGGCAATGCCGAACACGATCATGACTACCACCAACGCGGCAAGCGGACCTGCCAGTTCGGGGCCGAGCAAGTTGCGGACGCGTTCAATCACAGCCGTCATGAAGGCACCCGCCGGCTTTTCAGGAACGGCAGCACGCGTTCGATGCTGGTGTTCGACAGGGTAATGGCGGCTAGGATGATGGTGCCGACGATCATCTTGAACGCGAAAGGCGACACGCCCATCAAATTAAGTCCGTTCTGGGTGATCGAGACCAACAGAACGCCAAGAATGCAGCCGAGCACGCTGCCTTTGCCGCCGCCAAGCCGCGCACCGCCAAGGACCACGGCTGCCAGGACGTCGAGTTCGCGCCCATATAGGGCGTTAGGCACCACTTCCTGCGCGTAATGCGCTTGGACGAGACCGGCGATGCCTGCCATCAGGCCAAGCCAGCCGAAGGCGATAAATTGCATGGCCCCAACATTGATGCCGAAGCGGCGCGCGCCTTCCGGATTGTCGCCGAAAGCGTAGAGCTGGCGACCAGTGGTCGTGCGCGTGATCAACGCCCAGGTAGCGAATACGCAGATCGCCATAATGAGCACGGGTAGGGTGATCTCCGCCCAGGTGCCATCAGCCATCTCGCGCTCGAACAGCACCACGCGGGCGGTGAGCCAGTCCGGCAGATTGTAGATCGAAACGCCGCCTGTGAAGAACATCAGCAAGCCGAAGAAAATGTTGAAGGTCGAAATCGTGGCGACGATCGAGATGATCCTAAACCTGTGGATCAGGAAAGCGTTGATGCAGCCCAAGGTGACGCCCAATGCGCCAGCGATGGTGAGGCCGACAATCCAATTCCCGCCGCCGATCCAGCCAAGGACGATCGCCGTCAGATATTGCACGACGGAGGCAGCAACCGCGAAGGAGATATCAATGCCGCCGGCAATTAGCACGACGAGTAGACCGACGGCGAAGATGATGTTGACCGAACTTGTGTTCAGGAGGTCAAACGCATTGCCGAGGGTGAAGAACCGGTCTGTCGCAAACGACAGGAAGGCGCAGATGACCGCGATCACGGCGAGCAAAGCCAGCTCCGTTGCGTGAGAGCGGACAAACCTACGCATAGACCGCCTCTTCGATCGCCTGGAGGGACGTGGCGCCGGGAACGTATTCGCCGACAATGCGCCCCTGAGCCATGTGCAGCACACGGTCCGCGTTGAAATAGACTTCAGGCACCTCGTCCGAGATCAGGATAATCGACAGGCCGCTGTCGGCCAGCTTGGAAACGATATCGAATATGCCGGCACGCGCGCCGACATCGACACCGACCGTCGGTCCGTCGAGGATCAGCAGTTTCGGTTCAGTCGCCAGCCATTTTGCAATTGCGACACGTTGCTGATTTCCCCCCGACAGGGTCGAGACCGCGTCTTCCTGCTTTCCGATCCTAATTCCGAGATCCCTTATCCAGCTACTGACCAGGGACCATTTGCGATCGCTCGAAATGAAACCGCCCGAAAGAACCTTGTCCAGCGAGGCGATGACCATGTTGTCGGCAATTGACTGGGGCTGAATGAGGCCGAGCGACAGCCGGTCTTCCGAAAGATAGGCAACGCCGGCGGCGATCGCCTCACGGTTGGAACCGAAGCGCACGGGCCTGCCATCCAGAACAACAGAGCCGGACCTCGGCTTGCGCATGCCGAACAACGTCAACGCCAGCTCGGTGCGCCCTGCCCCGAGCAGCCCGGTGACGCCGAGCGTCTCGCCGCGCCGGACCGTCAATGACACGTCCTCGAATTCGCCGGGCCGCGACAGCCCTTTAACCTCAAGCATAACCGGGCTCGTGCTCAAATCGCGATGCAGGACGGAATAGTCGAAGGTCTTACCAGTCATCAGCTCCGTGATGCGCGATTGGGTCAGACCTTTGGTCGGATAGACGCCAACCAAGGCACCATCGCGCAGCACCGTCACACGGCTGGAGATTTCGAGAACCTCCGCCAAGCGATGACTGACGAACACGACGGCAACGCCCGACGCCGACAGATTGCGCACAATGTCCAGCAGATAATCGGTTTCAGATTGGGTGAGCGAGGCCGTCGGCTCATCCATGAAGACGAGCTTCGCTTCGCCGACGAGCGCGCGCGCTATCGCTACGATCTGCCGCTGTGCGATGGGAAAATTGTGGAGTGCGAGATCGATATCGAGGGTAACACCAAGACGTCGCAACGCGTTGGTCGCGACACGCCGCATTTCCGCATAGTTGACCGGCCGCGGCCAGCGGCCGATGACAGTCTGGAACGCGATGTTCTCGGCGACGGTCATCTCGGGGAACAGGGCGAGGTCCTGCCAGATGACCTGAATTCCGCCGGCCTGCGCCGTCACCGGTGACATATGGGCGTAGTTCTGGCCGTCATAGTCGATCTCGGCGCCAGCCTCGGGCTTGTACACGCCAGTGATGACCTTGATCAGCGTGCTCTTGCCCGAACCGTTCTCGCCGGCGAGGCAATGCACCTCGCCCGGCAGAACCTGAAAGCTGACATTCTTCAGGGCCTTCACGCCGCCAAACGTCATGTTCACATTGCGGAGCGATAGCAGCGGCCGTGACGCGGAGCCATCGGGTTCCTGATCAGCCATCGAGTTGAACCTGGATCTAATTGCGTTGACACATCCTCAGCCGGGCTGGCTCGAGGTCAGCCCGGCTGCCACAGCCTTGGGCGGCTTTACAGGCCCATCGCCGCGAGGCCGTCGACAGTGTCCTTGTTGATCGGGACCAGCTGATCGACGATGATGTTGTGGTTTTCGAAGTCGGGCTTGACTGTCCCTAGCCCTTCGATCGTATCGCCATCCTTGACTTCTTTGCCCTTCATGAGCTGGTCGGCCAGCGTGACGAAAACCTCACCCGCCTGTTTCGGATTCCACATGAAGCCGCCGGAGATCGCGTCGCTCTTGATGAGCTTCTGGCCCTGACCTGGCGAGAATGGGCCGAGCACGAATATCTGGCCCACCTTCCGGCGCTCTTCGATTGCGCGGCCAGCGCCGATCGGGCCTTGGCTGCCGAAGGCAAGGAAGCCTTTCAAGCCGGGATTGGCGGAAATCAGGTCAAGTGCCGTGCTGCGGCTCTTGTCCACATCCTCGGCGACGCCATAACGATCGCCGACAAGCTTCATGTCCGGATGGTTCTTCTTCAAATACGCGATTGCCGCATCGGCCCAGGCATTGTGCAGCGGCACTGTCAGCGAACCAACGAAGACTGCATATTCACCTTTGCCGCCCATCTTATCCGCCAAGAGCTTGGCATGAGCCTCACCGAAGCCGGTCGCGGACGCGAGTTCGAAATCCCAGTCGGCGCCCTTCTGGCCAGGCGATTCATGCGTGATGACGATGATGCCGGCGTCCTTGGCCTTCTTCAGGACAGGTTCAAGCACTTTCGCATCGTTTGGCACGACCCCTATGACCTTCACGCCCTGTGCGATCAGATCCTCGATGGCGCGGACCTGCAGTGCCGGATCGGCACTGGTCGGGCCAACCATGAATGCGTCGACGCCGAGCTTCTGGCCGCGCTCCTTGATGCCCGCCTCCATTGCGTTGAACCAGGGAATGCCGCCAATTTTGACGACGACGCCGACCTTGCCGGCCTGCTGTGCCATGGCAGCGATTGATCCGCCAAGCATAAGGGTCGCGGCGAGCGCCGCGATCATGAACTTTTTCATCTGTACTCCTCCCATAACGTTCCGAACGGGAACACACCTCCGCCACCGTTTTGTGCTTGCACAATCGATGGTGCATTAACTATTGTGCATCATGATGCGCTCGTCAAGCGAGATATTGCTCTAGCGGGATATTGCTCTAAAGAGACGCTCCGGAGGGCCAGATGGATCAGCAGGTCAAGAAGAAGGCGACGATCTATGACCTGTCCGTACTATCGGGCAGTTCGCCGTCGACCGTGAGCGCGGTGCTGAACGGCACTTGGCGCAAGCGCCGCATCAAGGAAAGTACGGCGGAAACAATTCTCAGCCTCGCCGAACGCCACCAGTACACCACCAATCTGCAGGCGCGAGGCTTGCGACGCTCGCGATCGGGCCTGGTCGGCCTGATGCTGCCTATCCATGACAATCGTTACTTCTCGTCCATGGCGCAGACATTTGAGGGACATGTGCGCAGCCGCGGTCAATGCCCGGTCGTGGTCAGTGCCAGCCGCGACCCGGAAGAGGAACGCCGGACCGCGGAAACGCTGATCTCCTACTCAATCGACCAGCTCTTCATCGTCGGCGCCACCGATCCGGACGGCGTGCACGAGGTCTGCGAGGCGGCGGGACTGAGGCATATCAACATCGACCTACCGGGAGCAAAGGCGCATTCGGTGATCAGCGACAACTATGAGGGCGCGCGGATGCTGACGGAGGCAATCATCCGCCAGTTCGGCAATGATGACCCTCTGCGGCCGGACGAGCTGTTTCTGTTTGGCGGCCGCAACGACCACGCAAGCCGCGAACGCATCGCCGCTTTCCATGCGACCAAAAAGGCACTGTTGGGCGCCGACCCTGATGACGGAGTACAGTCCTCCGGCTATTCGCCCGACATAACCCTGCGTGCCTTCGAGGCGTTTTGCCAACGCCATGGCAAGCTGCCGCGCGCGTTGTTCATCAATTCGTCAATCAATATGGAGGGTCTGCTGCGTTTCATGGCGGGCCGGCCGGCGGAGATGTTTAGCGAGCTTGTCGTCGGTTGCTACGACTATGACCCATTCGCCTCTTTTCTACCCTTCCCCGTAATCATGGTGCGGCAGAATTTTGAGGCGATGATCGCGAAGGCGTTCGAGCTGATCAATGAACCGCCGACGGCGCCGCAGATTTTCCTGATTGCCCCGGAGTTGATCCAACCGAGGTCGGCTCTGAAAGGGCCGCTGGACACGTTGAAGGACATAGCTTGAGGCGCCCCGAGAACCCGTCTTGGCACAGCTCGCCCTATCCAGGTATCAACGCCGGACACGTGTAGCGTCGTTATGGAAGTCTGCGCTGCTTTGCGTGTTCAAGATGTAGGCACGGCTCGGATCGAACCGGTCGGCTGCAGCACGGAGCCGACCACGTCGGGCCTTCGGGCTGGGCTCCGGGAACCATCCCGTCCCCTTGGCACTGGACACCTAAATTCGGGCCAGTCCAACTGGCGGTTGCAAGAGCGGTTCAGTTTTTGATAGAATCGCGGAGCCGCTCTATCTCTTTGTCTTGACGCAATTCCGAACGGAAAACCGTTTCACACGTTTCCTGGAATTGCTCTAGCGCCAAGCGGAGCAGGAAAAAAATGACCCTGACCAATCGAGACATTGTCGAGCTGACGGCATGGCGCCGCAGGCTGCACCAGCATCCGGAAATCTCGAATGAGGAAGAGAGAACCGCGAGCGAGGTTGTCGACTTCCTCGCCGACACAGCGCCGGACAAGGTGCTAACCGGATTGGGCGGCCACGGTGTGGCGGCAGTATATGAAAGCGGCAAA
>NZ_JAMYLO010000033.1:0-35046 GCF_040318075.1 Mesorhizobium sp. M1328 | reverse complement strand
CGGCACCAGCGGTGACGATGTGTTCCACGGCGCCGGCGGCCACACGATGATCGGCTATGGCGGCAATGACACTTATTATGTCGAGGATGTCCGCGATAAGGAGATTGAGGCGGCGGGCGGCGGTGCCGACAAAGTGTTCGCGTCAGTAAGTCATGCGCTTGCGGCCGGCTCCGAGATCGAGCTTCTCGCCACCAACAGCCCGTCCGGCACGACGGCGATCAACCTGACCGGCAATGCGTTCGCCCAGACCATCCAGGGCAATGCCGGCGCCAATGTCATCAACGGCCTCGGCGGCGCCGACATGATGAGCGGCTATGGTGGCAACGACACCTATTATGTCGACAATGCTGCCGACAAAGTGGTCGAGGCCGCTGGCGGCGGCTCCGACAAGGTGCTTGCCTCGGTGAGCTATGTCCTTTCGGCTGGCTCGCAGGTCGAGCTTCTTGCGACCACGAACCCCTCCGGTACGGCCGCAATCAATCTCACCGGCAACGAGTTCACCCAGACCATCCAGGGCAATGCCGGCGCCAATGTCATCAACGGCGGACACGGCGCGGACACCATGATCGGTTATGGCGGCAACGACACCTATTATGTCGACAATGCCGGCGACAAAGCGATCGAGGCGGTAGGCGGTGGCACCGACAAGGTGATCACTTCGATGAGCCATGCGCTTGCCGCCAGCTCGCAGATCGAGCTTCTCGCCACCAGCAACCCGTCCGGCACAGCGCCGATCCACCTCAACGGCAACGAGTTCGCCCAGACCATCCAAGGTAATGCCGGTAGCAATGTCTTCAATGGCCTCGGTGGTGCCGACACGATGGTCGGCTATGGCGGCAACGACAGCTACTATGTCGACAATGTCGGCGACCGAGTGATCGAGGCGGTAGGCGGCGGTCGCGACAACATAGCCACCACGGTGAGCTATGCGCTTGCGGCCGGCTCGGAGGTCGAGCTTCTCGCTACGAGGTACCCCTCCGCCACCACGGCAATCAACCTAACCGGCAACGAGCTTAACCAAGCCATCCTGGGCAATGCCGGCGCCAATGTAATCAACGGCGGACGAGGTGCCGACATCTTGACCGGTAACGGAGGCAATGATGCATTCGTGTTCAACAGCGCTCTTGGGGCCGGCAATATCGACAGGATCACCGACTTCAACAAGCTCCAGGACAAGATCCAACTCGACGACGCGGTTTTTGCCGGGCTTAAGCTGGGTGGCCTTTCATCCGATGCTTTCTTTGCTGGCACGGCCGCGCATGACAGCTCCGACCATATAATCTACAACAGCTCAACCGGGGCGCTGTCTTTCGACAGCGACGGGATCGGTGGCGCAGCTCAAATACAGTTCGCCACTCTCTCTCCAGGTCTGTCGCTTGCAGCAGGTTCGTTTCTCGTGATCTGAACGACCCGGAACGGCGGACCTTCTGCTCGAGCCGGTCCGCCGTTCCGTCTTTGTTCAAGCACCGGATTTTTCCAAAGGGGGTGCCCATTCGGGCTGATGCTCAACCTTGTCACCCAGCGGGTTCGCTAGCAGGGCATCATTGAAGGGTGGCTTGAATCTGCCCGTCACCGAGTTTACTCGGCGCGGTTCTCGACCGCTTCCGTGCCTTGAACGGCTAGTGAATCTCAGTGAAATAGAAGCTCATCGCACGGTGCATGACGAAGCAAAACGGCTTCGCGAGTAATCTGGTATGCACTTTCTCGTCTCTTTACTCTTATTCTTACTCTTATTCGATTCTTCTCGGCAACGAACGGTCAGATCCCATCTGAACCTGGAATCGAGTACCAGATCCCGAGGCCGCTATCAGATCCTCTGCGCAATAGCGGCCATAGCTTCGCAAACCGCCCCTTCGCAGATCAGGGATAGATAAATCGGGAATGCCAATTACCTGAGCGCGAGAGCAGGGACCAGGCACCGCAACCCCGGCAGTCATTCGGCAGTTGTCCCTCGCTCATAAACGTCGGCCGAACAGTTTTTTACGTCGCTTAAGTCTTCCTCATGAGCGAGTGCGGCAGGCGCTCCGACTGGGAACCGCCCCTATTCTCACCTTGAGCGGTTTCCTACATTGATTTGATCTCGATCACGGAGATCTGCCGACCGATATAAGATGATGAGCGCAGATGCCTACGAATTGTCCACAACTAATTGCTTACGGCAGTGAGACTGCGGAGCGGCTTGGCTCTTAAGTTAACGTCTGTCTTATTTTCATCTCGTAAGGTAAATTTATAAATCAAAACAAACCAATAATGTAACGTCCCCGTAATACAAAAGGTCATGAGTTGCGAATCTACAGCTGCTTCAAAATAAAGTCGCGATTCCGCCGGGATTGTGACCTCAGAAAGCGATAAATTTCTTGTCTACAATCGGTTTTGCCAAAATAAGCCACAATGCGTGCAGCATTTCTACAAACGCTCAATGATTCTATCAACGGGTGTCTGTATGTGATTTGGCGCTAATATACACCCTCTAGTAGGTAGGCCTCGGGCGCTATCGAACGAGAAAAAAGGAATATTGGATGGCAACTCTGCACTACACCTCGGGTGGTTCCGCCACCGAAATTGCAACCGCCGGCTTCAATTTGGCCGACGTTCAATATGCTAGCCAGGTTAACGCATTGCCGGATGGCATGAAGGGCCTGGTCTATCTCAATGAGCATGAGGGCGTGACCTCATCCTTCATCGAGAAAATGACCCCCTTCCTTGGCAATCCGAACGTGTTTGGGTTCTATCTTGTTGACGAGCCCGATCCCACCGGCAGGTGGGGCACCTACGCAACCGCCGAGAACCTGAAGGCGGAATCCGACTGGATCCATGAGCATTTTCCAGGCGCCAAGACCTTCATCACCATGATGAACATGGGATCCCCGACCAATCCGGATTTTACGAACACCTACAATCCGGCCAACACGCATATCGACTATTTCGGCATAGACCCGTATCCGGTGCGCACGGGAACGGACACGGTCGACTACGACATGATCGATCGAGCCGTGGCTGCAGCGGTGAAATCCGGCATCCCGGCTAACAACATCGTTCCGGTCTATCAGGCCTTCGGCGGCGGTAACTGGGAGACTTCCGACGGCGGAAGACAGGTCATGCCCACCCCCGAACAGATGCAAACCATGATCGATCATTGGGCCGCACTGGTGCCGACGCCCGGCTTCGACTACACCTATAAATGGGGAACGCAGAACGGCGACACCGCGCTTGAAAGCTCGTCCGAACTGCAAGCCGTTTTCCGGGAGCACAACCTCGCTACCACCGGAGCCGAACATTCCGACACCACCACCAGCGACGGCAGCGCTACCGCGACACCCCCTTCCGACGCCGCCACCAGCGATAGCACTTCGACTGTGACTGCCCCTTCCCATGACGCCACCGGCGACAGCACTTCGACTGCGACGGCCCCTTCCCACGCCACCAGCGACGCCAGTGCTGCCGCGACGCCCCCTTCCGACACCGCCACCAGCGATAGCACTTCGACTGTGACAGCCCCTTCCCACGCCACCAGCGACGCTAGTGCTACCGCGACACCCCCTTCCGACACCGCCACCAGCGAAAGCAGTTCGACTGTGACTGCCCCTTCCCATGACGCCACCGGCGACAGCACTTCGACTCCGACCGCTGCTTCCGGCGCTACGACCAGCGATGGCAGTGATAGCAAGACCGCGCTTTCGCACCTCCTCGCTGGCAATAGCAGTTCGACGGACACCGCCGCCTCCGGCGCCACCACCAGCGATGGCAGTGATAGCAAGACCGCGCTTTCGCACCTCCTCGCCGGCGACGGCAGTACGACGGACACCAACCACGATAATGCCGGCGACAAGGTAAGCGAGGACGGCGGCGTTGGCCGCCTGTTGGCTGCGTTGAGCCATTCTCTTTCGGCGGGCTCGGAGCTTCTCCCGACCAACGACCCATCCGACAAGACGGCTACCAGCCTGATCCGCCACGGGTTCGCGCAAACCGTCCAGCCCGATGAAAATGTCGGCGCCCAGGCAAAGAACGGCGCCGCCGCCGAGATCATGTCCGGTCACGGAGGCAACGATGCCTTCGACTTCAGCAAGCTCCAGGACAAGCTCCACCTCGATCAAGCCGCTCTTACCGAGCTTAAGTCGGGTGGGCTTTCTTTGCATGCTTCCCCTGCTGATACGGCCACCGATGATGGTTCCCACCACATCATCTTTGACAGCTCAACCGGGTCGCTCTCTCTCGACAGCGACGCGGTCGACGGCGCAGCTCAAGCGCAGCTCGCCACCCATCTTCCGTGGCAGCACCACTCTTTGATCTAAAAACCGGAGCGGCGGACCTTCGACTCGAGTCGTGTCCGCCGCTCCGTCTTTGTTCAATTGCGCCACGGAAGCTTGACCAAGGAAGATGCGATACCGGCGGACATCCGACAGATCGAAGTTGGCCGCTTATCGCCAATGCGAATTTCGGATTCGCCACACTCTAAGCAGTCTCGGCAATTTTCAGCACGGTGTCGATCTCGGCCATCACCGCTGCCGGCAGCGGCCCTTTTTCCAGCGCGCCGAGATTGTCCTCGACCTGCTCGGGCCGCGTGAAGCCGGGAACCGGCAGGGCGATTGCCGACTTGGCGAGTATCCAGCCGAGCGCGCCCTGCGCAAGCGTGCGACCGCCCGAGGTGAGCAGGTCGCGGATTGCCGAGAGCCTTGACAGATAGTGCGGGTTGGCGGCGCCATCCCTGAAAAACACCATCCATTCGGCATTCCCGCCGCGCACATCGTTGGTGGGCAGCCGCATGGCCGGCGTGTATTTGCCGGTGAGCAGCCCCATTGCCAGCGGCAGCCGGCTGAACGAGACGAGGTTCTCGCGCGCCGCAACGGCCATCAGCTCGTTCGCCGGGGTAAACACATTGAAGTCGTTCTCTACGGCGACGAACCCCTCGCGCGGCGCGTAGGCGGCAAGCCTTTCGCGGTGATCGGTGCTCCAGCCGAAGCCGCCGATCTTGCCCTCCTGGCGCAACAGGCCGAGCGTATCGAACACCTCGCCGGCGCGCTCGATCGTATACTCGTTGATATGTAGCAGCACGACGTCGATACAATCGCGCTGCAGGCGCTGCCGCGAATTGTCGATCGATGTCCGGATCGCCGCGGCAGAGGCATCCTCGGGTGCGATCTTGCGCGTTTCGGGATCGCCGAAATAGCCGACCTTGGTGACGATGACGGCTTCGTCCTTACCCTTCAACGCCCGCCCGAGGATCAGTTCGGCATTGCCGGCGCCATAGGCGGCAGCCGTGTCGAACACCCGCGCCCCGATCTCATAGGCCATCGCCAGCGCGGCTTGCGACCTGACATCGTCGACCTCGCCATAGACTGTCGCCGTGTCACGCCAGCGCGCGGGGCCACCCGCCGCCCAGGTGCCGATGCCGATGCGCGGTACCGAGCGGCCATCCCAAAGCATCATCATCTGCATGCCCGGTTCCTCAACGACGCAAGCTGGCGCGGCGGGCACGCTCGCGGATCTCTTCGCGAGAAATGCCGGCATCCGCCAGTGTGCTGTCCCGGGCCTGCCTCAAGCTCGCAAGCGTCTGGCGATAGGCAATCCAGCGGGCGAAACGGTATCGAAGTTCATCCAACATGATCGTCTCCTTTGGCCCGCAGAATGCCCGCGCGCCTGGGTTGATCGAAAGCGCAAAGCATCTGCGCCAATCGCATGCGCGATCGAAAGGGTTGAGTTCGCTTCTTGGCCAGCCGAGGCGCTTGTCACGCCCCGCCAGGCAGGATTGTCCAACGCCTCCATACTTGCGCGTGGTGCTCGCTTCGCGCTACAGCCACGGTCGCAAGGAGTTTTTCATTTCTGCAAAATGGATATCGGCTGGGACGATCTCAGGTTGTTTCTCGACGTTGCGCGGCTGGGTGGCTTGAGCGCAGCGACGGGAACCACGCGCCTCAGCGCAGCCACCCTTGGACGACGCGTCACCGCGCTCGAAAAGCAGATCGGCGAACCTCTGTTCGTGCGCCAGCAGACCGGCTATCGGCTGACCCCGGTCGGGGAAGAACTGCTGCGGCGCGCCGAAGACGTCGAGGCGGCAATGCAGTCGCTGACCCGCTGGCGCGAGGGAAATCTGCCCGACCGCATTGTCCGCATCTCGGCCGGGCCATGGACCTCGGCCTTCGTTTCCGCCCATATCGGCGAGATCTGGACGGTCGATGACGGCATAAGGGTGGAGCTTGTCACCACCACCGACCGGGTCGACATCGGCCGGCGTGCCGCCGACATCGGTATCCGCAGCAAGCGCCCGACCGAGCAGTGGCTGGCCGGCCGTCAGAGCGGCAAGGTCGCCCACGCCATTTATTCCGGACGCCACCTGATCAACGGCATCGCCGCCGGATTGTTCGTCGGCGTCACCGGCGAAGGCGCAAACATTGCCTCGGCACGCTGGCTGCAAGCCCATCACGGCGACCGCATCGCCGTACGCGGCAACAACACCCATTCGGTGCGTGAACTGGTGGCCGCCGGCGCCGGCCTTTCGGTCTTTCCGTGTTTCGTCGGTGACGGCGATCCGCGGCTGGTTCGCGTCGCTCAGCCTATCCCCGAACTCGAAACCGACCAATGGATCGTCACCCATCACGAGGAACGTCACTCCCCGCCGGTACGGAAAGTCGCCGACCGGATCGCCGCCTTGATGCGGGCGCACCAGCCGCTGTTTCGCGGCGAGACGCCGATCCGGTAAGCCTCAGGCGTCGATCGGCCGCCAGTGGATCAAGAATACTTTGGTGGGCCGGACGATGTGCCGCTGCCGTTGATTTAATTGATTTTTTTCGTGTGCCAAAATCAGAAACCTTTCCGTATAGTTCCGCGACAATCAACCAGTCGAACATATGGCGCACTTGAGGACGACAAACCCGTGAAGGTGACGTAAGAGCTTTCGGCTGCGGTGCATCGGGGGCTGGTCACATATGCTGAAGTCCTGCGCTGGAGCCAGGCAAAGACGTCTCCGGTCCCATAAGGCCCATTCCTCCGTGATAGAGCACTTCATGGCCAGGGATCGAGGTTTAGCCAAGGCATGGCGCGACAGGAAAGATGCGGTATCACTCTGAACGCGGCGGCATCGCTCGAGCCGGCTCATAGCCGTATGCTTCGCCCTGACGCACCACGCGACCGATGCCCGGCCAGCCAAGGTGCGCGCCGGCGATCCACGTCCCCGCCTCGGCCGCGTCACTGAAAACCTTTAGGCGGGTTGTGCGCGCGGTCAGCTGATCGTCGTCATAGCCCCAACTGAACGCGGGATTGCCGAACTGCAAGGCCGGCACATGAACGATGTCCCCGAAGAATAGGAAACGGTCCTCGTCCGTGTCGAACGCGTAGCCGGTATGACCGGCAGCATGACCGGGCAGGGCGACCGCCCTCAATCGCTCACCCACCTGGTCGCCATTCTGGACGGGCTTCAGCAGGGGCCGGAACTGCGCAAGTTGCGCGTAAGCGAAAAAGCCCTCCACAGCCGCCTCGGGAATTACGATCGCCTTCAAGTTTGGAAAGAGCACTCGGCCGTCGGGGGTCAAAAGTCCGTGCACATGATCCTGATGGGCGTGGGTGAGCGCCAAGACCGTGATCGAAGCCGGGTCGATCTTGGCTTCCGCCATGGCCTGCTCAAGACACCCCACTGTCGGGGCCCAACCCCCTCCTCCGCTGTCGATCAGAACGCCGTCAACGCCTGGACCTGCGAGCGCGAAGCAATTGACAGACAGGCGAAGCGCCCCTGCCTGCGCAGCTTGCGGCACCGGATTGTCCTGCGGGTCCCGCAGAAGGTCTGCCGGCATCTCGATGTAACCGTCCGAGAGCGACCAGACGCGCCACCTTCCCGACGTGCTACCGAGCACGTTGTTGGTCTGCGATGTCACGATCATAAGGCCACCTGCCGCAAACGAAAATGGAGGATAGGTTCGATTATCACTATTGGCTCTCTGCATCCTCTGCGCAAAAGCGCGGGGAAACCGATGAAGATTAATCCGGAAAGCACCCGATCTCGATAAGCCACGGATTGGAAAATGATCGTTGACCGATCTGGAAGCTTCGCGGCGATGCCAGCTCTTGTTGCATGCCCATGTAGATTCCTCCCTTCGTAAGCTCGTCAATCATCTGATTTATGCGCTTTCGGCGTGTTTCCGGGTGACGGGCGCGCTCGATCCAATGCAAGTAATCATTACGCTGATAGGGAGGCCGTTGCTTGAAAGCAGGCATCAGATTTGCGGCCTCGAGCTCTGCACGCAAACTGTCGGGCATTTTAGCCAACGGACGTTTCAGCAAATCACGTCTCCGCCATTCGAATCCTGATGCTGAAATAGATCACAAGTCAGCCCTCGCGCCTGCGAGACCGCAGCCGGCCTGGCGACAGCCCTTTCAATCGGGTCACGACGCGATTCATATGGGCCTGGTGAGTGAAACCCGCGTGCTGAGCAATCTCGGCCAGCGGCAGATCGCTATTTTCCAAAAGCTCGACCGCGCGATCAACGCGGCGGCGTAAAATGAATTGATGTACCGGCAATTGCGTCGCCTCGCGAAAGGCGGCGGTGAAGGCGCGTCGTGGCATTCCCGCGATTCCGGCAAGATGGTCGATCGACACCCCCTTTTCCAGATCGCCGTCAATCGCAGCGAGAACCCGGTCGAACCGCTGCGAGGTTAGGACCGGAGACTTCTGCTGCCGCTGACGTGCATGCCCGAGACGGAGCAGGTTCGCGAAAACCAGGCCCAGCGTCCATTCGCGGACGATGGAGTTGGCTGGCGGGTCGCCTTCGAGGCGTCGGCACAACTCGGCCACCAGCGAATCGCGTATCGGTCGATCGGTCAGGATTACCAGGTCCTCGGGGGTCCCACCTGCGGAGACCAGGAGCCTTGACGCCAGAGCGGAGTCAACGGTGATCATCGTCAGCTCGCGCGGCTCCTCGATCTTGAACCGCGTGGCACGCTCAGGAAGGCTGAGCAGCAGGTCGCCGGGGCGGGTGAAGACGCGCCGCAGCCCGCGGCCAAGATCGATCTCTGCATAGGATGAACCGCTGCGAATCACACGCAGCTGAACGACTCCGGCCGGCGCATGGCGATAGTCGCCGGCAGGAAAGAACAACCTCTTTGCACTTGCCGCGGTCACCATCGTTGTACCGGGCGTCCGGACGCAAGTTCCTGCAGGACTTCGATGATCGATCGCCGCATCCTCGATCCTTGACGTCTACACTTTGGCCCGTTTGAATGGTCCACCAGGCGCATCGTTTGCCAGCGCAGTCAGTTCACCAATCCGGGGCACAAAGATGTTGTGCAGTGTCTGGATCATAATGGTCATTTCACGCTGAATTTGCAGTTCCTGTGCGGCGGGAAACAATGTGTCCTGCAAGAAGAGTTCCAGGCCTGCCTTGTCGTCCCATATCTCGATGATGCGATAGCCATCGTCGGTGGCATGCGCGATGTGCTGGTAGATGCCGCCAGCCGGCCGTTTCTCCACGCCGATCCGATCGAGGATGCGGCTATAATCTTCGGCCGTCAGGCCGGCAATATCAAGTGTCGTCACTACGGCCATGGTTCATCCTCGCTGCTGATAGTGGTTGTTTGACGTGGAGTTCTTGGACGGACCCCGGATCCTATTGGGCCGATGTCGTTTGGCATCGCCGTCCTGACGGCGAGTTTGACTCTCGAACTTCACCGAAGGAGCGGCCTTTGGTCCTCAGCCACCGAGCGCCTCGATGACAAGACGGGCGGTAGCCGCTCCGGAGAAGTTCTGCTGGCCGGTGATCAAATTGCCGTCGCGCACGGCAAAATCGCGCCACAGCCCGGCCTGAACATAATTCGCGCCGAGCGCACGCATCTCATCCTCGATCCGCCATGGCATCAGATGCGTACCGTGCGGCAGCGCGCCCATCTCCCAGACGGCATTATCGGCGAAGTCTTCCTCGACATTGGCGAAACCGGTAACAGTGCGCCCTTTGGCCAGCAGCTCGCCGGTTGAGAGGCGCGCGTAGCGCAGCAGCGCGACGCCATGACACAAGGCGGCCGCGACCTTGCCGGCCACGAAAAAGTTGACGAACAGCCGCTGCAACTCGGTTGCGCCTTCGAAGGTGAACATCGGCGCCTGGCCGCCAGCGACGACGATCGCGTCGAACGCGTCGACCGACAGCTCTGCGATGGGCCGGGTCGTCTCCACCAGCGCCGCCAGTTTCGGCGTCGACAGGAAACCGAGCGAGATCAGATCCGTATCCGAATAGCCGGACGGATCGCGCGGATCGCTCAACGCATCCGCCTCGCATTTGCCGCCCTCAGGCGAGAAGATCGCGACTTCGTATCCGCGCTCGGTGAAGGCGAGCCAGGGATGAGTTAACTCGCTCCACCAAAACCCGACCGGCCAGCCTGTGGTGGTTGAAACAGCCGGGTTTGAAAGGACCATCGCGACGCGTTTGGGATGCCGCGGGTCGAGTGGGTTGGAATCGCGCACGCTCATCGCGCCAACTCGACTGGTTCGCCAAGATTCGCCCAAATCGTCTTGTATTGGGTGTAGCTTTCCCATGCCTCGCGGCCCTGCTCGCGGCCATAGCCGCTCATCTTGAAGCCGCCGAACGGCGCATTAGGATGGTATTTGTGCCAGCAGTTCAGCCAGACCGTGCCTGCCTTGATCCGGTCGGCGAGCCGCAAGGCGCGGCCGAGATCGCCGGTCTGGATGCCCGAGGCGAGCCCGTAGCTGGTGTCGTTGGCGATCCGGATCGCGTCCTCCTCGCTGTCGAATGGAATCACCGGCAGGACGGGGCCGAAAATCTCTTCGCGCGATATCCTTAGGTCTTTGGTCGCATCGGCGAAGATGGTCGGCTCGATGAAGAGGCCCTTGCCGTTGACCTGGCGGGTGCCGCCGCCCGCGGTCAGTCGCGCGGTGTGCTTGCCCTCTTCGACATAGCTCAAGACCTTGTCATACTCGCCGCGCGACGCGATCGGCCCGATCATGGTCGCAGGGTCCAGCGGATCGCCGAGCGTCGCCGACTTCGCCATGGCGCTCAGCTTCTCGACAACCTCGTCATAGCAGGCGCGTTCGACCAGCAGGCGCGATCCGGCGACGCAGACCTCGCCCTTGTTCCAGAAGATGCCCCAGAAGGCTGCCTGTATCGCGGCATCGATATCGGCATCGGCAAAAACGATATTGGGACTCTTGCCGCCGAGCTCCATGGTCAGGTGTTTCATCGTCCCGGCACCGTTGCGCATGATGCCCTGGCCGACGGCGGTCGACCCGGTGAAGGCGATCTTGTCGACGCGGGCATCGTTGACCAGCGCGTCGCCGATGGTGCCGCCCGGCCCGGTGAGGAGATTGTAGACGCCTGGCGGCACGCCCGCGTCGAGGATGACTTGCGCCAGGGCGAGGGCCGTCAGGGGCGTGTCGGTCGCAGGCTTGTGAACGACCGTGTTACCCGCCGCGAGTGCCGGCGCGATTTTCGAACAGGACAGCGCGAGGGGAAAATTGAACGGGGTGATCGCAGCGACCACGCCGAGCGGCTCACGCCGCGTCAGGATCCTGATATTTGGTTCGTAGCTGGTACGATAGGCGCCGTCCATCGCGCTCATGGCGAGCCCGCCGTGAAAGCGGAACAGTCCCGAGCAGTGCGGCATGATGATATCGCGGAAATCGCGATAGGGCATACCCATATCCATCGCCTCGCGCACCGCGAAATCCTCGGCGCGCTCGTCCATCAGATCGGCGATGCGAAACAGGATCTTGGCACGCTCCTCATGATGCGTCCGCGCCCAGGGTCCTTGCTCGAAAGCCCGCTGCGCGGCCGCGACGGCATCGCTCGTATCGGTGACGCCCGCCTTCGCAATATTGGTGATCGCCGCCTCCGTGGTCGGATCAAAAGTCGTCGAAGTCTCGCCACTGACGGCATCGCGCCATTGGCCATCGATCAGCAGACGTCCTACTGGAATCGCCTTGCGCCGCGCGGGTAGATAATCAGTCATGAACCGGTTCCGTCCTGTCGAATGAGATTGAAGGAAATTGTCGGCCCCATCCCGCGCCGATAGGCGAGCTGGACCAATAGCAGCATCATCGGCTCGATCAGGCGCGAGGCCGTGAGATCGCCGACATCGACCGGCATTGTCGGTAGATCGGCGAGAAGCCGGCAAACCGCCGCCTTGGCATCAGCGTCATTGCCGGCGACATAGCTCATCACCGGATCGCCGTTGAGACGCGGATCATCCCTGTCAAGCAATTCGGCAAAGGTCGGAATGCACTTGACGACAAGCGCGCCCCGCGCGCGCCTCTGAACCTCCTCGCCTACAGACGTCGTAGTGCCTAGCAGCATCGTGGAAAGGTCAGGCGCGACTGCATTGGTATTGTCCCAGACGATCTTGCCCGACAAATCGCCAAGCGCGCCCATCACCAACTCGAGAGCCGGCCATGGCGTCGCCAGGGCAATTACGTCGGCCCATCTTGCTACTTCGTCAGGGGCACCGAAGCCAACATGGAGGGTTGCCGCGATTGCGCGCAACTTGCCTTCGTCACGACTGAAGCTGAGGCGAATTTCGTGCCCGGCGAGGCCAAGACGTTTCGCCAAGGCCTTCCCGAGCGAGCCTGGTCCGATGATCGCAACTTTCACAACTGCCTCCCGACACGCGATCGGGCTTGCCTAGCATCATTGCAGTCGCGCTTATTTCACGAATTGCCCTTGCACGATCGGGCGCACTCGTCACATGGGTCGGCGCCAATTGGCATCCGGATCCGCCGCGCGCTCACGCCCTCCCCGAACGTGTCCCTACTGGGCGTGTATGTGGGCCACCATAGAGGATGGTGCCATCAGCGGAGGTCCCCAGGGCACAAGGCTCACATTGGTGACGCTAGATTTTCTTTGCCTAATCTGTCGGCGTTGCGATGACTTTTGTGGCATCAGCACAACGCGATTGCCTGCAAAGCCGGGGAAAGGCCGCCTCAGGACGCCTTTCCAGACTGGCACGCCCCTTGCTTCGCTGTTCACGTGCAGAGCGTCTAGGGTTCCGGCCGTGTCGATCACGGTGCTGGTCCAAGAGACGCGACCGCTTGAGATGCATTGAGGCATCCGGCGGAACACGGCGGGCCAAAATCCCGGGAGAACCCTGCACGGGTTTGCTGGCGCGAACCTCTCCCGGATGCGCGCTCCGTGAACCCCCCAAACAGACGTTCGGACGCAATCCGGATCGCAAACAGGGGTATGCAATGCTTCGCAAACTGGCCGCAATCATTCTAGCCGCTTCACTCAGCCTTCCCTCCCTATCGGCCGCGGAAGCGGCGCCGAAGAAAGACTTCAAGATTTGCTGGTCGATCTATGTCGGCTGGAT
Organism: Mesorhizobium sp. M1328; assembly: GCF_040318075.1. NCBI lineage: Bacteria > Pseudomonadati > Pseudomonadota > Alphaproteobacteria > Hyphomicrobiales > Phyllobacteriaceae > Mesorhizobium > Mesorhizobium sp. M1328. Next base: position 21,750 of record NZ_JAMYLO010000033.1, on the reverse strand, counting down.
GCCGTGGGGCTATCTTTCCGACAGCGGCATCATGAAGAAATGGGCCGACGAATACGGCATCAATGTCGAGATCACCCGCATCAACGACTATGTCGAGAGCATCAACCAGTACACCGCCGGCGGCTTTGACGGCTGTTCGATGACCAACATGGATGCGCTTTCGATCCCGGCCGGCGGCGGTGTCGACACGACGGCCTTGATCGTCGGCGATTTCTCCAACGGCAACGACGCGGTCATCCTCAAGAACAAGGCCGCGCTCAAGGATATTGCCGGCCAGAAGGTGAATCTCGTCGAGCTTTCCGTCTCACATTACCTACTTGCGCGCGCGCTGGAGACGGTGGGGTTGGCCGAAAAGGACATTACGGTGGTGAACACCTCTGATGCCGACATGGTCGCTGCCTACGGCACCAGCGATGTCACTTCCGTCGTCACCTGGAATCCGCTGGTCTCGGAAATCGCCGCCATACCGGGCGCCCACAAGGTATTTGATTCGACTGAGATTCCCGGCGAGATCATAGACATGATGGTCGTCAACACCGCGATGCTGAAGGACAATCCGGCCTTGGGCAAGGCGCTTGTCGGTGCATGGTATGAAGCCATGGCGCTGATGACCTCGGGCACGCCCGAAGGCAAGGCGGCCAAAGAAGAGATGGCCAAGGCGTCGGGTACGGATCTTGCCGGTTTCGACGCTCAGCTTGCATCAACGGCGATGTTCTTCGAGCCGGCCAAGGCGGTCGCATTCACCAACGGCGCCGAACTGCCGAAGACCATGGATCTGGTGCGCAACTTCCTGTTCAGCCACGGCATTCTTGGTACCAATGCGCCAAGCGTCGACGTGATCGGCATGAGCTTCCCCGACGGCTCGACGCTGGGCGATGTCAACAACGTCAAGCTGCGCTTCGATCCGGCCTTTATGGCAGAGGCAGCGGGCGGAACGCTCTGACGCGGGAGCGCGACATGCTAGCCAGAGGAACCGGCATCATGCAGGCCGCGGTGGGTCCCGAAGTCGCGCGCCTGCAACTTAGCAGACCGAAAGCGCGGCTTCGTCTCATCAACGCGACGGTCTCGCGCGGCGGAGCGTTGCTGCTTGGGACGCTGCCGTTTGCCGCCGTGGCGATTGCCTATCTCTTCGCTTCGGCGCAAAGGCTGGCGGTCAATCCCAGCGACAAGCTGCTGCCTTCCCCTGCACAGATGTGGTCGGCCTTTTCAGACCTGGCGACGGTGCCGGACAAGCGCTCCGGCGACCTGATCCTGTGGGCCGACACCTATGCCAGCCTGATCAGGCTGTTCGCCGGAGTCGGCATGGCCACGCTGGTGGCGCTCAGCCTCGGCGTCGCCATAGGTTTCATCCCGCGCGTCAGGGCGTTTCTGCTGCCCTTGGTCACAGTTGTCTGCGTCATCCCGCCACTGGCGCTGCTGCCGATCCTGTTCATTGCGCTCGGCCTCGGCGAAACGGCCAAGATCACCTTGATCGCCGTCGGCGTCGCACCGGTCATGGTGCGCGACATTGCCAACCGGGTGATGGAATTGCCGCCGGAGCTCGTCGCCAAGGCACAGACGCTCGGCGGCAACAGCTGGACCATGGTGCTCAGGCTGGTGCTGCCACAGGTGATGCCGCGTCTCATCACGTGCGTACGGCTGGCGCTTGGGCCGGCATGGCTGTTCCTGATCGCGGCAGAAGCCATCGCCTCCACCGAGGGGCTCGGCTACCGCATCTTCCTCGTTCGTCGCTATCTGTCGATGGACGTCATCCTGCCTTACGTCGCCTGGATCTCGCTGCTTGCGGTGATGACCGACTGGCTGCTCGTGCGGCTCTCTCACATCATCTCGCCCTGGGCTCATCCGGTGCGGACCAGATGAGCCGGATCCTCGTCCATGGGCTGGAGAAGAGCTACGGCGACGCCCGCGTGCTGGAACGGGTCAACGTCTCCGCCGAAGCGGGTGAATTCCTGTCGCTGGTTGGCGCCAGCGGTTGTGGAAAATCGACGTTCCTGCGCATCCTGCTTGGCCAGGAACAGCAAAGTGGCGGCGTGGTCGTCGTCGGCGACCAGCCGATCGTGCCGGAGCCGACGCCGCAGCGCGGCATCGTCTTCCAGCGCTATTCCGTGTTTCCGCATCTGACCGCGTTGCAGAACTTGCTGCTGGTCGAGGACTTCCGTTCGGGGGGACCGTTCGGCCGCGTCTTCGGCGCCAGGCGCAAAAGCGCCAGGCAAGAGGCCGAAACCATGCTGGAACGGGTCGGGCTTGCCCATGCGCGCGACCTCTATCCGGCTTCGCTGTCGGGTGGCATGCAGCAACGGCTGGCGATCGCGCAGACCTTGCTCGGCCGGCCGCAGATCCTGCTTCTCGACGAGCCCTTCGGCGCGCTCGATCCCGGCATCCGTGCCGAGATGCATGAGCTGCTCATCGAGCTATGGACCGAACACGGCATGACCGTCGTCATGGTCACTCACGATATAGGCGAGGCATTCAAGCTCGGCACCCGCGTGCTCGTCTTCGACAAGGTGCGCCACGACCCCCAGTTCCCGTCCGCCTATGGCGCGACGATCACCTACGATCTGAAGCTCGACCGCAAGAACCGGGCTTCCGCACGAGACGTGGCCGAAGTGGCCGCGATGGTCGGGACGACCCGACTGGATAGCGCAATCGCGACGACGGCGTCGTGAAGGAGGTTTTCATGCACAGAGATAGTCCAGAACGCCGGCATCGCCGCGCCGGGCTCACCGACCGCGAGCCACGCCAACGCTTCCACCATCCGAACTTCGAGATCCGCGACATGCAGGGCTGGAAGTCGATCGAGGCGGAAGGAAAGCTGCCCGAGGATGGCTGGCGCAAGGAACAGAAATGGGCACTCGACATGGGCCTGCCCGGATCGGATTCGATCATCGACAAGTCGATCCCGACATTCGCGCGAGGCGAGTTGCCGCATTTCGCCGGCATCAACACCTTCCTCAAGGCGCCCTATGTCGAGAACGTCCGCGATGTCGGCAGGTATGACGCTGCCGTCATGGGCATTCCTTTCGACAGCGGCACCACCTACCGGCCCGGAACCCGCTTCGGGCCGCAAGGCATTCGCCGCATCTCGGCGCTCTACACGCCTTACAATTACGAGCTCGGTGTCGACCTGCGCGAGCAGATGACGCTTTGCGACGCCGGCGACGTCTTCACCATCCCCGCCAATCTCGAAAAGAGCTTCGACCAGATCACCAAGGGCGTCAGCCATGTCGCCTCGTCCGGCGCGCTGCCGATCATGCTGGGCGGCGACCATTCGATCGGGTTTCCGTGCGTGCGCGGCATTGCCGACGTGACCTCCAAGCGCATCGGCATCATCCATTTCGATCGCCACATCGACATCCAGGAAAAGGATCTCGACGAACGCATGCACACGACGCCCTGGTACTGGGCAACCAACTTGCCGAACGTCTCGGCCACCAATCTGGTGCAACTCGGCATCGGCGGCTGGCAGGTGCCCCGCTACGGCGTGGCCGAGGCGCGAAAGCGCGGCACCAACGTGCTGACGATCTCCGATATCGAACAGATGGGGCTGGAGAAGGCGGCGGAGATCGCGCTCGAGCTCGCATGGAAGGACACCGACGCCGTATACATCTCCTTCGATGTCGACAGCATCGATTGCGGTTTCGTGCCGGGCACGGGCTGGCCGGAGCCGGGCGGGTTCCTGCCGCGCGAGGCGCTAAAGCTGCTCGGGCTCGTCTCTGCGCCCGGCATCTGCGGACTGGAAGTGGTCGAGGTGTCGCCGCCCTACGACACGTCGGACATCACGGCGCTGTTTGGTGTGCGGGTGGTCGTCGAGGCGCTCGGCTCGATGGTCGCGCACGGCAATCTCGGCAAGCACAAATCCATTATCGACAAGCCGACGAGCTTTTGACCATGCACGAGGATCATCATCACCACGACCATGATCATGGCGACGGCCACCATCACGGGCCGAACGGTTATCATCACCATCCGCACCCCGTCGGCCACAACGGGCCGGCCGGCAAGCCGTTGCAATGGCAGACCCCGCATCTACCGCACCATCATGCGCCCGAACCCGCCGACGCGCGGGCGACGGATCTCGATCTCGTCGAGACCGCGTTTCTCGAAGGGTTTTCGCGGGCGCCCGACCCCTCCAGTTTCCTGCGCCTCGCCGGAATTCCCTTCGTCGGCGAAACCGCCGACGGCATGCGGCTGCATCTCCTGCGCGTCGAGACGCAGGACATGGTCGATGTCGGCGCCGTCATGCCGCTGATTGGTGGCGCCGGCGTCACCTATCACCCGCTGCCCGCGAAACTGACGTCGCGCCGGCGCCGCCTGGCCTTCGTCTACCATGATGGCAGGGGACAAAGACCCCTCGACTTCGGCGAGGCGCGGCTTCTGGCGGACAGGTCCGGCGCCGCACAATTCACCATGCCAGGGGCCGGACAATGAGCACCGGCCTTGAACCGATCGCACCTCTATCAAACAGGTCCAGAACCATGAATAGAACGCTTTCATTCTTCGGCAGACTCGCCCTGGCAGCCGCCACAACCCTCATCCCCTCATTGGCGTTCGCCCATAGCGGCGGTTTTCATGCCCATGGGTTTGTACACGGCCTTCAGCACCCGCTGGCCGGTATGGACCACCTGCTTGCCATGATGGCTGTCGGCATCATTGCCGCTCGCGCCGGCGGCAGGGGGACCATCATCGTGCCGTCGTGCTTTGTCTCGGCGATGGTCGCTGGCGCCCTGCTCGGTGTCGCCGGCATCGGCCTGCCCTCACTGGAAACCGGCATAGCGCTATCGCTGGTAGTCTTCGGCGCCATGATGATGCTTGCCAAGCCGTTTCCGCTCGCTGTGGCTGCCTCGCTGACTGCCCTTTTCGCCCTCTTCCACGGCAATGCCCACGGCGTCGAAGTTCCCGAGACGTCGAGCGGCATCGCTTATGCGGTTGGCTTCGTGGTCGCCACCTCGGCTCTTCACGCAACCGGCGCGTTGGCCGCCCTGACACTTCGGCGCTGGCCGGGAGCCATCCGCACGGCAGGGGTCGGCACGTCGGTGGTCGGTATGGCGTTGGCAGCACAGATCATCTGACCCGCAACCCAGGCATCTGCGATGAACAGGAGGGGAAGGCATGACCAAGCGGCTGACCGTTTGGCAGGGAATTCGGAACATGCTGTATCAGATCCTGAAAATCCGGGCTGAGCGGCTCTGATCACATCCGCCCGAGATCAAACCCGCGACCGGCTTCGTGCCGGACGCGGTTGTTCCTATGCGCATAGAGGCTTCCCTGAACCATGAGTATTCTGCGCTCAGGCGCGAACCGGTTCGCGCCTGAGGGCAGAATTGTGCCAGCAGGGGGTCGTAGACGATGCCGACGATCGGGGCGGATCCCAAGCATCTCGGTGCGCGCACTGGCATTGCACCTATGTTCCCACTCATCGGAACGGGCGCTGCGGCACCATCCGCATGTCATGCCGGGCAGCCGCATGGCGCCGGACGGAAGCAGGTGGATGTCATCGCGCCCGACCTTCCTCCTCCAGTGCCGGTGCTCGGGGAACTGTTCCGCCGACTCGTCACCCGGCCGATCGCCGTCCATTATGCTGGTAGGCTCCGCCCAAACAACTCTGAGGGGAACGGAACTTGGAGGGCTGGAAAGTCGATACCTCCCAGTGAGTGGGCTTCTCCCTTCTTGGCCAAAGGGAGAACGCCAGTGAACAGGCTTCTCGGTCCCCGCTAATGATCGTTATGCAGGCCGTTCGGTAGCACTCGGTCGCCACTTGATGAGATGCTTCTCAGCGACGTCCAGGATGCTGTCGATAATCAGCACGAAGATCGCCAGGATCAGGATGCCTGCGAAGACGCCGACCGCATCAAAATTGCCTTCCGCCTGAGCGATCAGATAGCCTAGCCCGGCCGAAGCGCCAAGATATTCGCCGATAATCGCCCCGACGACGGCAAAGCCGACCGATGTGCGCAACGACGACAGAATCCAGCTTGCCGCCGCGGGGAAGTAGACGTGGCGAAGCAAGTCGGACCGCTTGGCTCCCAGAATGCGGGCGTTCGATAGCACCACCGGGTTCACTTCACGGACGCCCTGCATGGCGTTAAAGAAGGTGACGAAGAACACAAGCGTGACCGCGAGCGCCACCTTGGACCAGAGACCGAGGCCGAGCCAAAGTACGAAGATAGGCGCAAGCACGACACGGGGAATTGCATTCAGGCCCTTGATGAAAGGATCCAGAATGCGCGCGGCCGAACGGCTGAGACCGAGCCATACGCCTGCCGCCACGCCAAGTGCCGTTCCGACCAAATAGCCGAGCACGGTTTCCGTCAGGGTGATCGCTACATGTCTATAAAAGCTGGCGTCTATCACCCAGGATACAATCTGTTTGAAGATGTCCACCGGCGCCGGAAAAAAGAAGACGTCGATCACCCCTGCCATAACACCGAGCTGCCAGCCGCCGACAATTGCCACCAAAAGCGCGGCCTGGATAGAGCGTTCAGTCGTGGCGTTCATAGCTTTTCTCCACTTCGCCGCGCAGGGACGACCATATACTGCGATAAAGATCCATGAAGCGTGGATCGAGCTTGATTTCGGCGACGTCGCGTGGGCGTTCAAGGTCGACGGGGAAGCTGTCGATCACGTGCGAGCATGGTCCGGCGGCAAGCACCACGACCCGATCACCGAGAGCAATTGCCTCTTCCAGGTCGTGTGTGATCATCACAACGGCGCGCCGCTCCTCCTGCCAAAGCCGCAAAAGCTCATTCTGCATCAGGTGGCGGGTATGAATATCCAGCGCCGAGAAAGGCTCGTCCATCAGGATAACCTTGGGACCAGTAATCAGCACCTGTGCCATCTGCACCCGCTTGCGTTGACCGCCTGAAAGCTGATGCGGATAGCGATGCTCGAAGCCCTTGAGCCCGACTTTCGCCAGCCATCTCATCGACTGCCCACGACGATCGGCAGCGCCGACACCCTTGAACATGGGGCCGAGTTCCACGTTCTCGATCGCGGTCTTCCACGGAAGCAATGCATCCTGCTGGAAGAGATAGCCGATGTCGTTCTGGATCCCGCGCACCGGCTGACCATCGATTGATACGGTGCCACTCGCTGGTTTCAGCAGGCCGGCAACCGCATTGAGTATCGTGCTCTTGCCGCAGCCGGTTGGGCCAACGATGGCGAGGAACTCGCCATCGGAGACCTTCAGATTTACATCTTGCACCGCCACATAGGCACCGAAGGCCATGGTGACCGCGTCGAGGGAAACCATCGACTTTGCTTGATGACGGTTGTTCGCCGGGGGGGGCGGTTTTTACTATGGCCAATGCCATGACCTCCTCCTGTCAGTTGGCGGGGACGTTCGGGACCTTGCCGACGAACTCGTTCGTGTAGGTTTTCGCAAGATCGATTTCAGCCGCGGCGACTTTTTCGTTGAAGCTCTTCAGGACGGCGAGCGGCGTCTTGATGTCTTCCTCGTTGATGCGCCCGTCCTTTGAGAAGATCGCTTTCGCGTTCTCGACCGCCTTGACGTAGGTGTCACGATCGCCGGAAATAAACTCCTTCGGCAGCTTTTCGACGATCTCTTCAGCGGAGTGGCTATCCATCCACGCAAGCGCTTTGACAGTCGCATTGGTGACTTTCTGGATGGTTTCCGGATTGGCCTCGATAAAGCTCTGCGTGGCATATAGGACCGAGGTCGGGTAGATCCCACCGTAGATCGCTTTGGCGCCCTCGTCGCTGCGCGCGTCGATCAGGATCTTGCCGACACCCTTGGCTTCGATGAAGGTCGCCGCCGGATCGTAGTTGACGAGCAGGTCGACCTTTCCTTGTTCGATCGCCGCAACGGCGGCGGAGCCGGAGCCGACGCCGATCAGCGAAATGTCGTCCGCGGTCAGTCCGTGGCGTTGCAAATAGTAACGAACGAAAAAGTCGGAAGACGAGCCCGGCGAAGTAATACCGATTTTCGCACCTTTGATCGTTTCAGGCTTTGCCGGGTCGAACGTGCTCTTGCTGCCGCCTGCCAGCACGAGACCGGAATTGCGAGCGAGTAGCACGAAGGCCACGACGGCCTTCTTCTGCGCCTGCATCTGGATCGTATGGTCGTAGAAGCCGACGGCGATATCAGTCGAGCCGGCAACAAGCGCCTGAAGTGTCTTTGACCCGCCCGATGCGAAGTTTTCGACGGTCACCTCCAGGCCTTCCTTTTCATAAAGGCCGAGCCCCTGGGCGACCGGAAATGGAAGATTGTTGAGATTGTAAGAGCCGACGCTGATGCGGACCGGTTCCGCGAACGCGGAGCCGACAAACGCGACGGTTGCCGCGAGGGCGAGCATGAGCTTGCGCATAATATTCTCCTCCTGTTTGTGGCGCCCTCCCGGCGGCCACGGTTATTATGCCGCGCAACCCAGTTGCGTGACAGGTTTTGCGAATACATGTCCTTCGAACAGCCGGCGGGCGGTGCGAAGGATTCCGGCGACGACTTTGCCGTCCCTTTCATACAGCTTGACGTCCAGGTGGCCGCTTGGATGCTCTATGGAAAGCACGACTGGGGGCGCACGCACGCCGATCAGGAGCGACGCAACCGTGCCCTGGCTGATACAGGCAGTGGCGATCCCTACGGCGCCCGTGGTTGCCAGCGACGGATGACATTGATGAGGCATAAAATACCGTACGCTGATATCGCCTCCCGACGTTGGCCGGGAAATGAGCACCGGCTTCGGCGTTACCTGATTGCAAACGTCTCCAAGGCCCATCAGTTCGCCGGCGGCGATGCGCAGCTTTTCCAGCCGCGCTAGCAATTCCCTATCGGCATTCAGTTCAGCCGCTGACTCGAAGCCGCTTGCGCCGATCGAGTTTGCCTCGATCAATATCATCGGCATGGCGCAGTCGATGCAGGTGACAGCCACACCATCGATCAAGTCGACTGGTCTGCCTGTGGGAAACAGCTGTCCCGTACGGGCCCCCGCTGCGTCCATGAAGGTCAGTGCGATTGGCGCCGCACGGCCGGGCACGCCGTCAATCGCAGCTTCACCGAGATAGGAGACGCTGCCGTTTGGAGTGGGAACTTCGGCCTCGATCAGCTTGCTGGTGTTGACGTTGTGGATTCGGACGAGCGTCGTTTCTCCACGAACCGGGACAAGTCCAGCTTCGATGGCAAACGGACCGACCGCAGCCAGCATATTGCCGCAGTTCGGCGAAGTGTCGACAATCTGTTGATCGACCCGCACCTGGGCAAAGAGATAGTCCACGTCGGCGCCAGGAATGCTGGCAGGTCCGACGATAGCCACCTTGCTCGTGACCGGGTTGCCGCCACCGATGCCGTCTATCTGTAACGGATGGCCCGAGCCCATGACGGACAGTAGGATCTCGTCACGCTGCGCGGCAGCCGCGGGAAGATCGCTTGCCAGGAAGAACGGACCCTTCGAGGTGCCGCCTCTCATCAGGACGCAAGGGATCGCGAACAGGTCGTTCATCGCTTGTGCTTCCATCAGAATTATGTCACCGCCGTATCAATCAGCGCTCTTTGATCCAATTATCGGAAGAAGGCTTTTATTTGTGAAATGCTAAGAATCGGGGGATTGATGCAAGATGAGCATTAATTGCGAAATCCTTGATCTTCGCGCCTTCCTGAGCGTCGTAGAGTTGGAGAGCTTCCATGGCGCGGCCGACGCCTTGCATCTGTCACAGCCTGCGTTGAGTCGACGCATTCAAAAGCTGGAACAGGTTATCGGGTCGCCCCTCCTGGAGCGGACGACCAGGCGTGTATCCGCGACTGCTCTCGGTACAGAGCTCGTGCCGCTCGTCCGACGCATGCTGGAGGAGTTCGATGGCTCTCTGTTTGCTGTCCGTGACGTTGGACCCAATCGAGGCGGATTGGTGACGATCGCATGCCTCCCTACCGCGGCATTCTACTTCCTGCCCACCGTCATCCGACAGTTCAATGAGGAGTACCCGAACATCCGCTTTCGCATCCTGGACTTGCCGGCGACCGACGGTCTTCAGGCCGTGGCACGCGGGGAGGTGGAGTTCGGCATAAACATCATGGGCACGTCCGATCCGGACCTGACCTTCGAGCGGCTCGCGGAAGACCCATTCGTGCTTGCAGCGCGCAAGGATCACCTGCTTGCAGCAAAACCATGGGTGGAGTGGGCGGAGTTGGAGCCCTATCATCTGATCACGGTTCATCGATCAAGTGGCAACAGAACGCTGCTCGACGCGGCACTGGCCAAATCGAACATCAAGCTTCGCTGGTTCTACGAGGTAACGCATCTGTCCACCTCCCTCGGGCTGGTGGAGGCAGGCCTCGGGATTTCGGTGCTGCCACGAATGGCAACCCCGCAAGAAGACCATCCTTTTCTGATTACCCGCCCCATCCGCAATCCCGAGATATCACGCACTATCGGCGTGGTTCGCCGTCGCGGCGGCACCTTGTCGCCGGCGGCAGAGCGATTTCTCAAGATGCTGATCGACGTATGGGGAACTGATTGAAATGCCTTAGGAAGTTCACGGTTGCACCATAGCCGCCGGGAGCGCAGATCTCGGAAGTCGCAGGCTGCGCCGAGAGCCGCCCTTCTTGGACCAATCTGAAAGTGTGGCGATTGAGAATGAACCGACGCTATCGGGAAGCATTTGGCTGAAGCGGACGTTCTGCTGACACCCATTATCTGCAGCCGATGTGTGCTTCGTAGCTGGCGGGATGTGAGCGTCCCCTGAGGCGCGCTCCTGCATGGCGACATTCGGACGGAATTGTGTCCGCGTGCTCGACCGAATCCAACACCGGCAACGTCCGCTTCCTGACGTCCAGCCTGCGCAGTCAAGAGGCGCTTCGATGGCCGCTGGCGGATGACCGAGAGCCGGTCGGATACTTTGCTGGCCTGATTGGCAGCGCGAACGACGTTACACAAAAATACTTGGCGGAGCGGGTTAAGGTGTTGCCAACAGACGCGCACGGCACCACTTGGCCGTGGGCCAGAACACCGCCAGATTTCTGTCCTGGAAATTGCGGAATGCCGATTCGACTCTCACTGAAAGGAATCTGCCCGGAAGTGGCCGAAATGCTCAATGACCGTTTCGTGCCAACGAATAGTTTCATTGAACTACGGAAGTTGGCCCCGGTTCGTCAGATCGAGGCGGCGCAATTGATGATCGCGATGAACAAGTTCTCAATCAACTACGCAAAATCCCGGGTTGGCGCGACGCCGCAGTCGCAGCTTGCCGATACGTCGCAGCCGAAAAAGCTATCCGGTCTTAGCGACGCGCAAATCGCATTGATGGAGAACGAGTCAGCCAACGTCGATAAGGAATACCGGCTTATTGAGGAGAGCGACGGATCTGACCATCTGGATCTAGTGGTGGCCACGGCTTGCGCGGATATCGGGTGACCACCGGCGCGCGTGCCAGATCGCGCCGCTTCAGCGTCACGGTGAACAGGAACCGCAGCGCCGACACCGCGCCGTTGATCGTCGCAGGGCCCACGCCGTTCTCGTGCTGATACAGCTGGAAGCGCCGGATGTCGTCGGGCGCCGCGGTGTCGGGAGCGCGGCCAAGGAACGCGGCAAAGCGCCGGACATGACGAACGTGATCCTGCTGCGTATGCGGTCCCAGGTTGCGAGCCTGATGAGCGGAACACTCTTGGGAATGCTCTGAAGATCAATACCCTCGACACCGGCCCCCAAATAGACGACGGCGCTTAGCCCCGTCATGGCGTCAAAAAAGCCAGGACTGGCGCCCTTGTCGATCAGCACAACATCTATGTCACTTTTGTCCCCGGCGTCTGGCCAGAGCCTGAACTCCAGCTGCGGCACACGGCTTTTTAGCTCAGCAGCCCATACTTGTGCATCAATGTAGTGAGGATACTCATTGACCATCAGAACGGTAATTGGTTCGTCGGACACTTCGCCCTCCCCGGTCTCAGGGGTCACGGCATCCCTATCGGGCCGCACCCAAGTTCCAGATGTCCCGATGCAGACGCCATGTCCCATCGTCGCCTTTTTTCCAGATGACAATGTACTTGCCTGCGACGGTGGAGGGGTCGCCGCTTTGCTCGGCACACCGAGCGTAAATGCGCCAACTTCGTAGGCGAGATTCCCGCTCCCTTCCACTTCCAGCGCCTTTAGGGTGAGATTCTTCATCCCGGCCTTGATTGCGCCCTGCCAGAATTCTTCCACGCGCTTGCGGCCATCGATGCGCTTGCCGTCGGGCGGCAGCAGGGCGGCATCGTCGGTATACATCTGACCCACCGCTGCCGCGTTTCCGCTGTTGAAGGCATCCATGAATTTTGTCAACGCCGCTTCGATGTCCTCGCGAGCCGACTGGGCGGCCGCAGACAATGCAGAGCAAAGAAGCAGCAAATGCAAATGACTTAGCCAGTCTCATTTTGTCCTCCCTTTGCGTGCTCCACATGCCCACCCGATGGATAGCGGCCAATCCAAGTGCGCCGCGGGCGCGCTCAATGGCCAGACGCGGCTTACATTAGGTTTTTCTGATATGATAGCGCAAGCACAGTTGCGGCCCTCTGAATGACGGAACTTCCACGTGCCGTCCAGAACCTCCGCGCGTGGCCGATAGAGCCGCACCATGTAGTTCCAGCCAGCCACCATCGGCAGGCAATTGGCAGCCTTGCCGTCGCATCCTCCTCCTGACGAACACCTAGTACGGTCAACCCTTAGGTGCCGCGCCGCGCCGCTCGAGCGCGGTCTTACGGATGATTTCCGCGATCTCCGGGCTGCTGCTGCACAGCATCTGGAAATCCGCCGAGTGCAGCGACAGGAGTGAGACCACTGTTATGGCGCTGACGGTCGCCGAGCGCGGCTCGCCGCTGATCAGCGCCATCTCGCCGAAGAAGGCGCCAGGGCCAAGCTCCACCGGGTTCGGCGTCGCGACGCTGACGCGCCCCTCCACGACGAAGAACATCTGATCACCGGTCTCGCCATTGCGGCAGATCACAGCGCCCGCCGGCACGATGCGAGGTCGTAATGCGCGCACGATCTCGACTAGTGTGGCCGGGCCGAGCTTCTGAAACAACGGCACGGCGGCGACCAATTGCCAATTACGGACGAAATCCTCGCGACGGACTTCTTGGTAAAAGCCGGTGGCAAGAATGCCAGCCCAGAGCGCGAAGATGCCGATGCCACTCATCATGACCGCCCCGGCAAGGACGCGGCCGGCGAAGCTTTGCGGAATAGCGTCGCCATAGCCGGTAGTGGACAGCGTGACCACCGCCCACCACATTGCCTGGGGGATGCTGCCGAACTTTTCCGGTTGGACGTCGCGCTCGATGACATAGGCCGCGAGCGAAACACCGAATAGAACGATGCCGAAGACCGTGGTGACGCCGATCAGGTTGCGCGCTTCGTTGGTCAGGATCCTGCCCAGCAGCGGGAAGAAAGTCGAGTCGCGCAGCGGTTTCAGCAGCCAGACAGCACAGTAGAGGCTCCGGTCGGGCGTGCCGACGAGCAGAAATGCGGCTAGTGGAACCAAAACCGCGAGCACATCAATGGCGATTGCCGCCGTCCTGTCCCGAACGTCTCCCGCCCGGCGCTTGAGCAGCGTCTCGGCCAGTTCCAGGAGATAGACGCCCCAAATGACCGCGAGCACGGCAGCCAGAGCCAGTCTGCTTCGTCCGGACATATCCGGTGTCGTGAGCGTAGCCACCGCCACAAGCCCAGTCGCAGCCAGCAGCGCGTTGAGCGGCGCGTAAATTCTTAAGAAACGCAGTACCGACATTCTATGCCCACGAGCGGCTACTACCCTCCAGAATAGGATGCCTTCAAGGCAAGCGCAAAGGTGCTTACTGTCGCTGCGATGTGCATCACCAACGGTGAACTCAGATGTCCGGGAAAGTGAACTGACACGCCACAACCCGATTCGGACAATTGCAATAGGTTCCGCGAAGGTCAGCTTCGGAGAAAAGACGACATGGGATCGCGACGGAAAAACTGACATATCGGACGCCGCAACGCGACGCGGCAGAAGCGCCAAGCTGGCTGGTGATCATCATGTCGGTTCGTCTAGTACCAGGCGTCGGGCGCCAAGCTCGCCTTCCGGCCTGAGCTAACAGGCCAGCCGAACCTCATCGGCCAATCTCAACCGGTTCGCCATCAGGGTTTCGTCCGGATTCCGGTCCGGGCAAGCCTCAATGCCGTCGAGAACCCCAAATGCGGCATGTTGAGCATTTCGCCTTCTCGCGATCGTGGCAAGGCAGCTCGACCCGGCGTTCATCTTCGTCGACAGCCGCCGGATGCCGGCTTGGCACAGGTGGAAAAGGAAACAATCCCGGGCTCTTAAGTTACACCGAAAGGCTCGCCGAGGTCGGCTGCAACACGCCGGGGAACGGTCCGATCCTGGCTGGGCGATGCCCGGACTGGAAGAGGTTGCTGTGGAGGTTGGCGATCCACTGCTTGCCTTCGGTCGTCAGCTCCAGATAGCGGATCGCGTCGCCGATATAGGGCTCTACCTGCAGCGTGAAGAAATCGGTGAAGATGGCGCCGAGATCGGCGGCGGTCTTGCAGCCGAGCTTTTCCACCATTCCGATCTCAGAGAACTCGGCAAACAGCGCCGGCAGCTTGCGGTGGTAGAAGGGATCAGCGAGTTGGCCGATCAGGTCCGCGGCCCTGACCAGCGCCGGCTCGGTGTTGGTGACCTGGTAGGCCGGATCGTTCGGCACCGGAAAGCGCGTCATCTCGATCGCCTCGACAATGCGCTCCTCGTTGATGAACTTCGAGGAAGCAAAACGCTGGCGCGCATAGATCTTGGCGCGCTCGATATGATAGGGCGCAAGAACCGCGTCGGAGGCGCCCCGCGGTGGCGTATGGCGGTCGCCGGCGTCGTTAATGACGAAGCTGTCCTCGGTGTCGCCCTGGCATACGCCGTGCACCATGCCAATGTCGTGGACAAGCAGCGCGCAGGTATAATGCAGCCAGTCATCGGGAGTCAGGGATTCCGAAAGCAGCCGGCCGCGGATGATCTGCTGGCCAGCGAGCGTAACCATCAGTGTATGCTCGATGTTGTGATAGAGCGCGTTCGAATTGCCGATGCGCTCCAGGACAAGGCGGGCCGCCCCGCCTATGTAACTCGCATATTCCGGATTGCGATGCGAGAAATACTGGAGATAGAGTTCTGACAGATAATCGCCGAGCCGGTCGGCCATTATGGAGATTGGATTGAGCATTACAATCGTTCCTGAGCGCTTTGAAGCACGACAAGTCGCGCCGCGTGGCGGCCATCCTAGCACGGTTCCGGCGTAGATCTTATCTTAGGACCAAGGCCCCCAAGGCAGCGGCGACTACCGAATGCTGCTGCGGTCGCCATCACCGGCATGATGGCACATTGGAACAAGCAGGCCGGCATTCCGGACGGCTACACCTTGCACCGTCTGCGCCGCACCTTCGGCACGTATCTCGCCGAATGCAACATCCAGGCACGCGCCATTATGGAAGCGATGGGACATTCCTCGATGACGGTGACGGACGCGTACGTACGGAAGGCCAACAAGAAGCGGATGGCCGTCGACATCGCCCCGCCATCAACAAGCGGGAGGCGAAACGCGACGCTATAAAGCAGCGGACACCGCTATGCGTCATCAAATGAATGGTTTCAATCGGACCGGTGCAGGGCGGCTTATCGGCCGCTTTTTTTTGTTGGGCCCATAATTTGCCCAAAACATTTTGGGCCGAGGCCACTTTTTCGCAATAAAATCCAATACTTTGGTGGGCCCGGAGGACGTTTTCAAATATCTGATTTCATTGTCTTTTTCGTGGGCCAAAATAGGAACTCTTCCCGTATCGTTCCGTTTGGTTCTGCTCCCACGCAAAGGACGCTGCACAAGATGGGACATGCTGGTCCTAGGATGTCGGCTCTGCATGATCTCGCGGTTGGTAGCGATCAGTCGCCGCTGTCCAATTCCGTTCCGGTTCGCAGGCACTTCAGATAGGCGCGATAGGCGAAGCTGCGGTCGCGCTTCTTCCCCGTGGTTTCCACGAGAATATCGGCTTCGGCCAGCGCCTCGATCGCACGCGTCGCGGTCGGCTTGCTTGCGCCGATCAACTTTATGACCGAGGCAACGCTCACGATCGGATGACGCGGCAATTGCTCGAACAGTCTCACTGCCGAGACGGAGGCGGACTGGGCTCCGAGCAGTCGCACCCGGTCCGCGGATACGAGATTGAATAGTTCCCGCGCCGAGGCGACGGCTTCATCGGAAATCGTGGCGACCCCATCGAGAAAGAAGTCGATCCAGCCCTCCCAGTCCCCTTCCAGCCGGACCAGATTGAGGCGCCGGTAGTACTCTTCCCGGTGGCGCTTGAAAAACAGGCTGAGATAGAGGAGCGGCGCCTTCAGCAAGCCCCAGTGCTCCAAGAGCAGCGCGATCAGGAGCCGCCCGATCCGCCCGTTGCCGTCGAGATAGGGATGAATGGTCTCGAACTGCACGTGGAGAAGACCCGCCCGCACCAGCTTCGGTGGCGGATCCTCGACGTGGATGTATTTCTCAAATTCGCTGAGAAGCTGGGGAAGCTTGTCGGGTGGCGGCGGAACGTAGGCCGCATTGCCTGGCCGGCTTCCCCCGATCCAGTTTTGGCTGCGGCGCACGTCTCCGGGCTGCTTGTTCGAACCGCGCACGTCCCGCATCAGCCGCTTGTGCGCCTCGTTCAGAAGCCGCATGGAAAGCGGCAGGCCACGCGCAGCGGCAAGCTGGCCGCGCGCATAGGCAAGTGCGTCGAGATAGTTCGTAACCTCTTCCACATCGGCATTGGGCGCCGGCTCCTCCGCGGCCTCGAAGGCGAGAAGGTCCACGAGCGAAGCCTGCGTGCCCTCGATCTGCGATGAGATCACAGCCTCCTTGCGCACGAAGGCGTAGATGAACCAATCGAGGGATGGCACCATCTCGCCTGCCAGATCGAGCCTGGCCAGCGCCTGCTCGGCTTCCCGCAGACGAAGTTCGAGCTTGCCTTCAATTACGAGCGCCGGACGTGCAGGCGGCAGATCGAACGGGATGAACGCATCGATCTTCTCCCCGCCTGCGGTTACGCTCTCGTATCGGCCCGTGGTTCGCTTCGGCATTTCGTGACGCCAATTGGAACGGCTTCGTTCGGATCGAGGCGAGCAAGGAACAAGAGCGTTCCTTGCTGACCTCCCTGGGAACGAAGTCTTTACTAGCGCCAAGTGTTAGTCAAGAAATCGTTCTTAGCGCTAGTGCCTTAATAAAATTGTCGCCGACGCTGCAGGCCGCGCCGTCTGGCCGGAATCCTGCCGAACGAGCCAGCCGCGCGTCTCCACGAACCGCGCCAGATCGATGAGGAACGCCTGCACGCACGCTCATGCAATTGACGGCCACGGTTTTCTTCGGGTCATACCCTTCCGATTCCGAAAGCGTCACATCGATCGGTCGTTGCGCCGCCGAGCGACGAAAGGCGCGGGCGTCTGTGTAAGAGAATCTTCAGAGCCTATTTCGTGATCACTCCTTTGACCGCCTCGAGTTGACCCGCGTCTTCCTGGTGCCTGGGAGGATTCCGCTCAGTCACCTTTCCGGTTCGCGAAGCGCGTCGAAGGGCCCGTTCGGTCATTCAGGCCTCTTGAGGCGGGTATCGATTGCAAAGCTCTTGTCACCCGCGTGTTGTGGAACTTCCAATTCTCGAAAGACCCGAAGAGGGTTCGAGTCCGAAACGCGGGACCGAAACAAAACAGAAAATACAACAAAATCAAATACTTAAAGCTTTGGTGGGCCCGGAGGACGTGGTAAGGACGTTGATTCTATTGCGTTTTTCGTGGGCCAAAATTAGAAAGTTTCCCGTATCGTTCCGTATTGTCTTGCGATTGATCCCGACATCAGATTTCGACACGCTAGCGCGAAACGCTATCGGTTTGTGGCGACGTCATAGCCCTATCATGCCATGCCATCGGCCTACCCCGCCGCCAGAGCCGTCACTTCACGGCGGAACGGCAGCGCATCGCCGATATCGGCTTCATCCAGCTCGCGGGCGAAGCGGTGGCCGGCATAGGTTGCCCAGGCGATCGGGCCCGGCGCCTCGGCATCGCCAATGACCTTGATCGAGCGGATGCCGCTGTCGGCCCATTCGTCCCGCCGCGCCTTCAACTCGTGCCAGACGCCATCGTCCTGTTGGCGCGACGTCACCAGCACCACGGCGTCCGCGGCGATGTCACGTTGGCTGCCCGTATAGGCGCAGGCCGTGACAACACCGCCCGCCACGATGCGCGTCACGGTCCGGCTCAGCACGATCTCGACGCCGAGTTCGGCCAGCCGGCGATGGATGGCGCCCTGCTCCAGCGTGTTGCGGGTCCAGTCGGACACATAGGCCGACGGCGTCACCAGCGTCACCCTCGCGCCCCGGCGCGTCATAAGCTCTGCCAGAACGCCACCCATGTAGTAGTGGTCGTCGTCGAACAACACGACTTTGCCGGTCGGAACATTTCCGCCCATCAGGTCGTCCGGGGTATAGAGCGGCATGGCTGGGTCCACCGGCATCGGCACGACATGCGCGCGCGCCACGCCATCGCGGCGCCATGTCGAGCCAGTGGCGATGGCGATGTTTTGAAAGCCGAAGGCGAGGATGTCCTCGGCCGACAATCGGCTTTCGAAATAGACGTCGACATTGGACATCTGGCTAATCTGATACTGGCGATAGTCGCGAACTCGGCCCCATGCGGAGAGACCGGGCAAGAGGCACTCGCGCGCCACGCGGCCACCAAGCCCGGTGCCGGCTTCAGCGATGGCCACCTGATAGCCGCGGAGGCCGAGGGCGCGGGCCGCCTCCAGCCCGGCAGGCCCGGCGCCGACGATCAGCACGCTGTCGCTGTCGCCCTTGGCCTGCATGCGTTCGGGATGCCAGCCCTTGCGCCATTCCTCCATGAAGGTCGGGTTCTGCGTGCAGCGCGAGATCGACATGGTCATGTCGCCGGTGATGCAGATGTTGCAGCCGATGCATTCGCGAATGTCCTCGATCCGCCCCTCCTCCACCTTCTTCGGCAGGAATGGATCGGCAATCGATGGACGTGCGCAGCCGATGAAATCGAGCGTACCGGACTTGATCATCTTCACCATCACATCCGGCGAGGTGAAGCGACCGACCCCGACGACCGGCTTCGAGGTCAGTTTTTTGATGCCGGACACCAGGCTCTCCTGTGCGCCCTCCTCCTTGAATCGCGACGGCCCGGAGCAGTCTTCCCAGGCGCCATGCGCCAGATCCCACAGGTCGGGCAGATCGGCATGCATCTCGATCACGTCGCGCACTTCGGAATTGGCAAAGCCAAGCTCGCCGATCATCTCGTCCAGTGACAGCCGCAGCGTCAGGCCGCAGGTGTCGCCGATGGCGTCGCGACCCTCTTCGATCAGCTCGCGCATCAGCCGCGAGCGGTTTTCCAGCGAGCCGCCATATTCGTCACTGCGCTGATTGGTGGCGGTGGACAGGAAGTGCTGGATGATGCCGAAGCCATGCGCGCCGTAGAGGCACACCAGATCGAAGCCCGCCAGCTTGGCACGTTTGAAGGCATTGCGGTGCCAGCGGCGCAGGTCGCGGATATCCTGTTTGTCCATTGCGCGCGCTTGAACCGGATCGTTGGTGAAGGTCCGGATCGGCAACGCCGACGGCCCGCGCGGTACTTCCTTGGTGTAGAGGTTGGGGCCGTTGATGCCTGAATAGGCGAGCTGGATGCCGGCCAGTGCGCCATGCTGGTGCATGGCCTTGGCCATCTTCGCCAGTGCCGGGATATCGGCATCGTCCCAGAGCCTGAGCTCGATGAAGGGCGTGATCTCCGAGGTGTGGTGCATCTCGGTCTGCTCGGTGAAGATGACGCCCCAGCCGCCTTCCGACTTGATGCGGCGCATCTCGGCCGCGGCCGAAGGATCGCGGTAGCCGCCGCCATTGCAATGCGGCACCTGATAGAAGCGGTTCTTGGCGGTCACCGGGCCGATCTTCACCGGCTCGAACAGAATGTCGTAGCGTGGATCGCGCATGGTGCTTCCTTCCTGCCAGCGTCGCATCGCGGCATGCGCGGTGATGGTTTCAAACCTTGGCGCAAGCTCGTCTGCCCGGTGGGTAGATGCCGTGACCCTACTCATAAGTTGCGGCGCGTGCCGGAAAACTACAGATTTCTTCTGTGCCGATTAGGACGCGCCTAATCAGCCCCGCCGTCTGGATTAGCATCCGGCAAATCCCGGCTGAGCCAAATGCGACTTCAACGCCGTTGCCACACGATGCTAGATAGCGCGCACGGCCAATGAGACACACGACGCATGGATAGCATCCAGATCCTTGAAAAGCTGATCGCATTCCCGACGGTGAGCCGCGTTTCGAACCTCGACCTCGTCGGTTACGTGACGGAGTTGCTGGCAGCACAGGGCATTGCTTGCCAGATCATCCGCAGCGCGGATGGCCATAAGGCCAACCTTTTCGCCACCATCGGGCCGGCCGACGCTCCTGGCGTGATGTTGTCCGGCCATACCGATGTCGTCCCCATCGACGGGCAGGACTGGACGCTGCCGCCTTTCGAGATGACCGCGCATGACGGCAAGCTGTACGGCCGCGGCGCGGCCGACATGAAGGGTTTCGTCGCCTGCGCGCTCGCCGCGTGTCTAAAGGCCGCGAAAATGGGTCTGCAGACGCCCTTGCATCTGGCGCTTTCCTACGACGAAGAGGTCGGCTGCATCGGCGTACACAGCCTGATCGACATGCTGCGGTCCGCGCCGCACCGGCCATTGCTGTGCATCGTCGGCGAGCCGACCAACATGCAGGTGGCGACCGGCCACAAAGGCAAGCTCGCGGCACGCGCCATCTGCAGGGGACGCGAAGGCCATTCGGCGCTGGCGCCGCTGGCGCTCAATGCCATTCATCTGGGCTGCGACTTCGTCTCCGCATTGCGCGGCGAACAGGATCGGCTGGCGCGCGACGGCGCGCACGAGGGCGACTACGACATTCCCTACACGACCGTCCACGTCGGCAAGATCAATGCCGGCGTGGCGCT
This sequence comes from Mesorhizobium sp. M1328, assembly GCF_040318075.1. Lineage (NCBI taxonomy): Bacteria > Pseudomonadati > Pseudomonadota > Alphaproteobacteria > Hyphomicrobiales > Phyllobacteriaceae > Mesorhizobium > Mesorhizobium sp. M1328. Next base: position 795 of record NZ_JAMYLO010000033.1, on the reverse strand, counting down.
CAACATCGTACCGAACCTCTGCCAACTCGACATCGAGATCCGCAATGTCGCGGCCGACAATGCCGCCGATATCCTTGAGGGCCTGCGCGCGGAGGCGCAGCGTATTGCCGCTGCCGCTTCAACGATCGCGCCGGAGGCGGCCATCGACATCGACATCTCCAACACCTATCCGGGGCTGGAGACGCCGACGAATTCGCAGGCTGTGGCCTTCGTGAAGTCGCTAACCGGCGCCAACCACACCATCAAGGTTGCCTTCGGCACCGAAGGCGGATTGTTCACCCGCGACCTCGGCACGCCGACCATCGTGTGCGGGCCGGGATCGATGGCGCAAGGCCACAGACCGGACGAATTCGTCAGCGTCGAACAGATGCGCCGCTGCGACGACATGCTGGACAATCTGCTGCGGCGGCTTGCCGATCACCGGCTTCAGGTTGCCTGATAAAGTTCGTGGCTATTCCACGACCCTACCACTGCCGAATACGCCCTGTTCGACGACGAAACGGCGGCAATGATCGATGAATGCCTGCACTGTCTGGGTGCGGTGCTCGGCGTTGGGCAACGCGACCCCCATGGTCAGAGGCCGCAAATCCCCCTCCAGCGGCACGAAGACCAGCGGCTTGCCGTCGGGCGCCAGCGTGTTGAGCGGCCGCATGTTGGCGATGCCGTAGCCGAAGCCGTTCGCGACCATCGACCGCATTACCGCGATGTCGCCGGTGCGCTCGGCAATGTTCGGCCGGATTCCTCGCGAATGAAAGGCCGAAAGGAAATATTCGCGGCTATAGGGTAGGTCGAGCA
>NZ_JAMYLO010000032.1:0-37869 GCF_040318075.1 Mesorhizobium sp. M1328 | reverse complement strand
GGCGCCACATCGGCCACCTCGTTGCGACGATCGAACCCGGCGAATGCAAAAACTACTTCGCAAACGCCGGATACGCTTCCGTCAAAACGTGAAAGACTCTAGGGAACGACTGAAACGCGGATCTCGTAGATGTCGACCGACTTGCCCTGCTTGTCGAAGTCGGAATTGATGGCGATGGTGCCGGCAGCGCCCGGACGCTTGTCGGGAAAGCGCACGTCGAACAGATATTCGTTGCGCTCGCGACCGACCGCATAGCGCTTGCGGCCGCAGTCGCCGAGTTCGCCGAAATTGCAGTCGACGGAAATCTGCGTCTCCTGGCCCTCCTCGGAGCGTGCGATGATGTCGAATGTGGCATGCTTGCCGGCGATCCTCTCCAGCACGCCTTGCCCGACGTCGAAGCTGATGGCCGAGCCGGATGCACCCGAGCGGATGCGCAGGAAGGAACCGCTTTCGTCCTGGATAACGTCGGCCTTGGCGTCCGACGGTGCATTGACCTGCGTCGGGTCACCCGGCGAAAACACGTTGATCCAGTCGCGCGCCTGGTCCTGCTCGCCCTGCTTCGGCGGCGAAGCGGTGTCGTCCGGCGTGAAATCATCGCCATCGACCGTTGGCGGGGCTTCCGGTGGCGACGTGTCGAGCTCGGTCGCCGATTTGAAGACGCCGGTCTGGTTGGCGAAATAAAGGCCGATGCCGGCGGCTGCGAGCAGCGTCACACCGAAGAAGATCGCGGTCAAAGGCAGGCGCCGCCGCCTCGCCCGCCGGTCGTCGCGGTCGGGCGTCACTTCCGCGTCGTCGATTTCGGCTTCGGTCGCAGCCGAGGCCCCCATGTCGATCACCGGCGCCTCGGGAACAGGCGCGTCGGGCATGATGTCGGGGACGACCGGCAGGACGCGCGACCGGGGCGCGTCGGATTCGGGCGGCTGCGCCGGACCATCAACGACGATGTCAGGCGACGGCGCGGGCTCGGCTTCAGCTTCGGCTTCAGCCGGAGGCTCCACCGCCGGTGCTGCCTCCAAACCGTCGGTCGGCGCGGCGACGTCGGGAACCGCCGGCAGGAATTCCGATTCGATTTCGGTGATCTTCGCCTGGACCGCCTTGCGGCGCTTGATGGCGACTTCCACGGTGACGTTTGGATTGGCCTGCAGGGCACGGTCGAGTGCCGCGAAAGCCGATCGATAGACCCGCTCGCGAAACGCCCGGTCGTCGGCATTGCCTTTCTCGAAGGCATTGCGGATCGCTTTTTCGATCGCGTCCAAGCGAATTCCCTCTGCAATTTCACTCACATTGTCATGATCGTTAGCCGCAGGCGACCAATCAATCAACAAGCGAGCGGCCGCATTCTGCCTTGCAGAGGGGTACAAAACCGATTTCGGCGGTTTTCGGTAAAGGAATCAACATTTTTCGCTGATTTTCCCGCCAAGCGGCGGGCGGCCTACCGGTGCGGCAGCGCGCGACGGCATGCCGGCTCCACGCAGCGGCTTGCCTGCGCCGGGCCTTGGATGAACACGAATTGCCGTCTCGAATTCGCGGCTGCCATCTTGAATTCACGGCTGGTTGCGTTTATCACCCAGCCCATCTTGGAAGCTTGGCTTCCCGGGCCGCTTTAGCTCAGTTGGTAGAGCACATCATTCGTAATGATGGGGTCAGGTGTTCGAGTCACCTAAGCGGCACCACTATTTCCCAAGGCTTTGCGGGTTTTCTAGGGGTAGAGCGAAAAACGCCCTGCCAACATCCTGCCAACAAATCTCGGCGGCGCTTTTCGCCCCTTGCCTCATGTCACCACAGGCTCGCCTCCGTCTTCTTCAATCCAAACGCGTCATCATCAGGATGCGAGCGACCCAGCGCACGATCCCGTCCGTCGGGATCTGAAGGCAAATGAGCGCAAATGAAAACCAATTGAGACACAACTGAAACACATCTGCGCGCAGGCGAAATGCACATGAAACGCATTTGGGGGGATGGTCGAGCCTCGCCAGAAAACCCAAGGAGCGTCGCCGTGACACCAGACCAGATCAGATTTGTCCAGGACAGTTTTCGCGATGTCGTCCCGATACGCGTGGCCGCCGCCGCTTGTTCTACGACCGCCTGTTCGCGATCGACGCGGATCTTCGCGCGCTATTTCCGGTGCGACATGACCAAGCAAGGCACCAAGCTGATGGCGAGCCGGGGCTTCGTCGTGCACGGATTGGACCGCGCCGACACCATTCTCCCGACAGTGCGCGAGCTCGCCAAGCGTCACGTGACCTACGGCGTCGAGGAGATCGTCGGGCAGGCGCTCATCGAGACGCTGGCGGCCGGCCTCGGCACGGCTTTTACGCCGCCGGTCCGAGCGGCCTGGGAGGCGGCCGACGGGTTGCTCGCGAGTGTGATGATCGCGGCTGCCCGCGAGGATCAGCTCGCAGCGTGACCTGCCGAGGTGCAGCCGAAGGCAACAATCCAGCCGAATAATAAATCATAAACAGAGGAGAACACGATGTTAAGACATACAGCCCTTGCAGCGTTTTGCGTGGTGGCAAGTTCCGAATCTGCCGGCGAACTCACGGCCCTGAAGGGTGGGACCATCGATCTCGGCGGCTTTCACGGCGTCGTTTACTATACGGAGACGGATGACAGCTATCGGGTGGTCACCACGATGGCGGCGGGCGAAGAAAGTTCGCCTGTACGCTTTGTCACAACCCTCACCGAGGGCCAGGCGCTCGTGATCTCGGTCCCGGGCGAGTTGGCGGGTCCCGGCCAGGCACTCGAAATCTCGCGCGCCGAAGGCAAGCTCGTTGTCGCGAAGGTGGAGACCACCCAATAAAGGCTGAACATAGAATGATCGGTAATGGGTCGCGTATACGGGTCACGCAAGCGGCCTTTTTGAGGACACTAAAACCCCGGCCTCTCGCGCCGGGGTTTTCGCTTCAGGGAACAGACAAACAACCCTGCCGCCGTTCGGCTGGCAGACGGCTACAATCGCTTGCGCCTGCCAGCTCGGTGGCGGTCAGGCCACCTTTGCCAAGATCTTGGCCATATCTGCCGTGTCGAATGCCCTCAATGTCTGGGTTCTGACGTTGCCTAGCGATGCGATCGATAAGGCAAGTGCGGTGGCAGCGATATCGTCGTCGGCTTCGGCAATCGCCACGACATCATATTGACCAAGCGTCCACAAAAGCGTGTGAACCTTAATCCCGCTCTTGCTGGCCATCGCCTTGAAGGCGTCGGCACGCTTCTGCGTATCCTTGATGCTCTTGATACCTTGGTCTGTGAAATTCGACAGCAATACGAAGTAAGCCATTGGTTCCTCCCATGATGGGGAGTGTGCGGGCGCTCACGGCGCGTCCGCCGTCTCCCGGAACTATGATAGCACGAGCCGGGTGCGCGAACCACAGGCGGCAACCAATGCCCGAGTGGCCGCCGCACCAGTTTTTCACCGATCAGCTGGAGGAGGCGGGGTCGTTTACTGCAGCGACGCCACGGTCTTGAGCGCGCCGTCGAGCATGTCGCCCTTCTCGTCCTTCAGCGCGGCTTCGCGCAGGCGCCGGATCCAGTCGGCGGCGTCCGGACGGCCCTTGAGCAGGTCGAGCGCCGACAGCACCCGGTCGAATTTCGACTGCGCGCGGGCATGAGTGTCGCTGTAGCCCTTGATCAGCCGGCGGCAGTTGAGGATCTCGACGGCCAGCGCATAGTCTTCCCTGACATGGCCGAGCGCCAGCGCGTACCAGCGTTCGATATGCGCAGTCTCGACCTTGTGGCGCAGCAGCCGGCGGCGCCAGCGGCGCAGGCCGCCGATGAACCACAAAGCGGCAAAGCCGGCGAAGCTGTCGGTACGGATGTGGCGGCCGCGGTTGATGCGGCGGTCGAGGAAGGCGGCGAGCTTCGGCCGGTCCTCGATGTAGCTGCCGAGCCCGGCCGGCAGCGTGCCGCAGAATTCCTCAATGCGCGGATGGAAATATTCGGTCACCTGCAGGACCGAGCCCTCCTTGACGCCGACCTCGCGGCGTACGCGTCGGTCGCGGCTCGAGCGCGTCTTCAGGTCGGCGACGCGGATCATGTCGTCGTAGCACATCGCGTTGGCCAGATGCTTAGCGGCGGCGATCGACAGCGCGTAGTCATGGGCAGCACTGTCCAGGACGACCGCCCGGTCGAGCCTGTCGAGATACTCGCCGCCATAAGCGATGTCCTGGTAGTCGACGACTTTTTTCAGGCCGCGAAGCGCCATGTCGCGCGCGGGTGCAGGCAGCGTGGCAACGCGTGCCGCCAATTGTTGCCAGCCCTTCAACAGGCTTTCCGGACCGCTGACTTCTGTCGCCGCGCCCGAGCCGGTTTCAGCGGCCGCCGGCTGTTCAGTTTTGTCGCCCGAAGGCGCACTCGCGATGCCGCGCGCCCGATTATAGGCGGCGCCGAAGGCGGCGAGGCTGGCCTTCACACCGCGGCCGCCGGCACTGACCGCCTGCTCGTAGCTCTCGCGTGTGAACGGCAAGGCATCGGAGCCGGCCAGCGCGCCGAGCAGGCTGGCCGAGATCATCGAGCCGTTGTCGGCGGCGATCTTCTCCATGTCGAAGGCGATGAAGCGCTTGGCCGCGGCTTCCGCCGTGGCATGCACCTTGGAGGACGAGGCGCGACCGTCGCCAGGCTCGATCTTCTCCGAGACCGCGGCAATGCGGTGCGACGAGGCGATCAGCGTCGTGCGCTCGGGCGTGACGAAGCCGCGGATGATGGCGCGGCCGGCCTCCATCAGTTCGGCGGCGATCAATATATCGACATCGCCCTGCGACGGCGACAGCGCGAAGACCGGCAGGCGTCCGGTGTCGCGGCACATCTCGACGTAATAGATGGTGGCGCCGGTGCGCTGGGCGACGCCGGCGACCGAGGTCGATTGCGCGACGTAGCCGTTGCGCTCGGCAACGTCGGTGATCCAGTCGGCCAGCACGCCGCCGCCCTGGCCGCCGACCGCCAGCACGGCAAGCTTGATGACGCGCTCGTCGTCCGGCGCGCCGGCCTTGGAACGGGTTGATGGGACAGCGTCAAGCATCGGCGAATATCAGGCGCCGGCTTTCACGACGCCGCTGCAAGAGGCCGATCGTAGCGCGGCGAGCGGCTTCAAGGAAACGGTCCCAGCGGCTCGGATTGTGCACGACATCGGCGCGGTAGAAGGACGGGCAGAGCACCGCCGCGTCGGCGACCTCGCCGCAATTGCCGCAGCCGACGCAGCTCTGGTCGATATGCGCCACCGGATCGTCGCGTAACGGATCGTCCAGCGACTTCACCGACAGCGACGGGCAGCCGGAAAGCCGCATACAGGCATGGTCGCCGGTGCAGATATCCTCGTCGACACCGAATTTCGGCTTGACGATGCGCGTCCCGCCCTCGATGGCCTTGTCGACCAAGGGCTTTTCGCGGCGCTGCCGATTGAGCATGCATTCGGACGAGGCGACAATGACTTTCGGGCCCTTTTCGTCCGTCGTCAGCGCCTCGCGCAGCGTGGCTTGCATCTTGGTTACGTCGTAGGTGCGGTCGATGTGGCGCAGCCATTTGACGCCCATGCCCTTCACCGCCTCGGTGATCGGGTGCTTGGTCGACTTGGTCTTGTTGCCGGCGCGGGACGACAGGATGTCCTGCCCTCCCGTCGCGGCCGAATAGAAATTGTCGACGATGACTATGACGCCATCGTTCTTGTTGAACACCGCATTGCCGACCGAGGAGGTCAGGCCGTTGTGCCAGAAGCCGCCGTCGCCGACGAAGGAGATCGAGCGGCGCTTGGCATCGGGCGAATTGAACGCCGAAGCCGAGGCCGGCCCCAGCCCGTAGCCCATGGTGGTGGCGCCGAGCTCGAAAGGCGGCATGATCGAGAACAAATGACAGCCAATGTCGGAGGCGATGTGGTGCTTGCCCAACTCCTGCTCGACCAGCTTGGTGGCGGCGAAGATCGGCCGCTCCGGGCAGCCGACGCAGAAGCCGGGCGGACGGCCCGGGACGACGTTGATCAGGTCGGCGGTGTCGAGCCCGTCGCCGATCTTGTTCGGTGCGCGGACTTCGCTCGGCAGCAGATGCGGGATGGTGGCGCGCAGGAACGATCCGATGCCGTCGAGCATCACCTGGCCGGTGTATTCGCCGGCCATAGGCAGATGTTCCTTGCCGACGAGCTTGGTGCCGCGCCCGGCCTTGTGCAGCATCGCGGCAAAGGCCTGCTCGATGTAGTTGGGCTGGCCTTCCTCGACGACGAGCACGGCGTCCTTGCCTTCGCAGAAAGACAGGAATTCGTCATCGACCAGCGGGTATACGGCGTTGAGCACATAGAGCGGCACGTCGGTGTCGCCATAGGTGTCGGCGAGGCCGAGCCGCTGCAGCGCCCGGATGACCGAATTGTACATGCCGCCCTGCATGACGATGCCGACCGAGCCGTGCTCCGGGCCGAAAAACTCGTTGATCCTGTTGGTGCGGATGAAATCCACCGCCGCCGGCCAGCGTTTCTGCACCTTCTCCCTCTCGTGCAGGAAGGACGCGGGCGGCAGCACGATGCGGCCGGTGTCGCGGCGCGGCGCCTCGAGGGCATCGGCGACCGTCATCGCCGGGCGCTTGTTGTCCTTGGCGATGAAATGGCCATGGACGTGGCAGCAGCGGATGCGGACCTGCAACATGACCGGCGTGTTGGAAACTTCGGACAGCTCGAAGCCGTCCTCCACCGCCTTGACGATCGACGGCAGGTTCGGTCGCGGGTCGAGCAGCCAGACCTGGCTTTTCATGGCAAAGGCGTGGCTGCGCTCCTGCATGATCGAGGAGCCTTCGCCATAATCCTCGCCGACGATGATCAGTGCACCGCCGGTGACGCCGCCAGACGCCAGGTTGGCCAGCGCGTCGGAGGCGACATTGGTGCCGACCGTCGACTTGAAGGTCGCCGCACCGCGGATTGGATAATGCACCGACGCGGCCAGCATGGCGGTGGCGGTCGCTTCGGAGGCGCTCGCCTCGAAATGCACGCCGAGTTCGCCCAGGATATCCTGCGCGTCGGCCAGCACGTCCATCAAATGGCTGATCGGCGCGCCCTGATAGCCGCCGACATAGCCGACGCCGCATTGCAGCAGCGCCTTGGTGATGGCGAGAATGCCTTCGCCGGAAAACTCCTCGCCGGCGCCGAGCCTGAGCTTTTCGACTTCCTTGGCAAAAGACCGTTCGGCCATTTTGGGCTCCTTCCGTTGCCGCCCGTGTGGCGGCGCGTAAGATCGTCAGATGTCGTGCTTGCGAATGTTCTTCAGCATCTTCTGCAGCGTCGCGATCAGCGCCGCGTATTCGGCATCGTCGATGTCGTCGAACATAGTCTCGAAAGCGTCGTGCATGGCTGGCCAGGCGCGCGCGAATTCGGCGCGGCCATCGTCGGTCAGGAACACATGGCGGATCCGGCTGTCGGTGACCCCCTGCTCGCGCCGAACAAACCCTTGTCCCTCCAGCGTGTCGAGTGTCCTGCTCAAGGTCGACTGCTCGATGACAGTATAGACCGAGAGATCGTTGACGGTGGCGCCATCGGTGACCGACAATACGGCTAGCGTCCGCACCTGCGGAATGGTCAGGCCCTGCTTGCGGAAATTGTCGCGCAAGGTGGCGTTGTAGCGGCCCATGATGCGGTTCATCAGATAGGGCGCGAATTGCTGCAGGCCGATCTGGCCCAAAGTCGAGATGCGCTGGCGCTTTTCAACCTTCTGTTCCATCACAGACTCCCCGCCAGGAGAAAGCCGGAGCCGCCGCCCAGCCCGGCGCCGGGATGGGTCGAGGCGCCGATGTGGTAGAGTCCCTTGACTCCGGTGGCGTGATTGCGGCTCGTCTTGAACGGCCGCCACAGGAACGACTGGTCAATAGTCGAGGAGCCGCCATAGGGATCGCCGCCGACCAGATTGATGTTCATCGCTTCCAGGTCGGCCGGCGAATAGGCGCGACGTGCGATGACGCTGTCCTTGAATCCTTCGATATGGCTGGCGAGGATCGCTTCGGCACGGTCGGCATAGGCTTCGCGCAGCGCCTCGGTCCAGTGGCCATCCGCAGGCGTCTCGAGCTTGCCGGCCGCATCACCCTTGATATTGCGAGGCGCCTCGGGAAGTTGAAGCCACAGGATCGCCTTGCCGTCTGGACAGCGCGACGGGTCGAGCGCGTGCGGCTGGCCGACGCAGATGGTCGGCACCTCCGGCAGCATGCCGCGCACGGCCTGGTTGCAGGCCTCCGACACCCCGTCGAGCCCTGGCGTCAGATGCAGCAGTGCGACCTTGTCCAGGCCCTCGCCGCGCCATGCCGGCGGCTTGTCCAAGGCATAGTGGATCTGGAAATTGCCCTTGCCGTAGCGGTATTTTTGCGCTGCCTCGACGTCGGCTTTCGGAGCCGCGTCGCCGAGCAGCCGCTCGTAGAGCTGGGTCGGCGTGACCGAGCAGATAACGCTCTTCTTCGCGTTGATCGTTTCGCCCGAAGCCAGCCGCACACCGGTGGCGCGGCCTCCGCTCTGGACGATGGAGGCAACGTCCCCTTCGGTGCGGATCACACCGCCGCGCTCCTTGATCAGCGCTTCGAACGCGGACAGCAGGTTCTTGGCGCCGCCCTTGACAACCGGCGCGCCGGCGGCTTCGAGTGCAAAGGCGATAACCCTAGCGATCTGGCCCGAAAACGCATCTTCGGGCCCGAGGCCGGCATGCAGCACCCAGGGGGCCCAGAGCGCGCGCATGATTTCCGACTGGTAGGTGCTTTCCAGCCAACCGCGCGCCGGCACCAACGCGCTGCCGAGAAAGGCGGCAAGGCCACGCGGCCCGCGCCGCCACGCTTCGCCCGCCAGCAGCCTGGCCGTTGGGTAGGACCACAGGTTGCCACCGAGCAGCCCGAACAGCAGACCGGCGTTGCGCTCGATCTCGCCGACATCGCTGCCGTGCCGGTCGCCGTCACCCGCGGCGATTGCATTGATCGCCGCTACATTGGCGGTACGGTCGGTGCGCAGGGCGGCATGGCTGCCGTCCGGGCGCAGCACGCCGGTCGGCGTGGAGGTGTTGCAAAACTCCAGGCCGTGCCGCGCCAGATCCTTGCCCAGCGCCGCATAGGCCGGTGAGGTGATGAACAGGACGAAGGTCGTCGCCATCACGTCGTGGATGAAGCCGGGCGCTGTGATTTCTTCGGTGCGCATGCAGCCGCCGATGCGGTCGTTGCGCTCGAGCACCAGCACCTTCGCCCCCTTGCCGCCAAGCATCGCCGCGCAAACCAGCGCGTTGATGCCGCTGCCGACGATGATGTGATCGGGAGCGCTCATCGACGATTGCTCCCGGTGAGCGGAAGGTGGAATTCATTTGCGCGGGCTGGCGTTCCTGCGCGCCCCCCTCTGTCCTGCCGGACATCTCCCCCTCTAGGGGGGAGATTAGCGGCTTCGGCGCTCCGCTCATTCCTACGACGTTGAAGATTGGCGAAGGCAGTATCGACGGCCGATCTCCCCCCTAGAGGGGGAGATGTCCGGCAGGACAGAGGGGGGCGCCGTAGAGCGGCAGCCTTGCCAAGCTGCCACCCTCTACCCATCATCACGATATTGCCTGCGCACATGATCTTCTCCCGAAGACCGCAGCTACCCTATTGCCTTGGCACCAACGCCAACGCGCGGATCGGGCTGCCGGTACCGTGCTCGATCTTGAGCGGCGCCGCGATCAGGATCGCGCCCTTCGGCGGCAGCCGGTCGAGGTTGCAAAGGCTGGCGAGACCGTAGCGGTTGGCCTTGTGCATCAGGCTGTGCGCCGGGAATGGCGGCTCCATGCCGCCGGCCTTGCCGGCATCGGTGCCGATCGTCTCGCTGCCCCAGCCCTTGATGTCCTTGCCGATCAGATACTGGATGGCTTCCGCGGTCGGGCCGGGCGTGTGCGGACCGGTCTCATTGGCGTTGAGGAACTCGGCTTCCGAGCCGTTGCGCTTATACCAGTCGGTGCGCATCACCACCCACTCGCCCGCGTTGATAGCGCCATGTTCGGCTTCCCATGCCTCGATGTGATCGACGGTGAGCAGGAAATCGTGATCGGCTGCCGCTTGCTTCGAACAGTCGATGACGTTGACCGGACCGACGAAGTTCTGCGCCGGAATGGTGTCGGTAGCACCGTCCGGATAATCCTTGCCGGTGATCCAGTGGTTGGGCGCGTCGAAATGCGTGCCCGAATGCTCGCCGAGCTTGAGCCAGTTCCACGCCCACCACGGGCCATTCTTGTCATAGGCGGAGATGGCGTGGATCTCGATCTTCGGCGTGTCCACCGCGAGTTCCGGCGGCAGCTTGATCAGCGGCGTGTCCGGCCCGAGCGGCGCCGTCAGGTCGACCACCTGGATGGCGCCGGAAAGAAGCTGGCCGGCAACTTCGCCGAGGAGTTGTTGTGTGTCCATGGTCTCTGTTCCCTCTTTCTCGATGGTGCTGAAGGCTCTCGCGGCCCTTAATATCCTACTAGACGAAAACATATGCATCTGCAATTATCTTTAAGCATAAAGGAAATGGGACGGGGCGTGAGCGAGTTCGACGCCATATTTGTCGGGGCAGGCCACAACAGTCTGGCATGCGCCGCGCATCTGGCGCTCAAAGGTTGGAAAACTGCGGTTTTCGAACGCAACGCAACGATCGGCGGCGCCGTCCAGACGCGCGAATTCACGCTGCCGGGCTTCCGGCACGATTTCGGTGCGATGAATGTGAGCCTGTTCGCTGGTTCGGGCTTCCACAAGAAATATGCAAATGAATTGAAAACCCACGGGCTGGAATTCGTGCCGGCGGCCGACTGTTTTGCCAGCGCCTTCCCCGACGGTCGCTGGTTCGGCGTCAGCAGCGACCTGGAAAAGACCACTGGACGGATAGCCGCTTTTTCCGAGGCCGACGCACAGACATGGCGTGGTCTGGTTGCGGCATTCCCGACGCAAGCCGAGCATCTGTTCCGGCTGCTGGGCTCGCCGATGAGCGGCCGAGCACTCGCCGGCACCGCCTGGAACCTGTGGCGCAAGCAGGGTTTTGCTGGCGCGCTCGATACCGGGCGGTTGCTGCTTTCCTCACCCCGCGCGTGGCTCGAGGAGACTTTCCAGTCACCGCATGTCAGGGCGACGCTCGCCACCTGGGGCATGCATCTCGACTTTGCCCCCGATATCGCCGGCGGCGCGGTGTTCCCTTACCTCGAATCCATGGCCAACCAGTGCTTCGGCATGGTGCTCGGCAAGGGCGGCGCCGACACCATCATCCGCGCTTTGTCGGGCATGCTCACGGCCGCCGGCGGCAAGATCGTCACTGGGGCTGACGTCGCCGAAATCACGGTGTCCGCCGGCAAGGCGACCGGCGTGCGCCTTGCTTCAGGCGAGACCCACACCGCCACCAAGGCTGTTATCGCCGGTGTCGCGCCAAAGGCGCTGGCGGGCGAACTGTTGCCGAACGGTTCCGGCGACGCCGGTTTCGACACGGCCATGAAAAACTTTCGCCATGCGCCGGGGACGATGATGATCCATCTGGCGCTCGACGATCTGCCGGACTGGCGCGCCGGCGCCGAGCTTCGGCAGTTCGCCTATGTGCACCTTTCGTCGTCGCTCGACGCCATGTCGCGGACCTACCAGCAGGCGATGGCAGGCATGCTGCCGGATGAACCGGTGCTGGTCGTCGGTCAGCCGACGGCGGTGGACGCATCGCGCGCGCCCGACGGCAAGCACGTGCTTTGGGTGCAGGTGCGCATGCTGCCGGCCGAGATTGTGGGCGATGCGGCGGGCACTATCGCGGCGGCTCACTGGGACGAGGTCAAGGAGCACTACGCCGAGCGCGTCCTCGACATTATCGAGCGCTATGCGCCCGGCCTTCGCCGGAGGATCCTCGGCCGCGCCGTGTTCTCGCCCATCGACCTCGAAGGCGAGAACCCGAACCTTGTCGGCGGCGACCAGATCTGCGGCAGCCATCATCTGGCGCAGAATTTCCTGTTCCGGCCGGCGCGCGGTTACGCCGGCTGGAACACGCCGGTCAGCAATCTGCACGTGACCGGGGCGGCAACATGGCCCGGCGCCGGCACCGGGGCGGCGTCGGGCTTCATGCTCGCGCAACAACTTGGCGGGAGGTAAAGCCGTAATTTTCAACTAGGGTGAAGGAGGACAAGGCGCGGTTGCCCAAGGAGCCTGAGCCCACCGATTGACAACGACACCGCGCATAAAAGCAACAGGGGAACGACCATGACAATCAACAGACGAGAATTGCTCGGATATGGCGCGGCCGCACTTGGCGCCACGGCGCTCGGTCTGCCGCAACAGGCCAAGGCAGCCGGCGAACTGACCATCGCCTACAATGTCAACCTGCCGTCCTGGGACCCGACCACCGGGCCTTCGGCAGTCAACCCGACCATCCAGGGCCTATACCAATCGGTGTTCGACCAGTTCATCCCGCAGAAGCCGGATCTGTCCTTTGCGCCGGGCCTGCTCACCGAATGGGGCTGGAACGAAGATCGCAGCAAGATCATGATGACGGTGCGCGAGGGCGTCACCTGGCATGACGGCTCGCCATTCACGGCCGAAGACGTGGTCTGGTCGCTGCAGCGGGCGGGCGACGAGAAGACCGGCAACCCGATCCAGTTCGTCTGGAAGAACGTCAACAACTTCAAGATCGACGGGAACAAGATCACCGGCGACGTCGTGCAATTCGACCCGGTGTATTTCAAGTGGATGTCGTTCCTCACCGGCTACATCATGCCGAAGGCCTATTACGAGAAGGTCGGCGCCGAGGGTTTTGAGAAAGCCCCGATCGGTACCGGGCCCTATATGGTCGACAAATTCGAGCGCAACGCCTTCCTGCGGCTCAAGGCCAACCCTAACTACTGGGGCGGCAAGCCGGCCTTCGAAAACGTAACCATCAAGTTCGTCACCGATGCGGCGAGCCGCGTCGCCGAGATCGAGTCCGGTTCCTCGCAGGTGACGCTGGAAATCCCTTATGAGGAATATGACCGCCTGATCGCCAAGGACGGACTTGCCGGCTCATGCAAGAACGTTTCCGACATCGGCATGATCTTCTTCAACGACATCGACGTGATGCTGGACAAGAACGTGCGCCAGGCGGCGGTGATGGCGGTCGACAAGAAGCTGCTGGTCGATCGGTTGCTGCGCGGCTACGGCCAGCCGATCGGTACGCTGGAGACGCCGGAATACGCCGCCTACGATGCGTCGATCAAGGTCGAGCACAACCTGGAAAAGGCCAAGGAATTGCTGGCCGCATCCGGCTATTCGCCGGAAAAGCCAGTCAAGTTCACGATACAGACGACCAAGGGCTTCAAGCCCAAGGACTACGAGATGATCCAGGCGATCGTCGGCATGTGGCGCAAGGTCGGCATCGAGGCAACGATCGAGGTCTACGAGATCGCCAAGCACTATGAGTTGCGCGCCGCCGACAAGCTGGCGCCGGCGGCCTTCTACAATTGGGGCAACGCCATCGGTGATCCCACGACGTCGACCGGCTTCGCCATGTACGGCCCAAGTCCGCATTCGGTGTGGGACAGTCAGGATCTGATCGACATGATCAACCCGCTATGGGGCGAGAAGGACGAGGCCAAGCGCATTGCCGGCTGGAAGGCCGTCGACAAATACATCGCCGAACAGGCCTATGTGCTGCCGCTGATCCAGTATGCGCAACCGATCGTGCATGCCAAGGGCGTAAACGTCGTGCAGCATGTGTCCGGCGCGCTTCTGCCGGCGCTGATGAGCCCGGCCTGAGACAGTCTTTGGCTTGCCGCGCGCCGTCCGGAATGACGGCGCGCATTTTCCGCCACGGGCGACCATGCTGCTGCAAAGATTCCTGATCCGTCTTCTGACGATGGCGATCACGCTGTTCGGCGTGGCCGTCGTCGTCTTCATCGTCATCCGCGTCGCGCCGGGCGATCCGATCGCGATGATGCTGCCGCCCGGCGCCACCGATGCCGACATCGCGCGGCTACGCGCGCTTTACGGGCTCGACAAGACCATCGTCCAGCAGTTCTTCATCTGGCTGGCCGGTGTCGTCAGGGGTGATTTCGGCACTTCGATCTCACTGCGACAGGACGTGCTTGGGCTGGTCTTCACTCGCCTCCCGGCGACACTGGAACTCGCCATCGTCGCGCTTGTGATGGCGCTGGCGATCGGCGGCACGACGGCGATCCTCGGCGCGCGCGAGCGCGGCACCGCGGTCGAGGCCGGAATCGACATTGCCAGCGGTGCGGCGCTCTCGATTCCCGATTTCCTGTGGGGCCTGGTACTGATTCTTCTGTTCGGCGTGCTGGTGCCTATCTTCGACATTTCTGGCCGGGTGTCGCCGCAGCTCGACCTGCCCTTCGTCACGCAATTCTATCTGTTCGAAAGCATCGTACGGCTGCGCTTCGACCTGACCAGGGACCTGCTGGCACACATGCTGATGCCGGCGATTGCGCTGGCGCTGCCGCTGGCCGCGATCATCTCGCAGTTGCTGAAACAGTCGCTGAAAGAAGTGCTCGACCTCGACTATGTCGTGCTGGCGCGGGTAAAGGGCTTTTCGGAAACGCAGGTCATCCTGCGCGAGGCGCTAAAGAACGCGGCGCTGCCGACGCTGACGCTGGTCGGCGTGCAGTTCACCTTCCTGATCGGCGGCACGGTCATCGTCGAACGGCTGTTTTCCTATGAAGGCCTCGGCAATATGGCGATCGACGCCGTCATCAATCGCGACCTGCCGCTGATCCAGGGCATCGTGCTGGTGTTCGCGCTGCTGTTCGTGCTGATCAACCTTGCCGTCGACATGATGTACGCCCTGCTCAATCCGAGGCTGCGCCATGGATGAGGCCCGCATTTCAAGACATGGCTCGCGCGCCCGCCTATGGCTGGCCGGCGGCTGGCTGCTGATTGCGCTGCTGGCCGCAATTTTCGCGCCGCTGGTCGCACCGCAGGACCCGCTGGCGCAGGATTTGATGCTGGAGCGCCTGCCGCCGTTCTGGCTGACCGGTGCCGAGCCCGGCTACTGGCTCGGCACCGACAGCCTCGGCCGCGATCTCCTGTCACGGCTGATCTTCGGTGCCCGCATCGCCTTCATCGTCGCTTTCGCGGCAGCCCTTGCCGCCTGCCTGGTCGGCTCGACGCTCGGCCTGATCGCCGGCTATTTCGGCGGCTGGGCCGACCGCATCATCTCGCGCGTTGTCGATGTCTGGATGGCGTTTCCGCCGGTGCTGTTTGCCATCCTTTTGGTTGCCGTGCTTGGCACCGGCTTGAGCTCCGTCATCATTGCCATCGCCGTCATCGACTGGACGCGCTTCTGCCGGGTGATCCGCGCCGAGACCATGGGCCAATCGCGCATGGATTATGTCGAGAACGCCCGCATCGCCGGCTATGGCCGCATCGGCATCATGCTGCGCGAAGTGCTGCCCAATGTGGTGCCGTCGATCGTCGCGCTGCTGTCGCTGGAGATGGGCATTGCCGTCATCGTCGAGGCGATCCTGTCCTTCGTCAATCTGTCGATCTCGACCGACGACCCGACCTGGGGCGGCATCATCGCCGAGGGCCGCCTGTCGATCCATCAGGCCTGGTGGGTGCTGGTGTTCCCGCTGGTCACCCTGATCCTGACGGTGCTGTCGTTCAGCCAGTTCGGCGAAGGTCTCAGGGCACGTTTCGATCCGGTGCTGCGATGAACGCGCCTGCGAAATCCTGCCTCGACATACGCAGCCTTAGCGCGGTGCTGCCTAATGGCTTGCGCGTGCTGCGCTCGGTGTCGCTCGCCGTCGAGCCCGGAGAAGTCCGCGCGCTGGTCGGCGAGAGCGGCGCCGGCAAGACGATGATCGGCAAGGCCGTGCTCGGCGTGCTGCCGCCGAGCGTGCGCATCGTCGAAGGCGATATGCTGCTCGAGGGCGAGGACCTCGGCCGGCTCCAGCCCAGGGCACGGCGCACGCTGATCGGCGCGCGCACCGCGCTGATCCCGCAGGA
Source organism: Mesorhizobium sp. M1328 (assembly GCF_040318075.1). Classification (NCBI taxonomy): domain Bacteria; kingdom Pseudomonadati; phylum Pseudomonadota; class Alphaproteobacteria; order Hyphomicrobiales; family Phyllobacteriaceae; genus Mesorhizobium; species Mesorhizobium sp. M1328. Next base: position 21,978 of record NZ_JAMYLO010000032.1, on the reverse strand, counting down.
CCCGCTGACGGCGCTCAATCCGTCACGGCGCATCGGCCCGCAGATGACCGACCGCCTGGTGCGCATCCTCGGCTGGAGCGGCGAGAAGGCCGATGCACGCATCCGCCAATTGCTGGACGAGGTGCAGATCCGCGACCCCGAGCGTGTCCTCAAATGCTATCCGCACGAGCTGTCCGGCGGCATGCGCCAGCGCGTGCTGATCGCCGCGGCGTTCGCAGCCGAACCAAGGCTGATCGTCGCCGACGAGCCGACCACGGCGCTCGATGTGACCGTGCAGAAGCAGATCTTGCGGCTGATCGCGCAATTGCAGCGCGAGCATGGCACGGCGATCCTGTTCGTCACCCACGATCTCGGCGTCGTCGCCAAGATCAGCCAGAAAGTTTCCGTGCTCTATGCCGGCAAGGTGGTGGAGGAGGCCGAGACGGCAGCGCTCTTCGCTTCACCGCAGCATCCTTATACGCGGGCACTGATGGCGGCGACGCCGCGCTACACCGATCCATTCGCGTCGCTGAAGCCGGTCGACGATAAGGTACTGGCCGGACTGGCCGCGGAGATCGCCGCCTCCGACCAGGCCTGGAGGCCGCCGCATGGCTGAGCCGCTGTTTTCCGTGCGCGGGTTGAAGGTTGCATTGCCCGATATGACGCGCAAGCCGCTGATCGGCCGCGCGCCGCTGGCCGAGATCCTGAAAGGCCTCGATTTCGACCTGCCAAGGGGATCGGTGACCGGCATCGTCGGCGAATCCGGCTCCGGCAAATCGACGCTTGGCCGCGCGCTGGTGCGGCTTTTGGAGCCGAGCGCCGGCACCGTCACCTTCGACGGCCGCGACATCACGCATCTGCCTGAGGCGGAGCTCCGGCCGCTGCGCCGCAATCTGCAGATGATCTTCCAGGATCCGATGTCGTCGCTCAATCCGCGCCGCACCATCTTCAGCATCATCGCAGCCCCGCTCAAGCAGAACGGGTTTGGCGACAACCTCAGGGACCGTGTCGCGGAGGCGCTGCAGCGCGTCGGCCTGCCGCAGAGCTTTGCCAGCCGCTACCGCCACGAACTGTCGGGCGGCCAGCGCCAGCGCGTCGGCATTGCCCGGGCGCTGGCGCTGTCGCCGAAATTCGTGCTGGCCGACGAAATCGTCTCCGGCCTCGACGTGTCGACGCAGGCGCAGATCCTGACGCTGCTGGAAAAACTCGCCGCGGAAATGGGCCTGACCGTTGCCTTCATCAGCCATGATCTTTCTGTCATTCGGCGGCTGTGCCGGCAAGTGATCGTCATGCGCGAAGGCGCGATCGTCGAAGCCAGCGCTACGGATACTTTGTTCGAGAAGCCGCAGCAGGCTTACACGCGCGACCTCCTCGCCGCCATTCCGCTGCCCGAGATCGATGACGCTTGGTTGCTGCCCGCCGCAAAGGCGCCGGCATGAAACACAGTCCTATTCGCACGCCGAAGAGCGGGCCTCGGGCGTGCGTCGACAAGTCAGCTCACGAAACGGAGGAGAACTGGAATGAAATACGCAGTCAGAAATGCAATGCTTGCGGCCGCTCTGCTCGGCTCGATGGGAGCAGCCTCGGCTGATTCGATACCCGGCATGCGTGGCCACGACCACACCGGCGTCACCGTCCCCGACATGCAGCAGGCCGTCGGTTTCTTTACCGAGGTGGTCGGCTGCAAGAAGGCGATGTCGTTCGGCCCGTTCGCCGACGACAAGGGCACGTTCATGCAGGATCTGCTGGGCGTCGATCCCAAGGCGGTGATCGAGGAGATCACCCTGGTCCGCTGCGGACACGGGTCGAACATCGAGCTGTTCAAATACACAGCGCCGGACCAGAAGGACCTGACGCCGCGCAACAGCGACATAGGCGGCTTCCATATCGCCTTCTATGTCGACGACATCGCCGCCGCAAAAGCCTATCTTGACGGCAAGGGCGTCAAGACGCGAATGGGGCCGCTGCCGGTTACCGAAGGCCCGGCCGCCGGCCAGACCATCCTCTACTTCCAGGCGCCCTGGGGCTTGCAGTTGGAAGCGATCAGCTATCCCAATGGCATGGCCTATGAAAAAGATGCGGAGACGGTGCTGTGGAGCCCGAAGAACCCGGAAAAATAGCCCGGGACGTCCTTGGCCTGCGCAAGCCGACTGCCGGCGAGCTGGGTTTCTGAGGCAGATTGTTTCAATCCTGAAACTTCAAGCTTGAATTAATCCGCCTCAGGCGTAAACTCGACGGACAGAAGCGAAGAGGAGATCGCACGATGAAAGTTGCGGTTCTCGGCGGCGGACCAGCCGGGCTCTACTTTGCCATCTCGCTGAAGCTCCGGGATGCCGCGCATGACGTGACGGTGTTCGAGCGCAACCGTGCCGATGATACGTTCGGCTGGGGCGTCGTGCTGTCGGCCGAAACGCTGGAGAACCTGACCAAGAACGACCCGGTCAGCGCCACCTGGATCCGCAAGCATTTCGCCTATTGGGACGATATCGCCGTCATCCATGACGGCGTGCGCACGGTCTCGACCGGTCACGGCTTTTGCGGCATCGGCCGCAAGCGGCTGCTCACCCTGCTGCAGCGGCGGGCGCGCGAACTCGGCGTCAAGCTGGTGTTCGAGACCGATATCGCCGATCCCAAGCCATATATGGAGACGCACGACCTGGTCGTCGCCGCCGACGGGCTGAACTCGAAAGCGCGGGGCGCCTTCGTCGACGTGTTCAAGCCCGATATCGACATCCGTAAATGCAAGTTCGTCTGGCTCGGCACCCGTCAGAAATTCGACGACGCCTTCACCTTCATCTTCGAAAAGACCGAAAATGGCTGGGTGTGGGCGCATGCCTACCAGTTCGACAGAGATACCGCGACCTTCATCGTCGAATGCAGCGAGCAGACCTGGCAGCGCTTCGGCTTCGGCGCGATGTCGCAGCAGGAATCGATTGCCGTCTGCGAGCGCATCTTTGCCCGCCATCTCGGCGGCCACGCGCTGATGACCAACGCAAATCATATCCGCGGCTCGGCCTGGATCAATTTCCCGCGTGTCTTGTGCGAACGCTGGTCCTACAAGAACCTGGCACTGATGGGCGACGCGGCGGCGAGCGCGCATTTCTCGATCGGCTCCGGCACCAAGCTGGCGCTGGAAAGCGCGGTGGCGCTGGCCGACTATGTCGAGTCCGAGCCGGACCTCGAGGCAGCCTTCCGCAAATATGAGGACGCCCGCCGCACCGAAGTGCTGAAGCTGCAGTCGGCGGCGCGCAATTCGCTCGAATGGTTCGAGGAGGTCGAGCGCTATCTCGGCCTCGATCCGGTGCAGTTCAACTATTCGCTGCTGACGCGTTCGCAGCGCATCAGTCACGAGAATTTGCGGCTGCGCGATGCCGAGTGGCTGGCCGGCGCCGAGGAGTGGTTCCAGCGCCAGGCCGGCGCCGGGGGCAACAATCTGCGTCGCGCGCCGATGTTCGCGCCGTTCCGGCTGCGCGACATGGCACTGCAGAACCGCGTCGTCGTCTCGCCGATGGCACAATACAAAGCGGTCGACGGCTGTCCGACCGACTGGCATTTCGCCCATTACGCCGAACGGGCCAAGGGCGGCGCCGGCCTCCTCTACATCGAGATGACCTGCGTCAGTCCGGAGGGCCGCATCACGCCTGGCTGCCCCGGTTTTTATGCGCCCGAGCATGAGGTCGCCTGGAAGCGACTGGTGGAGTTCGTCCATGCCGAGACCGAGGCCAAGATCTGCGCCCAGATCGGCCATTCCGGTGCCAAGGGGTCGACCAGGGTCGGCTGGCAGGGAACCGACGTGCCACTGCCCTCAGGCAATTGGCCGGTCATGGCAGCGTCTTCCGTGCCGTGGTCGCCGGAGAACCAGGTGCCGAAGGCGATGGACCGCGCCGACATGGATATGGTGCGCGACCAGTTTGTCGCCTCGGCCGAGATGGCGGCGCGCTGCGGCTTCGACATGCTCGAAATCCACGCCGCGCACGGCTATCTCCTGTCCTCCTTCATCACGCCCCTGACCAACCGGCGCACCGACACCTATGGCGGCTCGCTGGAAAACCGCATGCGCTATCCCTTGGAAATCTTTCATGCGGTGCGCGCCGCGTGGCCGGCCGAGAAGCCGATCTCGATGCGCATCTCCGCCAATGACTGGCTGGGCATCGAAGGCGTGACGCCGGCCGATGCCGTAGAGATCGCGCGGCTGCTGCATGAGGCCGGCGTAGACATCTGCGACGTATCGGCCGGCCAGACTTCGGCCGTGGCAAGACCGGTCTATGGCCGCATGTTCCAGACGCCGTTTTCCGATCGCATCCGCAACGAGGTCGGCATGGCGACGATGGCGGTCGGCAATATCTATGAGCCGGACCACGTCAACTCGATCCTGATGGCGGGCCGCGCCGATCTCGTCGCACTGGCTAGGCCGCATCTTGCCGATCCCTATTGGACGCTGCACGCGGCCGTCACGCTTGGCGATCGCGGCGCCAAATGGCCGGATCCCTATCTGCCCGGCCGCGACCAGCTCTTCCGGCTGGCCGAGCGCGAAGCGGCAGCGGGGTTGAAAGTATGAGTGCCGCGGCGACGATTTCGGGGCGGCATGCGCTGGTCACCGGCGGCGGCTCCGGCGTCGGCCGCGCGATCGCGCTGGTGCTGGCCGGGGCCGGCGTCGACGTGACCATCTGCGGCCGGCGCGAAGCGGCGCTTGCCGAGGTCGCCGCTGAGAACAAGCGTATCTTCGCCATTGCCGCCGACGTCACCGACGAGGCATCGATGGCGTCGCTCTACGAGGCGGCGGAAGCGGCACGCGGAGCGTTTGACATCGTCGTTGCCAATGCCGGTATGTCCGGCAGTGCCCCGGCGCAGCGGACCTCGCTGGCAGACTGGCAGCGCACGCTCGACGTCAACTTGACCGGTGCGTTCCTGACGGTGAAGCCGGCGTTGGCCGGCATGGCGGTGCGCAAGACTGGCCGTCTCATCTTCGTCGCTTCCACCGCCGGACTGAAAGGCTATCCCTATGTCGCAGCTTACGTTGCCGCCAAGCATGGCGTCGTCGGCCTGATGCGGGCACTCGCCGTCGAGACCGCCAAGTCCGGCATAACAGTGAATGCGGTGTGCCCAGGGTTTGTCGAAACCGAGATGCTGGAGAGCGCCGTCCAGCGCATCGTCGAAACGACCGGCCGCTCGTCCGAGCAGGCACGGACAAGCCTTGCCGCGACCAACCCGCAAGGCCGCTTCATCCAGCCGGAAGAAATTGCGGCCGCCGTACTTTATCTGTGTGGCGACGACGCCCGGTCGATTACCGGGCAGACGATTTCGATCTCCGGAGGTGAGACATGGTAGCCGGTCCCCTGCCCGCCCCGTCCGGACCCGGCAAGGACCGCCTGCGGCTGTGGATACGCCTGCTGCGCGCCTCGCGCACCATCGAGGCCGAGCTGCGCGAGCGGTTGCGGCAAGAGTTCAACACGACGCTGCCACGCTTCGACGTGATGGCTGCGCTCTACAGGGCGCCGGAAGGCATGCTGATGAGCGACCTGTCGCGCTTCCTGCTGGTGTCCAACGGCAATGTCACCGGCATCATCGACCGGCTGGTCTCGGAAGGGTTGGTGATGCGGGCCCGACGCAATGGCGACCGCCGCACTTCGATGGTGCGGCTGACCGAAGAAGGGTCGAAGACTTTCGCCGTGATCGCCGCCGCGCATGAAAAATGGGTCGGCGAGTTGCTGGGCAATGTGAGCGAGGACGAGGCGCGCCGGTTGACCGGCATGCTGACCTCCTTCCGCAGCAATTGGGAGGGACGGGAATGACGAAGATGGCGGGCCGCAAGCCGAAGCATTTCCTCTGGCAGGTCGAAGGCAAGATCGCAAAAATCCGGCTCGATCGGCCCGAACGCAAGAACCCGTTGACCTTCGACAGCTATGCCGAATTGCGCGACACTTTTCGCGATCTCGTCTATGCCGACGATGTCGATGCGGTGGTGTTCCTTCCCAATGGCGGCAATTTCTGCTCGGGCGGCGATGTCCACGAAATCATCGGCCCACTGGTCAAGATGGACATGAAGGCGCTGCTCGCCTTCACCCGCATGACCGGCGATTTCGTCAAGGCGATGCTGAATTGCGGCAAGCCGATTATCGCGGCGGTCGACGGCGTGGCGGTCGGCGCCGGCGCCATCATCGCCATGGCCTCCGATATCCGTATCGCCACGCCCCAGGCCAAGACAGCATTCCTTTTTACCCGCGTCGGCCTTGCCGGCTGCGACATGGGCGCCTGCGCGATCCTGCCGCGCATCATTGGCCAGGGCCGCGCCGCCGAGCTGCTCTATACTGGTCGCACGATGAGCGCCGAGGAAGGCGAGCGCTGGGGCTTCTACAACCGGCTGGTCGATGCCGCAACGCTCGAGGCCGACGCGCTCGACATGGCCGCGCGCATCGTTTCCGGCCCGACCTTCGCCCATGGCATGACCAAGACGCAGCTGAACCAGGAATGGTCGATGGGGCTTGACCAGGCGATCGAAGCGGAAGCGCAGGCCCAGGCGATGTGCATGCAGACCCGCGATTTCGAGCGGGCGTACACGGCTTTCGTCGCCAAGGAAAAACCGGTGTTCGAGGGGGATTGAGGATGATCGCTTCCATGGGCACGCTGGCGGGACAGAACCCCCCTCTGGCCTGCCGGCCATCTCCCCCTCAAGGGGGGAGATTGGATGTCAGGCCCGCTTTCGCCAATCTCCAACATCGCAGGGAGAGCCGTGGCAGCGAAGCCGCCAATCTCCCCCCTAGAGGGGGAGATGTCCGGCAGGACAGAGGGGGGCGCCGTGGAGCACAAGCCCTGAAGGATAGCGGAGGCAGACACAATGCCTGACCGTTCCTTCCTCTCCTGGCCGTTCTTCGAGAATCGCCACCGCGAGCTGGCGGAGCGGCTGGAGGCATGGTGCAACAAGAACCTGCCGGTTGCGCATGACGATGTCGACGCAGCCTGTCGCGAGCTGGTGGCCAAGCTCGGCAAGGACGGCTGGCTGAAGCCGACGGCGCTCGATACCGACAACCCCTCACCGCTCGACGTGCGTACGCTCTGCCTCACACGCGAGACGCTGGCCCGGCATGACGGGCTGGCCGATTTCGCCTTCGCCATGCAAGGGCTCGGCACTGGTGCGCTCAGCCTGTTCGGCTCGCCCGACCAGCAGAGCTGGCTGGCGAAGACACGGGCTGGCAAGGCGATTTCGGCTTTCGCGCTGTCGGAGCCGCGTTCTGGCTCGGACGTTGCCAATATGGAAATGACGGCCACGCGTGACCGCGACAGCTATCTCTTGTCCGGCGAAAAGACCTGGATCTCCAACGGCGGTATCGCTGACTTTTATGTTGTCTTTGCCCGCACCGGCGAGGCGCCCGGCGCCAAGGGGCTTTCCGCCTTTGTCGTGCCTTCCGAAACCGAGGGGCTGATTGTCGCCGGGCGGCTGGAAGTGATCGCGCCGCACCCGCTCGCCCGGCTATCCTTTGACAACGCACGCGTTCCAGCCTCGGCGCTGGTCGGCAAACCCGGTGACGGTTTTCGCATCGCCATGTCCGTGCTCGATGTGTTCCGTTCGACTGTCGGCGCAGCAGCGCTCGGCTTTGCCCGGCGCGCGCTGGACGAAAGCATCAAAAGAGTGGCCGAGCGCAGGCTGTTCGGTGCACCGATGGCCGAGCTGCAGATGGTGCAGGGCCACATCGCCGACATGGCGCTGGATGTCGATGCCGCCGCGCTGCTGGTCTATCGTGCCGCCTGGACCAAGGACATGGGCGCGGCTCGGGTTACCCGCGAAGCCGCCATGGCCAAGCTGTTCGCTACCGACAAAGCGCAAGAGGTGATCGACAAGGCTGTGCAGCTGCATGGCGGCGACGGCGTCCGCAGGGGCCATATCGTCGAAAGCCTGTATCGCGAGATCCGGGCACTGCGCATCTACGAGGGAGCGTCCGACGTGCAGAAGGTGGTGATTGCGCGGCAAGTATTGGGAGCGGCCTGAGACCGGAGTTGTGTGGAAGAATTGATTGTCTTCGAGTTTTGAGCGACCGGATTTGAGCATTGGGAGGCTTTGATATGCACACCATCCTGCAGCCGGAAGGCTGGGCGAAACCCGTCGGCTACGCCAATGGCGTCGCCGCGCGTGGGCAGCTTGTCTTCGTCGGCGGGCAGGTCGGCTGGAACGGGCAGGGCCGCTTCGAGACCGACGATCTTGTCGGCCAGGTGCGGCAGACGCTGGCCAATATCGTCGCCGTGCTCGCCGAGGCCGGCGCCACGCCTGAGCATATCACCTCGATGACCTGGTACTTTACCGACAAGGCGGAATATTTGGCCAATCTCAGGGGGATCGGCGAGGTCTATCGCGAGGTGATCGGCCGGCATTTTCCGGCGATGGCCGCCATGCAGGTGATGGCGCTGGTCGAGGATCGCGCCAAGGTTGAGATCCAGGCCACGGCGGTTATTCCGGAGTGACGGCATCACGCGGCAATTTTTTAAGCTTAAAACTTTCGCCTTGAAAAGCGCCGTACTTTGGATAGCATCCGATGTCTTACGACTGCCGTGCCGGGAGGGCTTTCCGGCAGTCCCGTCACTTGGCGCATCAAAACCGTGCGGGGCCAAACCCGTCCGATCACAACCAGAGGGAACGAAAATGAACTTCACCCGTCGCAACCTGCTTCTTGTTGCTGCCGCCATCGGCATCGCCGGCGGCCCGGCCTATGCCGAAGGCACGCTGAATGTCGGCGCCTATCCGACCAATCCGCCTTTTGAATACAAGAACGAGAGCGGCACGTTCGAGGGTTTCGAAGTCGACATCATCAACGAAGCGGCAAAGCGTATCGGCATGACCACTGATATCGCCGACCTCGGTTTCCAGGCGTTGTTCGCCGCCACCACCTCGAAGCGTATCGACGTCGCCATCTCGTCGATCACCATCACGCCGGAGCGGCTGAAGTCGCAGTCGTTCACGCAGTCCTACTATGATTCCGACATGGGCATCGCCGCGAAGGCCGACAGTCCAATCAAGGCCGAGGCCGACCTTAAGGGCAAGATCGTCGGCGTGCTGTCCGGCTCGACCGGCGAAGCCTGGGTCAAGGCCCACCAGGAGGCGGACGGGTTCAGTGACGTCAAGGGCTACGACACCCAGCAGAATTTGCTGCTCGATCTCAGCTCCGGCCGCGTCGATGCGGCGGTGAGCGATATTCCGGGCCTGGAATATTCCTTCACCAGGATGAAGGATCTCGCCGTAAAAGAGCGCATCAAGACCGGCGAGCAGTACGGCCTGATGATGACCAAGGACCACCCGCTGCTCGGCAAGCTGAACGACGCGCTGACCGCGATGAAGAAGGACGGCACGCTGGCCGCGATCCACAAGAAGTGGTTCGGCAGCGACGCACCGGCCGATTCCTCGACCGTCAAGGAAATGCCTATGCCGAAGGCCTGAACGGCAGTTCGCGCTTAAATGTCGTGCCGGCTTTCGTGCCGGCACGATTTCGGATTTCGGGCTCGGGCTCGAGCGTCGCGGGACGCCAAACGTTTCGGAAATGCTGCGATGTCGCTGCTGGACACCTTCTTCAACGCCGACGTCATGGTCTCCAGCCTGCCGGCGTTGCTGCGCGGTTTCCTGAACACGCTGCTGCTCGGAATCATGAGCATCGGCATCGGTATTCCCGTCGGCCTCGCGATCAGCCTGGTGCGGCTCTATGCGCCAAAGCCGCTTCGGCTGCTGGCTGTCGGCTACATCGACATTTTCCGGGCGATGCCGGTGCTGGTCGTGCTGATCCTGATCTACTATGCGCTGCCGTTCCTCGGCATTCGCCTGTCATCGTGGACGTCCGCGGTGATGGCCTTCGCCATCATCATGGCGGCCTATTCGGCCGAGGTGTTCCGCTCCGGCATAGAAAGCATTCCGCGCGGCCAGTTCGAGGCGGCGCAGGCGCTCGGCCTGCCGTTCTTGCTGACCTTGCGCAAGGTAGTGCTGCCGCAGGCGATCCGCGTCGTCATTCCACCGATGACCAGCAACTGCGTTTCGATGTTCAAGGACACCTCGCTCGCCTCCACCGTGGCGCTGCCGGAACTGCTGAAGGAAGCGACCAACGCGCAATCACTCTATGCCAACCCCTCACCGCTGATCGGCGCGGCGCTGGTCTATCTCATCTTTCTCTGGCCGATGGTCCGTCTCGTCAGCCTCCTGGAACGCCGCTTCCAGACCGAAAAGACCCGCTGAGGGCGCGAACGATTTCCATCGGCCAATTCTCCGAACATCAACTTCCGTTAGGCACTTCGCAGGAGACGACCTTGAACCAGCATCAGATTTCGAAAACGGGCGATGCCGCAGCTTTCCCAGTCGAGACGATCCGCGCCATGTTTCCCGCCTTGCAGCAAGCCGGAGACTTCGTCTTCATGGACAACGCCGCCGGCGCGCAGATCCCGCAAAGCGTGCTCGATGCGGTCACCAACCATTTGGTCGCGCATAATGTGCAGCGCGGCGGCCGCTATGGCCGCAGCGTCACCGTCGATCAAGCCGTCGCCGGCGCGCGCGAAAGCGTGGCCTTGCTGATCAACGCTACCAACCCGGCGGAGATCTGCTTCGGCATGAACGCCACTTCGTTCATCCGCCTGGTCAGCCTCGGCATCGGCCAGATGCTTTCTGAGCGCCCAAACGGGGAGCGTGACGAGATCGTCATCACCGACATGGATCACGACGCCAATATCGCGACGTGGCTGGCGCTGGCGCCCGCCGGCGCCAAGTTCAAATGGTGGCGGATGCGTGAGGACGGCAATCTGCATGTCGACGATTTGCGCCCGCTGGTCTCCGAGCGCACCCGGCTCGTGGCCTGCACGGTGACGGCGCATTCGATCGGCTCGATTGTCGACGTTGCTTCCGTGGCTGGGATTGCGCATGCGGCAGGCGCTGAAGTGTTCCTCGACTGCGTGCATTACGGGCCGCACGGGCTGATCGATGTGCAGGCTTGGGACTGCGACTATCTGGTCTGCTCCGGCTACAAGAATTTCTCGCCGCATATGGGCTTCCTGTGGGGCCGCTTCGAAACTCTGAAGCGCCTGCCGACCTTCCGCGAAGATTTCATCCCCGACGAGCCGCCTTACAAGATCGAGGCCGGTACCTTCATTTACGAGAACGTCTCCGGCATGGATGCCGCGGTGCGCTACCTCGAATCGATCGGCCGCAATTTTGCTCCAGCCAATAACCGGTCGCGCCGCGACAACATCGTCGCCGGCATGAATGCCATCCGCGACTACGAGCAGGTGCTGGCGCGCGAAATGCTGGCGGTGCTCAAAGATTGCGGCGCGACGATCTACGGCGTGGCCGAAGAGGCACGCCTCAGCGAGCGCGTGCCGACCTTCTGCTTCAACATCGGCACGCTGTCGCCGCAGAGGATCGTCGAGGAGATGGCCGAGATGCAGATCGGCATTCGCGACGGCCACATGTATGCGCCGCGCCTGATGAAGCGGCTCAACCTCAGCATGGACAGCGGCGCCGTGCGCGCCTCGCTGGTGCATTACAATACGATCGAGGAAGTCCAGCGCTTCGGCGAGGCGCTGCGCACCATCATTGCCAGGCTGTCCTGATCGGGCTGACCGGCGGCGCCGGCGCGATCCTCGTGAAGCGCGAAGGCGGTCGCACCCGGGTTCTCCAAGCCGGGACGCAATTGCATGCTTGGGATCAAGTAATCGCCGCCATTCTGCTGCCGATAAGGAATGGGCTGGATTGTCTCGAGCGTCCGCATCCTTTCGCGCAGTCGCTCCGCGACAGGCTCGAAATCGGCCTCCCCAAAACGGTCCACCCTGTAGACCACGAACGGCGGAAGCACGTCGTAGCCCGGATAGTATAGAATTCCGTGATTGATCGGGAACAGCAGGTCGTCGATCGGGCCGTTGACGCCGCGAGCGGAATAATGCTCCTCCCAGCCGCCGGTGGTCACGATCAGCATCGCGCGCTTGCCGGCGAGCGTTCCCTCACCAAAGCGGTCGCCCCACCGCTTATCGCTGTGCTCGCCGACGCCATAGGCGAAGCCGTAGGCGTACACCCGATCGACCCAGCCCTTGAGGATCGCCGGCATGGCGTACCACCACAGCGGGAATTGGAGGATCAGGGTATCGGCCCATAGCAGTTTGTCGATCTCCGCTTTGACGTCATCGGTCAGAGTGCCGCTCGCAAAAGCTTTTTTGGAGGCGCCGGCCGGAATGAAGCGTGCTTCGGGCGGCCACGACGGAAAGTCGGCACGGTCTACCTCGGATTTCCAACCATCGGCATAGAGGTCAGACACCCGCACCTCGTGGCCCTGGGCCTCGAGTTCCCTAATGGCGACGTCACGCAAGGCGCCGTTGAGCGAACGCGGTTCAGGATGCGCAAAAACAAGCAGGACTTTCATGGGTCTACTCCGAAGAAGGACGATAGACACCAAAGGTAGCCAGCCGTGGGCTAATCCACTATATGTAGTGAATGTATAAGATAATGCCGAATAATGGATAGATCGGACGTCACCCTCGAACGCATGCGCACCTTCGTTCGCGTTGCCGAGCGCGGCAGCCTCTCGGCGGTGGCGCGCGAACTCGGAGTTGGGCAGTCGACGGTCACACGGCATTTGCGAGAACTCGAGGAGGCCGTCGGCGTGCCCTTGCTCAGCAGGACCACCCGGCGCGTCACGATGACCGATGAAGGCAGCCGTTACTATGCCGACAGCGTCCAGATCCTGCGCCTCGTTGAGCAGGCCGGCGACGAGGCGCGGGGCACGCGCGGCGCGTCGGCCGGCACGATCCGGATATCCTGCACGGCGGCGCTCGGGGTCTTGCATGTCAGCCGGCTGATCTTCGGCTTTCAGGACCGCCATGCCCATATCGGGATCGATCTCAGCCTCACAGACGAGCGCATAGATCTTGTGCGGGAGGGCGTCGACATCGCGCTTCGCCTCGGTCCGCTCACCGACAGCTCGATGAAGCTGCGGGCGCTCGGCCAGTCCCGGCGTCTGCTGGTGGCGGCGCCGGCCTATCTGGCGGCGCGGGGCAGACCGGCTGTCCCGCAGGATCTGCCTGGCCATGAAGGCATCCGGATGTCGAACATCGCGGGAAGCGACACGCTCACCCTGCAGGGGCCTGGCGGCGAGACCTTTGCGGTGCCCTTTGGCGGGCGATTTCGTGTGGACCATGGGCTTGCCGCGCGCGAAGCCCTTGTCGCCGGACGCGGTATCGCACCCGCGCACCACTGGCTTGTCGACGATCTTCTGGCGGCCGGCCGGCTGGAGGTGGTCATGCCGGACTATTTTCCGCCTCCCGTCCCACTGAGCATGCTGATCGTCCCGGAACGCGCCGGCATTGCCCGGGTGCGGCTGCTGGTCGACTTTCTCGCCGAGCAGATTGCCGGCATTCCGGGGATCGAGAAGCGGTAGCCGGCCGGCAAACCTTGCCGGATCAGGCGGCCTTCTTCTTCGCCAACCTTGCCTTGATGCTGGCAACGTCGGCACGCGGCGTCGCCGCAAACAGCGTCCTGGTGTAGCTGTGCTTGGGGTCGGCGAAGACCTCGTCGCGCGAGCCGTATTCGACGGCTTCGCCGAAATACATCACCATCACGTCGTCGGCGATGTAGCGCACCACCGACAGGTCGTGGCTGATGAAAACATAGGTCAGCTGAAACTCGTCCTGCAGGTCGGCAAGCAGGTTCAGCACCTGGGCCTGCACCGAAAGATCAAGTGCCGAGACCGGCTCGTCCAGCACCAGAAGGCTAGGGTTGAGCATCAGCGCGCGGGCAATGGCGATGCGCTGGCGCTGGCCGCCCGAAAACATATGCGGGTAGCGATTGTAGTGCTCGGGGCCGAGACCGACCTTCTTCAGCATCTTCATGGCAAGATCGCGCCGCTCGTCGGCCGTGCTGTCGGTGTTGATGAGCAGCGGCTCGCCAAGCACGTCGCCGATCTTCTGGCGTGGATTGAGCGAACCATAGGGGTTCTGGAAGACGATCTGCACCTTGCGGCGCATTTCCTTCGACAGGCCGTCCCTGGCGATGTCCACCTTCTTGCCGTCGATGAAAAGCTCGCCGGAGGTCGCCGGATCGATCAGGGTGATGATGCGGGCGAGTGTTGACTTGCCGCAGCCGCTCTCGCCGACGATGGCCAGCGTCTTGCCCTTGTCGACGCTGAACGAAACACCCTTGACCGCATGAACCGTACGAGAGGGGCGGAAAAGCCCGCCGCCGACATGATAGTCGCGCACGATGTTCTTGCCTTCGACTACCGTCACACTCATGCGGCGGTTCCTCCTGCGGATCGAGCTGCGACTACAGACGGGGCCGGCTCGAACAGCATGTCGGACACAGTAGGCAACCGGTCGCCGACGGCGTTTTCCGGCAGCGCCGACAGGAGCGCGCGCGTGTAGTTGCTCTTAGGGGACTCGAACAGCGACAGCACATCGGCCTCTTCCATCTTGCGGCCCTTATACTGGACGATAACGCGGTCGGCGGTCTCGGCGACGACGCCCATATTGTGGGTGATCATGATCAGGCCCATGCCATATTTGGTCTGCAGGCCGACCAGCAGATCGAGGATTTGCTTCTGGATGGTGACGTCGAGGGCCGTGGTTGGCTCGTCGGCGATCAAAAGCTTAGGATTGCAGGCGATGGCAATGGCAATCATGACGCGCTGGCACTGACCACCCGACATCTGGTGCGGGAAGGAGCCCAGCCGTTCCTGGGGGTCGGCGATGCCGACGAGCTGCATTAGTTCGATGGCACGCGCCCGGCGCTGGGCGCGGTCCATGCCCATGTGGAAGCGCAGCACCTCCTCGATCTGGAAGCCGACGGTAAAACACGGGTTGAGGCTGGCGACCGGCTCCTGGAAGATCATGGAGATGTCCTTGCCGACGATCTTGCGCCGCTCGGATGGGCCGAGCTTGAGCAGGTCGATGCCGTCGAAGGCCATGCGGTCCGCCCTCACCGTCGCCGTGTTCGGCAAAAGCCCCATCACCGCCAGCATCGCCACCGATTTTCCCGAACCGGATTCGCCGACGATCGCCAACACCTCGCGCGGTTCGACCGACAGGTCGATGCCTTGTACCGCCATGAATGGTCCGGCGGCGGTGTCGAAGGAAACGGTCAGGTTCTTGATCTCGAGAAGAGGCATTGGATTATGACCTCTTCAGCTTGGGGTCGAAGGCATCGCGCAGGCCGTCGCCGATCAGATTGATGGCAAGCACAGTGATCAGGATGGCAAGGCCGGGGAAGGTCACCACCCAAGGCGCGCGCAGGATGAACTCGCGCGCCGAGGCGAGCATCGTGCCCCATTCCGGCGTCGGCGGCTGCGCACCGACACCAAGGAAGCCGAGCGCCGCGGCCTCGAGAATAGCGTTGGAGAAGGACAGCGTGGCCTGCACGATCAGCGGTGCCAGGCAGTTCGGCAGGATCGTCCTCACCATCAAGCGAAGATGACCGGCGCCGGCCACCTTGGCGGAGATCACATATTCGCGGTTCTTTTCTGCCATCACGGCGGCGCGGGTGAGACGCGCGAAATGTGGCTGCAGCACCAGCGCGATCGCCAGCATGGCGTTGAACAGGCCGGGGCCGAGGATCGCCACCAGCACCAGCGCCAGAAGCAGCGACGGGAAGGCCAGGATGATATCCATGATACGCATGATCAGCGTGTCGACCCAGCCGCGGAAATAGCCGGCGAGCACGCCAAGCACGATGCCGCTGGTGAGCGAGAAGACGACCACCACCAGGCCGATGAACAGCGAGAAACGCGCCCCGAAGATCAACCGTGAAAGCATGTCGCGGCCGACCGCATCGGTGCCGAGCAGGAACATCGATTTGCCACCTTCCTGCCAGGCAGGAGGTGCCAGCAGCGCATCGCGAAACTGCTCGTCGGGCGAATGCGGGGCGACGAACGGCGCAAAGATCGCCACCAGCACCAGCGCCGAAAACACGACAAGGCCGATGACGGCCCCGGTGTTCATCGAGAAGTAGTGCCAGAACTCGGCAAACGCCCTTTGCCTGCCGCCTGTCGGGATGGAGGCAGCGGTGGCTTCGGCGGCGGATTCGTCGGTCATCTCACTGCACCCGGATGCGCGGATTGATGACGGCGTAGAGCACGTCGACGATCAGGTTCACCGCCATGACGATCAGCGCGATGATCAGCAATCCGCTCTGGACGACGACATAGTCGCGCTTGCCGATGGCGTCGATCATCCATTTGCCGATGCCTGGCCAGGAAAAAATGGTTTCGGTCAGAATGGCGCCCGCCATCAACGTGCCGACCTGCAAGCCAATGGTGGTGACCACCGGGATCAGCGCGTTGCGAAAAGCGTGCAGCCCGATGACACGGCGCGGCGCCAAGCCCTTGGCGCGCGCGGTGCGGACATAGTCCTCGCCCAGCACCTCGAGCATCGCCGAGCGCGTCTGGCGCGCTATGACGGCGAGCGGGATCGTCGCCAGGACGATCGACGGCAGGATCAAATGGCTGACGGCGGATCTGAAAGCGCCGCTCCTGCCGGAGATCAGGCTGTCGATCAGCATGAACCCCGTTGTCGGCTTGAAGAAATACTGCAGGCCGATGCGGCCGGAAACCGGCGTCCAGCCGAGATAGCCTGAGAAAAAGATGATCAGCAGCAATCCCCACCAGAAGATCGGCATTGAATAGCCGGTCAGCGCGACACCCATCGTCGCCTGGTCGAACCACGAGCCACGCTTGACCGCAGCGAAAATGCCGGCGGGGATGCCAAGCAGAATGGCGATGATCAACGCCACCGTCGCCAGTTCCAGCGTGGCCGGAAACAGCGCCTGGAATTCGCCGAGCACTGGCCGCTTGGTGGCAATCGATATGCCGAAATCGCCGGTCAGGACCCTGCCGATATATTCCAAATACTGGATGACATAGGGCCGGTTGTAGCCAAACTGCTCGACGAGCTGGGCGTAGCGTGCGGGGCTGACACCGCGCTCGCCGGCCAGGGCCAGGATCGGATCGCCCGGCAGAAGCCGGACGAAAGCGAACGCCGCCAGCGATATGCCGAACACGGTCGGGATGATCAAAGCGAGCTTGTGGAGGAGATAACGGAGCATCTTGCTTCATAGAACGGCGGCGCTGGGAGTCCAGCGCCGCCGTTCAATTTCTCAGAACTTATTCGCTGACGTCGACGCCATCAAACCGATGAATGCCAAGCGGGTCCATAACGAAGCCCGCGACCTTCTTGTTCATCGGCATGAAGACCTTGGAGTGGGCGATGGTCAGCCATGGGGCCTCACGCTTGAACACGGCCTGAGCTTCCTCGTAGATCTTGGTGCGCTCGGCGACGTCGGTCGTCGCCTTGCCCTTTTTCAGCAGGCCTTCGAACTCCTGATTGCACCAGATTGCATAGTTGGACTGGCCGATGGCATCGCAACCGAGCAGGAAAAAGAAGTTGTCCGGATCGCCATTGTCACCGGTCCAGCCCAGCTGGAAGGCGCCGTCGCGATCCTTAGCCTTGCCGCGCTGGCGGTACTCGGTCCATTCGTAGCTGACGATCTCCGCCTTGACGCCGACGGCGGCATAGTCGGCCTGGATCAACTCGGCGACGCGCTGGGCGTTCGGGTTGTAGGGACGGCTGACCGGCATAGCCCAGATCTTCATCGACAGATCCTTGACGCCCGCGTCGGCCAGCATCTTCTTGGCCGCCTCTGGATCATAGGGATCGTCCTTGATGTCCTTGTTGTAGGACCACATGGTCGGCGGGATCGGGTTGATGGCCGGCGCGCCGGCGCCCTGATAGACCGCGTCGATGATCGCCTTCTTGTTCACCGCCATGTTGAGAGCCTTGCGGACCTCGACCTTGTCGAAGGGCGGCTGCGTCGTGTTGTAAGCCATGTAGCCGATATTCAGGCCTTCCTGCTCGTCAACCTTGAGGTTCGTGTCGGCCTGCAGTCCGGCGATGTCGGCCGGCGCCGGGTACGACATGATATCGCACTCGCCGGCCTTGAGCTTCTGCGCGCGCACGGCCGGATCGGGCGTGATGGCGAAGATCAGATCGTCGATCTTCTGGCGGCCGCCATAGTAGCCGTCCCATGCCGCGTAGCGGATGACCGCATCGACCTGATAGTCGACGAACTGGAACGGACCGGTGCCGATCGGTTTCTGGGTGAACTGCTGCCGAGTGCCGGCCTTGTCGAGCTGGTCGGCATATTCCTTGGAGACGATCGAGGCGAAATCCATGCCGAGATCCGGCAGGAAGGCAACCTCAGGCTTGTTCAGCACGAATTTCACGGTCAGATCGTCGACCTTGACGATTTCCTTCAGAAGTTCCGGGAAGCCCATGCCGGCAAAATATTCCCAGCCGGTACCTTCCAGATAGCTAAACCACGGGCTTTCCTTCTTCCACTGGCGTTCGAAAGAAAAGATCACGTCGTCGGCGTTAAGGTCGCGCGTCGGCGTGAAATAGTCGGTCGTCTGGAATTTCACACCCGGGCGAAGCTTGAACGTGTATTCGAGACCGTCGTCGGAAACCGTCCAGCTCTCGGCGAGGCCGGGCGAGATGGTGGTCTTGCCATGCTCGAACTCGACCAGGCGCGAATAGATGGTGCGCGACGAGGCGTCGAAGTCGTTGCCGCCGCTCCATGGTGACGGGTCGAAGCCGGCCGGCGATGCCTCCGAGCAATAGACCAGTTGTTTTGCATTGGCCATGCCGCCCAGGACGCTTGCAGCCAGCAACGCGGCTGCAAAAGTCAGTTTCTTTTTCATTGAGCACTCCCTGATGTTCTTCCAAGCCCCTCTATCAGGCTCGCGAAGCGCGCATATAAGCACCGTTTTTCTAGCTTTGGAACTCCTCGTTTGCCTAACCCACGGGAAGCAGAAAAAAATTCCGGCACGCAGCAAATTGTGGAAAAAACGAGCGGAATCCGCAGATCACGACATTATTAGCGACTTCAATTTTTTGTTGATCGGCGATGCCGCCAATTGGGGGAATCGAGCCGTTCGGTTCAAGAGATGCGCGTCCGAAAAGCAGTCGCGGCCGAGAGGTTTGACGGCAAGTCTTACCGCACTGCCAGGTGGGCGAGGCTTGCACGGCCGCCGCTAGTGGCAATACATAGATAGATGGAGAGCGTGCCGGATTTCCCACGTTCCGGGCATTGCGGCAAACGTGGATACCTTTGTTCGTCAGGGGCGGCGGTGGCGCTCAAGCGTGCCGAAACGATAAGAACGATTGAGGGAGCGACAGGTGGCAAAACCGGCAAAGACAACGACCGCGGCGAAAGCAAAGGCCGCCGAGGCAACATCGAAAGCGGTCAAGCCAAAAGCGGCCGCCGCCAAGCCGAAGGCTACCGCGAAGGCAAGCGCGAAGCCGGCGGCGAAGACCGCGGCGGCAAAGGCTGCCAAACCGGGGGCCGGCAAGACGGCGCCTGCCGCAAGCTCTGCCGCCGCCAAGCCGGCGGCGAAAGCAGTGCCGACAGCGCCCAAACAGGCGGCAGGTCCAGCCAAGAGATTACCGAAGGCGATCACGTCGCTGGCCGCCGGCCTGCCGGAAAAACCGTGGCTCAAGAGTTACCCAAAGATCGTGCCGGCTGAGATCGGCAACCTGCCCTCCAGCTCGATCGGTGACTTTCTCGTCGCCGCCTGCAAGCAGTTTGCCAATCGGCCGGCCTTCGTCTGCATGGGCAAATCGATCACCTATGCCGACCTCGAGCGACAATCGGCGGCCTTCGGCGCCTATCTGCAATCAAAGGGGCTGCAGAAGGGCGCGCGTGTCGCGCTGATGATGCCGAACGTGCTGCAATATCCGGTGGCGATGATGGCAGTGCTTCGCGCCGGCTATGTCGTGGTGAACATCAATCCGCTCTACACGCCGCGCGAGCTGGAGCACCAGCTCAAGGATTCCGGCGCTCAAGCCATTGTCATCCTCGAAAATTTCGCCTGCACCTTGCAGGCGGTGATCGCCAGGACCGCGGTCAAGCATGTCGTGGTCGCCACGATGGGCGACATGCTCGGTGGGCTCAAGGGAACGATCGTCAACTTCGTTGTACGCCGCGTCAAGAAGATGGTGCCCGCATGGTCACTGCCCGGCCATGTCAAATTCAACGCCGCATTGAAGGCCGGCTCCGGCGTGACCTTCAAACCCGCCGAGGTCGTGGCCGACGACATCGCCTTCCTGCAATATACAGGCGGTACGACCGGCATCTCCAAGGGCGCGATGCTTTTGCACAGCAATGTCTTGGCGAACGTCGCGCAGAACGCGCTCTGGGTCGAAGACGCCTACACGGTCAAACCGAAACCGGCGCATATGAACTTCCTCTGCGCGCTGCCGCTCTACCATATCTTTGCGCTCACCGTGAACGCGATGATGGGAATGCAGCAGGGCGCACAGAACGTGCTCATCCCCAATCCGCGCGACATTCCCGGCTTCGTCAAGGAGCTGCAGAAATTCCCGATCCACATCTTCCCGGGCCTCAATACGCTGTTCAATGCGCTGCTCAACAATGAGGATTTTCGCAAGCTCGACTTCAAGCCGCTGATCCTGACGCTGGGTGGCGGCATGGCGGTGCAGAAGGGCATCGCCGAGCGTTGGAAGGCGCTGACCGGCTGCCCGATCAGCGAGGCCTACGGACTCTCAGAAACTTCGCCGGGGGCGACCGCCAACAAATTCAGCGACGGAGTCTACACCGGCACGATCGGCCTGCCGCTGCCCTCGACCGAGATCGCCATCCGCGACGACGACGGCAACAATTTGCCGCTCGGCGAAGTCGGCGAAATCTGCATCCGCGGACCGCAGGTGATGGCCGGCTACTGGAACCGGCCGGACGAGACCGCCAAGGTGATGACCAAGGACGGCTTCTTCAAGTCGGGCGACATGGGCTTCATGGACGAGCGCGGCTACACCAAGATCGTCGACCGTAAGAAGGACATGATTCTGGTTTCCGGCTTCAACGTCTATCCGAACGAACTCGAAGAGGTGGTGGCGCAGCATCCGGGCGTGCTCGAAGTGGCGGCGATCGGCGTGCCGGACGAGCATTCGGGTGAAGTGCCGAAGCTGTTCGTCGTCAAGAAGGACCCGGCACTGACCGCCGAAGCGCTGGTGGCTTATTGCAAGGAGAACCTGACCGGCTACAAGCGCCCCAGATATATCGAGTTCCGCGCCGAACTGCCGAAGACGCCGGTCGGCAAAATCCTGCGGCGGGCGTTGCGGGGCTAGACGCGGCTTGAGCGATTGCATCGTCAGCGCCCACGCCGTGGATACAGGTACGCGTCCGGACCCGGCAGAGTTCATCCGGGCGAACATGCGGATCGCCGCAGTGCCTGCGGTTCCCGAAATCCGGCTTTACACTGCCCATCCCGGAAGCGGGCTCAGGCGGCTTGTCGAGTGGAACCAACACGGCATCGAGGAAGACGGACCTGAACCGGAGCCACCGTACTGGGCCTATGTCTGGGCCGGCGGCGCGGTGCTTGCCCGCTACATAATGGACCGGCCGGAGACCGTGGTCGGGCGTCGCGTGCTCGATCTCGGCGCCGGCTCGGGCCTTGTCGGCATCGCGGCGGCGAAAGCCGGAGCGAGCGAGGTCGTCGCGGCCGAAATCGATCGTAATGGCGTGGCCGCGCTCGGCCTCAATGCGACTGCGAACGGCGTCGCTATCATGATCATTGGCGAAGACATCACCGGCGGTCCGCCGCCACCAGTGGATATCGTGATGGTCGGCGACCTGTTTTACGCCCACGATCTCGCCGGCCGGGTCGTTCCCTTCCTCCAACGCTGCCTTGGAGCCGGCATCGCCGTGCTGATCGGCGATCCTGGCCGCGCCTATCTGCCCCGCTCGCGGCTTCGCCTGCTGGCCGAATACGAGGTGCCGGATGTCGGCGAAGGCAGGAATGCGGCGATGAAACCGAGCGGCGTGTTCTCGTTCGGACCAGCTAGAGTCTTCACGTTTTGACGGAAGCGTATCCGGCGTTTGTGAAGTAGTTTTTGCATTCGCCGGGTTCGATCGTCGCAACGAGGTGGCCGATGTGGCGCCAAGTGTCCTCGACGGTACGCTTCTGAGCTTGTCGCATCCAATGC
>NZ_JAMYLO010000031.1:0-42346 GCF_040318075.1 Mesorhizobium sp. M1328 | reverse complement strand
CTCAGGCCCTCGCGCCTCAAGAACATCCAGACCGCGTTGTGCGAGACCTTGACCCCGCGTGCGGCCAACTCATCCTTCAAACCGTGCAGCGTCAGATGCGGTGACGTTGCCCCCAGTTTCTATCCAGTTTTGAGTTCGTTTCCGGCGTGGGTTGTGCCCTGCTGGGCGGGTGAAGCGACGGGCGCTGGCGCGGAGCCTTTGGCATAGCGCAGCGCGAGCGACCGTCGCGGATTGAAGGTGCTGGCGAACTCGGCCGGGGTCTGCCAGGCGATTTGGGAGTGCGGCCGCGCGGTGTTGTAGTCGGCGTGCCACAGGGCGATGGCTACGCGTGCCTGAGCCAGCGAGGTAAACAGCGTCTCGTTGAGCAGTTCATCGCGCAGTCGGCCGTTGAAGCTCTCGATGAAGCCATTCTGCATCGGCTTGCCGGGCGCAATGTAATGCCATTCGACGCGGTTCTGATCCGCCCAGGAGAGGATGGCGTTCGAGGTGAACTCGCTGCCATTGTCGCTGACGATCATCCTGGGCCGGCCCCGCTCGGTGATGAGCCGGTCCAATTCGCGGGCAACCCGCATGCCCGAGAGAGACGTATCAACGATGAGTGCCAGGCACTCTCTCGTGCAGTCGTCGACGACGGCCATGATGCGGAAGCGGCGCCCGTCGGTGAGCTGGTCCGATACGAAGTCAAGCGACCAGCGCTCGTCGGGCCTCAGCGGCACCAGCATCGGCGCCCTGGTCCCGATCGCCCGTTTGCGGCCGCCACGGCGGCGAACGGCGAGCTTCTCCTCCCGATAAAGCCGGAACAGCTTCTTGTGGTTCACGACCAGGCCCTCCCGCCTCAGCATCACGAGAAGACGCCGGTAGCCGAACCGACGACGCTCCTGCGCGATCGCCTTCATCCGTTCGCGAACCTCGCGGTCGTCCGGCCTGCTGGTCTCGTAGCGAACCGTCATGCGGCAACAGCCGATGGCTTTACACGCCCGCCGTTCGCTCATCCCGAAGCCTTCCTTCAGGCGAGCGACAGCTTTCCGCTTGGCCGCGGGCGTCACCATTTCTTTCCCACAAGATCCTTCAACGCGGCATTGTCGAGCATGGCGTCGGCCAGAAGCCGCTTCAGCCGCGTGTTCTCGTCCTCCAGCGCCTTCAGCCGCCGAGCCTCGGACACATCCATCCCGCCGAAGCGGGCCTTCCAGTTGTAGATCGAGGCGTCGCTGACCCCGTGCTTGCGGCACAGATCGGCAACCGATACCCCGGCCTCGTGTTCCTTCAAAATTCCGATGATCTGCTCTTCAGAGAAGCGGCTGCGTTTCATGTCCTGGTCCTCTCGATGGGCCAGAACGAACTTCAAACCGGATTAGATCAGAGGCGCAAGGTCAGCGGTGTCTCACGTATACGCGCCTCGATGAAGGCACGGTGCGGCTCCAGCAACCTCTTGCGATGTCCACCCATCTTGCCCGGCGCGACCGAGCCAGTCACCCGATGGCGCTGCAACAACTTCACCGCCGCCGAAACCGAAATGCCGAACCGTTTGGCGGCCGACCGGCGGCTCTCGCCACCCAAAACCGCCGCTACAACACGTTCGCGAAGATCATTGGAAAGAGGTCGGTATAGCGCGGCGATCTGGGAGAGACCTCGCATTGCCTCGCCTGAACTGCTCCCTAAAATTGGTTTGTTGCCTCATCTAATTTGCTCCCGAATCAACAACTTCGGGAGCTGTGATGAGGAAGGTGAGCATGGCGACACGAGCGGAATTGGTGGCGGCGATCAGTGGACGCTATGTTTTAGGCGGGCGGGCCGAAAAGGCGAGGATGTTGGACGAATTCGTGGCCCTCACTGGCTTTCATCGCAAGCATGCGATGCGACTGCTGCGAGGAGACTGCGCGCCGGCGAAGAATGGTCCTCGGCCGGGGCGGCGGGTTTACGGTGATGAGGTGCGCGCCGCTCTCGTCGTCGTTTGGGAGGCATCGGATCGAATCTGCGGGAAGCGACTACACCCGCTCTTGCCAAGCCTGATCGAAGCGATGGAACGCCACGGACACGGCGCTATGGATAGCGAGACCCGCCGGCAATTGTTGACGATGAGCCCAGCGACGATTGATCGCGTTCTCAAGGACATTAAGGCGAGTGCCAGCGGGCCGCGGCGGCGGAAAGGATCAACGACGATCCGGCGTAGTGTTCCAGTTCGGACTTTCTCGGATTGGGATGACCCCGCACCCGGCTTTGTCGAGGCGGATCTTGTTTCTCATTCCGGCCCATACGCGAAGGGCGCCTTCTCGCAAACCCTGGTGTTGACCGATATCGCCACGGGCTGGACGGAATGCGCGCCGCTGCTGGTTCGCGAGCAAACGGTCCTGATCACTGCGTTGGCCGAACTGCGCAAGTTGCTGCCGTTCCCGCTGCTGGGCTTCGACACCGACAACGACAGCGTCTTCATGAACGAGAGTGTTCAGGAGTATTGCTTGCGTGATAATATCGAACTCACCCGTTGCCGCCCCTACCGGAAGAATGACCAGGCATTTGTCGAGCAGAAGAATGGCGCGGTCGTGCGTAAGATCGTTGGATATCGACGCTTCGAGGGACTGCAAGCCACACGGGAGCTAGCCAAGCTTTATTCCTCGATGCGGTTGTTCATCAATTTCTTTCAGCCATCATTTAAGTTGAAAGAAAAGCATCGTGACGGAGCCAGGGTGGTCAAGCGGTATCATCGTCCCGCCACGCCCTATCAGCGGCTGCTTGACGATGCACGCACGCCGGAGGATACGCGCCTTCGCCTCAAGGCGATGTACCTGACGCTCGATCCGGTTCGGCTGCTGCGCGACATACGCCTGGCACAAGAGAGGTTGGTCGACATCGCCGACAAGCCGGACGGTTCGGCTGCCGCCGACGGCGAGGCATTGCCGCTCGAAGACTTTCTGTCCGGGTTGCGGATTGCGTGGCGTGGTGGGGAAGTGAACCCGACCGCCCGCCCCAAGCCGGCGGTCAAGCGAGAGCGGCGCAGACCCGATCCTCTCCTTGCTGTCACGGCCGAGCTTGAGGAATGGTTCGAGGCAGAGCCTTGGCGAACGTCACGAGAGTTGCTTGAACGCTTGCAGGTCAAATATCCCGGCGTGTATCCCGACGGCCTCATTCGAACCGTGCAGCGTCGAATGAAGATCTGGCGCAGTACGCAAGCCAATGCGTTGGTGTTCGGGCCATTCGCCGATGCCGCGCGGACGGAAATTGTAGAGGTCGTGCAGTGAGATCATCCCTGAGCAACACAGGATCGGCAGAGGCTAAATCTCGGGAACAATCAGTGAGGCAATCGAGAACATCCGAGTGAGGCAACGGCATTGTTCTTTGGGAACACTCTTGGGCGAGGCAATACGAATCTCATCCTGATCGCCGCGCCGCAGAGGTCGGGTCATCCGATGCTGGCCTCCACTCCAGCCAGCATCTTGAATCACAAAACAGATAAATCTGGAATCCCCTTTGATTCCGTCAAAGGGGGAACCGCTCTAGCTAGGAACCTCGTCGCTAGGCTTGCGTCGCCTGAACGAGGCGGACGGGTCTTAGGAGAGCGCTCCTGGCTCTCACCGTCACAAGCCGACGCAATATTTTCGTGTCCCTGTTAGGCGCAAGGGTCCGTGAGCAGAAATTTCCCGATTTCACCGGCTGTATGGAAAATTCATTCCCGAACCATTCGGCCGCAGGCCTCTCTTGCATTGTTCTGGACCGAAACGATCTGCTAGAACGCCCGCACGAGAATAGATTGTCCAGAAGTGCAGTTTGAATCGGGCGGCTGAGGGTCGCCTCCGACGCAGGCCCTTCCGTGGATCGGTACGAAAGAACGCTCACAGTCCATGAATATCGCACTTACGCACCTTCAGCGGCTTGAAGCCGAATCCATCCATATTTTTCGCGAGGTGGCCGCGGCTTTCGCCAAGCCGGTGATGCTCTATTCGGTCGGCAAGGATTCGTCCGTGCTCATGCACCTGGCGATGAAGGCGTTCTATCCGGCCAAGCCGCCCTTTCCCTTTCTCCATGTCGACACGACCTGGAAATTCCGCGAAATGATCGCCTTTCGCGACCAGATGCAGCAAAAGCTCGGCTTCGACCTCCTGGTCCATGTTAATGAAGACGGCGTGCGCGACAACATCAATCCGTTCGACCACGGCTCCAACACCCACACGCACGTGATGAAGACGGTGGCGCTGCGGCAGGCGCTCGACAAATACGGGTTTGACGCTGCCTTCGGCGGCGCGCGACGCGACGAGGAGAAGTCGCGGGCCAAGGAGCGCATCTTCTCTTTCCGCAACGCCCAGCACGTCTGGGATCCGAAGAACCAACGGCCAGAGATGTGGAAGATTTTCAACACCCGCATCGCTGCCGGTGAATCGATCAGGGTGTTCCCGTTGTCGAACTGGACCGAGCTCGACATCTGGCAGTACATTCTCCAGGAAGACATCCCGATCGTGCCGCTGTATCTGGCCAAGGAGCGGCCGGTCGTCGAGCGCGACGGCATGCTCATCCTGAGGGATGACGAACGCATGCAGCTGCGGCCCGGCGAGACGGTGCAGAACCGGATGGTGCGGTTCCGCACGCTCGGCTGCTATCCGCTGACCGGCGCGATCGACTCGGACGCCGACACTCTGGAGGCGATAGTCGGCGAAATGCTCACGGCGCGCACTTCCGAGCGGGAAGGTCGTCTGATCGACCGCGACGAAGCCGGCTCGATGGAAAAGAAGAAGCGCGAGGGGTATTTCTGAGTATGCGCCACATCATGGCCAAGAGCCTCGCCCCGACCGACGGAGTCCGCGACTATCTGGCGGCACAGGAACGAAAGTCGCTGCTGCGCTTCCTGACCTGCGGCTCGGTCGACGACGGCAAGTCGACGCTGATCGGGCGTCTGCTTTCCGACACCAAGCAGATTTTCGAGGACCAACTGGCCACGCTCGAGCGCGATTCGCGCAAGCACGGCACCACCGGCGACGACGTCGACTTCGCGCTGCTGGTCGATGGCCTCGAGGCCGAGCGCGAGCAAGGCATCACCATCGACGTCGCCTATCGCTTCTTCGCCACGCCAAAGCGTAAGTTCATCGTCGCCGACACGCCCGGCCACGAACAGTACACGCGTAACATGGCGACAGGTGCATCGACCGCGGATCTCGCCATCGTGCTGATCGATGCCCGCCAGGGCGTACTGCGTCAGACCAGGAGGCATTCGATCATTGCCTCGCTGCTTGGCATCCGCCACATCGTGCTCGCCGTCAACAAGATCGATCTTGTCGGCTTCGACGAGGCGGTTTTTAAACAGATCGTCGCGGATTACGCGAAGTTCTCACGTGAGCTCGGCTTCCAGACGATCGTGCCCATTCCTATGTCGGCCCGCTACGGTGACAACGTTACCGGCCGATCCGACAGGACAGACTGGTATTCCGGCCCGACGCTGATCGAACATCTCGAAACCGTCTTGGTCGACGAGGCCGCAGTCGAATTGCCGTTCCGGTTTCCTGTCCAATATGTGAACCGTCCCAACCTCGATTTTCGCGGTTTCGCCGGCACCATCGCCTCTGGCTCGGTTGCGCCGGGCGACGAGGTGGTCGTGGCTAAATCGGGCAAGTCCTCCCGTGTCAGGCGCATCGTTTCGCATGGCGGCGACCTTCAGCAGGCTGTCGCCGGCCAAGCCATCACCCTCGTCCTCGACGACGAGGTCGAGGTCTCGCGCGGCAATATGCTGGTGTCGCCTGCAGCGCGGCCGCAGGTCGCCGATCAGTTCGCGGCCAATATCGTCTGGTTCGACGAACATGCATTGCTGCCCGGCCGCTCCTACATCCTGCGCACCGAGACCGACCAGACCAGCGCCACCGTCACCGACCTGAAATACCGGGTCAACGTCAACGACTTTGCCCATGAGGCGGCAAAGTCGCTTGAAATGAACGAAGTCGGTATCTGCAACATCTCGACACGCTCGCCGATCGCCTTCGATACTTTTGCCGAGAACCGGACGACGGGTGCCTTCATCCTGATCGACCGCATAACCAACGCCACAGTCGGCGCCGGCATGATCCTGCACTCGCTGCGTCGCGCCGAAAACATCCATTGGCAGTCGCTCGATGTCGGCAAGCACGCCCGCGCCGATATGAAGAACCAGCGACCGGCCGTGTTCTGGTTCACAGGGCTTTCGGGCTCGGGCAAGTCGACCATCGCCAATCTGTTCGAGAAGAAGCTCTTCGCCACCGGCCGTCATACCTACATTCTGGATGGCGACAACGTCCGTCACGGCCTCAACCGCGATCTCGGCTTCACCGACGCCGATCGTGTCGAAAACATTCGCCGCGTCGCCGAAGTCGCGCGCCTGATGGCCGACGCCGGGCTGATCGTCATCGTGTCGTTCATTTCGCCGTTCAGCGCCGAGCGGCGCATGGCGCGCGAACTGATGGCCGACGGCGAATTCATCGAGGTGTTTGTCGACACACCCTTCGAGGAATGTGCCAGGCGCGATCCGAAGGGCCTCTATGCGCGGGCGTTGAACGGCGAAATCAAGAATTTCACCGGCGTCGATTCACCGTATGAGGTGCCGGAAAGGCCCGAAATCCATCTCAAGACACTCGGCAGATCGGCCGAGGAGATGGTGGACGCCCTGGAACACTGGCTGAACGAGCGGGACATTGCCGAAGACCAATATGACAGCGGCGGCGGTATCTGACGACGAAGCGATGCTCGCCGTCTTCGAGCACCTTGCCTTGGCGGCGGGGCGCGAGGTGATGCGCGTCTTTCGTGCCGGCTGTGCGGTCGACAGCAAGTTGGACAGTTCGCCAGTGACGGAGGCGGATCGCGAGAGCGAAAAGATTATCCTTGCCGGGCTGCGTGGCGCATTTCCGGAGATTCCATGCGTGGCCGAGGAAGAAGCGTCGGCCGGCATCATGGCGCCGGATCTCGGCGACGCCTTCTTCCTGATCGATCCACTGGACGGCACCAAGGAGTTCGTCAACCGGCGCACCGATTTCACCGTCAACATCGCGCTGGTTCGCCATGGTGTGCCGGAGATCGGCGTCGTTTTCGCGCCTTGCACCGGCCGCTTCTTTTCCGGCCGGCCGGGCAAAGCGGAAACGATCGAGATCAATGACGACTATGAAATCGTCGATCGCCAGCCGATTTCGGCAAGGGCCGGTATGGTGCCGCTGACAGTCGTTGCCAGCCGCTCCCACAACACTCCGGAAACCGACGCCTATATCCGCGCGCTTGGCGCAGCCGAGATCGTTTCGGTAGGCTCGTCGCTGAAATTCTGCCTCGTCGCCGGCGCCGAGGCGGACGTCTATCCACGCTTCGGCCGCACCATGGAATGGGACACTGCCGCAGGTGACGCGGTGCTACGCGCCGCCGGCGGTACGACGCGCACGCTGGATGGTCAGCTGCTCGCCTACGGCAAGCGCAACCAAAGTGACGACGAGGATTTCGCCAACCCGCATTTCATCGCCAGCGGCAAGGCTGCTGGATCTGGCTAGACGATGATTGCGCAGTTCCAGGCCCGTACGAAAGTGCGGGTGTTACAAGTGAGTTATGGAAGCGACCTCAGATACCGCTCGAGGTCTGTAAACACAACGGCACTATCCCCATCCAGCCTACAGTTGGGTCGCGTGGCCGATTCGCTTCGTGTCCGGTCGATGCTGCGGGGCCTTCGCACAGTGTATCCAAATTGCTAAATACCGATACACTTGAACGGCTATACGAGCGAGTGATGGCGTTCCACATCAAAAATCCCGAGACCGGCGCACTGGCCCGCCGGGTCGCCGCACCTAAGAGGACTGGTCTGACAGAGGCCGTCCATGCCGCGCTCAAGCATGAGCTTGAGCGCGAACAGGCTAGACCGTCCCTGGTAGAGATCGGCGTCAGGGTCTGCCGTGATCTGCGAGCCCGGGGCAAGCCTGATCACGGCAGGCCCGCCGACAAGGCGTTTCGCGACAGCCTGTACGAGAATGACTGATTTCATCGACGCCTCGGCCCTGACGGCGCTGATGACCAACGAGGATGATGCGCGCGAACTCCTGGCCGGCACCCGGCGCAGCTGAACGCTGAACGGTGTTGAACCCGACTTTACGTGGCTGGCCACGGTCCAGATTGCATCACGTTCAAGAACCTAAAATGCGGCGGACTTGCTTCGGATGGTTAAGGCCAGGAGCGCCTCCGAAAGTCGTTTCTTCGCCCGCTCGACCCCGTTCTCGTCGATTGCCTCAACATCGAGGAACAAGTCGAGGCCAGTCGCGTGCTCGCTGATGACCTGAGGACGCTGGGCGAGTTCCCCCAGGAGGCCCTCGACCTCATAGGGGACAACCTCCCGGCTGATCCCCTTCATGGCAATCGGTGCTAATGGACGCGCCCGGACAAGGTCGCGCACGAGCGCGTAAGTCTCATAGCTGAGGCAGATGCCGCCGGGCTCGGCAATCGACTGCAGACGGGCCGCCAAGTTCGCTTCGGCTCCGATGATGGTGTAGTCCATCCGATCATCGGAACCGAAGTTCCCAACATTGCAATAGCCCGTGTTGATGCCCATGCGAGCTCGGAAGGGCCGTTCAACTCCGCGGTCACGCCACACCCTGTTCAACTGCTCCACCCGACGCTGCATGTCGACAGCCATGCGCAAGCAGGCTCTCGCGTCTTCCTCGATGCCTTGCGTCTCGGGGTCTCCGAAGAACACAAGAAGCGCGTCGCCGATGAACTTGTCGACGGTGCCGCCGTGTTTGAGCGCGATCGTCGACATCTCGGTGAAGTACTCGTTGAGGAGAAGTGTCAAGTCCTCGGGCTGGAGCCGTTCCACGATCGCGGTGAAATCCTTGACGTCGGAGAAAAAGATCGTGAGCTTCTTGCGCTCGGTCGCGATGGTGACGTCCTTCTGGCCGCTGAAGATGCTTTTGTAAATTTGAGGCGAAAGGTATTTGGCGATCTTCAATGAAATCGCGGCCAGGAAGTCGTTTGCCTCGGAAAGCTCCTTGTTGATGCCCTGAATCAACGCGGACTGCCGACGCTGCAGGAGAATGAACGTCAGGCCCGCCGCCGCCGCGAAGCCGAAATATAGGAGCAGATACTTGAAGGTGAGGACGTTCGCAGCGATAGGCTGATTGACTGATATCTCCTGGATCCCTCGGACATCCCCTACCTTCCAGTCAGTCTTGGGGCTGTCCGGATGTGAGTTATGGCACGTCACGCAGACTTGTCCCATAACGACTGGGGCCGCGGCGCGGACCTGCCGATCAAACAGTGAGCCCGAGACTTCGATGATCGGCTCCTTCGGGTTGGCGCGCAAAGCAAGGATTGCATTCCGCTCGAATACATCGAGCTGGTGGGGGGCGCGACCTTTGAAAGGCAGATCCGAGACGAACCGATATTTGACCGACCCGTCGTGAGCGCTGATGCGCTTGCCGAGTTCAATCGAGAGGGTTGCTGGAATAGGGATCGCGCCTGGGACGTCCCGGTAGTTGTGCGTCGCAGTCACGGCGCCGTCTGCTTGCAGCACGCGTCCCACGACGTCGCTGCCGTAGAATCCGCGCATTTCGTCGATGATCCGGCTGATTTCGCTGGCTTGCCTGCGCAGCATCCGTTCCGACAGATCTCGGAGGTCGAGCCAGGCTGCGACGGGCAGACCGATAAGGCCGATGACCACTGCCGCCACCAGGAGCGGTCCCATGGTGCGCTGCTGACGCGCAATCTGTTCACCCAGTCCAGCCATTGTGCAAGCGCCCGGCCTTCATTAGTATCTGAACTATAGCTCATTCCCGGCACGGTACTAGAGTCAGTCTTGGCTCGATGAAAACACGTCAGACCTGCAACGTCGGACCGACCTTGAGCGGTTGGTAGCTAAGCCCCGAGCCTCACAGCGGATTTCGCATTCTGGCGCCAGACGGGCAGTGAATCAGTGAAGGGGATGTCGCAAAGTCGGTTGTGGCCCGGAATGCGCTTCGCCATAACCGCTCTGGGGTCAAAAATTCACCTCTGGCAAGGTTAAGACTTCTGCGGGCCGGAGAGCGCGTCGGAAAAGAAAGTGTCCAGCAAAACGTATCCGCGTTTCGGCCGCACTATGGAATGAGGACACCGCTACCGGGCGACGCGGTACCGCGCGCTGCCGGCGGCATGACGCGCACGCTGGATGGTGCGCCGCTCGCCTGCGGCAAGCGCAACCAGAGCGACGACGAGGATTTTCGCCAATCCGCATTTCATTGCCAGCGGCAAGGCTGCCACGGCCGCTTAGGCACCATGATGAACTCCGATCCCATCCCGGCTCGTCCACCGCGCAAATGACGCTGTCGCGCACGCGACGTCTGAGTGAAGCACTTATTTTCAGCCGAAGGCTCGCGGCAGGGAGTAACCATCCGGTGTGGATCGTGGCAGAGGCCCTTTCGCGTGTTAGACTGCTTGCATGGAGATCGACACCGACAAGATCGACGATGCCGTTCTGGGCCTGCTTTGGCTGACGCTGCATGAAGAGAGGCGCGCCTGGAAGGGGTTGGATTGGAACGCTCTGGATCGCTTGCACGAGAAGGGGCTGATCGCGAATCCAGCAAACAAGGCGAAGTCAGTGGTTCTGACAGATGAAGGACTGCGGCGTGCGGAGGAGCAATTCCGAACTCTGTTCACCCGCCCGGCGCCATGAGTCATGAGCGCAGGGCGGGCGCCTAAGAGATGATGGCGCACATGGTTGATTTTCGACCGGCAGCGCACTGACAGCAGCGGGACGGCCGATGCTCTCGCCTTGGCGCCCAATTTCGTCTTCATTACCTACGCCAACGGGCGCATCCAGTCTGTCAAGCAGTGGCAGAGAACACCGCAGCCGCGACCCTCAATGTCAACGGCATTGGCGAAGTCCAGCCGCGAGATGCTTCTGCCGGCGAATGGGGCTCCCGGGCGGAGTTGCAGCCAGCAGCGGGTCGGCGCCGCTGCTGACACATGGGATGTTAGTGGGGCAGATTGCCACTCGTGATGCGAAATCTCTATGGCTGCGGATTTCCTAGAGCGGGTTTCTCAAGCACCAGCACATGACTACCAAGGGGCGATGTGTGAGTGCTCTTAACCTGGAACCCGTCGTCAGAAAGCGTTTCGATGAATTCGCCATCCGTTCCCGGCGGAACGCGGGCAACAACGTTTGAGGTGCGCCTGACAATATTGGAAAGCACCCTTCGCGCCTTGCCTGGGCCGATGTTGCGCTGCATGTGCTGATAGACGGCCAGCAGCAGGACGATATCGTATTTCGGGAGAAGGATATTGCCGAGGCGCCGGCTGCCAAGATTCAGGCGATCGAACCGGGCGTGTACCGGGGAGCCGCTCAATAACATTTTTGCAGTCTCGATATGCGGCTTGGCAATGTCGATCCCGTGGATCGAGCTGGGTTTCAGCTTGGATATCTCATAGGCGACAACGCCCATATTGCAGCCAACATCGAGAATGGATTTTCCGGCGTAGTCGACCTTTGCGGAGAATAGCCCGTCAAGTCTGTCGTCCCACGTTCCTGCAAAACCCCTTTTGAATCTTGACCACCACAAATCATCAGCTCCTTTGGGAAGAGCCCCCTTGAGCGCCTCCTACCACGAGAGAATTAATGATCGATACCCTTTCAACTGGAATTGATCACATTGACGAACCAAGGCAGGGACGTGTGCGGCCGCGTCACAACCCCATCACCTTGAGTGCCACCGGAACCGCATAGCGGCTGCCGTCATAGCGCACCCGGTAGGTCCGCTTCACAGGCTTGCTGGGATGGGACTGGCATTCGCCATTCTGGTCGGGGGAGGGATTATCGGTAGTCGACCGCTCAACCGCGGTGATATCGTGATAGCCCTGATGGCTCGCCGGGCTCATCGCCAGGCTGACCTGGCTGGAATGAAAGGATTCGGCGCAACTGCCATCGCTATCGCCGCCAGAGCCGGCCACCACGAGGCCGTCGAGCACCACGTGGAGTTCACCGCGGACGAGAGCGAAGAGCCGCAGGTCGGTTTCAGTGAACGGAGCGGTCAGCGAATGGTGTGCCATTTCGATGCGCAGGCCGAATGCGGTGACACCGGGGGCCAGTGCATAATGGCCGGTGTCGAATTCCACCTTGTCGATGACAATTGCGTCATCGGTCATCAGACCGGGCTGGAGCAGGCGCTGGCGCACCCGCAGGCTCTTCCTGTCGACGACCAGAAGCTCGATATCGCCGACATGCAAGTGGTCGCCGTTAGCGGCGTCAATCAGCGGCACTGCGACCAGTAGCAGGTCGTCGTGGGCGGGCCAGATCTTGCAGACCAGGTCGAATGGCGCATCGCTCTCCGGGAGCGTTGAGGCGATGCTGATATGCGGTTCAAGCGTGAACGAGGTGCCGTCGGCGCTTTTTCGGGCCTTGGGATAGGCCTGCTGCACCAGCGCGGCAGCATCACCGCAATCGCCCGCCGCGGCCCTGGCGGGCGAAAGGCTGGTCAGGCAGAGGCCTAGGAAAAGGAAGAGGGTACGCGACAGTATACGCATAGGGTTCTCACGTCGCAGCGCCGGATGCGGGCAGGCATGTCTACGCGAGATTGGTGGCGGCTGACAGGGCTTAACGGAAGCGGAGTCTAACGGCGACGCTTACGCGCCTTGGAACAGCAGCACTGCATCGGCGCGCACCCGGATTTGACCAGTCGCTGTAGTTCGTAAGTTGCGCATCGCCGACCGAGCAGAGCGACCAGGGATCTAAAGAGCACGCGTGGAGGTGCGACAGAGTTGCAGACACTCGGTCACTGATGTAATTTAGCATTCGATCAAGTGAGGAATATGCCCGCTGTCGCGACGGCTTTTCTCTCTTTTTGTTTCGGCAGACTGCATGCTCTCTGACGGACCTTGCTACCACGTGCCGTGTTCTTGTGGGCGAGGCAACAGCGTTCAAGGGATTTGCCATGCTCCGACTTTGCGGAATCATCGCAGCCTTCCTCTTCGCGAGCTTCACGACCTTTGACGCTTGCGCCGACCGAAGGGTCGCCTTTGTCATCGGCAACTCGGAGTACCGACAATTCCCCGCACTCAAGAACCCGGCCAACGATGCCGAGGACGTGTCCAAAACGTTTCGACTGGCAGGGTTCGAGGTCTTCGTCGCAAGCGATCTGACGAAGCTGCAATTCGAGGAGCAGTTCCGCAACTATCTTGCCGCTGCAGACGGCGCAGAACTGGCCGTCGTCTACTACTCCGGCCACGGTTTCCAGATCGGCGGCGAAAATTTTCTGATCCCGGTCGATGCCTCCTTAAAGCAGGCGGCGGACATCGAAGTCCAGGCCATCAAGCTCAACGATGTGCTGGAACAGTTACGCTCGAAGTCAAAGATTCAGGTGATCATACTCGATGCCTGCCGCAACAATCCGTTTCCGCGCAAGAATTACTGGCTGAGAGACCAGCTCATCACTGCCGGCAATACCGGGCTCGCACAGGTGAGAAGCTCGCTGAACACCTTGATTGCTTTCGCCACCGAACCCGGGGCGGCGGCTTATGACGGCGCCGGCGAACTCAGCCCGTTTTCGGCGGCGTTTTCCCGTCGCGCGCTGGCCCCGAACCAGGAGATCCGCACCGTGATGGCGGCGGTGCGCCGCGATGTGGTCGAGGCCACAAACGGCCTCCAGGTTCCCTGGGAGAACTCATCGCTGATCGACGAAGTTGTCCTGATGCGCCGCAGCAATCGACCCTCGCTGCCGCCGGTGCTGGAGAAGGTCGTGCTGTCGGGAGTCGGACCGGTCGACTTGGGCCTGCCGGAACCGGTTGATGTCGATGGTGGCACGATTACCCTGAGCATCGAAAGACCGCCCGCTTTGGGGCGTTTGATGCTGGACGGCAAGCCTGTCGAGTTGGGCGTGCCCATCCAGGGCAAGGATCTACCGCGTCTGCAGATGGATGTTCCCAAGGGAGTCGCCCCGCAGGAAGAGGTCGACATGCTGGCCTATGCGACGCATGACAACTGGGGCGGCCAGACCCAAGGCATCGTAGTGTTTCGGGTCAAGAGCGGCGAAGGCGTCCAAGGCGAACAGATCATGGCTTCGCTCGAGGCCGAGCAGAAGCAGCAGGTGCTGGAGCGTGGCATTCATATCACCGGTGCGGCCGAGGCGATCGAAAACCGCGACATCGACGTTCCCGTGGGCGTGGGTCCAGTTGCGCTGAATCTGGATTTCCCGACCGATGATCCCGCCGTCAGCCTAAAAGTATCGAGTTATCCGGCAACGGGAACGCTCTCGCTGCCTGATCGAACCCTGTCGCCGCAGTCGAGCCTGATGGCCGGAGAGGTCGACCGGCTGCGCTATGAACCTCAGATCGGCGCGGAAGCCAAGGTCGAGGTCGGCTTCGAAATCCGGGCGGACAGCAGCTCATCAAAGCCAGCCACGATGAAACTGTCACCGAGGACCGATCCGTGCGACACGGCTGCCGGCGAACCTCTCGATCTGCAGGGCGTCACCCCCGGCCTGCTGCCGAATGAGATTGGCGCTAGCGCGGTGGAGCTTTGCGAGGCCGCGGTAAAGGCTTATCCCGAAGTCCCGCGCTTCCGCTATGAACTGGGGCGGGCGCTGCTTGCGGCAGGCAAGGTCGAAGAAGCCAAGACAGCCATCGAGGAGGCGGCCAGGAAGGGACATGTTCGCGCAGTGTTCGAACTCGGCTACATGTTTGCGACCGGAACCGGGATGGCCCTCGACCGCACCCAGGCGAACGCCCTCTACGCGGCGGCCGCCGGCAAGGGCGATCCCTACGGAATGACGTCGTGGGGTCGCGCCCTGTTCAATGGCTATGGCGTCAAGCCCGACACCGGCAAGGGTTTGGACCTGCTGCTCAAGGCGGCAGCGATGGGGCACACCTATGCGATGAACGATCTGGCTGCGATCTTCACCGAGGGCCGCAACGGCGTAACCGCTGACCCGGCCCGCGCTGTTGCCTTCCTGCAAGCCGGTGTCCAGCGGCGGGACATGTATTCCATGAACCTGCTCGGGCGCAATTACTTGTCCGGGCAGGGCGTGGAGAAGGATCCCAATACGGCGCTAGCGCTGTTTCAGCAGGCAATCGATCTCGGCCAGCCCTATGCGCCTGGCAGCCTCGCACGCATGTATCGGGACGGTGTCGGTGTGGAACGGAGCCTCGCAGAAGCGCAAAGATTGTTCGAAATTGGGATCGCTCGGGGTGATCCGTCCGCAGCTTACGATCGAGCGGCCCTCGAAATGCAAAAGGGCGACAAGGCCGATCAGGCCCTTGCCGTGCGCTTCCTTGCACTTGCGGCCGCACTTGACGTGCGCAAGGAACTGCCGGACGCGCAGAGGACGCTGGCAAAGTTCGGACCGAAGCCAAAAACAGCGGCGTTGAGGCAGCTGCGACAGGAACTGAAATCGAAGCTTGCCGGCTCCGGTTCACAAGACACTCAACTGGTTAACGCGGCCAGACGAGTCTGGGAAGAAGCCAATCCGCGTCGGGACTTGTTTTGACCAAGGAGGAGACAATGGCGGGCAGAGTATTGAAACAAGCAATACTTGGAACAGCGTTATCCGGCTTCTTGGCGGGTCTCATGGCCTGCACTTCCCTGGTTCCGAGGGTTGAACCGACGCCGCTGGTCGAAACGCCCCAGCCGAAGATTCTCCGCCGGGTGCCTCCGCCGAAGGTCGTCAAGCCCGTTCGCAAACAAAAAACCGCGAAGAAAGTAATTATACCGGTTGAGGACGAGCCTGTTCCCGCGCCTGTCATTCCTTCTGGTGGCGGTGGCGGTGGCGGTGGAAGCGGGGGAGGCGGCTGGGGTTGATCAGGTCAGACTGAAGAAGGATTGCACGAGCCTAGCGTCCGATGGCGCTTTCTGATCCTACCAGACTTGCCAGTTGTCATCGACATCCCGCCGAACACGACAAAAGACAGCAGGGAGAACCGGCCTTTGACGGAAATGCTGCCGCCTAGACGAGATTGGCCGGCGCCCGTTTGGGAGCTCGGGGGCGGGAGGCGCCGGCCGTGCGGACATCAGGTCCGCCGCCCGGAGAACTTAACAGCGCCCACGCTCGCGCCTATGGCGTTATCGCGGAAGGCCGGACGGCAGCCGGTCAGCGCATAACTCACATGCTGTTCGGTCTGCGCCCTACGATCGCAGCGGCTGGGTCGGACCGCTGGCTGTCTCAACACGAGCTGGCTTGGCCTTGCAACTGCCAGCGCACCAATGAGCGCCGTTAAATAAACAGCGCCTCTTGTAAATGACCGCTTGACGCGATCCTACCAGACTTGCCGATCATACCAGTCGTCAATATCCTGCCGAACACGGTCCTTTTCGATACCATAGCGTTCCTGGATCTTGCCTTCGAGCTGATCGCGATTGCCAGCGATGCGATCAAGATCATCATCGGTAAGTTTGCCCCACTTTTCCTTGATCTTACCCTTGACCTGCTTCCAGTTTCCTTCGACCCGATTCCAGTCCATGACATATCCTCCATTGTTTTACACAAGGGGAAACGGTCGTCCGGCCTGGGAGTTCCGGGACGAAGATCGCTGATGTTCACGTCTCCAGTTGGGAAGGTGACGGCGCCAATTAGGAGATGGTGGGCCTTTGGGGACGCGTCGACCTCCCCGACGAAGGCCCTTTACTACACGTCGACAGGCGATGCGGCGCCGTGGGCGAACGCAAACGACGAGCGGAGCGTGACGTGTTGAGCGAGAGGAGTACGGCTTTCCTGCGCAAGATCATCCATGTCGAAATAACCCTCCCAGGCTTCGGCCCGCTAGGTCCGCCCCGCGGTAGCGACATGCCGGATCCGAATACAAGGGCTCATTCGATACCCCTGCCTGGGAGCTGGCTCCATCCCCTGCGCGT
The DNA here is from genome assembly GCF_040318075.1 of Mesorhizobium sp. M1328. Classification (NCBI taxonomy): domain Bacteria; kingdom Pseudomonadati; phylum Pseudomonadota; class Alphaproteobacteria; order Hyphomicrobiales; family Phyllobacteriaceae; genus Mesorhizobium; species Mesorhizobium sp. M1328. The sequence continues at coordinate 25,560 of NZ_JAMYLO010000031.1, read as the reverse complement.
CGCGGGATTGAACCGGAAGAGTCCGGCCGCGTTGTCTGGTGACTGGAAGGCTATCGTTGGAGATAGAAATGGCGAACACTGGCACAACGCGTGGACGCAACCAGGACCGGGCAAGGATCGCTGGTGGGCAGGACCATGAAATGAAGTATGAGGCGGGCAAAACCGGCGCCAACAAAGCTGACGTCAAGTCGGCGGTGAAGTCGCTCGGCAACACTCGCAAGAAGGTCGAAGACAAGCTGGGCAGGAAGTGAGCCTTCAGCCCCACAGGAGGCCGGCGAAGTTGGCGATATCAAGAGCTCGAGGTTCAGCGCAGGGGATAGGCCACATTGCCCTATGACCGACTGCCGCGAGGTCTTCATAAGAGGGCGTGCACATGACCCGCATCGCCACCTTCAATGTGAACGGAGTCAACGGCCGACTGCCTGTGCTCCTGAAGTGGTTGGGCGAAAGCGACTGCGACATCGTGTGCCTGCAAGAATTGAAGACGTCGGACGACAAGTTTCCTGCCGAAGCGATCAGGGAGGCGGGTTACGGCGCGATCTGGCACGGCCAGAAATCCTAGAACGGTGTTGCAATCCTCGCTCGCGCAATCGAGCCGGTGGAACGTCGACGCGGCCTACCCGGGGATCCCGACGATACCCACAGCCGCTATATCAAGGCCGAGGTGGATGGGATTGTCGTGGGCTGTCTCTACCTGCCCAATGGCAATCCAGCGCCTGGCCCAAAGTTTGACTATAAGCTACGCTGGTTCGATCGTCTCATCAGCTACGGCCAGCATTTGCTCCAGGACCGGGTGCCAAGCGTTCTGTGCGGCGACTTTAACGTCGTTCCAACCCCGATCGACGCGGTGGCGCCGAGCCGATGGCTGGGCGATGCGGTCTATTTCCCGGAAAGTCGGCAATCCTATGCCAAAATGCTCCAAGCTGGCTGGATAGATGCCGTCCGGCGCATCCATCCGGAGAAGGGCATCTACACCTATTGGAATTTCTCCTACCGTGGCGGCTACGATCGGAGTTCCGGCCTGCGAATGGACCATCTCCTTGTGAGCCCCTCAGTGTCCGGCCGGCTGCGCAATGCCGGCGTGGATGTCGAGCTTCGCGGATGGGACAAGCCAAGCGACCATGCGCCGGCCTGGATCGAGCTCAATTGACCGGGAGGAATACAGATGGTCGATCGGAATTCCCGAAACGAACCAAAGGTGGGAGACGAAGGCCCGCGATCGGCTAGATCCTCAACTGATGGATCTTGTTCCGGAACTGGCGCGGTTCGTGCCGCCCGCTTTGCTCGGGACAAACCCGTATGGCTGCTTGGCACGGGTGACTGCATGCTCGGCTGCGGTCTGCGGGGATTGATTCACTTATCGTCGGGCGCGGAAACGGAGGTCCCGGTGCTCGCGTCTGTGATGGGAGCAATCGATCTAAGCCAGTGGTCATCGCCGCAGATGCGGTATGTTCCGTAGCTGACTCGACTCACGATGCATGCTGGCGATCCATGAGAGCCGCTGCGGCATGCAGGTCGAGACAGTGACCACCGTCGGCCTTGTGGCCGCGCGACTGGACGGAATGTTATGACCTCGGGAGCACTTCTGCGAATGACAGAACAGGAAATGATTATCGACGCGTTGGGGGTCACTGCGAGCTTCGATGTCGCGCTGGAAGCGCATCGGCGCATGGAGTTTCTCAGCACCTATCTGCGTGCGTCGGGCCTAAGCAGCTATGTGCTGGGGATCAGCGGCGGAGTGGATTCACTCGCCGCCGCCCTTCTGGCTCAACGCGCCGTCGAGGAACTGCGAAGGACAGGATACGACGCCAGATTCCTGGCCGTTCGTCTGCCGTACGGCACCCAGGCAGACGAGCATGATGCCCAGCGGGCCTTGGACACCATTGCGGCGGATGAAGTGCACCGGGTCGACATCAAGCCGGCTGCCGACGCGATGCTGGACTCGATCAAGCTGGCTGGGGTCGAGCTTGGCGATGCAGGCCGCAAGGATTTCTTGCTCGGCAACATCAAGGCGCGTCAACGCATGATCGCCCAGTTCGCGCTCGCCGGCGCCACCCGCGGGCTGGTCATCGGCACCGACCATGCGGCTGAGGCCTTGATGGGTTTCTTCACCAAATTCGGCGACGGTGCCGCCGACATTCTTCCTCTTTCCGGGTTGAACAAACGCAGGGTTCGCGCCTTGGCGGCGCATCTCGGCGCTCCGTCTGAACTTGTTGACAAGATTCCGACCGCCGACCTGGAGAACCTCGTCCCGCTTCGGCCTGACGAAGATGCATATGGTCTCACATACGATCAGATTGACGACTTCCTCGAAGGCCGGGAGATCAACGAAGCGGCGCGCAGGCGCATACTTCATGCGCATTCCAGCACAGCCCACAAGCGAGCGCTCCCGGTCACGCCGATTGCCATGACGAGTTCGACATAGGCGCATCGGCAATAGTTGTCTCGACATACGCGACCAATGGGCTTGCCGCAGCCTGAACTTCCGCTGGAGCGATGCGTTGCTCTTTCAGCTCCGCATGCGGTCATGCGGTCGAGAGTGTCGGCACGTATGGCCGAGGCCAGCGCGCGAACTCACTCCTCCCTGAATGCCCGCTGGATTTGATCTTCCAAAGGTTTCACGAGGTAAGACAGCATTGTCCGGCTCCCGGTCGAGAAGAATACCTCGACAGGCATGCCGGGCGCCAAGGTCAGGCCTTTCAGCCGCGTAAGCTCTGTGCGCGGCAGTGTGACCCGCACGGTATAGAAGCTCGTGCCGCTTCGCTCATCGATGCTGAGATCGGGGGAGATCTCACTGACTACACCATTTAGCTCAGGCGTTATCCGCTGGTTGAAGGCCGAAAGTCGCAAGGTTGCGTCCTGCCTTGGTGTCAGCTGATCGATGTCTTGCGGGGCCACGCGCGCCTCGACGGTCAGGTCGTCTGTCACAGGGACAATCTGCATTATGAGCTCTCCGGCAGATATGACGCCGCCGACCGTATGCACGCCAAGCTGATGGACGACGCCAGTTTGCGGGCTGCGTATATCGATACGCCTGAGTTGATCTTCGGCCGAGACCTTTTGCTCAACCAACTCGGCGAGCTTTGCCTGGACGTCACGGAGTTCGGTTGCCACCTCGCTGCGCAAATCCTGGTCGATCTGAATGATCTGCAAACGCGTTTCGGACGTATGGCCCTTCGATTGCGCGATTGCCGCAGTCAGCTTGCCATGCTCGCCTTCAAGCCGGACTGCATCACGTTCAAGCGTCGTTATGCGATCGATTGAAACCAGCTTGCGGTGCCAGAGCTTGCGCATCCCGTCGAGCTCAAGCCCGATCAAATTGATTTCCTGGCTTTTAGCATCCCTTTGCTCGGTCAGACCGGAAACTTCCTCGCTGAGCTGAGCAATGCGCTCTTCCAACTGAGCCTTCTGGCCAGCGCGTGCCTGGCGACGAAACTCGAACAAGGATTGCTCGCCTGCCATCGCACGCCGGATCTCAGGATCGCCCTGTCGCGAGCGCAGCGAAGCTGGAAAGGCGATGGCGTCATTGCCATCGCGCTCGGCTTCGAGGCGGGCCAGCCGGGCCTCGAATTCGTCCAGGCTCTTGGTGACGATGGCTAAATCGGCCCGGGTGACGGTTTCATCGAGACGGATCAAGACCTGGCCCGCCTTCACAACATCGCCTTCTCGAACGAGGATTTGACCGACCACGCCTCCCGTTGGATGCTGCACCTTTTTAACGCTGGAATCTACAACCAGCCTTCCCGAAGCAATGACGGCTCCGGAAAGCTCCGTGACCGCGGCCAGGCTTCCCGCCCCACCAACCAGGAGCACGCACACCGCGACACCGCCCAACAGATAGCGTCGAATGGTCCGGTCGATCGCGGACGCCGCATGTTGCGTCATCACTGTGTCGCCTCCTCAGGGCCGGAGACGACCTTCAGAGGAACGCCTCCCGGACGGGTTACCTTGCCCAGGACCTCATTCTTGGAGCCAAACGCCTGTACACGGCCATTTGCCATGACAAGGACCTGATCCAGGCTTGCAAGCGCGCTCGGCCGATGTGCAACCACTACAGCAATACCGCCTCGCGCCCGCACGCCCTCAATTGCCGCCGCCAGCGCGGCCTCCCCTTCGGCATCGAGGTTGGAATTAGGCTCGTCCAGGATGACGAGAAACGGATCGCCGTAGAGGGCTCGTGCGAGCGCAACTCGCTGTCTCTGGCCCGCCGAAAGCGCCGTCCCGGCCTCGCCGATCCGAGTTTCGTAACCTTCAGGCAAATGGACGACGAGATCGTGAACGCCGGCGGCTCGCGCAGCCGCCAGTATCTTGTGAGACGGCGGGCGAGGTTCGAAGCGCGCGATGTTCTCGGCAATGGTGCCATCGAACAGCTGCACATCCTGCGGCAGATAACCGACATGGTTGCCGAGCTCTTCCAGCGACCATTGGTCGAGGGTCGCGCCATCGAGCCTGACCGTTCCCCGGATCGGGAGCCATATTCCGGCTATTGCCCGGACAAGTGAAGATTTTCCAGACGCGCTCGGTCCGACGACGCCAAGGCCGGCACCCTTTTCTAGCGCGAACCCGACATCCTGCACAACCACACGGCGCTCGCCGGGTGGCGTGACGCTGATGCTTTCGACGGCAAGAGCAGATACCGGCGCGGGCAGCGAGACACTCGTGGCGGTTTGGGGAAGCATGGCCAAAAGCTGGCTCAGCCGGGTCCATGCCTGGCGAGCACTGACAAAACCCTTCCAATGGGCGATAGCCAGTTCGACTGGTGCGAGCGCCCGGCTCATCATAATCGAACTGGCGATCATAATACCGGCTGTTGCTTGCTGATGGATGACCAGATAGGCGCCGATCGCCAGTATACCCGACTGCAGCATCATGCGCAGGACCTTCGAGATCGTCCCGAGCGTCCCAGCCAGGTCGCTGGCTGTTGCGTTGGTGTTGAGATAATCGGCGTTGACGCCTGACCAGCGCTCGGCGATGCGCGCGCCAAAGCCCATCGCCTGCAGAACCTCTGCATTGCGACGCGTCGCCTCCGCAAGCGTATTGCGCGCCGCCGCCTGGCTGTTTGCCCTCTTCGCAGGCTCCCTCGTGCGAACTTCGGCAAGCAGAGTCAGGCCGGCGAGAACGATGGCGCCGGCCAGCGCCGTCATGCCGATCCAGAAATGGAACAGGAAGCAAATTGTCAGATACAGCGGCATCCAGGGTAGGTCGAAAAGCGCTGTCGGACCAGTGCTCGACAGAAACGAACGCACCTGGTCAAGATCCCGCAACGACTGGAGGCCGTCGCCTGGGAGCTTGGTGCGCAACGGCAAACGCATAAGGGCGGTATAGACTTGCCCACTTAATCGCGCGTCCAAGGCCATCCCGATGCGCACAAGCAACCGCGACCGGACAAGCTCAAGAACGCCTTGAAAAATGAATAGCGTGCCGGCAAATACGGTCAGCCCGACGAGTGTGGGCACACTGCGGCCGGGTATGACCCGATCATAGACCTGCAGCATGAAGAACGATCCGGTCAGCGCCAGAACATTGACGACGCCGCTCATCAGGGCAATTCCAGCGATCGCGCGGCGGAAAGAAGCCAAAACCGCAGCGAGCGTTGTTCGCGGCGGCTCGGACGAATGGGAATGCGACATCGCCTTCACATCGGTTCCAGTTCGGTCCAGGCGCAAGGATCGTGCCCGAAATCAGGCTCGATGACAACGTCTACATACCGCCGCCGTCAGGTGTTGCGCCTAGATAAGCCAATCGTTCAGCGCGTAGGCGTGGATGTAGTCGATCTGCATCTCCGCAGGTGTCGCAAGCCCGTCGGCAGGCGCGCCCGCGAGGCCACCGACCGCCAGATCGACCAGCATATACATTGGGTCGTGCATGTCGGAAGGCGTTGCGGCACGGGCAACTTCCACATCGTCGAAATACCAGACGAGTTCGTCTTCTGTCCACAGCACGCCGTAGGTGTGGAACCCTTCGGTATCCGCGGCATAGGCCGTCGAGGACACTGTCGTATGAGTTCCCGTCTCGTTCGAATGGCTTGTCAGAATGAGCTTGTTAGGATCCTGACCGAGCATCTCCACGACATCCAGTTCCGGTGGCCAGGAGCCGTCTGCGGGAAGAAGCCAGAAGGCCGGCCACACACCTTGCTTTTCGGGCATATCAGCCCGAATTTCGAAATAGCCGTAGGTTTGAGAAAACGATTCATAGGTCGTCAGCAAACCTGACGTGTATTTGTAATCGTCTATGTAGGGCTGGATGGCCGCGGGAGCCCGAGCGGCGGTAATCGTGAGAACACCGTCCTCAATGCTGAAGGGGCTCACGGAACGCGTCGGAGCGTAGTTGGTGTCGATATACCATTGAAGCTCCTTGTTACTCGTGAGCGAGCTGCCGTTCGCGGCGCCCCACCAGAAGTTCGAATCCCATGTGCCGCTCGAGCCATTCCACAGGTCCAGCGCGTTGAACTCGTCCGAGAAGGTGAGTTCCAGATGCGACCTGTCCAGGGCCAGATCGAACTGGCCTGGGGTGAACTGGTCGATGGTCTTATTGGCGAACACAAGAAACTCGTCGTCGGACAGGTCAAGTCGGACGTTCGCTCCCGTCTGTACCATATTGGCGTGCACCTCCTCGAAGGAGGTGAAGCCGTAGCTCCCGATCCGCGCAGTATCGTCGGCGCCAAAATCGAGGATCAGGTCACTGCCGTTGCCGGGTGCCACGGTGAAAATGTCAGCCCCGGATCCGCCCTTGAGAACGTCGTCGCCCTGCAGGCCGTCGAGCGTCTGTTGGCCGGAGCCGCCGGTAATGATGTTGTTTAGCTCGTTTCCGAAAGCGTAGTGTTTGTCGCCGGTGACCGTCAGGTTCTCGAAATTCGCAGGGAGCTTGTAGCTCATCCAGGTCGAGATGGTGTCGATACCCTCGTTGGGCAGCTCGACCGCCTTGTTTTTGGAGGAATACAGATAATAGATGTCATCGCCCTTACTTCCATACATTGTGACGGTGACGCCGCCGTCGGCGTACATCGAGTCATTGTAGATGCTGCCATAGAGCATCGGGCCGGAATTCGTCGCCGAATACCACTTCACGGAGGATCCGCTGTAGGCGAGTGGAACACCTTTGGCGTTCAGTACGCTGGCCATTGTGGTCCTTTCTCCTTTGTCTCGCGCCGCGCCTCGACGTCAGGCTAATACCTTCGCAGGGCAAGGAGCCAGTAACTTTTGGCCTCCGGTTTGGGAGAGTCACCAAAAGTACAATACGCAGGGAGCCACTTGGCCCGCTTCAACGTTCCAGAGCATCAGGATTGCAGCCGGCCCTTGCCGCTCTCCTTCGGCCGGCCGCAACGTTAGACGAGCGGCAGTTATGCGACGCAGGGCTTGTTGTCAGATGCGTGATGCGAAACGTGAGATGCAGATCCAGTTTTGGCGATGGCAGGCGCGCCGCAATGTTGATATTATCCGCACAGAACAGGCGCGCAAATGACATCGAATTCAGAGAAGGCTGAGGCGGTCGAGCAGTTGCTTGATACACCTGACCTTGCAACCGCACTGGAAAGCGAACAGTTCAAGAAATTCCTCGACCAGGTGCCGATCGCCATAGCCGTTTCGGACCTTGCCGGTGAGGAGCGCGTGGTCTACGCAAATCCGGAATTCGAGAAACTATCGGGCCTGACAGCCGCCAGGCTCACCCGAGAAAACTGGGCCGCCCTTTTAGGCACAGGCCTCCATCAGCAAAAGGACAGGCCGCTGGCCGAGGCCGTAGTCGAGGGAACCGATTTGGTCGGCACCTTCAGGCTGGAGCGCGGCGAGGACAAACCCGCGATCGTCGACGTTTATTCCAACGAGATAGAGGACGACAACGGCAAGGTTTGCTTCCGGCTGGTGGCCCTGGTCGACGTATCGGCTCACGGCGAGGCGGGAGATCAGCGCTCGGCCGAGGAGCGGGTCAGCGAGAAAGACACACTCCTTCGCGAACTGCAGCACAGGGTAAAGAACAACCTGCAGATGATTACCGCACTCATTCGGCTGGAAAGCCGCAACGCTACCGAGGCCGACCGGAGACGGTTTGAGCGGCTCGCCGGTCGCGTCGACGCTTTGGCGATCCTCTACCAGACGCTAACGGCCGACGAGCCGAAGGAGGAGGTCGACCTTGGTGTGTATCTCAGCCAGATCGCGTCCGCGGTGATGAGCTCGCATGCAGTCGAGGGGATCCGGCTGGATATGAAGGTGGATACATATCCGGTGTCAATAAACGTCGCCATGCCAGCGGGGCTGGTCGTGAACGAATTGCTGACCAATTCACTCAAGCATGCCTTTCGGGGGCGCGACGGCGGCACGATAACGCTGCACAGCATCGTCGATGGCGACGGCTGCCGGGTTATAGTGGCGGACGACGGAATCGGCCTGCCGGAAGGCGAGATGTGGCCCAAGCCAGGCAAGCTCGGAGCGCTGATCGCGCGATCGCTGACCGAGAACGCCAAGGCGCAGTTAGCTGTCGAGTCGAGCTCCAACAACGGGACGAAGGTGACCATCGCTTTCAAACGGTCGGCGGCAGCAAGCTGAACGATTGCCGCCGAACATAGCAGGCTGGCGGCTGGCTCACGTCGCGGCATTGAGCAGGTGGCTGCAAATAGCCCCGGCCGCCCTTCACGGCCTGCTTCCCATGGTCGAACACGCGCGAGCCGTTGTCGCTGCCCAACAGATTGGTCTCCACGACACGTTCGAAGGCAGCCGGGTGGAAGGTCGATGCCAAGCGCCGCACCTTCGTCTGGAAATCGAAGAAAGGGCTCCCCGCTACGTCGAATTTAAATTGGGAGTTATGTCCGCCGGAAGCTGAAACGCTCTGCGCATTTGCCGCGAGCTTCATCGCTCCGCAATGACGGGGGGCACCTGACGCCTAGCGCTCATCACGGGCGGGCCGGCAATTCAGCAGCGAGTCATCGCAGTGGCCAATCTTGCCGAGGACGAAGGTCTAACCTACACATCCAAATTGGTCCGACTGTTTGTGGCCGGAGGTAACCGCGAAATTGCGCTATCCGGACATGAGAGCAGTGCTCTAGGCAAACCGTGATGCGTGCATTCGTTCGATGGGTTGGTATGATTATCCTGACGCCTGGGGTGACCAGTTGCACCAGTATTTCCTATTACGCGCAATCTTTGCAGGGTCATGTGCAGATCATGACGGCGCGCCAAGACGTCGGAAAACTGATCGACGATCCTTCGACCCCTCAGATATTGCGCGCCCGAATGGCATCGGCGAACGCCATACGACAGTTTGCTACCGATGAACTGGCGCTGCCCGACAACAACAGCTACCGCAGCTATGTCGATGTTGGTCGCAACTCCGTGACATGGGCCGTCTTCGCCGCGCCGGAATTCTCGCTGACGCCACGAACATGGTGCTTTCCGGTTTTCGGCTGTGTTCCTTACCGGGGGTATTTCTCCGAAAAGTCTGCGACTGAAACCGCTGCCGAACTTCAAAGACAGGGCCTCGACGTATACGTCACGGGGATAACTGCATATTCCACGCTGGGCTGGTCGAGTGACCCCCTGCTAAGCACGATGCTAACCCAAGATGAAACGTACCTTGCAGGGCTGGTATTCCACGAACTGGCCCACCAGCGCGTCTACGTACATGACGATTCCGCGTTCAACGAAGCGTTCGCTGTCGCTGTCGAAACAACCGGTGTGAGAAAATGGCTGCGGGCGATTGGCGATACTGCCGGATTGCGCCGTTACGAAGCCGACCGGAGGCGCAGAGCTGAATTTCTCGCGCTGGTGTCGCAGACCCGGGACGAGCTAAGGCATGTCTACGACGGCAATGGTACTTCTGAGCAGAAGCGGGCCGCGAAGAAGGCCGCGATCGAACGGCTGAGGACGCGCTACCGACAGATGCGCGACAGGCGATGGGATGGATACCGCGGATATGACGCCTGGTTCGATGCTCCGATCAACAACGCAAAGCTCGCCGCGACTTCCGTTTACAGCGATCGGGTGCCGGCCTTTCTCCGCTTGTTCGACCTGTGTTCGGGCGACTATCCACGGTTCTTTGCGTCGGTTCAAAGGCTTGGCGCGTTGGACAAAGCTCGCCGTGCCGAAGCGCTTGCCGGGGCAGACGCATGTTATGGAGCCACTCAAAGCTGACGGCCGGAGTGATACGGATGAGAATCCTCTGACATTATTCAGGCGTGAACTGACTGGGAGGTTTCGGGCGGATGCGCAGCTATCGTGAACGCTAAGTCGCGAGGGCAGTGTTTTCTCCACCCAGCACGGACGCTCGGCGGGACTGGCAACATATATCGAGCTGACATGGAATATGCGGTGGGAAGCCATGATCCGCTGCGCAGACAATCCCATCTCGATAGGGAACAGCCCTTAGAATCATGGCGCGCGTTCGAGCCAGGGAGACCTTCATCCTGCGGCCAACCGGTTGGGCCTTCCAGGCCTGTTCTGTGCGATCGGCATCGGTGCGCTGCGTTGAAAGCCATCAAGCAGATTGGTCGGACAATTGTGAGCCTCTTCTGCCGGGCACGAAAGTCGCTGATCCGAGAACGCGCCGAACGGTGCTACTTGGCTGTAATCTTAGATTTCCTCACCAAGCAGTATTTTGGCCTCTTTGGCAGCGTTTAGAAATGCCTGGCGCGCTATTCTTGGTGGCTTTTCGCCGCGGATGACGGCAAGGCACGCTTTGATGGCAGTGAGCCGCGACTTGCTCGCTGGCTGGGGCCATTGTCTCAGCAAGATTTCGGCCGCGTCCGATACGGAGGCAACAACTCTGTCACGATCGATCCGGCCGGGCTGAACGACGACAGGCTTTCTAAAACGCTTAGCAGGCATGGCACTCTCCAACCGACCACACATGGTAGGTTCGATCAATCTTTAGCGCTAGCTCAAAAGTAAATGGCCGCCGAGAGTGTGTGGGCTTACTTGCCAGTTCGACTTGGCCTCTTCGGGCATCTCGGGCATATCAACTTCGAGTTCGGTCCAGAAATGCACCGGTGGGCGAGGCGTGTTTCGCCGGGCCTCCAAATCGGCAAATTGCTTTTCACGTTTTCTCGCGATTTAAGTTGTCGTTATCACGGCAATCCCGTGCACGGGGTATAAGGGTTACTGCCAGATGGAAGAGTTCCTCAAAAGGCTACCACCGAGGCCCAAGTCCCCAATCGTGCGCATTGCGACCACGACGGCCCTGACTGGGATCTGTTTTTTTGCCCTGCAGGGTATTCATGTAAGCGCCGGAGTTCTGGGCTTCTTCGTGATGTTTCCCGCTATTTTCCTGGCCTCGGTGCTGTTTGATCGAGGTTCGGGGCTTTACTCCACCGTGCTGAGCACGATTCTGCTATACTTTGAGGTGAAGCCCGCTGGCACCTTTCTGCTGCCCGTGGGATTGGTGCTGCCAATGATCATCTTCGTAGTGGTGGCACTGGGGCTGGCCGTCATCAGTGAAGGGCTGCGCACGGGCTACCAGAGAGCGGCGGAAGCGGAACGCGCGAAGGATCTGCTCCTACAAGAGCTGTCGCATCGTACCAAGAACAACCTCGCGATGGTCAGCTCTCTGTTGTCGCTGCAAGCTCGGATGAAATCGAGTCCAGAGGCGCGCGAGGCACTGGAGAAAGCGGTACGTCGCATTCACGCCATCGCCGATGCTCACGACCATTTCCGGCCATCCAGCCACAACGGCCAAGTCGAAATGCGCTCGTATATAGAGGAATTGTGCGGCCACCTCGGAGATACGCTCCGGGATATCAGACCGATAGCCGTGAAAGTCGATGCGGAGGAAGTTAATCTCCCAACGGAGCAGGCAATACCATTAGGGCTGATCGTAAACGAGCTCGTTACCAACGCTCTCAAACATGCTTTTCCCGGCGATCGAGGCGGAACCATCGCAGTGAAGCTCTTTCGAGACCCCTCCCTAGTTCTGACAGTGGCGGATGATGGCGTCGGTTGCCACCCGACAAAAATGGAGGAACAGGCTCGCGCCTCATCGAATTGCTCGCAAAGCAGCTAGGAGCCACGCTCACACGGGAGAATTATTCGCCGGGTTGCGAAGTGCGGGTGGTCTTGCCAGACATCGTTGTGTAAGCCATTGCTCCGTCACAAGACGATTACCCAGTGGCTTGGCGCCGTGCCATTCCCTTTTCCGGTTTCGGCCTCGGTAACACGCTGAAAGCGATCCAATTAAATGGCGCTTTAAATCGCGCTGGCGCGTCCCTTCCGCTCCGGCATGCTGGATGCTCAGCGAGGAGACGCCGACCTCGATGTCGGCGGGCGCCTCGACGCGCGGAAATGGTTGCGCACATCCACGGCTAGATCAGGAAGAGTCTTTCTGAGCCGCGCCGCACATACAATATCACCGATAGATTTGAGCCTGGGATCTACCCATGTCCGTGTTAGGCTGACCCTCGGTCGAGGACGGGTGGGGGGAGCACATGGCGGGCGAAGATTGGGTGAGTAGGACTGTCTGTTTGTTTTGGGGTTGGAAGCAGCTTCGCGCTTCGAACGTGCGCCCGACGGCCTAAGCCCACATGCAGTCCTATACCCTTCTGTTGGCAGTTTTTGGAGCAATCGTGCTCCTTACGGCCTGGTTACCCATGCTTCTCAAGAAGCTTCCGCTTTCGCTTCCAATGGTGTGCATCGGGATCGGGGTTCTTTTGGTTTGGTCACCGTTTTCTTCGCTCGTTGGGGTGAACCCACTTGAGAACCGGGGCCTAACAGAGCGTCTCACAGAGTTGGCGGTCATCATCGCCCTTATGGGGGCTGGCCTGAAGCTGGACCGGCCAGTGAGCTGGCGGGGTTGGGAGTCCTCCTGGCGCCTTCTTGGCGTGGCCATGCCACTGACGATCGCAGGAATTGCGTTTATCGGCTGGTCAATCCTTGGGCTCGGTCTTGCCGCCGCACTCCTGCTTGGCGCTGCTCTCGCACCAACTGATCCTGTTCTGGCAAGCGACATACAGGTTGGCCCACCTCAATCCGGCAAGGAGGACGAGGTGCGTTTTGCCCTTACCTCAGAGGCCGGCCTCAATGATGGAGCGGCGTTTCCGTTCGTCTATCTCGCCATCGCAATTGCGCTGTCCAGAGGGACCGGCGAGCCTTTCTTCACACATTGGGTCCTCGTGGATGTCCTTTGGAAGATTACCGCCGGCCTTGTCATTGGCTGGCTGGGCGGAAAAGTCATGGGCTACCTTACATTTCGTCTGCCGAAACGGTCGGGCTTGTCAGAGACGAAAGACGGCTTTGTTGCGCTCGGTATCACCTGCCTTGCATACGGCTCGACCGAAATCCTTCACGGCTATGGCTTCTTGGCAGTGTTCATGGCGGCAGTTGCGTTGCGGTCTGTTGAAAGGCAGCATGAGTATCACGAAAGCTTGCACGCCTTCGCGGAGCAGATTGAGCGATTGCTGATGATGGTCCTGCTGGTCTGCTTTGGGGCAGCGATCGCTGAAGGGTCGATTTTTGGCGCCTTGAGCTGGCAGGTGATCGCCACTACCGCCCTGGTGCTGTTCGTTGTGCGACCGATCGCGGCATGGATTGGACTGATCGGATTTCCGGCGTCATCACGCGAAAAGGCCTTCATTGCTTTTTTTGGAATACGCGGTCTTGGATCGTTCTACTATCTTGCCTTCGCACTCGGGCAGGCTGAATTCGACGGAGCGACAACCCTTTGGGTAACCGTCTGCTTCGCCGTTGTAAGTTCAATTGTCATGCACGGCATCATGGTGACTCCGGTCATGCACCAGTTGGACCGCGGTCGTCGCTCTTTGCTGCCCCGTGCCCGAGGCAGGCAGGACTAATGTCCCCAGAGTCGGACTTTTTGCTCCAGGACTACCTCGTCTCTCCCCAAATTCAGCCCGGTATCATGTCTTGCGCTATGTGAAAGGCGCCTATCAGCCCCTGGCTAAAGTGCGGAACCTGGCACGAACGCAGTCAGCGCCTCAACTTCGGCATCACGCACGTCGCATGGTGGAGCGCAGCATTCCTGCGCAAAGAAGCCTGCCACCTTGCAAGTGGGCTCCCGGGCCGCAAAACCAGAAGAGTGTTTGTCTGGGCCGCACGGCCCAATCCGACACTCCCAAACAGTCTCATTTGCGTCGCGCAATAAGCGTGCAAAGTTGCCGCAGATCGCTCTCATAGGTCCCTTCGCTGCTGAGTACGTCGGCACAGCGCTCTTCATGCGAATCAATTGGCTGCTCGACAGCTGGGCTACCACGGTGGGCGCGCTGGGTGTGCCAGGCGTCCCTGGTGTCCCCGGCGTTCCGGGAGTGCCTGGTATGCCGGGACCGGTCCTGGCACCGACGCCGACACCAACGCCACCTGTGCTCCCGACATTAGCTCCTACGCCTGCCGTGACGCCGCTGGCGGCGCCTACGTTTGCGCCACTTTCAGGGGACAGTAGGGGAGGCCCCACTTCATGGGACCAGGTTCACACCTTCGGCGATGCGATGAAGCTGATTTCTCAGGCCGCCGAATAGCCGTGGACCGCTTCATGCGGCCTTCGCTCGCATCTCCCGCGCCCTTCGCGCCGATGCCTTATGACCGGCCGGCACATGCAGCGGTGGCGGAGTAGCACCTGTCAGGCGTTCAAGATTTTCGCTTCCTTGGCGGCGGTCAGAAATGCCACGCGGGCTACCTCCGGGGCGCTTCCACCGCCGAGCACCTTCATGCAGGCCATTCGTGCCTGGATGCGGCGCCCGGTCTCTCCAATGGGCCAATCATACAGCAGCATTTCGGCGGCTTCGCGGGTGCTCGAAACACTAACTTTGCCCGAGGACAGCAACACGGTCACGGGCTTTTCGAACGTGCCGACACCTCGTTCGCTGGTCATGTTCTGGTTTCCTTTCGCGATGTCCCTACGACCTACGGGCGAACACCACATTTCGTTGCGTCACGATTGACCGGGTGCGCGAACATTCTGTGAGGAAGCTCCTTGCGACTGCATGCTTTGGGGCCTGGTGATAACCGCCGCTTATGCATTCGTGCTGGCGGCACCATCCTGCCGGCATTGCCGAGGGGGTGAGTCCTCGGCCTCGACATCGCCACTGTGACCGGATTCGCTTGGTATGAGCCCGGCTCATCGCTCTCGTCGATCAAGACGGCCTGATCAAAGCCGTCGGCGAGAACGCCGAGGAGAAGGCGGAATCACTTGGTCGCCAGCTTCGCGACATGATCAAGGGCAACAGGCCCGACTTCGTGGCGATCGAGCAGCCGATGGGCAACGTGGTCTTATTCAAGAAGACCCGCCAGACGCTTACAGCCCTACCGGCGAGCAAACCATTAACCCGAACGCCTTGCAGCTCGAGGGGCTGGGTCTGCGCTGCGCCGCTGAGGCCATCATCAGCGGCGGCTCGGTATCCGCTGGGAAACAATCCCGTCGTCGACGTAGCGGAAGCATTTCCTCGGCATGGGCAGCTCGCCCGGCTTTGACCACGCCATGTGGAAGCGCACCGCGGTCGAGCGCTGCCGGCCGCTCAAAACAAAGAATGCGGACGCCGCATAGGCCGGCGGCATAGCGATGGCCAGCGAAGCATGTTGGGGGTTCAAAATGGCGAGGGCAGCGTCACCTTACTTCAACTCTTCAGCGACGCCGCTAAGGGCCTTGATGCCCACGCTAGGAGGCTTTTGCTTGATGGCCGCCTTGAAGGCCTCGATTGCAGCTTGTTGGCTGCAATGCCCCGCCATGCATTCCAGGACCCGGAATGCGTCAAGTCGGGACGACTTAGTCATAAACGGCCATGGTTGCTCAAGCGCTTTCGCCGCGTCAGCTATAGACGAGACCACTATCACTGAGGTGAACTTGTAATCGGAATGATCGCCGGCACGCTTGTCGCTCCTCACAGTCGGAAGCGGCTAAACGCAAAACCATGACGGTGGTTGCATGAACGCGCAGCATCGTGAGTTCAAAGCCCTGCTGCCGGATGCGATTGAGCCGAGCAAGCTCTTCTCGGGGCAATTCTGAAGTTGAATCACGCCTATTGGCGTGTCGCCGGTTTCCTGAAGCCGAACCACTTCGCGGACAAGCTCCACGGCGCCCCCTACGAGATCGTGGGCACGACAATTGCGGGGGCCGGCCGGTCAACCCGATCACGATCAAGCCGTATATCTCGGCTGACCAGACGGTCCGCGATCTGACGCTGTTCGCCTATGTGATCCGGTTGGCGTCTGAGGCGGTGACCATATCTGGAGCCTATGACTACGGCCGTGGCATCATCATCCAGATGTGGGCGCGGCACCGGCTCATAGCACCGGCACAGGATCTCGACGCGCTGGCCCGAAACATGCCATGGACATGACGCCGGAGAAAATCATCGGGTCGAGGGCGGACGAGCTCACCCGCATTGCCAGGGAAGGGACCGAGCGCGCCGCCTCGGTGCAGTACGGCGTCCATTCTGCCGAACGCGGTCACCAAGGCCGCCAACTCCAGGAGCGATGCTTGATCTCGCATTCCATGATTCCTGCCGGAGATCACCAGCGCGCCCGGCGACATCCGCCGCGGCAACCTGGTCGGGCTCATGTCCGACAGTGGTGGCGGAAAAACATCGTTCAGCCTGCAGCAGTGTCGCTTCGCCGCCTCGCAGGGATTCAAGAGCGCGTTCTTCTCGATCGAGATCACCGACGAGGAGGCTGCGCTGCAGGCGGCTGATCAGCAGGCTCATATCTCGCTCGGCCGCACCGACGCCTTCACGCTCAACAGAAAGGAAACCCCGGTTCGGCGGGCAAGGCAGATGCGGCGACTAAGGTGAAATTGCTCGCCGGCCAGGACGTGAAGGTTCTGCCGGTCTCAGCCGACAAGGCCACGCGGGCAAACCCGGCATCCACACAGGCTGGGGCCGGTAACGTGAAGCTCGTGCGCGGCTGCTGGAATGAAACATTCCTCGATGAGGTCTGTTCGTTTGCGAATGGACAATTGTCGATCAGGTCGATGCCTTCGCCGACGCTCTGAACGAGCTCGCACTCGGTTCGCCACGACACCTGCCATGACGGTGGCGATCATATCGGATCATGCGATGAGCGCGCGCGCAGCATACATCTGCGGTAGCGGCGCGTATAGCGCGGCTCGAACTGCATCGTCCGCTGAAGCGGGCAATCTCACTGCCGATCAGTTGGACGAGACCAACTGGGAGCCTGCCGATGAGGAGGAATTCCGGCGCCTGTGCGCAGGCGGAAGTCGACGAGGCGGCATTGAGCCTCAAGCAGGAGCGGCTCCATTTCGCGACCGGCCTGCTGCTGCCGGTCTAGGACAAGCTACCGCCCGACCACGTGCGGGTCAGCCGGATTCGCGCGAGCGATGGCCGCTCACTGCTCGGTCGCGAAGTCCACTGTGTTCCAGAGTTGTGTCGCGGCCTCGGGCCGGAGCACGGGCCCACCATCTCAGCTGATGAGATTGTGCAGGCGGTTCTGGCTACGGGCCGTCCAATGGAGGTGAATGCGACGGACTCACGTTCCAACGTAGCCTGGTCAATGGCAGGCAGCAGCTTGAGCTGACCGGATGGATTGCGGCGCTGCTCGACTGGTACAAGGCGCAGGGCTGCTTCACCGAGAGCATCCGCTACCGGACCCGCGAGCGCTCCGACCATTTCAGCGCTCCGTTCTCTGGTGTATTGCCAAATGGCATGTAATGAGATATTGACTGCCATGTGGAGCTGCCGCATGCTAGCACTTGAACGCATCGATACCGCCCCTGAGGCATTCCGTGCCGATCCTGTTACCCAGGACGAGGCGGCTGCCATGTTTCGCGCCGCGCTCAATCTTTTCGGCAAATGGGCACTGACCGACGAACAGGCGGCGACCCTGCTCGACATGCCGGTCCGGTCCTTCCGCCGCTGGAAGGCTGGAGGGCCCGGACGGATATCCCGCGACGGCCGTGCGCGCCTCTCCAACCTGATGGGCATCCACAAGGGCCTCAGGATCATCTTCGCCGAGCCGCAGCGCGGATATTTGTGGATCCGGACCGGCAATTCCGCCTTTGCCGGGGCAAGCGCGTTGGACGTGATGCTCGGCGGCGAGCTTACCGACATCATGCGAGTCCGCCGCTACCTCGACGCCGAGCGCGGCGGCTGGTGACGGCCCCAGAACAGATCCCGGTTTCGCGAATTGAGTGGAAAGGCGTTGTCAGGATCATTCGCAGCGCCTTTCCGCCGATCGATCTATTCGAGGACATTGCGGATCCGGCCGATTGGCCGCTGCTGATCTCCGCGGAGCAGAAGACCAACCCGCGGGTCATGGCGACCATCGGCAATCTCGACCTCGTTCCGGTCGAGCGCAGGGTCGGCGGCAATGGCGCGTCTTACCTGATGGCGCCCTTCACGCACGTGAGCACCGACAGGCCGAGCCGCTTCACCGACGGCACTTTTGGCGTCCTCTACGTCGGCAACGTCTTCGAGACGGCGCTGTTCGAGACCATCCACCACCACGAGCGCTTCATGGCGCGGACAGCCGAAGAAGCTGGCTGGACGTCACAGTTCCGGGAGATCGTTCTTTCGATTGATGTCGATCTGCACGACTTGAGAGGGCCTGAGCGGCAGGGCCATCCGGCCCTTGCTCCGGACAGCTGCCAGGCATCGCAAGAGTTGGCGAAGAGCCTCAAGGACGCTGGCTCGGACGGTGTGGTATATCCCAGCATCCGGCACCCAAACGGCGAGTGCGTTGGCCTTTTCTACCCGGATTGTGCTTCGGCACCCGTTCAAGGCCGGCATCTCGACTACCACTGGGATGGCGAGCGCGTCGATCTTGTGCGGGATTCAGGATCGGGGGAGGTCTTCCGTGTCGTGGAAGTTTCCTGAACGACGGGCCGCGGGTGACCTCGCAATCCGGCCTTCGTGGAGGGCTGCGATCGATTTAGGCCGCCGAGGCGAGGGACTTCTCGTAAAGGCGGGTTACGACTGCGCCAATGTGCTGATTTCCGGTAATGGAATGCGGCCTTGTCCGGATCGTAGACACGCTGCTCAATGTCGGCGGAGAACAAAGGATAGGCTGCGTTTACCGGCGTGTCATTGCCGACCTTCCCGTGGCTGCCAAGGATAGTCTTGACGAGCGCTTCGCGGTCGATGGCGTATTTCAGCGCCATGCGCAGATCGTGATTGTCAAAGAGGGGCTGTCGCAGCGGGCTACCATATAGTAGTGCCCGCGCCTGCGACTTGAAGGTAAGCTGCTGCGGTAAGAGACATGGCTTGCGGTGGGCGTACGGGCGCGGCCGAGCGCTTCCTCGAGGATTGAGATGATCGTTCATTTAGTAGACGGCACATACGAGCTGTTTCGCCACTTCTATGGCCAACGCCGGTTCAACAACGGCCAAGACAAGCCGTTTGGCGCCGTGGTCGGGGTGCTGAATACAGTGCTGGAGATGATCGAGAATGGCGCCACACACATTGGGGTGGCTACCGATCATGTAATCGAATCGTTCAGAAATCAGCTCTGGCCCGGCTACAAGACCGGGGATGGCATCGAGCCGGCATTGCTCGCGCAGTTTCACCCCCTTGAGAAAGCCCTGGCGGCCATGGGAGTGGCGGTCTGGCCGATGATCGACCTGGAAGCCGACGACGCGCTGGCATCCGCGGCACAGAGCGCGGCCGCCGATGAGCGCGTGCAGAAGGTGTGCATCTGGACGCCGGACAAGGATCTCGCGCAGTGTGTGCGCGGTGACCATGTGGTCCAGGTAGACCGCAGGACCCAGAAAATTCGCGATGCCGCCAGCGTACGCGAGAAGTTCGGTGTTGAGCCGGCGCTGATTCCAGATTTCCTAGCGCTCGTGGGTGATACTGCCGATGGCTACCCGGGTCTCGAAGGCATCGGCCTGGTCTCGGCCGCCCGGCTGCTTGGCCGCTACGGCCCTCTTGAAAGCTTTCCGTTTGAAGCCCTCGGCAACCGTAGAGAGCTCGCGCTTTTGTTCAAAAATCTCGCGACGCTGCGCACGGACGCTCACCTGTTCGATAACGTCGAAGAGCTGCGCTGGCACGGCCCGACCAAAGCGTTCGAGACGTGCGTGATCCAGCTAAATGACACCCGGCTCCTCGCACGTGCGCTCAAGGCTCGGGGTGACTGACTTCGCGAGGGGAAGCGGCCTTTGGAAGGCCAGCGCCGATTCCCCAATCGCACAGGGGCACCGTACGCGCGGCAACAGTCTTGAAGAACACACAGCCAAATGTTCCGGCGGGTGACAGGCGCTCACGCAGCATCTGAGTTGTCGATGGCGTTCAATGGCAAAGCGTCACACCTACGACCTAGATGCAAGGATGGTCGCGTCCGGGTCGTGCCCCGCTGAGTGGTATAGCTCGACGGTGACGAAGCCGCTCGTGGGCGCGCCCTCAGTAGGAGGTAGCAGCATCTGAACCCTGCTTTGTCTTTCCGTCTTTCCGGTGATGGGGAGGATAATCTCACATGCTCGATAGGCCTGTTCGAAAGATGACGGCCATCTAACACCGTCATTGGCGCCAAGCGAAGTTGCGGCAGATGCACAGTAAGGCGCTAGGATTTGCGCTCGTCGAAACGCGACTGCAGGTCGGCGGCATCGGCCGATCCGCCCAGCGTGTCCGCGACCGTGGCACCTCGCGCACCCATCGGTTGCTGCGCACCTGTGGTGGTGTCCTTGACTGTCTGATGCTCCATCTCAGCATTCAGCTCCGCACCTACAATCAGGATAATCACGGAAATCCAGGTCCACATCATCAAACCGATGACCGCCCCCAGGGCTCCGTAGGTCGCGTTGTAGTCAGCGAAGTTTTCAAGGTAAAAGGAGAAACCCACCGAGACCGCGATCCAAACCACAGCCGAGAGGAAGGCCCCCCATGTGGCCCATCGCCACTTTGCCTTTTCGCGGCTAGGGCCGTAGCGATAGATCAGCGTAATTCCGATTCCGACCATGATCAGCAAAACCGGCCACCGCAAGATCCGCACAAGGGTTTCGGTCCAGCCGCCGAGGTTCAGCAGCGCAAGCATTGCGGGTACGATCCCGACCGAGATGATAAAGCCGATGCCAATGACGATGGCGCCAAGGGTGAATCCCAAGGCCAGGAGATTCAGATGGATAAAGCCGCGCTTTTCAGTCTCCTCGTAAGCGATGTTCATTGCTTCGAACAGCGTCTTGATGCCGCTGTTGGCGCTCCACAGTGCGACGGCAAGACCGAAGATAAAGCCAAAGCTGAGCGCGCCAGTGTTCTGAGCGGCCAATGAGTTAAGTTGCGATCTGATAAGTTCCAAACCTCCCGAAGGCAGTATGCCGCCAAGGAATGAAATGTGCTCGGCGACGGTCTGAGGATCGGCGACGAAGCCGTAGATGGACACGAAGGCTGCAAGCGCTGGAAACAGGGCAAGAAGCAGGTAGAACGCGGCTCCGGCCGCGATCAGCATGACGCGGTCCTCCGTTACCTCAGCGAACACCCGCCACAGCACATCCCTCCAGCCGCGGCCGGAAATCTGCGATGGCCGTTCGGCATTGCGTCCGCGGCCCTCCTGTCCAGCCCGCCGCTCCAGTTGCACTTGGTTTTCGTCGCAATCCTCGGCTTTGTTCTTCGACATAACTGCAGTCCGTCGCATCTTCTTCGACGGCAAACGTTTAGACGCGCCATTAGATGCAGGTGCAGACCTGCGCTCGCAAATAATCATCCGCCAGCTGAAGAAACACCGGCCATCCGCACGCGACGAGTTCATCTAACAACGATACTGCCCCGCCTGTGACATCACGACCGTCAACGATGGGCCAGTCAAGCGTGGCGGCGCTCTCCGCAGTCTCGGTCGAGTGCGGATCGTCAAGACCAGGTTGGCAAAGCTGGTCTCCCCGGTCCTGGTAAGCACCACCTCGGGCCAGAGCGCCCGGTGCCATTCGGACAGCATCAGATCCCGGCACTTTCGGGCATTGCGTGAGATTTCGCTGCGTCGAAGGAAGCCTGGCAAACGGCCTGACTTGACCGTCGGGCTTCGCATGGCCACAAGAACGGAATTTCTACGTCGAGGACATTGAGCGCGGCCGCTGGTCTCCCGGCGAGGTCGAGACCAAGCTGAAGAACGTCGTGACGCTTGACGGGCTGGAAGTCACGATCCGCATGCCGCAGGACCCTGGTTCGGCTGGCAAGGCGGACGCAGCAACGAAAGTGAAGCTTCTGGCCGGCCAGGACGTGAAGGCTCTTCCGGTCTCAGGCCACACGGCCACAGGGGCAAACTGCATCCGCCCAGGCTGAGGCGGACACGTGAGCTCTTGCGCAGTCGCTGGAACGAAACATTCCTCGACGAGGTCTGTTCGTTTCCGAATGGCCAGATTGACGATCAGGTCGATGCCTTCGCCGACGCTCTGAACGAGCTCGCACTCGGTTCGACCCCACCTTGACAATATCTGACGGTCGAGACCGCCGAAGCTGACTTGGCGGTTAATCAAAATGCTCTGGTAGGGCCTTCAACTGGTCGGTGGTCATTTGTGTGATGGCATGCACGGTGCCGTCTTCGTCCCGCATAAAATCGAGCTGAGTTGCATACAAGGCCACGCGCTTTGAGCCTATGCCGAGGAACCCACCAACATCGAAGACGACTTGCGCATGCTCGCCCGTTCCATGGATGTGGTCGACTGAACTGATTTCCTCATCGTCGCGACCGTAGATGGTCGCTCCCTCAACAACGTCAGCGCGCAGTTCAGAACTCGAAAGCCGTACGTGATTGGTGTGGTCCATTTTGGAGTCTCCTCCCCGTTGGACTGAGGTAACCCCCGACAGGGCCAACCGTTCCGAACCGTCATTCACGAGCGTCGTTCGCGAATACCTGATGCCCGATTTCGATTTGCCTCAAAACAGCGGTTGCTGTTGTCTTGTTCGTGCGGCGGGCCGCTAGCGGCCGCCGCGCGCAAAGTGGACAGGCGTGACCGCTCTCGAAATGCCTTGATGCTGTTGCCGAACTGCCGCGCATGTCGGCGCGTGCCTTACCGAGTCCGGCTGCCCCAACCAACCTGACCCCGGTTGTCCCTGGAAGGGAGGTTCTGCTGGTTTCCGCTCGCCGGAACTTTGCAATGGGAACGCAGCTTAGCGCGCTTGACGCCGATGCTTTGAAAGGGTCTCGATGATGACCGGCGCAGGACCGTAACGACCCTTAGGCATGTCAGACCGGTGGATCGGGCTGCTAGGCCGGCTCAGACAACGCCGTCTCCATTGGGGGGCCTCAATTTTTCTTCGGCTCCCAATCGTGCTCGAACTGCTCGGCCCATTCCAGGTTCAACAGCCATGGCTCCCGTCGCCCGATCCACAGCTCATAATCTGGTATAAGATTGCTCGGAGCTTGATCCAGACTGCCGATCATCACCTCGGCCTCGTCGTCCCGAAGGCTTACGAGGCGCGAACCACAGGTTGGGCAGAAGCTTCGCCCGGCAAAGGTGTGGAGATCACCAGTGCCTTCGTAGCTCGATCTTGGCCAAACCGCGAAGCAGACGAAGGCGCTCCCGCTCGTTCGCCTGCAGTCATGGCAGTGGCATATACCAACCCTCGTCGGCTGCCCTTTGAGCCGGATGCTAGCAGCTCCGCAAAGGCAGCCACCTGTGCGAACTTGCTCGTCCATCATATCGACACCGCTCGCAGAAGGAGATCACAGCTCTCGTCTGGATTCGGAACAGGAGACTCATACGGCTGCACATCGGGATCCGGCGTCCACATTGGCGCGTCTAATGGCGGCTCTTCTGGTTGGGGTCCCATGGTAAGGCACATGGCGTATTCTCCTTTGCCCGGCAACGAGTGGGAAGGAGGGTTGGTTCCAGCCGTTAACTCCGCCTCTCCCCGGGCCGCCCTTGAGAAGGTTGCCGGAGGCACTAAGCTCAGGCTCTTTCACGTGCGTCGAGGAGAATGATGAACAGTGGGGCAAAGAGCAGCCTGGCCGGCCGGACCAGACGCTGGCCCATCGCGCTAACCGAACGGAAAAGCGTAACCGGGACCGATGGCGAAGCCTCGTTCGGCCCATGGCTAGCCGACGCGTTGCGCCACGAGACGGCATTTCACCGCGCGGAAATCTGGACCATAGAAGTCGAGCCGGGGGATGGGCGCCACTGCGTGGCGATGCTGGTCCGCGGTGCTAGCCACGCCACCGTCGTGCTGACCGGCCACTACGACACTGTCACGACGAGCGACTATGGCGAGCTGGAGGACATGGCAACCCGGCCGCAACAACTCACCCAGGCGCTGGGCAAAACCTTGGCCGTGGCCGAGGCGCCTGCCGCGAGGCAGGCGCGGGACGATTTGGCGTCGGGAGAGTTCTCACAGGGCGCGGCCTGCTCGACATGAAGGCGGGTCTCGCCGCCGGGCTGGCGGTCTGCGCCGCATTCGCAGAAAGCACCAACGCGGCGGGAAACCTTCTGTTCATCGCCGTCCCCGACGAAGAGAACAATTCTGCCGGAGCTCGCAAGGCGACACAGGCGCTGCCGGCGATTGCTGGCGAGCGCGGGCTCGATATTCTGGCGGCGATCAATCTCGATGCGATCGCCGACGACGGTGACGGCAGCAAGGGTCGCGTCATCGCGCTTGTTCCGGGCACACCGCCGAGCTTGCTCAATATCCGCGACGGCAAGTCCGGCTATGACGTAACAACGCCGGCTACGGCGTTCGCCAGCTTTAACGTGCTGAGCTATCGACGGAGGCCGGACGAGGTGCTTGATCGCTTTGACCGGCTTTGCGCCGATGCTGTTTCTGCCTGCCTGGCGGAGCTGAAGCAGCGGCGGCATTCCCAGCACGGCAGCGCCGCGATCGATCTCGTCGAAACAATTCCCCTGCATCGTTACGAGGCACTGCTGGACCGTCTCGATGCGGAAGCAAGATCAAGGCTTGGCACCGTCGGCGCGTCTCTTGCCGCCGGCGATCTCCCGCTGCCCGAGCAATGCCGGCTGGTTACCGAGGAGGCATGGCGATTGAGCCGCTTGCCGGGACCGGCAATCGTCACCGGCTTCGGCTCGATACCCTATCTGCCGACGAACCTTTCGGACAGGCCGGCAGCGGCAGGTTGCGCGCGATTGCCTCGGACATCGCAGCCGGCGCAAACGCCCGCTATAGCTCGGCGATCGGCTGTGCGGATTACTTCGCCGGCATCTCGGATATGAGCTTCTTTGGCGAGGCTACCGGATCCGGTCTCGACGTCGTCGCCCGCAACACGCCGATGTGGCGCGACGGTATTCGCTGGCCGAAGTCAGGCGGGCTGGCCAACATTTCCACCATCAATATCGGCCCGTGGGGACGAGACTGCCATACCCCGCTCGAGCGGCTTCACATCGGCTTTGCTTTCGATGTCTTGCCGCAAGTCGTGAGCGATGTCTGTGCGGCGCTTCTTGCAAAGCAGGCGTAGCGCGCGGAAGCAGCAACTCGATACCTCGCCAGGAGCCAACCTGCAAAGCCGAGGTTGCATGCCAAATTAATCCCGAGGCATGCCGTCGCCGTGGAGAGATCCTCAAGAACAGCTTCGCCAGCGCACCACGAAAACCGGCGGCAGCGCTATGACGAAGTTTTGGGAGACTCGTGCGTCTCCGGCAAACGGTCGCGAATGGCTTCCTCGGTTTTGCTTGCCGTCTTTTTCACGACTTTCTCGACGCGGTCGACCAACGTCTCGGCGTCGCCGCTGGAACCCTGTCGGTCAGCCT
>NZ_JAMYLO010000030.1:0-54839 GCF_040318075.1 Mesorhizobium sp. M1328 | reverse complement strand
TGGCGCCACATCGGCCACCTCGTTGCGACGATCGAACCCGGCGAATGCAAAAACTACTTCGCAAACGCCGGATACGCTTCCGTCAAAACGTGAAAGACTCTAGCCTCGCACGGCGTCCGGTTCCTCGAGATGGTTCACGGCGCTCCACCGGGAAGGAGCAACGGCCGGCACCCTCACCAGCTTGAAGTAGCTGTAATACAGCAGGAACGATCCCATGATGTAGGGGTTGAGGGTCTCGACCTCGACGAAGGAGCGGATGAACAGAAGCACCATGACGCCGGCAAGAATCACCGAGTCGGCTTGCCATGTCCTGAATATCAGCGCCGAGACGTGACCCCAGAGCGTGCGCAGGATGATCAGCGAAAGCAGTGTCGCACCGACGAAGCCGAGTTCCACCAAGGTCTCGATGTAGGTGTTGTGGAAGTGGAAGCCGCTTCGCGCGGCGATGTAGAATTCGTTCCACAGCCGCTCGGCCTCGGAGAAGCCCTGCACCCAATAGGCCGCGTAGCCGACGCCGAGGATGGGCGCTTGCTGCGCGGCATTCCAGCCCTGCTGCCAGAGGTAGGTTCGTCCGGTGAGCGTCGAATCCTTGCCGAAAAGGCCAAGGACAAAATCCATCAGCCCGAGATTCAGCGCAATCACGGTGCAGGCGACCAGCGCGCCCGCACCGATCATGAAAATCACCCGGCGATGTCGGAGCGAAAGCAGCTTGCCGATGGAAAGCAGGGCGACCAGAGCCAGAACCGCTGGGGTCGATGCCATCGAAGTGGCCGAATGCGACACGACCAGCAGATAGCCCGACAGAAGGACAATCGGTACGATCAACAAAAAGCTTATCCTGCCGCGCCTGAGAAAGGCGAGGTAGACAACGCAGAAATAGATGCCAAGCGATGCGACAAAGCCAATCTGGTTCTTGGAGCTGAACGCGCCGACGAAATTATACGTGCCATCGAGAACGTCATAGGAATAACTCGCGACCTTGAGCGAGTAGAGCAGGACGACGAAAATCCCGATCAGGGCGCCTATGGTCAAGGTCCGGACGCTGACGGTGCGCGCGGCAATATAGGCGCAGGCGATGTGGGAGCAATATTGGACGGCTGTCCTTGCCGTGGTGCCGGGAGCTGCCGACCAGAACACCGAGAAGCAGACATAGGTCGCAAAGGCCAGCGGAAGCCAGGCGCTGGAAGCGTGCCTTAATATCTTCCGGTAGTCGACCAGGATGAGCGGCAGCCAGACTGCATAGTAGGCCAGGATCATAGCCTGGCCGAAAATGGTCGAGTAGGAGAACGCCCAGATAGAGACGGCAACGGCAAAGCTGCCATAGACCGTGTTCTTGTCCGGATCGATCAACAGAGATTTTGGAATCTTCATCTCGGTAGCGGTTTTCCGTCCTTGCAGCTCAATGCCGATTTCATGGGCCGATTCATCGGATCGATGGGAGGCTCGCCTGCAGGCGCTCGCATTGTGCAGTGCAATATAACCCATCCGGCGCCGCCTGTCACCCGGATGCCAACCGGGCGCGTCGTTCCTGCAGTTCTCTCAGTACGGGACGAGACGATTTGGGCAGGAGGCAGTCCCGTCCAATTGCCCGGTGCTGGCCCATCACAAGCTGTTCTGAGGTTGCAAGTCCGCGCTTGAACTTGTCGGCCGTTGACTTCACATTCGCCGCCAATTGGGAGGAAGACCACATGCCGATGAGTTTCGCGGGACGATTTGCCGGACGATCTGCTGTTATCACCGGCGGCGCCTCAGGCATCGGCCTGGCGGTCGCGCAAAGGATCACTGACGAAGGCGGGCGTGTTTCGGTCTGGGATCGCGATGCCGCCCAGATCGAGCAGGCCAAGGCCAGTGTTCCAGGCCTGCACAGCGTGACCCTCGACGTCGCCGACCCCCTAGCGGTCGAAGCCGCCGCCGGAGAGACGATCAAAGCGCTTGGCGCAGTCGATGTGCTTGTCACCAGCGCTGCCATCACCGGACCGAACATGACGGCCTGGGAGTATTCGGTGGAGGATTGGCGCCGGGTCATCGACATCAACATCAACGGCGTCTTCTTCTGCAACAAAGCGCTGGTCCCGCATATGCTCGAACGCAATTACGGCAGGATCGTCAACATCGCCTCGATTGCCGGCAAGGAAGGTAACCCGAACGCCTCGGCCTACAGCACCTCCAAGGCGGCGGTGATCGGCATGACCAAGTCGCTCGGCAAGGAGTTGGCCAAGACCAAGGTGACGGTGAACTGCGTCACGCCGGCGGCCGTGCGCACCGCAATCTTCCAGCAGATGAGCCAGCAGCACATCGACTTCATGCTGTCCAAAATACCGATGGCGCGGTTCGGCGAGGTCGAGGAGGTGGCGGCGCTGATTTGCTGGATCGCGTCCGAGGAATGCTCGTTCACGACGGCTGCCGTCTTCGACGTCTCCGGCGGCCGAGCGACCTACTGAGGCAGGCCGGACGCAAACCGCCCGACCGCATCGCGGCGCCTCAGTCGTGAAGCTCCCGCGAGATCGGCGGGCCGATCGAAAAATCGCTGAATGTCACTTCGAAGCCCTCGCGCTGCGGCGAACAGCACATCATGCCGACATCGACCGTTTTCGACGGCGGGAAATAGGCAAGCCGCACCGGTTTCCAGTGCTTGTCGGTCGCGTCCAGATACTGGACACGGATCGTCTCGGCATGGCGGGTCAGGCGGATCCTGACCCCGTCCGGATCGGCCGGAATGCTGGCCAGCGACCAGTCGGAGGCATCGTTGGTGACGACGACGGAAAAATACATCAGCCCGTCGGTGTATTCGATGCCGGCCTTGATCCAATGGGTCTGGCTCAGGCGGACCATAAGCCCGGCCTGATCGTAAAGCACCTCATAGTGCCCCTTGACCGTGACTTCGGCGCTGAAATCGCCCTCGACCTCACGATAGAGGAAATGGCCATTATCACGCCAGAAGCCGTAGAACGTCTCTCGCCAGAAGTCGGTCTCCTTGCCGGTCCGCACATGCACCGTATTGTTGCCGAAGGCATGGTGCGGCGGCGGATTGAGCCAGGTCAGGTCGGTATTCTCAGATGTCATCGACTTGCTCGCCTGCCTGGCTGGTCTGCCGCCTTTTCTTAGCCGGCAAACGTGTAAGCGGTCTTCACCGTGGTGTAGAACTCTGCGGCATAGCGGCCCTGCTCGCGCGGGCCGTAGCTCGATCCCTTGCGCCCGCCGAAAGGCACGTGGAAGTCGACGCCGGCAGTCGGCAGGTTGACCATGACCATGCCGGCTTCCGAATTGCGCTTGAAATGCGTGGCATGCTTGAGGCTCGAGGTGCAGATGCCGGACGTCAGCCCGAACGGCGTGTCGTTGGCCACAGTCAGCGCCTCATCATAATCCTTGACGCGGATGACGTTGGCGACCGGTCCGAAAATCTCCTCGCGCGAGATGCGCATGGCGTTGGTGGTTTCGGTGAACAGCGCCGGTTGCAAATAGAAGCCGCGGGTTTCACGATCGAGCCGCTCGCCGCCGAATGCAAGGTCCGCGCCTTCCTGACGGCCGATGGCGATATAGTCTTCGTCCTGTTTCAACTGGCTCTGGTCGACAACCGGTCCGATCTGGGTCTTGGCATCGAGAGCGTCGCCGACGACCAGCTTGGCCATGCGGTCCTTGAGCGCCTCGACGAAGCGGTCGTGGATGCCGTCCGTCACCACCAGGCGGGACGACGCCGTGCAGCGCTGGCCGGTCGAGAAGTAGGCACCGTTGATGGCGCAGTCGACCGCGACGGCAAGGTCGGCATCGTCGAGCACGACAAGCGGGTTCTTGCCGCCCATTTCGAGCTGGAACTTGCGCATGTGCTCGACGCTGGCGGCGGCGACACGCTTGCCGGTGCCGACAGAGCCGGTGAAGGTAATGGCGTTGAGGTCAGGGCTGTCGAGCATAGCCTGGCCAACCACCGAACCTTTGCCCATCACCAGGTTGAGCACGCCCTTGGGCAGTCCGGCGCGGTGCAGGATGTCGACAATGGTCCAGGCGCTCTCCGGAACGAGTTCCGCCGGCTTGAAGACGATGGTGTTGCCGTAGGCCAGCGCCGGAGCGATTTTCCAAGCCGGGATGGCGATCGGGAAATTCCACGGCGTGATGATGCCGACGACGCCGACCGCTTCGCGGGTGATCTCGACGCCGACGCCGGGCCGCACGCTTGGCGCCAGCTCGCCCGACAGGCGCAGCGTCTCGCCGGCGAAGAAGTCGAATATCTGGGCGGCACGGACAGTCTCGCCGATGCCCTCGACCAGCGTCTTGCCTTCCTCGCGCGCCAAGGCCCGGCCGATTTCATCTTTCCGCGCGGTGATCTCGTCCGACGCCTTCCTCAGCACCGCGTGGCGTGCCAGCAGGCCCGATCGCGACCATGCCGGAAATGCCGCCTTCGCCGCCGCGATGGCCTGCCGGGCGTGCTCGGCGCCTCCCGATGCATATTCGCCGACCACGTCGTCGAGATTGGACGGGTTGATGTTGCGGGAGCCGGCATCGCCCACCCACTCGCCATCGATGAGGTTCTTTCGAAACGGGATCATGTCGCTGTCTTCCTTGTCGTCCTTCGATCGCCGTCTATCTGGACCACCGACCGCCGCACCGCAAGGCCGAAGGCAGGCAAACTTCTCCTCCTCGACAGGCATGTGATAGGTGTCGGGGCGGGAAAGACGATTCTAGTGTGGTGCGACGCGGATCGCACGGGAGGAAAGGTATCATGTCCGACAGCGCCTTGCCGCTGGTGATCAGCGCACCCGAACCGCGCACGCTCGACCTGATCTTCACGCCGGCTGCGCTGGCGAAATTTCGATCGAAATACCGCATCGTCGAAACATCGCCCGAAGGCGTCGCGGCGCTGCCGGCCGATGTGCTTGCCGAGACCCGCTACATCGTCGGCCAGCCACCTATCGCGCCGGAGACGCTGGAAAAAATGAAGGCGCTGCGCTGCATCTTCAATGTCGAGAGCAACCTCATCAACAACATGCCCTACGAGACGCTGTTTTCGCGCGGCATCCATGTCGTCACCACCGGGCTGGTCTTTGCCGAACCGGTGGCCGAGCTCGGCCTTGCCATGGCGCTCAACCTTGCCCGCGGCATCGTCGATGCCGACCTCGCTTTTCGTCAGGGCAAGGAGCTGTGGGGCGGCGACGGCAACCGGACGGCGCGGCTTCTTTCCGGTGCGGATGTCGGCATCATCGGCTTCGGCGATCTTGGCCGTGCGCTCAACCGGCTACTGTCGGGCTTTCGCACGCAGATAAAAGCCTTCGACCCGTGGCTGCCGCCGTCGATCCTGATCGAAAACGGCGTCGAGCCGGCCTCTCTCGACGACGTTCTGTCGAACAGCGATTTCATCTTCGTCGTCGCTTCGGTGACCAGCGAAAACCAGGGTTTCCTTGGTGCCGAGGCGTTTGCCAGGATGCACAAGGGAGCCGCTTTCATCCTGCTCAGCCGAGCCGGAGTGGTCGATTTTCCGGCACTGATGGACGCCGTTCGCAGCGGCCATATCGTCGCCGCCAGCGATGTTTTTCCTGAGGAGCCTCTGGCCCAGGATCACCCGGTCCGCACATTGCCGGGATTCCTGCGCTCCGCCCACCGGGCCGGCGCGCTCGACATCGCCTTCAAGCGGATGGGCGACATGGTGCTGGAAGACATGGACCTGATCGACCGCGGCCTGCCGCCGATGCGTTCGAAGCGGGCCGAGCGTGAGACCGTTTCGCGAATGCGTTCAAAACCGGTCGACAAGAATTAAGCCGTCTGCCGACGGTCGCACATGCTCAGACGGTGAAGGACCAAAACAGGCAGGCCAGTGTCGCTGCGGCAAAGACGACGAAGAACAGGCTTCTCAACAGGATGTTGTGGCGCAGCTCGTTGATGAAGAGATGGCATCCGACGACGGCTGCGACAAACAGGAACCGCCAGTTCAGCAGCGCCGAGAGCACATCGCGCTGACCGAAAGCAAATCTCGCGGCGAGACATCCAACGATGACCGCAAACAACACGATGACCGTCCAGAAGATCGCATCGGCGGCATGTGTCAGGACGATGCCAGCGAGCCTGATCGGCAGAACCATCATCAGCAGTGCGCTGAAAAAATAGATCGCCGCGAGCGGAATGAACGTCCCCGCATCGGCGACGTCGCTCAAGCGCTTGGCGCCGATCGCGCCATAGGGATAGCCATGCCTGGCCACCGTCAGGCTGAGCGCCATCAGCAAGGCCGCCAGCACGGCGGCAAGCGCGAATGAGGTCAGGGCTTTGCTCATGGGGTTCCCGTTCCGAACGAATCGAAGTCAGAACGTTGGTAGCCCATGGTTTGTAAATTGCTAGTAAGCATCATGCAGCGGCGCGGCAGAGTTCCTCGGCACATTCACTCCGCAGCTTGAAGACGCCGACCGTCGATAATGGTCTTGATCTCGGCGCGGCAAGAGCCGCAATTGGTGCCGGCGTGAAGCGCGGCGCCGATTGCCGCGACGCTGGTGCAGCCGCCGCGCACCGCTTCCGCGATCTGGTTGGCACCGACCCCGAAACAGGCGCAGACGATGGCACCGCGGTCGACGCTCCTGCCGCCCGGCCGCCCGGCGACAATCGCCAGCCGCGCCTGCCGATCGGCATGGTCGGCACCCAGTTGTTCGACCGCCCAGCCGCGCGACACCGCTACCGGGGTCGGCGCAAGATAGAGCGCGCCGACCAGCCGACTGCCCGCGAAACGAGCGAAGCGATGGTGCCCGCCGGCGATGTCGTGATAGGCGAGCGTCTCGCCTTCCATGCCTAACAGGGAGGCGGCAAACCCGGTCCAGTCGCGGCCGGACCGCAGCGCAATTTCGAGGCGCCAGCCGGCGGGGCTGCGAGCGAGGCTCCAGTAATCGGCGTCGATGGATGCGGGCCGTTCGGCAAGCACGGCGAATCCGAAGGCCGTGGCGGCGAACCGCTCGATGCGGGCGGCAACGTTCTTCGAGGCCGGCTGGCCTGAAATCGCATCGGTCGTCGGCGCGACCAGTGCATCGATACGCGCGCGGCCGGAGAACTGATCGGTCCAGTGCATCGGCACGAAAACCGAGCCTCGGCGTTGGCGCACCGTCACCAGCGCGCGGACTAGCACCTCGCCATAAGCCGTGGAGACGCGGACGATGTCGGCATCGCCGATGCCATAGTGCTGCGCATCCGCCGGGTGGATTTCGACGAACGGTTCGGCCATGTGCTGCGACAAGCGCGGGCTCTTGCCGGTCCGCGTCATGGTGTGCCAGTGGTCGCGAACTCGCCCGGTGTTGAGCACCAACGGGTAGTCCGGGTTGGTGCGGGTTTGTGCGGCTGGGCGGATGGCAATGAAGCGTGCCTTGCCGTCGGGCGTGTAGAAGCCGCCGTTGGCGAAGAAGCGGGTGCTTTTGCCCTCCGGCAGGCCAGAGGGGGGTGCCTTGGCTCGGCGCTGGCCATTGGAACGGCAGAAGATCCTCATAGGTCTCTGCACCGATATCGCCATACGCGCCTATATCAAAATCGCGCGCCCCGTCATTCTCGAATGTCGACAACGCGGCATGCTCGGCGAAGATGTCGGCCGGCGACACATGCGAAAACGCCTCGCCAAAGCCCATCCGCTTGGCGACTTCAGCGATGATCCACCAATCTGGCCTTGCCTCGCCGGGCCTGGCCAAGAAAGCCCGCTGGCGCGAGATGCGGCGCTCCGAATTGGTGACGGTGCCGTCCTTCTCGCCCCATGCCGCCGCCGGCAGCCGGACATGAGCATGGCGGACCGTGTCGGTCTCGCCCAGCACGTCCGACACCACGACAAACGGGCAGGCCTTGATCGCCGCTTCGACCGCATCGGCATCCGGCATCGAATCGACCGGATTGGTCGCCATGATCCACAGCGCCTTGATGCGTCCGTCGGCCACCGCTTGGAACATCTCGACCGCTTTCAGGCCGGGTTTTTCGGCGACGGTTGGGGCATTCCAGAAGCGCTGCACGCGGTTGCGGTGCTCGGGGTTTTCGATCTCCATGTGGGCGGCCAGCATGTTGGCCATGCCGCCGACCTCGCGGCCGCCCATAGCATTGGGCTGGCCGGTCACCGAAAACGGCCCGGCGCCGGGCTTGCCGATGCGGCCGGTGGCTAGATGGCAGTTGATGATGGCGTTGACCTTGTCGGTGCCCGAAGACGACTGGTTCACGCCCTGGCTGTAGACGGTCACCGTCTTCGCCGTCGCGGCAAACAGGCTGTAGAAGCGGGCCAGTTCGTCCTCACTGAGACCCGTGGCAGCCGCGATGCCGGCAAGATCGAGCGCCGAGGCGGCGAAAAGCGCTTGCCCGAAGCCGGTCGTGTGCGCCGTGATATAGGTGCGGTCCAGTGCGTTGTGCTGGCCGAGATAGGCGAGCAGCCCTGTGAACAAAGCGACATCGCCATCGGGCGCGATCGCCAGATGCATGTCCGCGATATCTGAGGTCATGGTGCGGCGTGGGTCGATCAGCACCACCTTCATCTCGGGCCGCTTTTCCCGGGCGGCGGCAATGCGCTGGTAGAGCACTGGATGGCACCAGGCGAGATTGGAGCCGACCAGCACGATCAGGTCGGCAAGTTCCAGATCCTCGTAATTTCCCGGAACGGTGTCCGAGCCAAAGGCGCGGCGGTGGCCGGCGACCGACGAGGCCATGCACAGGCGCGAATTGGTGTCGATATTGGCCGAGCCGATGAAGCCCTTCATCAGCTTGTTGGCGACGTAATAGTCCTCGGTCAGCAACTGGCCGGAGACGTAGAAGGCGACCGCGTCAGGGCCGTGCTCGGCAATGGTTTGCGAGAAGGTCGAAGCGACAAGGTCGAGCGCTTCGTCCCAGTCGGTGCGGCGACCGTGGATCTCCGGGTATAGCAACCTGCCGTCGAGGTCGATGGTCTCGGCCAGCGCCGAGCCTTTGGAGCAGAGCCGGCCGAAATTCGCCGGGTGGTCCGGGTCGCCACGAACGGTTATTTCGCCGTCCGCGGCGACCTTCGCCAGCACGCCGCAACCCACCCCGCAATAGGGGCAGGTGGTCCTCACCTCGCGCGCTTCATCAATCTGCATGGTTCACGCCGCGCAGCTGGCCAGCGCTTCCAGCGCTATGAACAGCCGCTCGCCGTCGATCCGGACCGCAATGGTGCGCACCGCGCCCTCGTCGGCGCCGAGCGCCTTGCCTGTCTCCAGCGAGATCACCCAATTGTGCAAGGGACAGGTCACCGCCGTGCCATGGACGATGCCCTGGCTGAGTGGCCCACCCTTGTGCGGGCAATGGTCGTCGATGGCAAAGACCTGATCGTCGGCCGTGCGAAAGACGGCGATCTTGCCTTCGGGCGTGGCTACGCAGCGCGCACCGCGACGCGGAATGTCCGAGAGCGTGCCAATTGATACCCAATTCATGTGGCCATTCCTCTTTTGCGCGTGTTCTTGTCCG
Source organism: Mesorhizobium sp. M1328 (assembly GCF_040318075.1). NCBI lineage: Bacteria > Pseudomonadati > Pseudomonadota > Alphaproteobacteria > Hyphomicrobiales > Phyllobacteriaceae > Mesorhizobium > Mesorhizobium sp. M1328. Next base: position 45,431 of record NZ_JAMYLO010000030.1, on the reverse strand, counting down.
AAAACCGCATTCCACTCGGGAACACGCGCCTACTCCGCCGCCTGCGCAAAGCCGACCGAAGCCATCGGCCGGAATTCATGCTTGTCCTTGCCGGAAGCACGTTCCGACCACGGATCGACCTGGGCGAATTTCTGCGAAAAGACGAAGCGGTCGAAATAGGTCTTGCGCTTCTCGCCATCGTCCATGATCTGGCGCTTGATCTCGGCGATGCCGACGCGCTTGGCCCATTTGTAGATACGCTCGAGATAGCGGCCCTGCTCGCGATACATCTGCGTCAACGCCACGATATGCTCCAGCGCCTCGTCCTCGGTCTTGACCAGGCCGAGCACTTCGGTGCCCTTGATGTCGAGGCCAGCGGCGCCGGCGAAATGGATTTCGTAGCCACTGTCGACGCAGATCACGCCGACATCCTTGCAGGTCGCCTCGGCACAGTTTCGCGGACAGCCCGACACCGCCATCTTTACCTTGGCCGGGGTCCACGAGCCCCACATGAATTTTTCGATACGGATGCCCAAGCCGGTCGAATCCTGCGTGCCGAAGCGGCACCAGTCCGAGCCGACGCAGGTCTTCACCGTGCGCAGTCCCTTGGCATAGGCGTGGCCGGAGACGAAGCCAGCCTGGCCGAGATCGGCCCACACCGCCGGCAGGTCCTCCTTGCGGATGCCGAGCATGTCGATGCGCTGGCCGCCGGTGACCTTGACCATCGGGATCTCGAACTTGTCGACGACGTCGGCGATGGCGCGCAATTCGGCGGCGTTGGTGACCCCGCCCCACATGCGCGGCACCACCGAGTAGGTGCCGTCCTTCTGGATGTTGGCGTGGACGCGCTCGTTGATGAAGCGCGACTGGTAATCGTCGGCGTATTCGTCGGGCCAGTCGCAGACGAGATAATAGTTGAGCGCCGGCCGGCACTTGGCGCAGCCGCAGGAGGTCTTCCACTCCAGCTCCTGCATGACGGCGGGAATGGTCTTCAGGCCCTTGGCCTTGATCAGCCGGCGGACCTCGTCATGGCCGAGCGCGGTGCAGCTGCACATCGGCTGGACCGCCGCGGGGTTGTATTTGTCGCCGATGGTCAGCACCATGAGCTTTTCGACCAACCCGGTGCAGGAGCCGCAGGAGGCCGACGCCTTGGTGTGGGCGCGCACGTCATCGAGCGAGGTCAGGCCCTTGGCCGTGATCGCGCCGGTGATCTTTCCCTTGCATACGCCGTTGCAACCGCAGATTTCCGCATCATCCGGCAAGGCTGCAACGGCCGCCATAGGGTCCAGGGGGGCGCCTCCCTGGTAGGACTGGCCGAAGATGAGCGTATCGCGCATCTCGGATATGTCGGTCTGCTTCTTCTTGAGGTCGTTGAACCAGGCGCCGTCCGCCGTCTCGCCATAGAGCACGGTGCCGATGATGCGGTCGTCCTTGAGCACCAGGCGTTTGTAGACGCCGGCCGCAGCATCGCGCAGCACGATCTCCTGGCGGTCATCGCCCTCGGCGAAGTCACCGAGCGAGAACAGCTCGATGCCGGTGACCTTTAGCTTGGTCGGCGTGTCCATGTGGACGAAAGCCGCCGCCTCATTACCGGCCAGATGGTTGGCGGCGACGCGCGCCATCTCGTAGAGCGGCGCGACCAGTCCGTAGACCTGGCCGTTGACCTCGGCGCATTCGCCGATTGCGTAGATATCGGGATCGTTGCTGCGCATGCCGGCGTCGACGACGATGCCGCGATTGACGGCAATGCCGGCTTCCTTCGCCAGCGCCGCATTCGGCCTGATGCCCACCGCCATGACGACGAGCGTCGCCGGGATGATGGTGCCGTCGGCAAGCTCCACCCGCTCGACCTTGCCGTTGCCGGTGATCGCCTGGGTGTTTGCCTTGGTGATGACCTTGATGCCGCGCTGCTCGACGGCGCGCTGCAGGAGATAGCCGGCGGCCGGATCGAGCTGACGCTCCATCAGCGTCGGCATGACGTGCAGCACGGTGACGTCCATGCCTTGCGCATTCAAGCCCGCGGCTGCCTCGAGCCCGAGCAGGCCGCCGCCAATGACCACGGCCTTGGCCCGCGACTGGGCGGCAAGCATCATCGCCCGGACGTCGTCGAGATCGCGATACGTGAGCACGCCGGGCAGATCATGGCCTGGCACCGGAATGATAAACGGCACTGAGCCGGTGGCGATGACGAGCTTGTCGTAGGGCTCGGTCACGCCATGATCGGAGGTGACGGACTTTGCCTGCCGGTCGATGGCGACGATCTTGTGGCCCTTGTAGAGGGTGATGCCGTGCTTGATGTACCAGCCGTCGCCATGGATGATGATCTCCTCATAGGCCTTTTCGCCCGACAAAACCGGCGACAGCATGATGCGGTCGTAGTTCACGCGCGGCTCGGCGTTGAAGATGGTGACCTGGTAGCGCCCAGGCGCCTTTTCCAGGAGGTGCTCCAGCATGCGCCCAGGGGCCATGCCGTTGCCGATGATAACGAGTTTCTCGGTCATGTCCTGATCCACTCCGGTCTCACTCAGCCGCGTAGGAAAGGCCTGAAGCTTCGTCAGACGCCGTGCGCTCCATCCGCCGGATGGAAAAATGCATCCAGGCAAAGCAGGTGGCGACGATGACGAAGAGCAGCATGAAGCAGCTCGACCAGACGCCGGTGAGGTCGTTGAGCGCGCCGAAGACGATTGGCAGGATAAAGCCGCCGAGCCCGCCAATCATGCCGACAACGCCGCCGACCGCGCCGACACTCTGCGGATAGTAAGCCGGGATGTGCTTGTAGACGGCAGCCTTGCCAAGGCTCATGAAGAAGCCGAGCACACAGGCAACGGCTATGAAGGCGAGCGGGCCGACCTCGAAATGGAAGGCGATCGGCCCGCTGACACCGCGCACGACGTAGTCTGCCGAGGGGAGAGACAGAACGAGAGTCGCGGCGGCACTGACAGCGAAGGTCCAGTAGAGCACGGTGCGGGCGCCGATCCGGTCGGACAGCACGCCGCCATAGGCGCGGAAAATACTTGCCGGAATTGAATAGGCCGCGCCGATCATGCCGGCGGTCGCAAGCCCGAAGCCGTAGACGCCGATCAGGTAGCGGGGCAGCCACAGCGAGAGCGCCACGAATGCACCGAAGGCGAAGAAATAATAGAAGGCGAAACGCCAGACCTGCAGGTTCTTGAGCGGCGCGAATTCCTGCAAGAAGCTTCCCGCGGGTGCAGCCTTGCCGTGGCGGCGCTCGCGAATGACCGGATCGTCGCCGGTCGTGAACCAGAAGACGGCGGCCATGACGACGAGTGCTGCCGCCCAGATCAGCGCGACCGACTGCCAGCCCCAGGAGAGAAGCACAAACGGTGCCAGGAATTTGGTGACCGCGGCGCCGACATTGCCGACACCGAAAATGCCAAGCGCCGTACCCTGCTTGCCGGCCGGGAAGAAGCGCGAGACATACGCGACACCGACGGCGAAGGAACCGCCGGCGAGCCCAACGCCAAGCGCAGCGACCAGCATCTGCCCGTAGGTGTGCGCAAAAGCGAGCAGGAAGGTCGCGACCGCCGCCGCAAGCATGGTCGCGGTGTATACCAGCCGTCCGCCAAAACGGTCGGTCCAGACACCGAGCACCATACGCACGAGCGAGCCGGTGAGGATCGGCGTGCCGACCAGCAGGCCGAACTCCGTCTCGTTCAGCCCCAGCTCCTGCTTTATGCGCACGCCGATGATTGAAAAGATCGTCCACACCGCGAAGCAGACGGTGAAGGCGATGGTGGACATCACAAGCGCCTGCCGGGGAGCACTGTCCTGGCTGGGCGCGGCTGGGAGATTTGCGGTCATTTTCTGGCTCCGATTTGCGGCGTGGGAGGCACCGCCCTTGTCTGTTCGTTCGCGACTGTCAGCGGCGCGGCATCGCCGTCAGCGCGCTGCTGGCCAGAAAATCGCGGCGCGTGACGTCCGCGAGGGACGCCCCAGTTCCGATCCGTTTCATCATCGTCGTCTCCGGTTGGGCGCCGCTTGGGACCAGCGCCGTCGATTGCGTCAAAACAAAAAAGCCGCCGGCCAGGTCTTCGCGTCCGGGGTTCCGGGAGCGCGTGTGGACCTGAGCGGCAGCTTTGCCTGTGGCGCCCGCCATTGGACGCCGTGTCACTTGGCCCTTGCGGACCTACATTTTGAAAAGCAGGAAGCGTGCCAATTCGACAGCGCTCAGAATTATCTAATGAAACCAATGTGAACCGCAGCCGCGCGACTCTTGACCAAGCTCGGCAGCGGATCAAAGATTAGTCAGAATGCCTTGCACAGCAGCATAATGTTTGTGCAATGCGGTAGATTGCCCATTGCCGATGCAGATTGCCAATGATGATGACGAGTTTCCGGTTATTGCCTTACTCCGCGGCTTCGACGAAGCGGTGGCGTTCGTAGAGGAATTTCAGCACCGCCTCGCGGCAGCGCAGGAAGGTGCGGTCGGAGGAAAGCTCGATGCGTCGGCGCGGCCGGGCAAGCGGCACGGGAAGAACCTCGCCGATGGTGGCCGCCGGACCGTTGGTCATCATCACGATGCGGTCGGACAACAGCACCGCCTCGTCAACGTCATGGGTGATCATGATCGTCGTCGAGCCGAGCCTCGAATGGATATCCATCACCGCGTCCTGAAGATGGGCGCGCGTCAGCGCGTCGAGCGCGCCGAAGGGCTCGTCGAGCAGCAGGATCTTCGGCTCCATGGCCAGCGCCCGGGCGATGCCGACGCGCTGCTTCATGCCGCCCGATATCTCGGCCGGACGTTTGTCCTTGGCATGCGCCATCTGCACGAGATCGAGATTGCGCATGATCCAGTCATGCCGCTCGGCCCGGCTCCTGCTCCGGCCAAAGACCTTCGTGACTGCCAAATTGATGTTTTCGTAGACGGTGAGCCATGGCAGCAGGCTGTGGTTCTGGAACACCACGGCGCGTTCCGGGCCAGGGCTGTCGACTTCCTTGTCCTCGAGCAGGACGGCGCCGGCGGAGACCTTGGTCAGGCCGGCGATCAGGTTGAGCAAGGTCGACTTGCCGCAGCCAGAATGGCCGATAATCGAGACGAATTCACCCTTGTCGATGGTCAGCCGGATATCCTTCAGGACGTCGCTGACCTGGCTGCCGCGGGCGAAGGATTTGTCGATATGGTCGAGCTTCAGATAGGCCGTCATCGTCCCTCTGCTCACTTTGCCGTTGTGCCGCGGGTGACGAAGACGCCGACTGCCGCGACCAGGCGGTCGAGGCAGAAGCCGGTGACGCCGATATAGGCGAGCGCGACGATGATGTCGGGCAGGCGGGACGAGTTCCACGCGTCCCAGATGAAGAAGCCGATGCCGACGCCGCCGGTCAGCATTTCGGCGGCGACGATGGCCAGCCACGACAGGCCGATGCCGATCCGCAATCCGGTGAAGATGTAAGGCGCGGCCGCCGGCACCATGATCTTCACGAAGAACTCGAGCTGGTTGAGCCGGAGGATACGGGCGACGTTGCGGTAGTCCTCGGGGATGTTGCGGACACCGACCGCAGTGTTGATGATGATTGGCCAGATCGAGGTGATGAAGATGACGAAGATCGCTGACGGGCTGGAATCGCGGAACGCCGCCAGCGACAGCGGCAGCCAGGCGAGCGGCGGCACCGTGCGCAGGATCTGGAAGACCGGATCGAGGCCCCGCATCGCCCAGATCGACTGGCCGACGAGCGCGCCGAGCGCGACGCCGACGATTGCCGCCAGGCCGAAGCCCATGGCGACGCGCTGCAGCGACATCAGCACCCGCCAGGCGAGTCCGATGTCCTGCGGGCCATTGTCGAAGAACGGGTGGGCGATCAGGTCATAGGCCTCGTTCCACACCTGGCTTGGCGGTGGCAGGCTGGCTGTGGGCGACGAACAGGCGACCTGCCAGACGACGAGCATGATGGTGATAACAATGACCGGCGGCACCAGCGTGCTTGCCAGCTTGCCGGCGATCGCGGCCGGGTCGAAGCGACGCCGCGCCCTGGCGGTGAAAGCGATGACCTCGGCGGGCTTGGCCGGTGCGGGGAACGGCTTCACCTCGCTGTCCTCGATGGCTTGGATAGACATTGTTTCGAAAAACTCCTTGGCGGCACGTGAAAGGCAGGCGGCGCTGCCACCGCCTGCCGCGCGTCTATGTCAGGCTCAGGCCGACACCTTGATCTTCAGGCTGTCGAGATAGGCCGACGGGTTCTCCGGATCGAAGATCTTGCCGTCGAAGAAGGTTTCGGGGCCGCGCGACGTAGACGCCGGAATATCGGCCGCGGCGACACCAAGGTCCTTGGCCGCCTCGCGCCACAGATCCTCACGGTTGACTTGGCCGACCAGTGCCTTGATGTCGGTGGTCGGCGCGAACTTGCCCCAGCGAATGTTCTCGGCGAGGAACCAGCTGTCGTGGCTCTTGAAGGGATAGGACACGCCGCCCTGCCAGAACTTCATATAGAGGTCGGTGCCGTTGGCGACGCGGCCATTGCCGTAATTGATGTCGCCCTTGAGGCGGCCGATGATGTCGGCGGTCGGCACGTTCATCCACTGCCGCTTGCCGATGATAGCGGCCATCTCGTCCTTGTTTTCTTTTGCTTCGCACCATTGCTGGGCTTCCATGACAGCCATCAGGATCGCCTTGGTGGCGTTCGGGTACTTGTCTATGAAGGCGGCGCGCAGGCCGAGCGCCTTTTCCGGATGGCCCTTCCACAGTTCGCCGGTGGTGGCGGCGGTGAAGCCGACGCCCTGATGGACGAGCTGCTCGTTCCACGGCTCGCCGACGCAGAACACGTCCATGTTGCCGACCTTCATGTTGGCGACCATCTGCGGCGGCGGCACGACGATGGTCGAGACGTCCTTGTCGGGATCGATGCCGCCGGCGGCCAGCCAGTAGCGCAGCCAGAGGTCGTGCGTGCCGCCCGGGAAGGTCATGGCGGCCTTCACCTCCTTGCCTGCGGCCTTCTTGGCAGCGAAGGCTTCCTTCAGCTTTGAGGCGTCGATGCCGACGCCGGTGCCGGCATATTCCTGGGCGACGGAAATGCCCTGGCAGTCGTAGTTGAGCCGTGCCACGATCGCCATCGGCAGCGGCTGCTTGTTCTGCGTCACCTTGCCCGTGTGCATCAAATAGGGCATCGGCGTCAGGATATGGGCGCCGTCAATGCCGTTGGCTTCGCCGCCGAGCACCAGATTGTCGCGCGTTGCCCCCCACGACGCCTGCTTGAGCACTTCGACATCGGGCATGCCGAATTTTTCGAACAGGCCTTTTTCCTTGGCAATCATCAGCGGTGCCGCATCGGTCAGCGCGATGAAGCCGAGCTTGGCGCCGGTGACTTCCGGCGCGGCCGCCGCGGCATAGGCGCCGGAGGGCAGCAGCGCACGCGCCGCCGCCAGCGTTGCCGCGGTGGCCGCGCTGATCCTCAGGAAATCCCGGCGGCTGATCGCCGTTTGGGCGGAATGGCTCTTGATGCGTTTCGTCATCGTCATCTCCGGTTGGGCGCGGCTTGGGATCGGCGCCGTCGATTGCGTGTTCGACCAAACAAAAAAGCCGCCGGCCAGGCCTCGCGCGTCCGTCCATCCGGGATCGCGTGTTGACCTGAGCGGCAGCTTTGCCTGTAGCGCCCGCCATTGGACGCGCATTCCGTGACTCCGAGAAGAGTCTGCCTATTACAAAGCAGGAACCGTGCCAGTTTCGGAATGGACGACAAACATCAATGAGATCAACGGCATGCCAAAATCGTCGGCGCGCCGGCCCGCTGGGCGAGCAAGCCAAAGATTGTTCATTAGCGCATTTGCACGCACATTTTTTGTGCAGCGCACAAGAATGCCGCGGAAATGATCAGGCTTCGGCGCGCGCCAATTTCTGGCCGGCAATGTAGGCGTCGATCTCGTCGGGATCGAATATCTGGCCATCGAAGAAACCGTCGGGACCGAGCACCAGGCTTGCCCCCGCCGAACCAACTGGAGTCGCGGCCTTCAGCGCGCCCTCGACCTTGGCATTGGCACCGGGAAGCGCCACGCCAAGCGGCTTCAACGCCGAGCGGTAGAGATCGGGGCGGTAGCAGTCGCGGGCAACAGCGAGGTTTTCCGGCGTATGCGCGACATGCCCCCAGCGTACCATCTGCGTGTAGAACCACAGCGCATGGCTCTTCCATGGGAAGTTCGCCGCCTTGTCGAAGGGCAGAAAGAAGTCGCCGACGCTGAGTTCGGCGCCGCCGCCGAGCGCAAGATGGCCGCTGAGGATCGGCATCTGCAGCGCCGGCGCCAGACCAAGGAAGGCCGGTTGCGCCATCAAGGCCGCGAGTTCGTCGCGGTTTGCCGGATCCTGGCACCAGCGCGCCGCATGATGCAGCGCGCGCAGCAGGGCCGAAAGCGCGTCCGGCTGTTTTTCCGCCCAGGCCTTGCGCACGCCGACGACTTTCTCCGGGCTGGTCTTCCAGATGGCCGCCTTGACCGTGGCGATATGGCCGGTGCCGGCGACGACAGAGGCGCTGTTCCAGGGTTCGCCGACGCAGTAGCCGTCGATCCTGCCGGCCGCGAGCGCGTCGGCCATGAAGGGGGGCGGCACGATGACGATTTCGATCTCATGCGACGGGTCGATGCCGCAGGCGGCGAGCCAGTAGCGCAGTTCGTAATTGTGCCCGGAGTGCGGATGGACGACGGCAAAGCGAAGCGGATCGCCGCCGGCATTCGCCCGTTCGCGGATCAGCGCCCCCAACGCCTTGCCGGCCCGCGCCGGATCGAGGTCGGGTCGGGCGTCGTGCGCGGCCATGCCCGCCCAGACGGCGTTCGAAACCGTGACGCAATTGCCGCCAAGGCCGAGCGAAAACGGCACGACCGTGTCGGAGGCGAGCGGCGTCAGCCCCAGGTTGCAGGCGATCGGCATCGGCCCCAGCATATGCGCCAGATCGAAATGGCCGATGGCGATGCGGTCGCGGATGTTGGCCCAGGACGTTTCCCGGTTGAGCGTCAGATCGATGCCTTCACGCAAGGCGAAGCCGATTTCCTTCGCTGCGACAAGGACAGCGCTGTCGAAGAGCGGCATGAAGCCAGCATTGATCCGGTGCTCGGCCGCCATTCTCAACTCTCCTCGGGATCCAGAAGGCCTGCCGCCGTCACCAGGCTCTGGGCGATTTCGGCGATCTTGCGGTTCTGGTTCATGGCGGTCTTGCGCAGCAGCGTATAGGCCGCGTCCTCCGACAGGCCGCGCGACTTCATCAATATGCCCTTGGCGCGATCGATCACCTTGCGGCTTTCCAATTCGCTGCGGGCTTCTTCCAGTTCGCGCGCCATGCGCGAAAACGCGTTGAAGCGGCTGATCGCCATATCGAGGATCGGCTTGACGCGCTCCTGGCGCAGGCCGTCGACGACATAGGCCGACACCCCGGCTTCCACCGCGGCTTCGATCGACGCCTGGTCCGAGCGATCGACGAACATGGCGATCGGCCGCTTCACCACGCGCGAGAGCTGGAACATGTTTTCGAGCATGTCGCGGTTGGGATTTTCGAGGTCGATGACGATCACGTCGGGTTCGATCTCGGCGATCCGCCGCGCTATGCCGGTGACGTCGTGGATGACCGTGACCTGCTGATGGCCGGCCTCCCGCAGTCCTGCTTCGATTATCGAAGCGCGGATGTGGTTTTCATCGATCACCAGGACAGTGAGGGATTTGCGGATCATGCCGCATTTTGCGCAGGCGAGGCGATTGTGCAATGCGGCATGGCGAGATTCACGCAAACAAAGCCGGGCGCCGCCTGAGCATTGGATGCGACGGCCAGCGTCGCGGGCGGCCGTCGGCGACTACGAATGGGCAACGCGCCTGTCCGGCGTCCGCTACTGGCGGGTGATCACGGCACTCTACGTCATCTCGAGCGTACTCGCCGGCACTGCTCTACATCGCCTGATCAAGGCGCTGTCGCTCGTCGAACCGCTGGTGCTGCCTTCGGTGGCCGCGGCGGCTACACCGGCACCATCATTGGGGCGCTGATCCTCACCGTGCTGACGACGCTGCTGACCATCCTGCAGATGCCGGAAGGAGCGCGGCGGATTTTGTTTGGGCTGATCATGCTGTTTGTCACGGCGGCTTATTTGCGGATTATTGAGGATCGGCAGGGGGCTGACGCGAGCAGCTGCTTTTGACCCGAAGCAGACTCTCGCAAACGGAGCCGTGCATGACAGCTTGCGCCGCACGGCAGTCATTCCTACGGTCCCGTCGATTCACCAAGAGCGGACATCGCTAAGGCAGCTTTGCGCTATCAACGGTCATTGATCGATGGAACCCACTGGCATCGCCCTCATAGCCAAAAGACGAGCGTATGTCCTGACGAGAGCAAGTCGGCGATCCAAAGCGATGCGCTCCTTAGTCGGGAAGGCCAGCCTTGCGGTAACCTTCGACGAAGCGCTGGAGCACTTCTTCGTCGTCGAATGGCTGCGATGTTGCCCAGTGCCTGATGCTGAAATAGGGATCGCTCATCAGGAAGAATTCCGCCTCTTGACGGGCTTCGTCAAGGCGCCCGAGCTGCGCGAGGGCTGCCGCTAGGATGCGCCGCGACGTGGTGCGGTAGGTTTCCGGCTTGCGTAAGGCATCGACCGCAGATTGATAGTCGCCGAGCGCATAATAGGCTTGGCCCGCCATCCAATAGTACCACCCTGGAGGGTGCGGATTGAGCCGCAACGCCCGCTTCACGAATTCGACGCCCTTGACCGCGTCGCCCCTTAAGGTGATGAGATCCGAGCGCATCGCCCAGGCATCGGCATGATTGGGATCGAGCTTGAAGGTCGCCTCGAACTCGGCATCCGATTCCCGGAAGCGCCGTTCGTGACCAAGTATGATGCCCAGCAACCAGCGGTTCCCGGCATCGTTAGGGTCGAGCGCCACTGCCCGCTGCGCTTCCGCGAGCGCGCGAGGCTGGTTGGTTTCCTTCGGCTCGTTCCAGAACAGCCAGCCGAGCCAAAGATTGAGGGCCAGCAAGCTATGTGCTTCGGCATAGTCGGGATCGAGTCCGATCGCCTTTTCCAGGAGCATGCGCGCTTCCCGCGCGCCTAACCCGGTCTGAAAACTGACGCCGCGGGCTCGGACGCAGAGGTCATAGGCTTCGAGACTCGTCGGCCGTTTGCGCGCCGGCTGTCCGGCCAATCGGCCGACAAGGGCTTCGACGATCTTGGCCGTGACCTCGTCCTGCACTGCAAAGATATCCTCGAGGCTGCTGTCGTAGCGCTCGGCCCAGATATGATCGCCGCCGACCGCGTCGATCAGCTGCGCATTGATGCGCACGCGCCCCGCGGCGCGCCGGGCGCTGCCTTCAACCACATAGCGCACCCCAAGATCACGCGCGGCCAAACGCACATCGACCGGCCGTCCCTTGTAGGCAAAGGTCGAGTTGCGCGCGATTACGAAGAGGCCAGCGCAGCGAGAGAGATCGGTGATCAGGTCTTCGGTCAAGCCGTCGACAAAGGTTTCCTGCTCCGGATCGTTGCTCATGTTGGTAAAAGGCAAGACCGCGATCGAGGGCCTGTCGGGCAATTCCAGCGATGTCAGTCGGCCGGCCGGAGCGGCTCTCGGAAGCTGCAGGTTCACACGATAGCAGTATATCGGCTCGGCTATATTCTTTACCCGCTGCTCGCCCATGGGCTCGAACGCAAACGCCAACTTCTGCCTGACCTCCTTGGACACCTTCTCTGAAACGCAGATGCCACCGGGCTCGGCGAGTTGTTGGAGGCGCGACGCCACGTTCACGCCCTCGCCATAGCGATCGTCCCCTTCGACGATCACTTCTCCAAGGTTGATTCCGATCCGGACTTCGAAGCGCTGGTCTTCGGCGACGCTCGCGTTACGCTCTGCCATTCCGCGCTGAAGCGTGACCGCGCATTCGACCGCATCCACGACGCTGCCGAACTCCGCCAGCAGGCCGTCCCCCATTAGCTTGAAGATTCGCCCATGTCGCGTCGCGATCTCCGGCTCGAACAGCTCTTTGCGGCCACGTTTTAGCCGGTCGAAGGTGCCGGCCTCATCCGCCTCCATGAGCGCCGAGTATCCGACGACATCGATGGCAAGGATGGCAGCGAGCTTCCGCTCCATGTGAGCCTCAGTGAAGGTTCGCGACACGCAGGCCGCACGCCAGAGGCAAGTAGGGCCGGCGCTTCCGGCGTGCCCTCACCGGCCTCTATACCACAGATCACGCCTCTTGAGACTATGGCTCGCGCGACGCCTTGGCTCACCTGCCGCGGCGCCCCTGACGAGCGAGTCCCACCTATCCCGCCGTTTGTTCGCGGCAGTTGCCTCGCGACCGGACTGTGACCCCTTTGGCTCAAACGTTTCCCTTAGGCCGTGCTCGTTTGAAGGCCTGAAAAGGGGTCGATACATGACAGTCCCAACGGCGTTCGCGGAGGTCGCGATACGGCGCAAAGCGGTCCGCACTAAGACACGAAGGTCGGCTCTTTAGCCCAATCATCCCGAAAGCGGATCTTCCGATGTCGGCCCAAACGCGACATCTGAGTAGTGGTTCGGCGATGACCGCTCTTGGCGCTTTGCTGATCTTGAGCGACGTCAGCTTTCGCCCAAACCGCCCCGCCCCCATCACACAGCCAAACTCCCCTGCTCCGCCTCCGCGGCACCGGGATCGCCCGGCGCCGTCGCCCAGGCCAGTTCCACAAGCGTCACCGTCCGCCGTCCGACCCCGTCGAGCTGGCACACGATCAGCCCCTCTCCTCGATATAGGTCAGCAGGCGCCGGGCGCGGCGTAGCGAGTGCGAGCCATAGGCGCGGGCGATCGCCGCGTCGCTCGGGCAGGGCCAACCTTCCTTGGGGGCGCGGGCGATCATCATGAACACGCCCTGCATATCCTCGGGCAGCAGCGAAGCGCGCGCCGAAACGTCTTTGCCAGGCGTCGTCACCGGCCATGTCGGAGCCGAGGCCGGCGCGGGCGCGGGTCAGCATGCGGCGGAACTCCGGCAGGTCCGGCACGACCGAGGCGAGGCCCTCGATGCGGCAGCGGACCACGAACTCCTGATAGAGCACGCCGATGACACGGAAGCCGGCATCGGGTTGCGCCAGCACGGCGCGCAGCACCCGGTCGACGCGCTCGCGCCGCTCCGCCAGATCCTCAGCGCTGATCGGCGGCTCCGCCGGTTCGGGGCGGATTTCCAGCGCCGCCGATTTTGCCGCCATCAGCTGATCGAGCAGGTCCGGCGACGAGCGGCGCTGCGGCCGGACGGTTTCCGGCGGCGGCGCCGCCAGGATGATGGCGCGAGCATCCTCCAGTGCCGCTTCCGGCAGCGGCATCAGGCGCGGGGTCGCGTTGCGCGGACTCGTATCGGTCGGGCCGATGCGCAAGCCGAGCGGACGGCGCGACAGCGCCGGGCCCAGCGCCATGAATTGCCCGCGCTCGAGGTCGCGAAAAGCCTCCGCCTGGCGCCGCTCCATGCCGAGAAGGTCGGCGGCGCGCGCCATGTCGATGTCGAGGAAGGTCCGGCCCATGAGGAAATTGGAAGCCTCGGCGGCGACGTTCTTGGCAAGCTTGGCCAGCCGCTGGGTGGCGATGATACCGGCAAGCCCGCGTTTGCGGCCACGGCACATCAAATTGGTCATGGCGCCGAGCGAGAGCTTGCGCGCCTCGTCTGAAACCTCGCCGGCAACCGCCGGCGCGAACAGCTGCGCCTCGTCGACCACCACCAGCATCGGGTACCAGTGGTCGCGGGCGACCTCAATCATCCCGCCTAGTGCGAGCACGTTCTCAAATCTGTGCACAACTTGTACAATTGGTCGAGCGCTGCGAAGCTTGGTATCGACGGCTTAATACTGCGGAGGCCGAGGGCGAGGTGAAAGCGGCTAACTTTGCCCGCCTCAGCTACAAGGAGAATCTAGAACTCATCGTGGCAATGGGACAACGCACAAAACCTTATGCGGGCACGGTCAGATCTCTGATTAAGCAAGAAGTAGCAGCAGGGCGGGAGTGGCTTGGTGCAATAGTTTGGATCTGAATCAGGCGTTCGTCCCGAAAGCGGAAGGGCAGCTTTCGGCCCACTTGCCGCAAGCAAGATCGGTCAAGACGAAGCGTCCCGGCCCCTTGACCATCAGGACCCCATGCAGCAGGCCGTAGACCTCGCGATGGGCCATGTAATTGGCTTTCGATGACTTTCTGGTTGGCCGCCAGCCCGTTGGCGAACAACTCCTGATTGGATGCCGCCCGGGCTTGGAATGTTGACGTTCTCCCGCCGTCCAATTGCCGCCCGCGTAGGTAACGCGGATACTTCACCAGGTCCCGAAATCACATGACGCGCAGCCGCCGTCTCTGTCTGATCTTTGGAACTTAAACATATCGGTAGAAAATAGCCGTAACCATCTTTCATCTTGCCGCGTATGGTCCGATCATCGGTGCAAGTTTGAGGACATGCAATGAAGAAAGTCGCTGCTCTCCTGGTACTTTCTCTCGTTACCATGCTGCCCGCCATGGCAGCCGCGCAGTCCAACGTGCCGGAGCTTGGGCCATCGCCGCCGCAGGATGCTATGCAGCTGTATCCCGACGGCGTCGAGAAGGCGGTGGCCGCCCTGCCGGACATCGTCAAGAAAGTCGCGGACGCATCCAACGTTCCCGGCTTCGCCGTGGCGGTGGTGCATGGCGGCAAGATGATCTTTGACGAAGGCTATGGCCTTCGCGACAACCGGGACGACACCTCTAAGGTCAGCAGCACCACCATCTTCCAGGTCGCCTCGGTGTCGAAGTCGATCTCGGCCACGGTGGCCGCCATCGCCATGACGAAGGACCACAGCTTCGACTGGGATACCCCGGTCGGCAAGATCTGGGATGGCTTCCGCCTCAATCTCGACTATGTCTCGGGCAACGCCACCATCGGCGATTTCTTCGCCCATCGCTCGGGCTTGCCGATGGCGGCGGGCGACGAGCTCGAGGATCTCGGCTTCCAACGCAAGCAGATCGTCGGCAGCCTATGGATGGTGCCGCTCGATCTCTTCCGCATCTCCTATCACTACGCCAACTTCGGCACGACGATCGGCGCCGAGGCGGTGGCCCATGCCGAGAAACAGCCTTGGGAGCCGCTGGCCAAGAGCCTGCTGTTCGATCCACTAGGCATGCGTTCGAGCAGCTACCTGCACAAGGACTTCATTGCCGCCGGCAACGACCGCGCCCTGTTGCATGCGCGCGTCGCGGACAATGTCTTCAAGCCGCTCTACGACCGCGATCCCGACCAGCAGGCGCCGGCGGGCGGCGTCTCCTCCAGCGCCCAGGATCTTGCCAAGTGGATGATCCTGCTGCTTGCCGACGGCGCGTATAACGGCCAGCCCATGATCGACCCGAAGATCCTGCAGCCGGCCATCACACCGCAGATCGTGACCTACCGCGGCGAGACGCCCGATACGCGGGCCAGCTCCTATGGCTATGGCTTCAATGTGGGGGTGAACGCCAATGGCCGCACAACCATGGGCCATTCCGGCGCCTTCCTGCTCGGCGCCGGCACCACCTTCCAGGTCTTGCCCTCGGCCGATGTCGGTATCGTCGTGCTCACCAACGGCTCCCCCGTCGGCGCCGCCGAGGTGGTCGCCGCCAGCTTTATGGACATCGTGCAATATGGCCAGGTGACCCGCGACTGGTATCCCTACATCAAGCCGCGGTTCATGGGCTACTACAAGCCAGTGGGCGACCTCGCCGGCAAGGACAAGCCGACGAACCCCGCCAAGGCGCGCAGTCCATCCTTCTACGCCGGCGAATATACGAGCAACTATTTCGACACCGCCAACGTGCTGGCTGATGGCGAAAAGCTGGTGCTCGAACTCGGCCCCAAGCCCATGCGATTCACGCTCGAACACTGGGACGGCGACACCTATGCCCTCACCCCCCGCGGCGAGAACGCGCCGATCGGCTCGCTGTCATCGGTGACGTTCGTCGGTTCCCCCGGCAGCATTCACGCGCGGGTGATGACGGTGGACTATCTGAATGAGAACGGGTTGGGGCATTTTCAGAGGTAGGGGTGGAGGCGTCGGGTGCTCAGCTCAAAACGCGACGTCTGAGTAGTGGTTCGGCAATGAGCGCTCTTGGCGCTTTGGTGATGTTGAGCGACGTCAGCTTTCGCTTAAACCGCAGCAGCCATCACCCCGCCAGCCTCCCCTGCTCCGCCTCCTCGGCATTGGGATCCCCCGGCGCCGTCGCCCAGGCCAGCTCCACCAGCGTCACCGTCCGCCGGCCAACCCCGTCGAGCTGACACACGATCAGCCCCTGCTCCTCGATGTAAGTCAGCAGGCGCCGGGCGCGGCGTAGCGAGTGCGAGCCGTAGGCGCGGGCGATCGCCGCGTCGCTCGGGCAGGGCCAGCCTTCCTTCGCCGCGCGGGCGATCATCATGAACACGCCCTGCATATCCTCGGGCAGCAGCGAGGCGCGCGCCGAGACGTCCTGCCATGCGTCACCGCCGGCCATGTCGGAGCCGAGGCCGGCGCGGGCGCGCGTCAGCATGCGGCGGAACTCCGGCAGGTCCGGCACGACCGAGGCGAGGCCCTCGATGCGGCAGCGGACCACGAACTCCTGATAGAGCACGCCGATGACACGGAAGCCGGCATCGGGTTGCGCCAGCACGGCGCGCAGCACCCGGTCGACGCGCTCGCGCCGCTCCGCCAGATCCTCAGCGCTGATCGGCGGCTCCGCCGGTTCGGGGCGGATTTCCAGCGCCGCCGATTTTGCCGCCATCAGCTGATCGAGCAGGTCCGGCGACGAGCGGCGCTGCGGCCGGACGGTTTCCGGCGGCGGCGCCGCCAGGATGATGGCGCGAGCATCCTCCAGTGCCGCTTCCGGCAGCGGCATCAGGCGCGGGGTCGCGTTGCGCGGACTCGTATCGGTCGGGCCGATGCGCAAGCCGAGCGGACGGCGCGACAGCGCCGGGCCGAGCGCCATGAATTGCCCGCGCTCGAGGTCGCGGAAAGCCTCAGCCTGGCGCCGCTCCATGCCGAGTAGGTCGGCGGCGCGCGCCATGTCGATATCAAGAAAGGTCCGGCCCATGAGGAAATTGGAAGCCTCGGCGGCGACGTTCTTGGCGAGCTTGGCCAGCCGCTGGGTGGCGATGATACCGGCAAGCCCGCGTTTGCGGCCACGGCACATCAGATTGGTCATGGCGCCGAGCGAGAGCTTGCGCGCCTCGTCCGAAACCTCACCGGCAACCGCCGGCGCGAACAGTTGCGCCTCGTCGACCACCACCAGCATCGGGTACCAGTGGTCGCGGGCGACCTCGAACAGCCCGCCGAGAAAGGCGGCGGCGCGCCGCATCTGGTTCTCGGCGTCGAGCCCTTCGAGATTGAGCACCGTGGAGACGCGGTGGATGCGCGCCCGCTCGCCGGCGCTCTGC
This sequence comes from Mesorhizobium sp. M1328, assembly GCF_040318075.1. Lineage (NCBI taxonomy): Bacteria > Pseudomonadati > Pseudomonadota > Alphaproteobacteria > Hyphomicrobiales > Phyllobacteriaceae > Mesorhizobium > Mesorhizobium sp. M1328. Next base: position 28,123 of record NZ_JAMYLO010000030.1, on the reverse strand, counting down.
AGGCCGCGCGCGGTATGCTCCTCGGCATCGATCACCAGATGGCCGAAACGGTCGCCGAGCGTCACGAAGTCGCCCTCGGGGTCGATAATGGTCTGCTGCACCCAGGGCGCGCTCTGCTCCAAGAGCCGGCGCAGCAGATGGGATTTGCCGGAGCCCGAATTCCCCTGCACCAGAAGCCGCGTCGCCAGCAGTTCCTCAAGATCCAGCGCCGCCGGGGCGCCTGCGCTCGTCTGGCCCATCTCGATCGCAACGGTCATATCTCGACTCTCCTTGCGGAGAGGGCTTATCAACCGCATCACAGCCCGTCGAGCGCGCCATGGCCGGCGCTCGGTGTTGCGCACAGGCTGGATGCTGCCAGGTAAACGATACGAAACGTACCGTTTCGATTCAAGACTGCCACTAAGGAGTGGATTCTTGTCCATGGCATCGGCTACCGGATAGAGGCGCCCGACGCGGTCATTGACGCGGTGGAGATCGAGCGGCCGAAGCCGATTTTTTGCGGGCATTTGCCCGCTCCTCCAGGTCTCGCCAGAAGCCAAGCACTGTCGCCACGATCGCTTCCGGCGCGTCCTCCTGCATAAGATGCTTCGCGTTCGGCACGACGTGGAAGGAAGCGCTCGAAATGCGGCGCGCGAGCTCGCGACCGTCGGCGATGGGAATCCACTGGTCGTCCTCGCCCCACAGGATGGCAACGGGGCAACGAATCTCACCGTATCGCCACTCGACCTCTTGCGAGTATTTGTCATCCATCTGAGCGACCTGGCGCCAGAAGGCTTTTTGGCCTTCGGCTCCCAGCCACGGCGCGAGGTAAAGCGCCATCTCTTCCTCGCGTAGCGCATTCGCTACGGCGCCGCCGATGTAGGCGCGCAGGATCGCTTCGTGAATGTAGTGCGGGAGGCCGGAAAAGACCGTCTCGTGTTTCTTGGCGGCCTGAACAAGTGGTGAGCCTTGCGGGCTGATTGCGACCGGATCGATCAGCACCAGCGACCGGTAGTCGAGCCCGTTGAGCAAATGACCGCGCAACGCTGTTGAGCCGCCGAGATCATGCGCAACGATATCGGGGTCACGCAGGCCCCAATGATCGTAAAGGGCCGCGAAAAGCTCGTTCTGCATGCCACGGGACACGTCGCTGTCGGGTTTGTCGGATCGACCATAGCCGAGCATGTCAAAGCAATAGATTCGCCTCTGTTGGCCGAGCAAAGGCGCAATTCTACGCCATGCCGACGATGAGAAAGGCGTGCCATGCAGCAATACCGCGGGTGAGCCCTCGCCCATCGCGCCCCAGGCGATCGAGTTCCCTTGAAAGGTGAAGCGTTCAGGAAGAGGCCAGTCCGCTGTCGCCATCAGTCTTTCCTCCGATCCTAACGCAGCCAGCGACCTATCCAACGACAACCTGTACGTCAGGTTCCAATGGTCCGCTTCTTCACCGGCTGGGCCTGCTTGGCCCTCTGCGAGCCGGTGCGCGCAGCCGCCGCAAGAATGCTCTCCATCAGGTCCTTTTCGCGCAGTGGTTTGCCGAGCAGCGGCACGTCGGGGGGCCGGTCGGCGATCGCGTCGGCGTCGGCATATCCGGTTATCATCACCGCCGGCCAATCGGCCCGCAGATTGCGGGCGAACCGAATGACCTCCAGGCCCGAGACGAGCGGCATGGCAAAATCGGTGACGATGACGTCGAAGTCGTACGGCGCCCGCTCGATCATCGCCAACGCTTCCGCGCCACCCCCGGCGCAGGTAACCGCAAAGCCGTGTTGGCGAAGCGATTGCGCCGTCAGTTCCCGCAGTACATTGCTGTCGTCGATCAGCAGGACCGATGGATAGTCCTCGCCGGCATTCACGACGGTGTCGTCGGCATCGGACGTCTCGGCGATTTCGACCGGGCGCTCGATTGAACGCGGCAGCCAGAGCTGGACGGCTGTTCCACTGCCGACGGTGCTTTCAATGCGGAGCGTGCCGCCCGATTGCTTGACGAAGCCATGCACCGTGCTCAGACCGAGGCCAGTGCCTTTGCCGACCGGTTTTGTCGTGAAGAACGGTTCGACGACCTTGGCGAGAATGTCGGCCGGTATGCCCGACCCCGTGTCCTTGACGGTGACCACGACATAGTCGCCCGCCGAAATATCCTCGGCTGCACGGCCTAGCGTTCGATTTTGCGCCTCCACGATTATCGTGCCGCCGGACGGCATGGCATCGCGCGCGTTGAAGACCAGGTTCATCAGCGCCAGCTCCAGCTGGCTGGCATCGACATGCGCCGGCCACACAGTGTCGTCGACAAGCCAATCGAAACGGATCAGGCCTCCCAGGACCGGGGCCACCAACCCGTTCATTGTATCGCCGAGCGCGGCAAGGCGCACGGCCTGCGGCCTCAGTGTCTGGCGGCGCGAGAAGGCAAGCATGCGGTTGACGAGTTCGGCGCCCTGTTTTGCCGACCGGCGTGTCAGTTCCAGAACCTGCCTGGCCTGTCCATCGAACTCGGCGTGGCGCTCGAGCAATCCCAATCCGCTGAGAATTGCGGCAAGCAGATTGTTGAAATCATGCGCCAGTCCGCCGGTAAGCTTGCCGATCGCGTCGATGCGCTGCGATTGCAGCAGCTGGTTCTCAAGCTCGCGCCGCTCGGTAATGTCCAGCAATGTGCCGAGGATCTCTGGCTTTTGGCTGTCGGAGCCGTTCGACAGGACGCCCTGGTCGAGAAAAATCCGGTAATTGCCGTCGGCGCATTGCCAGCGGAATTCGCAGGTGTAGGAGCCGGTGGCCTTGGCTGCGAGCAGGGCTTGCCTCACTCTCGGCAGATCGTCGGGATGAACGCGGCTCAGGCCGAAGCCTGGATCGGAGGTCAGCCGTTCGGCAGGAAAGCCGGTCAAGCGTTCGACCCCTTCGGTGACAAAGCTGGCGCCGAACGGCGGCTCCGCCGCCCGCGCGTGGAAGCAGACCGGAAGAGAGCTCAAAATGGCATGCTGCCGCTCCTGGGCGCTGCGCAGCGCCTGCTCGGCCTCGAGCTTTTCCTTCTGCGCCTGCAGTGCCTGGGCCAGCAGCCCTTGCTCGGCAGCCGCCTTTTGCTGGATTTCCAGCGTCTTCTCATGAAGCTCGACGAACACGGCGACCTTGGAACGCAGCATGGCCGGGTCGAAAGGCTTGAACACGTAATCCACCGCGCCGGCGTCATAGCCGCGCAGCATGTGGGCGTCTTCCTTGTTGATGGCGGTGAGAAAAATTATCGGCGTTCGCCTGGATTGCTCGCGCTGGCGGATCAAGCCCGCCGTCTCGTAGCCGTCCAGCCGCGGCATCAGCACATCCAGCAGGATGACGGCGAAATCCTCCTTCAGCAGAGCGCGCAACGCCTCTTCGCCCGACTGCACGCAGACGACATCACCGATAGGGGCCAGAACCTCGCCGATCGCCAGCAGATTGCGCTCGTCGTCATCCACGGCCAGGATGCGCGCCTTTGCCGGCCCCGCTGCCGGCGCCATGACCCCCAGCTTTCTTGCTCCGTGCCTCGACAGTTTCTGCATCGAGCGGCCGTCAGTTCACTGCCATGAGCGTCTTTTCCGGACCATGGACACGGGATCGCGAGCGGCCGATCCAGACACGCAGCAATGCCAGCAGCAGATCGAGGTCGACAGGCTTGGCGATGTAGTCGGAGGCGCCGGCGTCGAGGCACTTCTGCCGGTCGCCCTTCATTGCCTTGGCGGTAACCGAGATCAACGGGATATGGGCAATCGCCGGCATGCCGCGGATCTGCCGCATCGTCTCGTAGCCATCCATTTCCGGCATCATGATATCGATCAGTGCGGCGTCGATGTCCGGGCTCTGCTCCAGAAGCGCGATACCTTCCCGGCCGCGCTCCGCATGCAGCACCTGGATGTCATAGGTCTCGAGAACGCTGGTAAGCGAATAGATGTTGCGGATGTCGTCGTCGACGATGAGGACCTTTGCGCCGGCGAGAACTACATTGTCCGGCTGTTCGGCTGTGGCATCATCGTTTTCATGTCCACGCCCGGGGAGAGTTGCCGACATCACGAGAGCCAGCTGAGCGAAATTCTCCGCCCGCGGAACATCCGCCAATGCCGGATGCAAGGCGAGCGACTGTTGCAGCGCTTCCGGATGAGGCGCAAAGAACAGCAGTAGCGACACCGACTGCCCGAACAGAACGGCAATCTCATCCAGCATCTGGGCGTTGTCCCTGGCCGAGCGGCCAAAGCCGAGCACAACGGCATCATAGTTGGCGATGCCGATATCGTCCGCATTCGCCGCGACGCGGCCGATCGCGGTGACCGAGGTGACGCCGTCGCGGATCGCGTCGATCAGCGAAAGGCGGCGCTCGGGATCGGTATCGGCAATCAGGACGCGGCGCTGGACGCGGAGCTTTCTGGAGTGAATGTCCTGGAAGACCTTCATCAGTTCGTCCGACGATACGGGCTTGGTTGAAATGCTGGATGCACCCCTGCGGGCAAGCACCTCGATATCCTCGGCGCCCGAAATGACATGGACGGGAATGTCCTTGGTTTTCGGGTCGTGGCGAAGCAGATCGAACAACACCCAGCCGTCGATATCCGACAGTCCGAGATCGAGCGTGATAGCATCGGGAACCAGCTTGCGCGCCAAAGCCAGCGTGCCGGAGCCCGCGGTCGACAGGACGCCTTTCAGCCCGGCCGAACGTGCGAGGCCGAGCAGCAGACCGCCGAAGGTCGGGTCGTCCTCGACGATCAGCACGACCCGATCTTCCGGTGAGATCGTGTCGCGGTCATCGAGCAATTCGGAGGACGGCGGGCTCGGCTGCGCTGTCGTTGCGGCCACCTCCATCGCCGGCAGCAGCGCCGCTTGCGGGGCCAACGCCATCCGGGGTCCATCGAATGGAATGACCAGCGTGAACGTCGAACCCTTGCCCGGCGTGCTCTCGACCCGCAATTCGCCGCCGAGCAGCCGGGCAATCTCCCGGCTGATCGAGAGCCCAAGCCCAGTGCCGCCATATTTGCGGCTTGTGGTGCCGTCGGCCTGCTGGAAGGCTTCGAAGATCAGCTTCTGCTTGTCCTGCGGAATACCGATGCCGGTATCGCTGACCACGATCGCGAGCGCCTCCATCGGTTGCGCCGAACCGTTGTGACGGCCCGTCTTTTCGGCCCGGAAATTCAAGCGGACCTCGCCTTGCGAGGTGAATTTGAACGCGTTCGACAAAAGGTTGAGCACAATTTGCTGCAATCGCTTCTCGTCGGTGCGAACGGTCTCCGGAAGCTCGGGGTCGACATTGATGGTGAAGCCAAGTCCCTTGTCGGTCGCCAGCTGCCGGAAGGTTCGCTCCATATGCTGGCGAAGATGCACCACCGGCATGTCGTTGATGTCGATCGAGACGGTGCCCGATTCGATCTTCGACAGATCGAGGATGTCGTTGATGAGGCTCAAAAGATCGGTGCCGGCCGAATTGATGGTGCGCGCGAACTCGACCTGCTTGTCGTTGAGATTGCCTTGCTGGTTGGTTGCGAGCAGGTTTGAAAGGATGAGCAGCGAGTTCAGCGGCGTGCGCAGTTCGTGGCTCATATTGGCGAGGAATTCCGACTTGTATTTCGAGGTAAGCGCCAGCTGCTCGGCCTTCTCCTCCAGCGCCCGTCGCGCCATCTCGATTTCGAGGTTCTTGTTCTCCACCTGCTTCTTTTCGTTCTCGAGCAGCTGCGCTTTTTCCTGCAGCTCCTCATTGGTGGCGTGCAGCTCCTCCTGCTTCTTGGTCAGCTCGGTCTGACGCGCCTGCAACTCCGACGTCAGCAGCTGCGACTGCTTGAGGAGGCCTTCGGTGCGCATGGTGGCGGCGATGGTGTTGAGAACGATGCCGACGGATTCCATCAGCTGGTTGAGGAACGACTGGTGCGTGTCGCGGAATTCGCTGAACGAGGCGAGTTCGATGACGGCCTTCACCTCGTCTTCGAACAGAGCCGGAAGAATGATCACGTTCGCCGGCGCGGCATTGCCAAGGCCGGAGGTGACGCGCAGGAAATTCGGCGGCACATTGTCCAGCATGATGGCGCGCTTGTCGGCGGCACTTTGCCCGACAAGGCCTTCGCGCAGATCGAGGCGTTGCTTGATCTCCGCCTTGCTTTCGGCGCCATAGGAGGCGGCGAGCTCCAGATAGAATTCATCCTCGTCGCGGTTGGTCACGTAGAACACGCCATATTGCGCATTCACCAGCGGGGCGAGTTCGGACATGATCAGACGCGAGACCGTGGCCAGGTCGCGCTCGCCCTGCAGCATGCGCGAGAACCGGGCGAGATTGGTCTTCAGCCAGTCCTGCTCGGCATTCTTCAGCGTCTGGTCCTTCAGATTGCGGATCATCTCGTTGATGTTGTCTTTCAGGGCCGCCACCTCACCGGAGGCCTGGACGCTGATCGAGCGGGTCAGATCGCCCTTGGTCACCGCAGTCGACACCTCGGCGATGGCGCGCACCTGGGTGGTCAGGTTGGCGGCGAGCTGATTGACGTTGTCGGTCAGGTCGCGCCAAAGGCCGGCAGCGCCGGGCACCCGGGCCTGACCGCCGAGCTTGCCTTCGATGCCCACCTCGCGGGCGACGTTGGTCACCTGGTCGGCGAAGGTCGCCAGCGTCTCGATCATGCCGTTGATGGTGTCGGCGAGCGAGGCGATCTCGCCTTTGGCATCGACCGTCAGCTTGCGCTTGAGATTGCCTTGCGCGACCGCGGTCACGACCTCGGCGATGCCGCGCACCTGGTTGGTCAGGTTCGTCGCCATCAGGTTGACGTTGTCGGTCAGGTCCTTCCAGGTACCGGCGACGCCCTCGACCCGCGCCTGGCCGCCGAGCTTGCCCTCGGTGCCGACCTCGCGGGCGACACGCGTCACTTCGCCGGCAAAGGAGTTCAGCTGGTCGACCATGGTGTTGATCGTCGATTTCAGCTCCAAGATCTCGCCCTTGACGTCGACGGTGATCTTCTTCGACAGGTCGCCGCGCGCCACAGCCGTCGTCACCTCGGCGATGTTGCGGACCTGGCCGGTCAGGTTCTCGGCCATCGAATTCACATTGTCGGTCAGATCCTTCCAGGTGCCGGCAACGCCGCGCACCTGCGCCTGGCCGCCGAGCTTGCCTTCGGTGCCGACCTCGCGCGCCACACGCGTCACTTCGGAGGCAAAGGAATTCAGCTGGTCGACCATCGTATTGATGGTGTCCTTGAGCTCGAGGATCTCGCCGCGCACATCGACCGTGATCTTCTTCGACAGGTCGCCCAGCGCCACTGCCGTCGTCACCTCGGCGATGTTGCGCACCTGGCCGGTCAGGTTGGCGGCCATCGCATTGACGTTGTCGGTCAGGTCTTTCCAGGTACCGGCAACACCGCGCACCTGTGCCTGGCCGCCGAGCTTGCCGTCGGAACCGACCTCGCGCGCCACGCGCGTCACCTCGGAGGCGAAGGAATTCAGCTGGTCGACCATCGTGTTGATGACGTCCTTGATCTGCAGGATCTCGCCCAGCGCATCGACCGTGATCTTCTGGGTCAGGTCGCCGGTCGCAATTGCCGTCGCCACCTTGGAGACGTCGCGCAATTGCACGGTCAGATTGCCGGCCATGGCGTTGACGTTGTCGGTCAGGTCCTTCCAGGTGCCGCCGACGCCCTCGACATGCGCCTGGCCGCCGAGCTTGCCTTCCGAACCCACTTCGCGCGCCACACGCGTCACTTCCGAGGCGAAGGAGTTCAGCTGGTCGACCATCGTGTTGACGGTGTCCTTGAGCTCCAGGATTTCGCCCTTGACGTCGACGGTGATCTTCTTTGACAGGTCGCCGCGCGCCACTGCGGTGGTGACCTCGGCGATGTTGCGCACCTGGCCGGTCAGGTTGGCGGCCATCAGGTTCACGTTATCGGTCAGGTCCTTCCAGGTGCCGCCGACCCCCTTCACCTCGGCCTGGCCGCCGAGCTTGCCTTCGGTGCCGACCTCGCGCGCCACGCGCGTCACTTCGGACGCGAAGGAGTTCAATTGATCGACCATCGTGTTGATGGTGTCCTTGAGCTCGAGGATTTCGCCTTGCACGGCGACGGTGATCTTCTTCGACAAGTCGCCGGAAGCGACGGCGGTCGTCACCTCGGCGATGTTGCGGACCTGGCCGGTCAGGTTCTCGGCCATCGAATTGACGTTGTCGGTCAAGTCCTTCCAGGTGCCGGCAACGCCGCGCACCTGAGCCTGGCCGCCAAGCTTGCCCTCGGTGCCGACTTCGCGGGCGACGCGCGTCACTTCGCCGGCAAAGGAGTTCAGCTGGTCGACCATGGTGTTGATCGTCGATTTCAGCTCGAGGATCTCGCCCTTGACGTCGACCGTGATCTTCTTCGACAGGTCGCCAAGCGCCACAGCCGTAGTCACCTCGGCGATGTTGCGCACCTGGCCGGTCAGGTTTTCGGCCATCAGGTTCACGTTGTCGGTCAAGTCCTTCCAGGTGCCGCCGACACCTTCGACGCGCGCCTGGCCGCCGAGCTTGCCTTCTGTACCGACCTCGCGCGCAACGCGTGTCACTTCCGAGGCAAAGGAATTCAGCTGGTCGACCATCGTATTGATGGTGTTCTTGAGCTCGAGGATTTCGCCCTTCACATCGACGGTGATCTTCTTCGACAGGTCGCCGGAAGCGACGGCGGTCGTCACCTCGGCGATGTTGCGCACCTGTCCGGTCAGGTTCGTCGCCATCGCGTTGACGTTGTCGGTCAGGTCCTTCCAGGTCCCGGCCACACCCTTCACGCGCGCCTGGCCGCCGAGCTTGCCTTCGGTGCCGACCTCGCGCGCCACGCGCGTCACCTCCGAGGCGAAGGAGGCCAGTTGCCCGACCATGGTGTTGACGATCTTGCCGATGCGCAGGAATTCGCCGCGCAACGGCCGGCCGTCGATTTCGACCATCATCGTCTGCGACAGGTCGCCCTTGGCGACCGCGCCGATGACGCGCGCCACTTCGGCCGTCGGCTGAACCATGTCCTCGATCAGATCGTTGACGGAACGGACGCTCGATTCCCAGCTGCCGGTGGCGTTGCGGACACGGCCGCGTTCGCCGATCCGGCCATCCTTGCCGACGACCTTGCTGAGGCGTTCGAACTCGCGCGTGACCTGATCGTTGAGCTCTACGATTTCGTTGAAGGTATCGGCGATCTCGGAATCGAGGCCGGCGTAGACATTGTCGATGCGAACGGAGAAATCACCGCTCCGAAAAGCCTTCAGTGCGTTCAGTATTTGACGGCGATCCAATTGCCTTGTGGATGCAAGCACGCTCACAGCGCCCTCCCAGCTCACGGATTTCTTGAATGTCCTGGTATCCCCTGCGGCCCGACACAACTCCCCGCAAGCGCAACAACGCGGCATGCTCGATTTGGTTCCAGACGAAATTGCCGCTATGCGGCAGGAATTTCGGCGTCGCATTCATGAAACGACGAGCAACAAAGGTCCATAGTGATTGTATCGATCACTATTTCTGTCCAACGGAACATCTCGAAAAAACTCTCGTTGGGTATAGATCGCGATAGCGCGATGCAACTCGATGGAGACACTAAGATGATCAAAATTCTCTCTGCATCCCTACTTGCTATCGGTCTGGCTACATCTGCCATGGCACAATCGATGGGCTCCGGGACCGGCGGAACGGGTAACGGCCCCAATACCGGCGTCAACACAGGCACTTCCGGCGGCAACACCGGGACTGGCAGCGCAACTACCCCGAACACGATCGATCCGAACGCAACGAATGCCACCACGCCGCAGACAAACGGTATGGAGGACCGCTGCAAGGATACGGCGGGCAACGATGCCGACAACAACACCCCCAGCGGGGCTATGACGTCGGATATGCAGAACTGCAACAAGTAACGGAGTTTTGCTCAGCGGTCATTTCAGCCCGCTGCCTGGTCGAGTCCCGGTGCTCGCGGTTCAAACTACAGGCAGAAACGTGCACTGACCGGGCACGGGTGCGCCATTTTTGGATGAAGGGCGAGCCCAGGCCGGGCGGCCGATTACACTAGTCTCAGCTAGGTTCCGCGATAGGCGGCGGCCAGTCCGGGACGGGTGGCCGTTCTTCTTGATCAGTTATCAGGGGCCGGTCCTCTTTGGCGGCTAGCTGGGCCAGCAACTGGCGCGATGCTTCGATTGTCCGACGCGTCTCTTCGATAGTCGAATGAAGGTCGTCCACATGACGCCACGCCCGCGCTTGGCATAACCGGGCACCTTCAAGGTGAAGACGATCAGGTTCCCATCGATTCATTGTCTGATGGGCGCTATGCGGTTCAGTTCGAATTTGACCACGATCTGGACTAGCTGGTTGCCTGCTTCGTCGCGGACTTGAATGCCAGCCTCGTGGTAGGTGCCATCGGACAGCTTTTCTCTTGCGATTTCAAGCAGCGTTTTTGCTGCCTCGTCCTCCGCAGATTCCAGGCTCGGAAGCTCTGAACCTTCAGGGTCTGGGAAGGTCTCTCCATTGCTGGACAAGTCGAAGAAATAGCGCGGCATCCATCCTAACTAGGATTGCCGGAAAATGTTCAATGTCTGTTTTTTACATACAAAGAGCTAATTCAGCATGTCCCGCAGGGGCTTTTTGCGCTTCGGCGCCCTGTACTTCTCGACCAGCCTGACCTGGTCGATATCAATCGTCATAAGCGTTCCAAGGTCGATTGTCACCTTGCCGCCTTCCTCGGCCATGCGCGTGAGCCGTTCCTTAGTTTCTTCAACAAAGGCTTTCACACGAGATGCCGTCACTGGCACGAGTTGCTGGCCACAGCGATCCGGGATGACCGATCTGTCGGTAGCCGAATTTCTTCCACCGACGGTTGGTGGACGCATTGCAGATGATGGGCCTAAAGTTCCGGACGGTCCCCGTGCACCGGGCAAGCCCAACCCCCGCATCCCCCCAGCCTGGTGCAAGCCACTTGATCGGATCCCGCCGTCCTGGCATGTGCGGCGGGACTTTTTATCCAATTCGCGGAATACCGAGGCGGCTTCGACCTCTGTCACCTATCCGTCGCGAACGGCTCATGCTCGGGAAGGTGATGATGCAGCACTTCGACAAGGTTTCGCTTGTCGAATGTCTGGCCGCAAATTGGGCAGAACTCCAAATGCCCCGGTTCGTCGTTGTCCGGCGACCCGTGGATTTTGCCCTTCATAGTTGGCGGATTGTGCTTATCCCGTCTCACGTCGTCACCCATCATAACCTGATAGCGCGACGGCAGTTGGAGGGGCGATTTGGCCGCTGGGCGTACCGGCTGAGAGCGTTCGCCCCCAGCTGGAGCGGATTATACGCCCGTTCATGCATCATTGCTAATTTAATAAAATGATCATGGTACGCCACGCTTCGCTGCTGGCCTTCGACGACGAGGATCAGGACCACTAAAAGAAGGTAGTGTCACCCGAGACACTGCCTAAAACGAAGGCCACTGGCTAAAATCGGCGCGAGAACGTACTATGAAAGATCGCCAGCTACGCACCATGGGCGCTGACGCTTGGGAGCGACCATCGCACTCCTGCCCCAACCGGAGGCATTGGTGTGATGGCCGAAAAAAGAATCAAGGCCGGCAGGCCTGACGGACGAAAATCTACGCGCGCTTGCACGGGAGTCCGGTGCCACTGAGCAGCAAATACGTGACATCGCATCTCTGATCGGGCTCGATCGTGCCTCGATCCTAAGAGAAGCGCGTCTGTTGACCCTCGATCTGCGGCCGAAGCTTTAGGGCTTGGTCACTGACTTGGTCTCGGCACCGGGTCAGTCGGTCGACGGTTTCGATGATGGCCTTTGCAAGCGCCTCGCCCTCATGCACCGGCAACGGTCCATAGAGCAAGTTGACTGCCTCCTCGCTCGGCAGCACGCCGGCCGGGCAGGTCAGCTCGATCGCCAGGCTCACGAGCTGCAGGCCGGTTCAGCCCACGCCGCATCCGCTTCGCATGAGCCAGACCTATCGCTCTGCCGCTAGATCGCTGTGCGGCTATCGGCCAATAGGCTCAAACCTTGTGAGCTGCTCCGTGCGGCCAGGCTGGCCAGGCTCGATCTTCGTCAACCGCAATCTCGCCTCGGCCACGCGTCGTTGCGCAGCCCGGATCCTGCTGCACAGCGCGATATTGATGCCGACACCGCAGCCTTCATCCAGCATTTCATTTGCACGTTCGAGGGAGCGCTCGGCCCGGTTAAGCCGCTGTCGGGCTCTCGCCAGTTCCATATCCAAAAATTCCATTATTCCGAATCCATTGCGGTCCCTTCGATTGGTAAACCGCTTGTGGTCGCCGTTGGTTCCGGCTTGTTCGCACGGTGATGACGCCGGTGGCCTGGGCGCCGGTGGCCTGAAGGTCGCGACGAATGAAACGCCAGCCCAGGTCAACCCGCGCGGCGTCCTTCAACGCTGGCGGGATCGATCTCCACCAAGCGGTCTGCGGCCTCGACCGCAGTTCGTATCCTGCTGCACAGCGCAAGATTCTCGGCCAGCATTTCTTCAGTGCGTTGAAGCGCGAGCTCGGTCCGGTGGATGCGCTGCCTGGCATTGGCAACTTCCGATGTCAAAATATCGGCCGCCATCCCGTGGCCCTGGGGTTCCATAGTGTCCATGGATTTCTAACACATGGGGGCCGATATCGTTCCCATCCATCGCCAGGATACTGGCGCTGGGCTGTCGATCGTCAAGGCCGGCCGAAGCGCATCATGGCGCGCGCAATGACGAGTTGCGCCTCGACTCTTGGCATTTTTCCTTCTGCATCATGTTGTCGGCAGCGATGAGCCTCTTGAGCGACCGCATGACCTCCCCGGGCGCCCAGCCCGCATCGATCATGCAGGTCGACGATCGCCTGAAAGCCCGGCTCCATTGCCTCCTGGCAATCGATTTCGCGATCGGCATATTCGCCCTGTCGTCTTGGCGGGCTGATCATTTTTCGACGTGCCCCTTAAGATACGCTTCTCCGTCGGCACGGTGTTCAAAACAGAACCAATGCGATGGCTGCCTCGGCCTGGCGAACCCCCATCCGGCATCCTTGGGCCCGGAACCAGAGCATCCGCTCAAAAGGATAATCGCGGCCCCCGCCGCCGCGAAGGTGTGGTGTTTGCGCAATGTGATATCCCCCTACTCACACGCAACGTCAAAAGCTTCGCCCTCGCAAGGGCGCGATTGACGATAGCAGGAGGAAGTGGCTACGACCTGACCCGCTAACCGCGCGGTTTAGCCTTCGGTTGAGGGGTGCTTTCTGACGGGTTTGCAACCAATATTGCAGATCGCCGATCTCTGAGCCAAAGGGACTTTCTTGATGCGACTAGCTCGGCACGGTCGTCCTCAGCGGTCGCTCGACTATGCATAGCAGCGATGGCAAAGTCGGCTCTGTTCGTTCGGTAGTCTTCCTTTTGCACGGCCATTGTTTTCTCCCTGTTCGTGGCCCCTCTTTGCCCTGACAGGAGATTAAACTGCCGGTGCATTACGCGAGTCAAATCAAACTAAGCACTCCGCAGTCGCGCCTACATTTCGTTGTTTTCAATGATGCCCGCCATCGACCTGCTGGAGGCACCGGCCGCTTAGGAGCCCGATGAAGACGAGGAAGATGATCCGAATATCCTGATGCTCAAGGGCAGACATTTTCGTCTGTGATGGAAGGGGCGGCGAGATCTTAGGGCGCTTATCCAAATTTTCGGCCGCTGATCGGTGATGCTGTCCGCTTGGCTGGGTAACGCAGCGTGGAATTAGGGGTATTTGCTGCCTGCAAGCTGTCTGGCGCGGCCTCGGCAGTTGGCGATTTGCGCGTGAGCGGGGTACACCTGACCACCAGTTGTCCTGTACGAGTAACATATTCCAACGGCCGCTTCTGCAACGGAAGCATCAAGGACTCGGGTACGGGCGGCAAGTTTAGCTGCCGGGACAAGTCGGTGGCCAATTTTTGGTAAACGTTAGTGGGGGCTATATGCGAGCAGCATCGGCAGCATCCAACTTGTTCGCCGCTTTGGCGATGGCTGGAACATTGATTTGTGCTTCAGTTGCGCAGGCCGGTGTCAAAGTCATCCCAAAGGATACCCCCTACGGAATTACGGGAATCTCCAGCAAGGAAATCGGCCGACAGTTGACCCGACGTGGGGGAGCCAAGCTGACGGCAACCATAAGACGCGAGATTGAGTTTGCCCATTCGGAGCCATCCACTTGCTATGTCAGGGAGGCGGATTATACGCTGTATCTTATTACGACCTAGCCGCGGCTAGAGGGCAAGGTGTCGCCGAAATTGCGAAAGCGTTGGAACGCGTTCCTATCCACAGTGGTCGCTAGTGACGCGAAAACGCGACAGTGGGCCATTCAAACGACTAACGCCATGGATGAGTTAACGGCTAACCTGTCGATGAAGAACGACCGCAGTTGTAATCGTCTCAGGAGCTTTGTTGCTCAGCGGTTGCATTCCATCGATCAAAAATTCAAAAAAGTGAACCAGCAATACGTTGACGAGCAAAACGGACCCAACGGTGCGGTTGGAAAAGCCACGACAGAATTTTATCGAGAACCATAGTTGAGCAATCTCTACAACATCACCACGTCGCACGAAGCGATCCGCCAATGGACCCGCGCCTTGCGCGATGTCGTAGGCAACCTTGAACCCTCCATTGACATCTATCCCAACCAATTCGGGCCTGTAGTCCGCAATGCGCAGGACCGCGCGCGCGAGCTTGCCAATCTCCACTGGGGAATGCCGTGGCCTGAGAACAGCGGTTACGATAATAGAGATCATCGACAGGATGAAGCGAGAAGCGCCGTGAGGGAGCGGTTCGTTACCGGATTCTCAAAACGGACTGGCACACCCGGTTGAGTCGGATGCTCAGAACAGCGTCGGAACAGCATGCTACTCGTCAGAGTGGGTGAGCGCCTCAGGCCACCCATTTTTTCACTCGCTATCGGGCAAGGTGGCGAGTGCCGGTGCATGCCGGCCAGCTCCTGAGGGCGTCAAGAAGCGACCTGCGACGCAGTGCCGGCCTGCTTGGTGAAGTCATGGCGACGCGCGCGAACATGTGCCAGCAAATTCACTTCATTGACGACCCCCGATTGAAAGAGAGACAGTGTGGTCGACGCGAGAATCTGGCTGTCTATCGAGGTGCTGTACGATTTGGCGTCGGCGGCTATCTGGTCGACAACCCGCTGGCAGATCGCTCGATCTTTAGGTCTAAGGAACTGACTTTTCGGTGCTCGTGGCATCTCGACGCCTTTAAAGGGGAAGTTACTGTGTCCCCCACGCGACGGATGCGTGGGCCTCCGCGAATGGACCCTAAACGCATTCAGACAGATAATTGCCATTCGTTTGAGTGGTGCCGCCAAGGGCTTGAGCCGAATTTAATTCGGGGATTCCGGATTAACCGCTGCAATTGAAAACAGTTGGGGAACGGTTAGCACGCTCGCTGAAAACAGCGGCGGAACAGCGTCCGGCGGCCGTTCCCCACTGAGAACAGTGGAGGAGCAGTGAGCCGCGCCAACAGGGATTCATGCTTGAAAACAGCGGGCAAACAGTCCCTTCAGAGCACCCCGCCTCATGGTGGGCTCATCTTTATGTTGCCTGGTTTCAATAGGCGGGCCCCACGATCGAAATCAGCAGGACCCAAGACTAAAGTTCCTTGTTTCGGGCGCATGTTTTCGGCGCTGAGTGAATACCGCGAAAGAAAGGTCGCGGCGTCGATTGGCATTCCGCCTGCCTTGAAAACCGGCCCTTCGAAGTTGAACTGGATTGCGAAATGCTCGAAGATTTGCGTATCACCAGGGTTCACCACGAAACCCTCTGGGCCGATTAGGCGAAGACTCTCTCCGAATTGTTGAACCTTGGTCAGCGCGGCGCCATATGGGCTGCCATTTTTTGTCCTAACCCCCGACCGCTCAATAACGGTCAGCGAAACATGCTTAGCTGTCGCTAGGCCCTCGTTCTTTATCGCTAAGCTGATTGAGGCGTTCACCAGCGGTCCGGAGGTCATGTTCTCCGTGAAGTCATATACAAGATCCAGGTCCGGAGAGCCGTTTCTGCGAAAAGCGTCTTCGATATCGAAATGCTCCATCGCATAGCTGCTCGAAGCAGATCGCTTAAAATACTGCTTCGCCATGTTGCACATGTGCGGACGTCGTTCCGAACGAGGGACGTCGATTAATAGGTAACCAACGGAATTATCATTCATAGACGGAAATCCGGCCACTCGAATGCCACCGTTCTTCGGCTGTAGTAGGTCTCCAACGGCCGAGCTTACCGCGCTCAAGGCCGTCTCCCAGACTGGTACAGGATCGAGCGCTTGAGCGACGTCCGCCCCCTCCCCAATCGATCTGCAATCCACGCCGATTAACACCACCCCGCCAGCCGAGTTGCTAAACGCCGAAAGCACTTTTCCGATAGCTCGCCGCCCGTCCTTTGTCAGCTTGCCGTCGTTGAACAGTGCGCCGGGCTTCCCGGCAGCCGAACCTTTAAAGTCGAGCTGCAGAGTTTCTTACGCAGCTTGCTGGATTGCTTCGGCCAGTCGGACCTCGCCACCAGACATCCACTCATCGAAAGTCATTGTGTATCACCCCCGGCGAGGAGCAGTGTAAATAATAACGCCCCCAGCGGGGCAAACTCTTTTCTAGGTCGAAAAGGAGTCTGGCGGTGCCCCAAGGGATTTTTAGCAGAATGGCCCGAAACCGGACATCAACTAAGTTGTTGATTTCCTTGTAGGAAGAACTGGTGGAGCCAATCGGAATCGAACCGACGACCTCTTGAATGCCATTCAAGCGCTCTCCCAACTGAGCTATGGCCCCACTCCGGCAGTTCGCCGGCGCCGTTTCCGGCGAAGAGATCCGGCGCGGGTTGAGACCGCGCCGTTAGTGCAGGCGGCTTCTAACCCCGCCTTCAGTCAATATCAAGCCTTCAAGAACCGCTTTTTCTAGGCGGCGCGGCGAAAGCCGGCGAATGCGGTTCGCTCAGACTTCGTCGTCGTCTTCGCCGACGCCGATCATGTCGGCAACGTCATCATCTTCTTCCTCCTCGTCGGCGAGGAATGTGTCATCCTCGTCATCGCCAAGGTCAACGTCGTCCTCGTCATCGCCGAGATCGGGAAGCTCGTCGGCCTTCGCGTCCTCGTCCGCCTCTTCGAGCGAGACGACCTCGACGCCCTCTTCCTCCTCGGTGTCTACTTCCTTCTCGGCAACTTCCTCTTCCTCCTCGAGGGCGGCGATCTTGCCTTCTTCGAAATAGGAGCGCGGATAGCTCTTGCCCGTGTAAGGCGAGACGATCGGGTCCTTGTTCAAGTCATAGAATTTTCGACCCGTCTCCGGGTCGATGCGTTTGGTGCCAAGTTCGGGTTTTGCCACAGCAAGCCTCGTCGATGAAAGTTTGGTCCCCTTAACCAGAGTTTACGGCGCTGTCAAAGCGAAAAGCCGGCGTCCCAAAAAGCTTGAATTCGAAGGCCTTCATACCAAGGGGATGACCATTTCGGTCCGCCATGATAGGAGACCGCGCAAACCAGACGAAAATGGCCGGCCGCCGGCGTTTCCCAGGAAAGAACCATGTCGCACACTGCCGCCCCGAAGCAGGCCACCGCCCGCAAATCATCTGGCCTTTCAGGCGCGGCACGGGTGCCGGGCGACAAGTCGATCTCGCACCGCTCGTTCATGTTCGGTGGCCTGGCCTCCGGCGAAACCCGCATCACCGGGCTGCTGGAAGGCGAGGACGTAATGCGTACGGGCGCTGCCATGAAGGCCATGGGCGCTCATATCGAGAAGCATGGCGCTGAGTGGGTGATCCGCGGTACCGGCAACGGCGCGCTGCTGCAGCCGGAAGGCCCGCTCGATTTCGGCAATGCCGGCACGGGCTCACGCCTCACCATGGGCCTGGTCGGCACCTATGACATGGAAACCACCTTCATCGGCGACGCCTCACTGTCGGGCCGGCCGATGGGCCGCGTGCTCGAACCGCTCCGCCAGATGGGCGTGCAGGTGCTGAAGGCGACGCCTGGCGACCGCATGCCGATCACGCTGCACGGGCCCAAGCACGCCGCGCCGATCACCTACCGCGTGCCGATGGCCTCGGCACAAGTCAAGTCGGCGGTGCTGCTGGCCGGGTTGAACACGCCGGGTATTACGACCGTCATCGAGCCGGTGATGACGCGCGACCACACCGAAAAGATGCTCAAGGGGTTCGGCGCCAATCTGTCGGTCGAGACCGACGAGCGCGGCGTGCGCCACATTTTCATCGAAGGCCAGGGCAAGCTCATGGGGCAGACGATCGCGGTGCCTGGCGACCCCTCCTCGGCCGGCTTTCCGCTGGTGGCGGCGCTGATCGTGCCGGGCTCGGACATCACCATCGAAAACGTGCTGATGAACCCGACCCGCACAGGTCTTCTGCTGACGCTGCAGGAAATGGGCGCCCGGATCGACATTCTCGACCGCCGCAATGAAGGCGGCGAAGACGTCGCCGACCTGCGCGTGCGTTACTCCGAGCTGAAAGGCGTCACCGTACCGCCCGAACGGGCGCCGACCATGATCGACGAATATCCGGTGCTTGCCGTGGCGGCCAGCTTCGCCGAGGGCGCAACGCTGATGCTTGGCCTGGAAGAGCTGCGCGTGAAGGAATCCGACCGGCTGTCGGCAGTGGCCGAAGGGCTGAAGCTCAACGGCGTGGACTGCAGCGAAGGCGAGGCCTCGCTTGTCGTGCGCGGAAAACCCGGCGGCAAGGGCCTCGGCCAGCATCCCAACGGACAGGGCACCATCGTCCAGACCCATCTCGACCACCGCATCGCCATGAGCTTTCTGGTGATGGGGCTGGCGACGGAAAAGCCGGTGACCATCGACGACCAGGCGATGATCGCAACGAGCTTTCCGGAATTCATGGGGCTGATGAAGGGGCTCGGTGCGGAGATCGAGTAGCTTGATGGCAATCACTAGCCTTGGGGGTTGGGGCCAAACTGGAACGTCGGCGGGACAGCGCCCTCCTCTGTCCTGCCGGACATCTCCCCCACAAGGAGGCAGATTGGCAGCTTCGGCGCTCCGCTCAATCCTGCGACGTAGACAATTGGCGAAAGCCGCGATGGCCGCCGATCTCCCCCCAAGTGGGGGAGATGTCCGGCAGGACAGAGGGGGGCGCGAAGGATCGCTACGCCAATCTGGATCATTGCGCTTTTCGATTCCGGTGGGCGGCCAATGACCTCAACCTTCACCATTGCCATCGACGGTCCCGCCGGCGCCGGCAAGGGCACTCTTGCCCGGCGGCTGGCCGATCACTACCGGCTGAACCTGCTCGACACCGGCCTTACTTATCGCGCGGTGGCGCATTCGCTGCTCCGGCTCGGCCTGCCGCTCGACAATGTCTCTGCCGCTGAAACCGCGGCTCGTCAGGTCGATCTGGCAAAGCTCGACCGCGCCGTGCTTTCGGCACACGCGATCGGCGAGGCGGCTTCGAAAGTGGCTGTCATCCCGTCGGTCCGGCGCATATTGGTCGACAAGCAGCGTGCCTTCGCAAAAACCCCGCCGGGTGCGGTGCTCGACGGCCGCGACATCGGCACTGTCGTCTGTCCCGATGCCGACGTAAAACTCTATGTCACGGCCAGCGCCGAGGTGCGGGCAAAGCGGCGGCTGGACGAAATCGAGAGCATCGGCGGCACTGCCAATTTCGATGAAATCCTTGCCGATATCGTGCGCCGCGACGAGCGCGACATGGGCCGCATGGACTCGCCCTTGAAGCCGGCCGCCGATGCGCACTTGCTCGACACGTCGGAAATGGCTATAGAGGCCGCGTTTCTGGCAGCTCAGGCGATCATCGACGACGTCCTGGCTAAGAGAAACGAAGCCTGAGCCGGGTTTTCCTGCCGCCGCCGATTGCCGGCGACAAAAGAATTCCCATATTGGGCGTGAACCAGCCTGCCAGCATTCTTCATGCGCCGGAATTGCCGCTCAAGGGCGGCCAGGGGCTTTTTGCCCCGGAACGCCGGCAGGCCAACGCAACGCTAACCCACGGCGCCGCCCCGCGACAGATTGCGGGGCATTCCAGGAGAAACTATGTCAGTTGCAAATCCCACTCGCGACGATTTCGCGAGCCTGCTCGAAGAATCATTTTCCGCCGGCCATTCCGGCGAAGGCCAGGTCGTCAAGGGCATCATCACTGCCATTGAGAAGGACATGGCCATCATCGACGTCGGCCTCAAGGTCGAAGGCCGCGTGCCGCTGAAGGAATTCGGCGTCAAGGGCAAGGACACGACGCTCAAGGTCGGCGACACGGTCGAGGTCTATGTCGAGCGTATCGAGAACGCGCTTGGCGAAGCCATGCTGTCGCGCGAAAAGGCTCGCCGCGAAGAGAGCTGGGTCCGTCTCGAAGAGAAGTTCACCAAGGGCGAACGCGTCGAAGGCGTCATCTTCAACCAGGTCAAGGGCGGCTTCACCGTCGACCTCGACGGTGCGGTGGCTTTCCTGCCGCGCAGCCAGGTCGATATCCGCCCGATCCGCGACGTCTCGCCGCTGATGCACAACCCGCAGCCCTTCGAGATCCTCAAGATGGATCGCCGCCGCGGCAACATCGTGGTGTCGCGCCGCACCGTGCTTGAGGAAAGCCGCGCCGAACAGCGTTCGGAAATCGTGCAGAACCTCGAAGAAGGCCAGGTGGTCGAAGGCGTCGTCAAGAACATCACCGACTATGGTGCGTTCGTCGACCTCGGCGGCATCGACGGCCTGCTGCACGTCACCGACATGGCATGGCGCCGCGTCAACCATCCGACCGAAATCCTCAATATCGGCCAGACGGTCAAGGTGCAGATCATCCGCATCAACCAGGAAACCCACCGCATCTCGCTCGGCATGAAGCAGCTCGAGAGCGATCCGTGGTCCGAGATCGGCACCAAGTTCCCGATCGGCAAGAAGATCAAGGGTACCGTTACCAACATCACCGACTACGGCGCGTTCGTCGAGCTGGAGCCGGGTATCGAAGGCCTCATCCACGTTTCGGAAATGTCGTGGACCAAGAAGAACGTGCATCCTGGCAAGATCCTGTCGACAACGCAGGAAGTCGACGTGGTGGTGCTCGAAGTCGATCCGGCCAAGCGCCGTATCTCGCTCGGCCTCAAGCAGACGCTGGAGAACCCGTGGGAGGCCTTCGCGCGCAGCCATCCGGTCGGCAGCCAGGTCGAGGGCGAGGTCAAGAACAAGACCGAGTTCGGCCTGTTCATCGGCCTCGAAGGCGACGTCGACGGCATGGTCCACCTTTCCGACCTCGACTGGACCCGTCCGGGCGAGCAGGTGATCGAGGAGTACAATCGCGGCGACATGGTCAAGGCGCAGGTGCTCGACGTCGACATCGACAAGGAGCGCATCTCGCTCGGCATCAAGCAGCTGGCCAAGGACACGGTCGGCGAAGCCGCGACGTCAGGCGAACTGCGCAAGAACGCGGTCGTGACCTGCGAGGTTATCGGCGTGAAGGATGGCGGTCTGGAAGTGCGGCTGGTCGACAGCGGCATCGAGACCTTCATCAAGCGCTCCGACCTCAGCCGTGACCGCGACGAGCAGCGCCCCGAGCGCTTCACCGTCGGCCAGAAGGTCGACGCCCGCGTCATCGCCTTCGACAAGAAGACCCGCAAGCTGCAGGTCTCGATCAAGGCGCTGGAAATCGCCGAAGAGAAGGAAGCGGTCGCCCAATACGGTTCGACCGACTCCGGCGCTTCGCTGGGCGACATCCTGGGTGCCGCGCTGAAGAAGCAGGGCAGCTAAGCCAACACCGCGCCTCGCGCGGGTTATAAACGAAATAAAAAGCCCCGCCGGAACGATCCGGCGGGGCTTTTGCTTGTGACCTTTTGCTTGTGACGAGCCGCAGGCTTAGGCCCTGCCGTAAAGTGGCACCAGCGTGCCGCTGATGGCCATGTTGGCCGGCGAGGCAAGATAGGCAATGGCTTCGGCCGCCGCTTCAAGGCTGACCCATCTGCTGAAATCTGCGTTCGGCATGTCAGCCCGGTTGGCCGGTGTGTCGAGCGTCGAGGGCGCCACGGCATTGACCAGGATGCCGTTGCCCTTCAGCTCTTCGGCCATCGCCACGGTCATCGCGGCGACCGCCGCCTTGGCGGCAGCGTAGGCCACCTTGCCGGAGCCGCGCCGCGGATCGAGCCCGGCTCGCGCGGTGACATTGACGATGCGGCCCGACACGGAAGATTCCAGCATCGAGCGTATCGCCGCGCGGCAGCACAGGAAGGTGGTGCGGGCGTTGGTGTCCATCATCTCGGCAAAGGAGGCGGGCTCGATCTTCTCGACCGGCGCGGCGGTGAAGCCGCCGGCAAGATGCACCGATGCCCATAAATCTGGAACGCTGGCATAGAAGGCGTCGACCTTGGCAGGGTCGGCAAGGTCGACATTGTGCGCCAGCCTGACGCGGTCATGCGCCGGAAAGGGAAAATGCGCAGGCGCGGCAGCATGGGCATTGGGCACATGGCAGATCGCGCCCTGCTCCAGCAGTTTCCCTACGACCGCGCCGCCAAGCGCACCGGTGCCGCCGGTCACCACGATATGTCTGCCGTCCAGTGTTTCCGTCATATTCGACCGCTCCGTCATTGCGCGCCGCCGATGCGGAAGGTCGCGCCTTTCGCGCGATCACTCAACCGAAATCTCGATGACGTAAGGTCGTCCAGTCGCCCGCGCGCGCCCAAGCGCGTCCGCCAAGCCGCCAGCGCCGGAAATCCGCTCGGCGGCAATGCCATAGGCTTCGGCCAATTTGCAGAAATCCGGCGGTGCCGGGGAGACGCCGACCGGTTCGACGCCGACGTCGAGCATCGAGGTTTCGATCTCGCGGTAGCCACGATTGTTCCAGACGGTGAAGATCACCGGCGCCGCCGCGTCGAGCGCGGCGCCCAGTTCCGGCAGGGTGAACTGGAAGCCGCCATCGCCGGTGAGGCAAACGACCGGCGCCTCAGGCCTGGCAAGGACGGCACCGATCGCCGCCGGCGGGCCATAGCCGAGCGCGCCGAAGCCGGTGGCGGCGTTGAACCAGCCGCCCGGCCGGTCGTGATCGTAGTAGAGGTTGGCGGCGTAGACCGGCTGGGTCGAATCGCCGACGATGATCGCGCCAGGCAGTGCATCACGGATCGTCTCGACGGCGCGCAATTGCGCCTGCATAGCCGGGCCAATCTCGGCAAAGGCCGCTTGCCGCGTCGCGGCGGCGCGAGCGGCGCCGTCGCCCGATTGCGCCTCGCCCGTGCCGAGTTCGGCATGCAGCGCGTCGAGCGCCGCTCCGCAATCGGCCTGGATCGAAATCCGCGCAGGCCGGCGGGCAAGCTGGTCGGCGCCGATGTCGATGCGGATCAGATTGGCGGGCAGGACAAAACCGCCGTCGCCATAGCCATCATAGTCGGTCGGACCGAATTCGGTGCCGGCGGCAATGACCAGGTCGGCATCGGCCATTAGCGCACGCACCGCCTTCAGGCTGGGGCTGGCCGGCACGCCAAGCGGATGGCGATAGAGCAGGCCGCGCGCATTGGCGGTCTGGACGACCGGCGCTCCCAACCTCTCGGCCAGGCGCTGCAACGGCGCTTCGGCAGCTTTGGCGCCGCCGCCGGCCAGGATAAGCGGCCGGCGGGCAGACGCGCATAGCCTTGCCGCCTCTGCAATCGCCGCCACATCCGGCTCGGGCGGCGCTGAATTCCGCAGCAGCGGCACGATGCCGTTGGCAGGCAGGCTCATGACATCGGTCGGGATCTCGATGTGCACCGGACCCGGACGCGAGGATGAAAACAGCGCAAAGGCACGGGCGAGCACGCCGGGCAGTTCGCCGGCCTCGGTGACACGGTGCGAAAACAGCGCCACCTTCTCCATCATGCCGCGCTGGTCCGGCAGTTCATGCAGATGGCCAAGGCCTTTGCCCAGCGTCGGTGTGGCGTTGACGCCCGAGATTACCAGAATCGGCACCGAATCGGCGCGCGCCTGGCCCATGGCGGTGATGGTGTTAGTCAGCCCCGGCCCGGTGATGACGAAGGCGATGCCCGGCTTGCCGCTGGCGCGCGCATAGCCGTCGGCCATGAAGCCGGCGCCCTGCTCGTGGCGCGGCGTGACGTGACGGATCTTCGACCGCGCCAGCCCGCGGTAGAGCTCGACCGTGTGCACGCCGGGAATGCCGAAGACGGTGTCGACGCCGTGCGCTTCGAGCAAGGTGATGAGCGCTTCGCCGATCGTCGTCATTGTCTTAACACCGGGCGTGTGAGGCAGGTCGGGCCGCCCTCGCAGGCAACGCACAGCGCATCGGCCTCGAATGTCGAGACCGTACAGCCAGCGGCCTGCATGGCAGCCGCCGTCTTCGGAAAACCGGCAACGGCGATAACCTGGCGCGGCGCGGTCGGCAGGACGTTCAGGCTGAGCCCATTCGAGGCGAAGAATTCGTCGGCGTCGCCCTCGACCAGCCGAATGCCACGTTCGCGCAGCATCTGATGGAAGGCGACCGGCAGGAGCGGCGCATAGACCAGCGCCAGATCGTCGGCGAGCGGGCTGATCACCGACATCAGGTGCAGGCAGGCCTCCTCGCCCTGCCAGAGCGGCAGGTCGAAGCCGTAGACCTGGATGCCCTTGGGTGAAAGCAGGTTGGAGAGCTGCTGGATGCCGTGCTGATTGGTGCGCACGCCGCGGCCAACGGCCAGCGTGTTTGCATCCACCCACACGCAGTCGCCGCCCTCGACCTGGCCGGGAGCCTCGATACGGCCGAGGACGGGGATGCCCATGCGCCCGTAGGCTGCCTCGTGCAGGCCGGGCTCGGGCCGGCGCAGCGCCTTGCCCATGGCAAGGATGACCGCGCCATGATCGGTCATCAGCGAGGGATCGTGGGTAAAGACAGAATCGGCAAGCCCGTCATCGGCGTCGCTCAGCCATTCGATCTCGGCGCCTGAGGCCGAAATCAGCCTGGCCAACGCTTCGTGCTGGGCCGCCGCCTTTTGCGGATCGAAGCCCGGGCCATAGTGCCAATCCAGTGCTTTGGCTCGATGCATGGCGCTGGCGGCGGAGCGCATCAGCACACGCTGCAGCGGCCCGGCCATCGACTGAGACCCGTATGCTTTGCCCACTAAATTCTCCTGAAACGCGCCCGCCCTGCCAATAGCCACTCGGCTGGCCGTGATCAATGGTCCAAAAACTGCGGTTGACGGAGGCAAGCGGAACGGTCCATCTTGAGAATCGGAACGCTGTCCAGTGACGGGTAATGGGTAAAAAATTCCAGCAAGGACTGCCTCGGCTGCTCCGCGGGGCACCGCGACGATGACAGCGCCGGCCACCGCCCTGAAGCATACGGCGCAGAACGGCGCTGCCGAAGCCATCCACGTCGAGAACCTGCACAAGAATTTCGGCAAACTGCATGTATTGAAGGGCGTTTCGCTGTCGGCGCGCGATGGCGAGGTGATCGCCATCATCGGCGGCAGCGGCTCGGGCAAGTCGACGCTGCTGCGCTGCATCAACTGCCTGGAGAACCCGACCAGCGGCATCATCCGGGTCAATGGCGAAGAGATAAAGCTGAAGGCCGACAGCTACGGCCACACCGTGCCCGCCGACCGCAAGCAAATCGAACGCATCCGCTCCAAACTCGGCATGGTCTTCCAGAACTTCAATCTGTGGAGTCACATGACGTTGATCGAGAACGTCATCGAGGTTCCCGTGCATGTGCTCGGCGTCAAGCGCGATGTGGCGATCGGCGAGGCGGAGAAATTGCTCGCCCGCGTCGGCCTGGCCGAAAAACGCGACGTCTATCCCGCCTATCTGTCGGGCGGCCAACAGCAGCGCGCCGCGATCGCCAGGGCGCTGGCCATCAATCCGCGCGTCATGCTGTTCGATGAGCCGACCTCGGCGCTCGACCCGGAGCTGGTCGGCGAGGTGCTGAAGGTGATCGGCGACCTGGCGCGCGAAGGCCGCACCATGGTGCTGGTCACCCATGAGATGAAGTTTGCCCGCGAGGTCGCGACGCATGTCGTCTACCTCCATAACGGGCTGGTCGAGGAAGAAGGGCCGCCGGAACAGATCTTCGGCGCACCCAAATCCGAAAGGCTGAAGCAGTTTCTGCGCAATGTTGGATGACTTGCGAGAAAAGCAGACGGGAACGTCAAAACCAAAAAACGGGAGAACTGAAAAAATGAAACCTTTTCTCAAAACGGCGCTCGCGGCCACGCTGATCGCATTGTCGAGCGCATTTTCGGCAAGCGCCGAACAGATCAAGGTGGGTTTTTCGCCTGAAGCCTATCCGCCGTTTTACTCGCAGGATGCTTCCGGCAAGTGGGGTGGCTGGGAAGTCGACATCGTCAATGCCATCTGCGGCGAAGCCAAGCTGGATTGCGTATTGACGCCAGTCCCATGGGACGGCCTCATCCCGGCACTTAAGACCAAGAAGATCGATGCGATCATGAATTCGATGTCCATTACCGACGAACGCAAGAAGGAAATCGACTTCTCCGACAAATATTACAACACGCCGACAGCGGTGATCGGCGCCAAGGATCAGAAATTCGATGCGACACCTGAGGGGCTGAAAGCCAAGATAGTCGGCGTTCAGGCATCCACGGTGCACGCCGCCTACGCCAAGAAGCACTTCACCGACGCCGCCGAAATCAAGGAATACCAGACGCAGGACGAGGCAAATCAGGATCTCGGCGCCGGCCGAATCGATGCCACGCAGGCCGATTCGATCGCGCTCGACGCGTTTTTGAAATCGGACCAAGGCAAAGCGTGCTGCGACCTCAAGGGTTATGTCGCGCCCGACCTTGAAGTGCTCGGGCCTGGCGTGGGCGCCGGCATGCGCCAAGGCGACACGGAACTAAAGGACAAGATCAATGCCGCCATCAAGGCCATTCGGGCCAATGGCAAATATGCCGAAATCACCAAGAAGTACTTCGACTTCGACATCTACGGCGGCGAGTCACAGTCCAACTGACGGCAACGGCATCAAGCCGGCATGCCTAGCCGCCGTCGTCGCGGTGGGCATGTCCGGCGTGACGCATCATTGGCGCCTCAACCCGCAAGTCCAGGGGACATAAGCTGAGCGACGTTCTCGCCACCATGTTCGGAGCCAGTTCGCTGGAATTGCTGTCCTTCGAACCGCCGAACGGCAGGGGTCTCAGCCTTCTGCATGGGCTGGCAAACTCCGTCGGAATTGCTTTCGGTTCCTTTGGGGTTGGTCTTTTGATCGGCGTAGGCGGCGCCTATGGCAAGCTCTATGGCGGGCCGGTGGTCCGTGACCTGCTGGAAGTTTACACCACAGTGGTCCGCGCAGTGCCCGAGCTGGTGCTGATCCTGCTGCTTTATTTCGCTGGTACCGACCTCATCAACCAGTTGCTTACCGCGCTCGGCTATGCCGCGATCGACATCAACGGGGTTGTCGCCGGCATAGGCGTGCTCGGGGTCGTGCAGGGCGCCTACTCCACCGAAGTCTTGCGCGGCGCGATCCGCGCCATTCCGCAGGGCCAGATCGAAGCCGCGCGGGCGTATGGAATGCCTCCCGGCCTGCTTCTCAGGCGCATAACGCTGCCGGCGATGCTGCCCTTCGCCATTCCGGGGCTGGCAAATCTGTGGCTGATCGCCACCAAGGACACCGCGCTTCTCGCGATCGTCGGCGTTAATGAACTGACCCAAACCACACGGACGGCCGCCGGCGCGACGAAGGCTTATTTCACCTTCTTCATGGCGGCGGGCGCGCTCTATCTCGCTCTGACCCTCGTCTCCAACGTCGTTATCGGGCGCGTTGAGCGCTGGGCGCGACGCGGCATGCCGTCGATAGCTGGATCGCACTGATGGCGGCCGAAACTCCAGTCATTGACGCCGCCGCACGGGCCTCGCTCTGGATGCGGCCGCACCGCATAGCGCTGATCTTGATCGCGCTGGTTGTCGTACTGGCATCGATTTTTCTCATGCGCTGGGATTGGCTACCCACCTATCTGCCGCTGGCTTTGCAAGGCATATGGCGAACCATCTGGCTGCTTGTGGTAACGTCGGCGCTGGGCATCGCGCTCGCCATTCCCCTCGGCCTTGCGCAGGTGATCGGCCCGCCGATTTTGAGCGTGCCGGCCAAGGTGTTCTGCACGATTATTCGCGGCACGCCGCTGCTGCTCCAGCTGTGGCTGCTCTACTACGGACTGGGCTCGCTGTTTCCGCAATTTCCCTGGATACGCGAGTCGTCCCTCTGGCCCATTCTAAGGCAGGCATGGCCCTACGCCGTTCTTTCTCTGACGATCTCGTAT